>SFVK01000023.1 GCA_004561545.1 bacterium
TGGAAAGACTCCTTTTTGTTGCTGCTTTCTCTGTTTCCGATCCGAGTTTTCCACAAAACACGCCAAAACCCCTGCTTAGCAGCTTGCTAAACAGGGGTTCTTTGACAGTCTGAGCCGGGTCCCCGCAAGGGGGCCCGGCCCTTTTTTGTCCCCCGCTTTCGGCACAGCCGCCGCCCCGCCCCGGGAAAACTCTTCCCAAAACCCCGTTTTTGGTATATAATAAACAAAATCAGCAGCAAAGGGGGCCGCAGGATGAATCAGCAACCGCAGTACACCGGCTGGAACCGCTGGCTCAAATCCGCCATGGTGGAACGGCTCAAACAATCCCGCAAAGACGGCACCTTCGGCACCTTCTTTGCCGACTGGAAATGGATCTTCGGTTACAGCAGGCGCTACCGCCGCGCGGTGGTGTTCTATATCCTGATGGGCATTGCCAGCTCCACCCTGAGCATTGTGTCCTCGGTGGCCGGCAAGTACCTGATCGATATTGTTCTGCAGCGCAATACCGGCCGGCTGGTATTTCTGGCCCTTCTGGCCGTGGCGGGTACGCTGTTCAGCCTGCTGTTCAACAGCGCGGTGAGCCGGCTTTCCGCCCGCATCAGCATCGATGTGAACAACGACATTCAGGCCGACATCTTTGCCCGCATCCTGGACGCGGACTGGATGCAGCTCAGCGCCTTTGCGGGCGGCGACCTGCTCAACCGCTTTACCAATGACGTGAACACGGTGGCGTCCAACGCCGTCAACTGGCTGCCCAATGTCATCATCAGTGTTTACAGTTTTCTCAGTACATTTTTGGTCATTCTGCACTATGATGTGACAATGGCGTTTCTGGCGCTGCTCAGCGCGCCCTTTCTGCTGCTTACCAGCCGCTACCTGATGCGCCGCCTGCGGGAGCACCGCCGCCGCGTGCTGGAGCTCAACAGCGGCATGATGAGCTTTGAGAGCGAGACCTTTACCAATTTTGACAACATCAAGAGCTTTGGTCTGGCGGACCGCAGCTGTGCCCAAATGACCGGCTGGCAGCAGCGGTATAAGCAAACCAACCTGGACTACAACCAGTTTTCCATCCAATCCAACCTGTGGCTGTCGGCCCTGGGCGCGGTGGTGACCTTTGTGGTGTTCGGCTACTGCCTGCTGCGCCTGTGGAGCGGGGCGATCACCTTTGGCACCATGACCCTGTTTTTGCAGCAGAGCAGCCGCCTGCGCAGCACCTTCAACAGCCTTGTGGGGATTTTTCCCGGCATGGTGAACGGCGCGGTCAGCGCCCACCGCGTGCGGGAAATGACCGAGCTGAAGCGGGAAATCCACGACCCCGCCGCAGCCGAAACGCTGCGCCCGCTGGCCCGCAGCGGCCTGACCGTGGAACTGGAGGATGTGGCCTTTGCCTATGAACCCGGCAAGACGGTGGTGCATGACTGCAATTTCCGCGCCGCGCCCAACCAGATTGTTGCGCTGGTCGGACCCAGCGGAGAGGGAAAAACCACGATTTTGCGTCTTTTGCTTGGCTTGATTCATCCCACGCAGGGCCGCGTGACGCTGCGCGCCGGCGAAGTGGCTGTGCCGATGACCGCCGACACCCGGGAATTTTTCGCCTATGTGCCCCAGGGCAACTCCCTGTTTTCCGGCACCGTGGAGGAAAACCTGCGGATGATGTGCCCCGACGCCACCGATGCCCAGCTGGAAGCCGCGCTGCGCAGTGCCTGCGCCTGGGATTTTGTCAGCCGGATGGAACACGGCATCCACAGCAAGGTGGGCGAGCGGGGCAGGGGGCTTTCGGAGGGCCAGGCCCAGCGCCTGGCGCTGGCCCGTGCCCTGCTGCGGGACGCGCCGGTGCTGCTGCTGGATGAAGCCACCAGCGCCCTGGACCCCGCCACCGAGCGCCGCATTCTGCAAAATCTGATGCGGGCGTGCAGCGGGCGCACCTGCATTGTGACCACCCACCGGCCCAGCGTGCTGAGTCTTTGCAGCCGCATTTACCGCGTGGGGGAGGGCACCGTCACCGAACTGACCCGCGAACAGGCAGCCCGGCTCATGGAGTCTGCCGGGGAGGAATGATTGTGGAACCCAGACACAGCCGGCTTGTGACGCCGGAGGAAATCAAGGGCCTGATGGAGGTCTGCTTTGCGGCGGGCCAGCCCTGCCCGGTGGTCATCACCGGGTCCAGCATGACGCCCTTTCTGGTCCCGGGCCGGGACCGGGTGTTTCTGCGCCCCGCGCCGCCCGCGCTGCGCCGGGGGGATATCGCTTTCTATGAGCGGGCGCCGGGCCGGCTGGTCCTGCACCGGGTGTACCGTGCGTCGCCCGAGGGCTACTATTTTGTGGGGGACGCCCAGACCGCCATCGAGGGCCCCATCCGCCGCGACCAGATCCTTGCCGTCGCCGCCGAAGCAGAGCGCAAGGGCCGGCCCCAGCGCCCGGGATGCTTCTGGTGGTGGTTTTTCCGCACGGTGTGGCTGCGGCTTGTTCCGGCGCGGCGGACCATTATGACGGCATACGCAAAGCTGAAAACCCAATAAACGCCCCGCAGCAGACAAATGCTCCCGGTACAGCGAACAGTGACAACCACTGAGAACTGTACCGGGAGCATTTTTTGACCCTTTTTTTGCACCGCAGCGAACAGCGCCCCGGCACAAGGCATCTTGTGCCGGGGCGCCGGTTTGGGTGGAACACACCCGTTGTTTGTCAGAATCCTGGAAGTGGTATGGTATAATTTCTTAAAGTAACTTAAAGTAGATTACTTTAAGACCAGCCGCTGCGGAAGGAGGGGAAACCGGGTCCGGGAAACAAAGAAGGATGGATGCGCCTGAATGGGGCCGTCATTGTGGTGGAAAACACCGGCTCCTCCAGCGTGGAATACGCGGAGATCCGCATCGTCCAGGGCGGCTGCGAGCTCCGGTTCAAGCTGTCCGCCCTGCCGACCGGCGCGACCGGCGTCATTCAGGAAGCCAGCCGTCTTGCGCCGGCTACCGGTGAAATCGAGAGCTGCACCGCCGACGTGACCACCACCGAGATGGGCATGGCGGAGAGTCAGGTCCAGGTTGCCGACAACGGCAGCGACGGGCTGACGGTTTGGCCGGCTGGTTGTGCAGCAAAAAGCAGGAACCGGCCCCCACGGATATGCCCTCTGGCGCTGCCGCTGTGACTGTGGCAGAACCGTGGACGTGCGGGAGTCCAGCTTGAAAAACGGCCACACCACCAGCTGTGGCTGCCAGGTCAATCCAACCGAACACTGCCACTTCACGGAAGGTACCTTTGTGGAAGCCATTGAAACGCGAACCACGCCCCGGAACAACACCAGCGGGGTTCGGGGCGTTTCCTGGGACCAGCGTTCCCAGCGCTGGGTTGCCCGCATCGGTTTCCAGGGAAAAACCTACTATCTGGGAAGTTATGAACGGCTGGAAGACGCTCGCGCCGCCCGTCTGCGGGGAGAGGAAATGTACGACGAGTTTCTGGACTGGTATCACTCCACCGCAGACGCCTACCCGGTTGCCCGGTCGGGCTGACTCCGTTTCCCTAACGCAAAAAGGCCGCCTTGCCATGGGTTCCACACCTGGCGGGGCGGCTTTTTTCAATTTTCCACGGCGCTCACACGCCCAGAGGCTCCCACTGGCCGTCGGAAGCCAGGATGCGGTCCAGCGTGGCGGCCACAACGCCGTCCTTGTCAAAGTCCCGCTCCATCAGGGCCCGGCCGGCGCGGCCCATGGCGGCGCGCTGTTCGGGGGTGAGGCCCAAAAAGGCTTTCATTTTTATGTAGAGCGCGTCGGCATCCATCGCGGGACAGAGGAACCCGCTGACCCCGTCCTCCACCGCCTCCCGGCAGCCGGGCA
>SFVK01000024.1 GCA_004561545.1 bacterium
CGCGTCCGGGGCGTACATGGGTTGGCCGTCAATCTGGAACAGATCGGTCAGTGTCACGTCAGAACGCACCTCCCATCATGATTTCCTGGTGGCGCTGCCAGCGCTGGGCGGCGCGGCCCACCTGCTCGTCGGTCAGCTCGATGCCGTACACGGCGCTGATGAGCTGGCGCAGCAGCTCGGCCAGCGTCTCAAAACCAGCCATCTGCCCGGCCTGCACATCCTCCATGACCTCGGCCACTGCCTGCTGGATGGTGGCCAGCGGGGCCTCCACGTTGGTGCCGTGGCTCTGGTCGCCGAGGACGGCGAGAAACTCGCGGTTGGCCGGAATGACCGCGCCCTGCGCCAGGTAGGGGATTTGGGGGGCGGTGAGGGTTCCCAGTGAGAACCCGAACTGCGATCCGCCGATCCCCGGCACCCAGGAGGGCACTGTGAAGGAGAGACCGTTCAGCGCCCGCACCACCACGTTGAGGCCGGAGACAATGGCCGAGATCATGCGGTTGACAAAGCCGATGACCAGGTTGACGGCGCCTTTCACCGATGTGGTGATGCCATTCCACACGCGGGTCACGGTGCCGCTGATCCCGTCCCATGCCACGTCCCAGCGGCCGCGGAATGTGGTGTCCAGAAATTCCACGACGCCCCGCAGCAGGTTCACGGCGACGTCGATCCATTCGGCGATGATTCCCACCGCCCCGATGACGGTTCCCGCCGCGAACTCAAATACCTGCTCAAACACCGGCCCCAGAGTGCTGACCAGCCAGGAAGCCACCGGCGCAAGAACATTGTTCCAGAAATCCAGCACACAGAGGCCGATCTCGGCAAAAAGCATGGTCAGATCGTTCCACAAAGGCTGTAAATGCTGGTTCCAGAGGTCGCGCACCGCGGCAATGCAGAACTGGAAAAAGGGCTTGAGGGTGGTCTCCCACAAAAGGGTGATCCAGCTTTCCAGATTCTGGAAGGCCAGCACAACCCCCTCCATCAGCGGCTGACCGTAGGCGGTCCAGGCTGCCGAGATGCCATCCATCAGCCCCTGCCAAACGTTCAGAATCAGGGACAGGACCGGGAGCAGGATCGAGTTCACCGCGTCGTTCACAAGCCCGCACAGCCAGACAAACCAGTCGCCAAAGACCTGAATCGCAGTCACCGCCACGCCGCTGACCAGCGGTGCGAACGCCTCGGAAAAGCTGTTTGCGATCCCCGGCAGAAAGACGTCCCGCAGGTTGGCCAGCAGGGGAGAAAAGGCATTGTCCCAGCAATCCTGGGCGGCCTGGCGGATCACCGGCCAAACATCGGCGGCTGCCTGCCGGATCTCTTGCCATGCGGTCTGCCACAGGGCGAGGGCGGGCGACAGGTTTTTTTGCAGCTTGTCAAAAAAATCCTGCCATCCGTCCAGCAGCGTGTCGCCAGCGGCGCTTTCGGAGGCCCCCGAGCTCTTGCCGCTCTTGCCTTTGGAGGAACGGCCGGACCCCGAGCTGCCCGCTGCGCTCTGCAGCCGGTTCAGCTCGTCAAAGTCGGCCAGCGAGCGCCGGGCGGCCGCGCCCGCTTTCCGGGTGGTTGCCGCCAGCCGGGACTGGGCGTTGGCGGCGGCAGCGGTGCTCTTGGTCAGCGCCTGCACCTGCCCTGTGGAAAAGGCGGAGTTCATGGCGTCGCTGATCTGCCGCAGTTGGGTCAGCAGTCCGTTCAGTTCCCCCGAAAGCTCCGCCATCGACGGGCCGCTGTCCTCCGCGGCAGGGGGGACCGAAAGGGAGACATCATAGGTGTATGCCATAAAGTTTCACCTCCTTCAAGGTTCTTTCCCGGCCAGAATGCGCTCCAGCCGGGCTTTTTCTGCCTGCTCCTGTGCCGTGGGCGGTTCGCGGCCATCCACCAGGGCGCGGTTTTCCCGGTAGTAGTCCATCTCCCAGGGGTCCAGCCGGCGCCCGCGCCGCAGCTTGTTCCGCACGCGCAGCAGGGTGGAGAGCTGCCCCTCCCCAATGGCGTTGAAGTATGCCACAAAGGTCCACCAATGCAGAAAGGGCAGCGCCCGCACCTCCTGCCCGGCCACCCGGTTGACGTCCGCCACAATCACACCGGCATCCCTCTGCCAGTCCAGCAGCCGCGGCCCCGGCACGGTGGTCTGGGGCTGTCCGCAGGCAATGAAATCGGTCATGGCCGCCATGGCCGCGCTGCGGTGCTCCGGGGCGACTTTCTCCCGGTAAAACAGGGCCAGGGCCACATACCAGCGGAGAAATTCCGGCTCGTCCCTGTCATTCAGACATCGGATGACATCCAGAATGTCCCGGTAATCCGCATGGATGCCGTAGCTCCGGCCCTCCACCGTCAGGCGGGTGGGCAGCGACCAGGCATCCGTCATTCGCGGTCCCCCCGGGCGGCCCGGCGGGCGTCGGCCTGTTCCACTGCGGCCTCGGCGCGCTGATCGGCGCAAAAGCGGACGCCCTGTTCCAAAATGGGCTGCAGGGCGGCAAACAGGTTGGTGATGACCCGCTCCCCGTTGGACGCCACGGCCATCAGATTGGCACCGCCCAGAATCACGTCAAAATCGTTGCCGGGGCCAAAGACCTCCGCCAGCATCGCTTTGGCGCTGCGGTCCGCCCTGGTCAAAAGGCGCAGCGCGGCCTCGCCGTCCTCCTCCGGCAGGGCACACCCCTCCTCGGCCACCCGGCGCTCCAGCTCCTCCAGCTTGGGTCCAAGCTCCAGAAAGCGGCTGTACACATTGGGGTCGCCGGGGTTGAACCGCAAAATGCCGCCGCCCTGCTCCGGTCCGCCGTTGATGGCGTAGCTCCGTACGCCGGTGTCAATGTTCAGTTGTTCCATACAAAACCTCCTTGTTTTTTGGTTCCAGAAATTCTGGAACTGCATTTTATTATATCCAACTATTTTGAAATGTCAATGAAAAAATTCAGAAATTCTGGAATTTATCTTTACAACGGGCTTGTTCTGTGATACGCTTACTAAAGAGGTGAGTGCAATGTCTGTCAATTTTGGCCCGCGCATCCAGGCGGCGCGCAAGGCGCAGGGAATGACCCAGAAGGAGCTGGCGGAGCGGCTTGGGGTGCAGAACACCACCGTCAGCAATTGGGAAAAAAACCTCAACAAGCCGGACGGGGATGCCATTCAGCGGCTCTGCGAAATTCTGGAGCTGACCCCCAACCAGCTGTACGGTGTGGAGGATCGCCCCGCACGCAATCTGGATGACCTGATCCGGGAGGAGCCGGTGGCGGCGTATGACGGCCTGCGGGGGTATCTGACCGAGCAGGACAAGGCGGACATTGCCATGCTGATCCGCCTGCGCGCGGAGCTGAATCAGAGCCGGGGCGGGCACCGGGAATAAAAAGCCATAAGAAACCGCCCCGCTGCCCATGGGCAGCGGGGCGGCTTGGGGCTGGCAGAGGCGCCGGTCGCGGCGAATCCGGCTCAGTCCATGCCGGAAAGCGGCAAGGCACTTTGCGGGAGGCAGCCCGTGCCCCTTCAGCGTACTTCCCCGTACAAAGCGGAAACACCGGTGCGGGTAAGCCCCTGTGACACAACAAAAGCCCCGGCGCCTTCTACCCTTGTGGCGCCGGGGCGAATTTACTTGATTGGAGTCATAGCCTCATACCCATGGTCATCATTTTTCGGACTG
>SFVK01000007.1 GCA_004561545.1 bacterium
AGAGAGGAATTCGGACATTGGGAGATCGATGAAGTGATCGGCCGGAAATCTGACAAAGATAAAGTCCTGCTGACCATGGTGGAGAGAAAGACAAGGAACCTGTGCGTGCTCCGTCTTGCTGACAAATCCTCAACATCTCTCATGGAAGCATTCCAGCGATAAGGTACAATAAGTTGCGCAAAAAGAAAAAGGCATAAAAATAGACTACCGTCGCTGAGTATTGTGAGAAGTGGCTACTGATGCAATCAGCAAAAGTATCTGCGGCTACGCTGAAAGGTTATACCTCCAATATGAAGAACTACATCATCAAGCCTTTGGGAGATATGTATATGGAAGAAGTGACGGCGGATGATATTCGTCTGGCGCTGATACCATTGTCCCAGAAGTCCGAGGGACTGCACAATACCGTGAATATGCTTCTCAAGTGCATCTTCTATTCGGCAGAACGCAACCAGCTGCTGGAATACAATCCATGCGTGGGAATTTCATCAAAAGGCGGAAAGCCGATACAAAAGAAAGACGCGTTGACAGACCAGCAGGTAGAAGTGTTGCTGAATACAGTCAAAGGGCTTCCGCCTTATCTGTTTACTATGATTGGATTATTTTCCGGTCTGCGTCGGGAAGAAGCGCTTGCCTTACAATGGGATTGCGTATTTCTGGATGCGTCCACTCCATACATCTCGGTCCAGAGAGCATGGCGTACAGAACATAACAGGCCCGTGATTTCTACGATCCTTAAGACGAAAGCGGCAAGACGGGATATTCCGATCCCCAAGTGCCTTGTGGATTGTCTGAGAGAAGCCAAGACAACCTCCAAATCGGAATATGTGATTGCCAACAGCGAGGGACAGCCTTTATCCTACTCGCAGTTCAAACGGGTATGGCAGTACATCGTTGTTCGCTCTACCAAGGAGCGTACCTATTATAAGTATGTGAACGGACAGAGCATTAGGTACACGGTCAAGCCGAGCCTTGGCGGGCATCAGAAAAACAATCCCAACATTGTATATAGCCTGGACTTCGAGGTAACTCCCCACCTGTTGCGCCATACCTACATTACCAATCTCTTGTATGCAGGCGTTGACCCCAAGACGGTTCAATACCTTGCCGGACATGAAAACAGTAAGACAACTATGGACATCTATGCAAGAGTGAAGTATAATAAACCAGAACAGCTGTTTGATGTAGTAAATTCTGCATTTCACCAGGCGGTTCCCTCTTAAAAGCGGCCTATTTCTTGGGTTAAGGAATAGGACAACCGATAAGCCGACATCGAAAAAAGGCCGGAATATCAAGGAAAATGAGCGCTTAGACGATTGAAGTACGGTCTCAAGGCAGCCCGTCGCGCTCCCCAGTTCAGCAAGCGCTGATTTTTCTGTGCCTTTCTTCAGTGCCGACCCGTCCGGGCCGGCACTTTTTATGGGCAGCTCCAAATGTAAACGTTGTAAAGTCAGGAATGCATATGATATCCACCAAAACAAAAGAGCATATCCGCCGCCGTGCGGCCATCCAGGGGCCCCGCTGGGGGGCACTTCTGGGCGGTCTGGCTGCGCTGGGAATTTGTGTTGCCTTTACCGGCACACAGCTCCGCGTGGTGGAGATTACCGATACCCATGGCGCCCGCGGCGTGACCATTACCTCCGCCGAGGAGATTGATACCCTCATGGAGCAGACCGGCGTGAGCGCTCCCTCCAGCGACGACGAACTGCATATCGTTGAGGAGGACGGCTTTTCCCGCATTCATATTCTGCGGGCCTATGCCGTGCCGGTCACCGCAGACGGAACCACCGCGAATGTGGTGGTGACCGGCGGCACGGTTGCCGATGTGCTGCAAAAAGGCGGAATCTCCCTGGGGGAAAACGATCAGGTGGAACCGGACCTGGACGCCGAGGCAACGCCGGACACCGGGATCACGGTCCGCCGGGTCCGATATGAGGAGTATACCCTGGAGGAACCCATCCCCATGGAGGTGCAGCGGCTGGAAACCAGCCTGTTCTACCGCTGCAAGGACTATGAACAGGTCATGCAGCAGGGCAGGGAGGGGCTTTCCCGGGTGTCCTACCGGGAAACCTATGTGGATGGTGAGCTGACCGACACCACCGAGACCGGGCGGGAAACCGTCACCGAGATGATCCCCCAGGTCATCAAGTGCTATGGGGAGGGGGCGCCGGTGAGCGGCTTTACCGGCCCTGAGATTGTGGACGGCAAGCCCGCCGGGGGCATCGCCGCCACCTACACCGGTCAGCGCTCCACCGGGTATTCGGCTTCCGCCACCGCCAAAGGCGCTTCCGGCCGGCGGCTGACCTATGGAACCGTCGCGGTCAATCCCAATGTCATTCCCTACGGCAGTCTGATGTACATTACCTCCGCAGACGGCAGCTTTGTCTACGGCTACGCCTATGCCGCCGATACCGGCACCGCCATGATGACCGGCCATGCATTCATTGATCTGTACTATGAGACCTACGCCGAGAGCGTGAAAAGCGCTGTCATCGCCGTCAACGTCTATGTGCTGGACGATGAGACCGCCGCCCAATACAGGGAGGCCAACGACGCCATTCTGGAGGCCGACACCATCCCGGGCCGCTGAGCACGGCCGTCTGCGTCAGAGCGGTTCCAAAACGCATCCCCCGCCATGTTCTGCAAAATTCTGCAAAGAACATGGCGGGGGATGTGTTTCTCTTTTGATGGGCCGGAACCGGCGCAACGGCTTATTCGATGCCCTTTTCGGCGGCGTATTCCTCAATCAGTTCCCGCTCCAGGAAGGGGGTTTTGACGCCCTCCCGGTCGCGGTAGGCCTCATGGCCTTTGCCGATCACGGCAATCAGGTCGCCTTGCTGCGCATGGTCAATGGCGTAATGCAGTGCGTCCAGCCGGTCGGGAATCTCCACATATTGGGCGTCCGGGTTGCCCTTTGCCATGCCGACCTTGATGTCGGCGATGATGTCCTCCACCTTCTCATACCGGTTGTTGTCCTCGGTGAGAATGCAGAAATCCGCCATTTTGGCGCAGACCTCGCCCATGCCGTAGCGGCGGAGCCGGCTGCGGTTGCCGCCGCAGCCGAACACCACCACCATGCGGCGGGGATGGTAGGCTTTCAGCGTTTCCATCAGGCTCTCGGTGGCCGCCTCGTTGTGGGCGTAGTCAATCAGGATGGTGAATTTGTTGCTGATGGGCACAAGCTCCACCCGGCCCTTGACCAGCGCCTTCTGCAGCCCCTCGTGGATGGCGCCGTCGTCCAGCCCCAGAACCTTCGCCACACCGATGGTGGCCAGGGCATTGTAAATGCTGAACAGCCCCGGCATACCCACCTGCACTTCCATGGTGCGGCCGTCCGGTTCGGTCAGCGTGAAGGCCACGCCGAGCATCTCCTTGCTGCGCAGCAGGCGGTACTCCTTGCCGGCGCGGTAATCCACGGTTTCGCTGTCAATGCCGTAGGTCACCAGGTCGCAGGTGTGGCCTTCCAGCAGGGCGGCGGTGTTGGGGTCGTCGGCGTTCACCACGCCCACATCGCACCGCTTGAACAGCTCGCCCTTCCAGCCGCGGTATTCCTCAAAGCTGGAGTGCTCCCCGGGGGCAATGTGGTCGGGGTACAGATTGGTGAAAACACCGACCTGGTAATGGATGCCCGCCACACGATCCATCATCAGCCCCTGGCTGGAAACCTCCATCACGCAGGTGTCGCATCCCGCGTCGGCCATCTGGCGCAAAATCTTTTGCAGCTCATAGCTTTCCGGCGTGGTATTGTTCAGATCGTAGTGGTGGCCGGGATAATACACCCCGTTGGTGCCCACCATGCCCACCTTGTGCCCGGCGGCTTCCAGCACCGCTTTGATCATATGGGTGGTGGTGGTTTTCCCCTTGGTGCCGGTCACGCCCACCATGGTCATCTCCCGGGCGGGACGGCCAAAAAAGGCGGTGGAGAGCATGGCCAGCGCATAGCGGGTGTTCGGGAAGCGGACCACCGCCACGTTGGGCATGGCGGCCAGCACCCCGGCCGGCAGGTCATGCTGGATCACCAGCGCGGCGGCGCCTTTGCGCACCACATCGGCGGCGTAATCGTGGCTGTCCCGCTGGGTGCCGGCAATGCAGACAAACAGTCCGCCGGTGGTTACCTTGCGGGAATCGTAATAGACATCGGTCACATCCGTGTTCAGATCGCCCTGAACCAGCGTACAGTCCAGGCCCTTGAGCAGTTGTTTCAGCAGCATGCCATTCACCTCAGCGCTTTACAAAGTATTCATCGTACCAGACTAAGAACATAAAAATGCACCAGATCTGCCGCCAGTTGTCCCGCTTGCCGGAAATATGCTGGTCCAGCATACGGTTCAGCTCCTTTACGTTGAAGAACTGTTCTGCGGCAGGCTTGTTGAAGGCGTCCCGCACCACGGCGGCGTATTTTTCCTCCCGCAGCCAGGCGCGGACGGGAACGGGGAAGCCCAGTTTCTTTTTGTCGGCGGTCTTGGCGGGGATGGTCTGCTCCGCCGCGCCGCGCATGGCAATCTTGGTCTGCTCCGCCGTCACCTTGTGGCGGGTGGGGATGCGGCAGGCCAGCTCAAACACCTTGCGGTCCAGGAAAGGCACCCGCAGCTCCAGGCTGTTGGCCATGCTCATCTTGTCGGCCTTGAGCAGAATGTCGCCCACCATCCAGAGATTCAGGTCGCAGTATTCCATCTGTGTCACGGCGTCCTGCCCTTTGGTCTGCGCAAAGTAGGGGCGGGAAAGGTCGGTGGGCAGCGTCCTGCCGCTGTAATGCTTGAGCAGCTTCTTTTTGCGGCGCTCATCCATCAGGTTGGTGTTGCCGATGTAGCGCTCTTCCAGGGGCTTTGACCGCCGCACTAAGAAGTTCACCCCGTGGACGGGGGGCAGCTTTTCCGCCACCGCGCCGATCACCCGGCGGATGGGCAGCGGGATGCGGTCGTACCAGCTCACGGTGAAGGGCTCCTTGTAAATGTTGTAGCCGCCGAAAAATTCGTCGGCGCCCTCGCCGGACAGGCAGACCTTGACCTGTTTGGCGGCCTCCCGGTTCACAAAGTAGAGCGCCACGCTGGCGGCGTCCGCCAAAGGCTCATCCATATGGTACTGGATTTTGCCCAGATTGGCCCAGTATTCCTCCGGTGTGATGCGGTAAGCGTAATTCTTGACGCCGATGTGCTCAGAAAACTCCTTTGCGTAGTCTGTCTCATCGTACTGCTTGTTGGCAAAGCCCACCGTGAAGGTTTTGTCCACATGGGCCAGCGCCGCCATATAGCTGGAATCCACGCCGGAGGACAGAAAACTGCCCACCTCCACATCAGCAATCTTGTGGGCTTGCACGCTCTCCTTCATGGCATCGCCAATCTCCTGCTCCCATTCCTCCAGCGTTTTGGAGTCATCGGGGCTGAATCTCGGCTGCCAGTAGCGCTGCACCGTCAGGGTGCCGTTTTTCCACTCCATCCAGTGGGCGGGCATCAGCTTTTTCACACCCTTGAAAAAGGTGTTTTCCCCGGGGGAATACTGATAGGAGAGATACAGGGGCAGCTGCTCCTCGTTCAGCTCCTTTGTGAACCCGGGATGGGCCAGAAAGCTCTTGATCTCGCTGCCAAACAGCAGCTCGCCGTCCTCGTTGCGGTAATAGTACAGCGGCTTGATGCCAAAGTGATCCCGGGCGCAGAAAAGCGTCTGTTCTCTGCGGTCCCAGATGGCAAAGGTGAACATCCCCCGCAGCCGCTGCAACAGATCCTTGCCCCACTCCTCGTAGCCGTGGAGCAGGACCTCGGTGTCCGACCGGGTGGCAAAGGTGTGCCCGGCGCGCATCAGCTCGGCGGTCAGCTCCTGAAAGTTGTAGATTTCGCCGTTGAAGATCACGGCCAGATTGCCGTCCTCATTGAACATGGGCTGCTTGCCGCCCTCCAGATCAATGATGGACAGGCGGCGCTGCCCCAGCGCGGCAGGCCCCTCGATAAACTGTCCCTGCCCGTCCGGGCCGCGGTGGGCAATGGCGTCCATCATGCCCTGCAAAATCTGCTGCATATTGTCCCGCTCACCCACGAAACCAACGATTCCACACATATCGATTTTCCTCGTTCCTGTTTTGGTTGCTCTTTCAATGATGGATATGCCCTATTATACACGTTTCGGTCAGGAAAGAAAAGCGTTTGCAGGGGAATCTTGCTGTAAATTTCGCCGGCGCCGCCCGGAAGCCCGCAAACTTGCCCGCAGGGTTTGACATCCCATGGGAATGGAAGTAAAATAAAAAGATAAATGGATCAAGAGCCAAAACAGAAAGGTCAATCAATATGACGGATTTTCTTCCCGTTCTTCTGGGCAGCGACGCCAACGTTTACGGCATGGCCCGGAGCTTTTACCAACAATACGGCGTGCGCAGCGTGGCCATCTGCAAGGGCGCGCTGGTTGCCACCGCCAACTCAAATCTTGTCAAAATCGCCGTGCTGGAGCCTGAGCTGGAAGATGACGCGGTCTTTGAAAAGACCCTCATCAATTTTGCCAGGGCCCATGCCGGCACACCGCTGGTGCTGGTCTCCTGCGCTGACGGTTACACGGTGCTCATGGCCCGCCACCGGGAGGCGCTGCGCCCCTTCTATCACTTTGCCTGCCCCGATCTGCAAACGGTGCTGGATCTGGACATCAAGGATCATTTTTACCGCGCCTGTGCCGCCCATGGGCTTTCCTACCCCAAAACCGCGACCTGCAATGCCCGGAACTATCGTGACGTGGAACTGCCCTTTGCCTTTCCCGTCATCATCAAGGCCAGCAATTCGCCGGCCTACTGGAACTGCACCTTCCCCCACAAGAAGAAGGTGTTCCTTGCCGGCAGCCGGGAGGAATACGATGCCATCACCGCCGCCATCTACGGCAGCTCCTATCAGGATGACCTGATCCTGCAGGAGTATATTCCCGGGGATGACAACTGTATGCGGGTGGTCAATGCTTACTGTGGTCTGGACCATAAGGTGCGGCTCATCGCGCTGGGCCGCCCGCTGCTGGAGGAGCAGACCCCCGAGGGCATCGGCAACTATGCCGCCATCCTGTCGGACCCGGCCTACAATGACCCCGCCCTGCTGGAAAAGCTCTGCGCTTTTCTGGAAGATATGCAGTGGGAGGGCTTTGCCAACTTTGACATCAAGTACGACGCCCGCACCGGCGAGTATAAAATGTTTGAGATGAACCCCCGCCAGGGCCGGTCCAGCTATTTTGTCACCGCCGCGGGGTACAACCTTTCCCAATGGCTGGTGGAGGATGTTCTGGAGCACAAGCCCGCAGAGCGCACCGTGGCGAACCGTGAGAGCCTCTGGATGATTGCGCCCTACGGCGTCATTCGCAAATACCTCAGGGACCCTGCTCTGCTGGCCCAGGCCAACGCCCTCAAAAAGCAGGGAAAATGCGCCCATCAGCTCTACTGCAAAGAGGACCGGAACCTGAAACGGTGGCTCTGGTACCTGCGCAGTCAGTTGAATTATTACCGCAAGACCGCCAGATACTATGGCAACAAAGGCTTAAGGGACTAAAGCCCGTACAAGAGGGGAGAGTGAGTCTATGTGTGGAATTACCGGCTTTGCCGAGCGCAGCCATGACGCCGAAACCGCCCGCAAAATCGTCAAGGGAATGGCGGACCTGATCGCCTACCGCGGCCCGGACGGCGAGGGCTATTATGTGGACGATCAGGTGGCCTTGGGCCACCGCCGGCTGTCCATCATTGACCTGGAGGGCGGCAAGCAGCCCATGTTCAATGAGGACGGCAATCTGGTCGTGATTTTTAACGGCGAGATTTACAATTTCCAGGACCTGCGCGCCGAGCTGGTGTCGGCGGGCCATACCTTTGCCACCAAATCCGATACCGAGGTTCTGCTCCACGGCTATGAGCAGTGGGGCAAGGAGCTGCCCGCCCGGCTGCGGGGGATGTTCACCTTTGTGATCTGGGACCGCGCCAGCCATACCATGTTCGGAGCCCGGGATATTTTTGGCATCAAGCCCTTCTACTATTATAATGTGGACGGACTGTTCCTTTTTGGCAGCGAGATCAAGAGCTTTCTGGCCCATCCGGGGTTCAAAAAGGAGCTCAACGAGGAACGCCTGCCGGAATATCTGAGCATTGAGTACATCCCCAACGAGGAAACCATGTTCCGCAATGTCTTCAAACTGCCCGGCGCCCATATGTTCACCTGGAAGGACGGCCGGATGACGGTGGAACGGTACTATGACATTCAGTACCATGTGGATGAGAGCAAGAGCCTGGAGGAATGGGAAAAGATCATCACCGATACCTTCTCCGAGAGCGTGGCCGCCCACCAGATTGCCGACGTGGAGGTGGGCTGCTTCCTGTCCTCCGGCGTGGATTCCAGCTTTGTGGTGAACGAGGTGGCCAAGGGCACCCCCCATGTCAAGAGCTTCTCGGTGGGGTATGCCGAGGAAAAGTATTCCGAGCTGCCCTATGCCCAGGAGTTCAGCAGGGAAATCGGCGTGCCCAGCATCGCCAATCAGGTGGATGCCGACCAGTTCTTTGAGGCCAACCGGGTGATCCAGTGGTATCTGGACGAGCCGATGCCCAACCCGGCGGAGGTTCCCCTCTATTTTCTGGCACAGAACGCCCGCAAATATGTCAAGGTGGTGCTGTCCGGTGAGGGCGCCGACGAGCTGTTCGGCGGCTACCCCATGTACTGCCAGGCGGTCCACTTTATGGACTATGAGCGCAAGGTCCCCAAGCCCCTGCGCAAATGTGCCGGCAAAATCGCCCGCAAGCTGCCCGAGGGCTTCAAGGGCAAGCACTTTCTGGTCCGCGGTTCCCAGGAGCCATGGCAGCGGTATCTGCGCGCCAACTATGTCTTTGCCGACCCGGCGGAACGGGACCGCTATCTCAAAAAGGACTATCACAGCCCCCGGCCCGAGACCTTCTTCAAACCCTACTTTGACAAGGTCTCCGGCCTGGATGAACCCACCCAGCTCCAGTGGGTGGATATGCATACCTGGATGCTCTACGATATCCTGCTCAAGGCGGACCGCATGAGCATGGCCAACAGCCTGGAGCTGCGGGTGCCATTCCTGGACCGGGAAATGCTCGATGTGGCGCTCTCCATCCCCCAGCGCTACCGCTCCGGCAAGGAGGAGACCAAGATTGCCCTGCGCGGCGCTGCCCTCAAGCAGCTTCCCGAGAGCGTCGCCCACCGCAAGAAGCTGGGCTTCCCGGTGCCCCTCAACGACTGGCTCCGCGAGGACAAGTATTACAATATGGTCCGTGAAAAATTCACCGGCCCGGTGGCAGAACAGTTCTTCAACACCGGGGAACTGCTCCGCCTTCTGGATGACCACAAGGCAGGCAGAGCCAAAAATATGACCAAGATCTGGAGCTTTTATTCCTTCATTCTGTGGTACGAGCTCTACTTTGTCAACTCTGCCCCGCCCGCCGGCGTCTACGGCAAATAATTTCCGCACAGCACAGCGCCCGCCAGACTTTGTTCCCAAAGCCTGGCGGGCGCTGTTTGATGCGGTTAGATCACCTTGTGTTCCATCCACCTGCCGCGGAAAAACCGTATGGCAAAAAAGAATCCACGGCAGATCCAGTCAATGAACATACCGAACCACACGCCGGTCAGGCCCATGCCCAGCTTGAGCACAAAGAAGTAGCTCAGGATCACCCGGAACAGCCACATACTGAAAATGCTCACTGTCATGGTGAACTTGGCGTCGCCGCCGCTGCGCAGCGCGTTGGGCAGCGTAAAGCTCATGGCCCAGAAGAATACGCTGAACACGCAGAACCAGCGCACCACCGTCACACACATGGCGGTGGATTCCGCCGACAGATGGAACAGGGTGGAGATCCAGGGGATGGTAACGAACATCAGACTGTCCGTGACGGCCAGCCCGGCCATGGCAACGCCCATCAGGATCAGGGCGTTGCGCTTTGCCTGCTTTTTCTCCCCGGCGCCCAGGCAGCGGCCCACCACCGGCACCATGGCCAGGCTCATCGTGTTGCCGGGAATGTTGGCCACGCCGCTGACCGTGTTGGCCACGGCGTTGGCGGCAATGGCCGCTGTGCCCAGCGTGGAGGTCAGACTGCTCACGCACAGCTTGCCGATCTGGAACATACCGTTCTCCAGCCCCGAGGGAATACCGATGGCCAAAATCTTTTTGATCAGCGCCCCGTCCGGTTTCAGATCCGCAAAACCGCCGATGCGCAGCGGATTTTCATACCGCTGCTGCTGACTGAACACCCACACCGCCGCCACAACACGCCCGATCAGGGTGGCCAGCGCCGCGCCCAGGACCCCCATCTGAAATCCGTAGATCAACAGAGCGTTGCCGCAGATGTTGATGACGTTCATCACAAGGCTGGCCATCATGGAAATGCGGCTGTTGCCCTGTGCGCGGAACAGCGCTGCGCCGCCGTTGTAAAAGCCCATGAACGGGTAGGAGATGGCGCTGATCCAAAAGTAAATCTGCGCAAAGGCCATCACATCGTCCTCGATCTGGCCGAACACCAGCCGCAGGATGGCGCGGCTGCACACCATGACAAGGATCATCACCGTGATGGTGCTGACCCCCAGCACCGTGTAAAGCTGGGCTGCGCTGCGCTGGGCGCTTGCGGTATCCTTTCGGCCCAGATACTGGCTGCTGATGACCGCGCCGCCGGTGGCCAGCGCCGCCAGAATCTGGATAATCAGGATGTTGATGCTGTCCACCAAACTTACGCTGGAAACCGCAGCTTCCCCCACACCGGAAACCATCAGCGTGTCCGCCAGGCCCATGGTGACTGACAAAAACTGTTCCAGCAGCAGCGGCAGAATCAGCCGTACCAGCATTGGCCGGGTAAAAATCGGTTCTGCTTTGACGCCCTCCTGCGATTGAGAGGTTTTCATGTTTTCCCCACACCTTTTCCGTGTTGATTTCTCGGTCGTATTATAAGCCCATGGGAAAAACAAGTCAATATATGTACGAAATGAAAGGATATTGTCCTGCCAACTCAGCAATTTTGGTGTGTTTCCAGGGCAAGCAGGCATTTTTTGGCCTCCTGGCCGCCGCCGTAACCGCCCAAAGACCCGTCTGCGCAGATCACCCGGTGGCAGGGGACCACAATCATCACAGGGTTGGCATGGTTGGCCATGCCGACCGCCCGGCAGGCCCGGGGGGAACCCACCGCCCGGGCAATATCACGGTAGCTGCGGGTCTCGCCGTAGGGAATCGCCAGCAGCGCGGCCCAGACCCGCCGCTGGAATGTCGTGCCGTGCAGCGCCAGCGGCAAATCAAAGTCCCGCCGCGTTCCCGCAAAATATTCGTCCAGCTGCCCGGCGGCGCGCCGCAGCAGGGGGCCGGGCTGTTCCGCATCGTCCCGGCTGCGCACCGGATCGATGCCACACAGGCCCGCTTCCTCCGCCCGCAGCCGCAGCAGACCGATGGGGGACTCATAATATAAAAGTGATTCCATCCGGGACCCCTCCCTGCTTTTGCCCGGCGCCGTGCCGGGATTTCTTTTTTCCAGCATACCAGATTTCCCCCCGCCGTGCAAGAACCGGTATGGCCGCCTGTCTTCTGCGCATATCTTTGCGGTATAGGGGGCGATTGCATGGGAAAATCCAGGTCCGGCCGGGGACCCCGGCGGGTCCTCACACCTTCTCTTGACCGGCACATCCGGGGGCGGGTCCGCGTTTTTGCGGCCGTGGTGGCAGTGGTCTGCTTCGGCGGGCTGCTGGTGCGGCTCTTTGTGCTGCAAATTCTGGACCCCGACAATTACGCGGACCGGGCCGCCGGCCAGCAGCTGCGGGATACCACGCTTCCCGCCGCCCGGGGCGAAATCATCTCCGCCGATGGCGTGGCGCTGGCGACCAGCAAGACCTGCTGGACCATCCGGGCGTCGCCCCGGGAACTGGACGATGCCCTTGTGGAGCCGGCGGCCCGGGCACTGAGCGAAATTCTTGAGCTGGATTACGATGCCACGCTGGAAAAACTCTCCCGGCGCAGCAGCAACGACTTCCTGCTGCGCCGCCGTGTGGATGCCGATATGGCAAACGCTGTCCGCACCTGGTGCGCGGAAAACGGCGCCCGGGGCATTCAGGTTTTGCAGGACACCAAGCGCGTCTACCCGGAGGGGAACTTCATGGGCTGCCTTCTGGGCTTTACCGATGTGGATAATCAGGGCCTTTGGGGGTTGGAGCTGGCGTATGACGAGCCGCTTACCGGCCAGAATGGCGTGATTCTCACCGCCAAAAACGCCTGGGGGTATGATATGCCCACCCATTACAGCACTCTGCAGGAGGCGGTCCCCGGCAGCAGTCTGACGCTGACCATCCGGGATGATATCCAGCATTATCTGGAGAGCGCCCTGTGTGCCGCCGTGGAGGAGCACAACGTGGCCTCCCGCGCCGTGGGCATTGTCATGGACGTCAACACCGGCGCGGTGCTGGCCATGTCCACCAAACCGGACTACGATCCCAACAATCCCCGCGTCATTGTGGATGAAACCGTTCGCGCCCGGGTGAATGCCCTCACCGGGGAGGAACGCAGCGCCGCGCTGCAAACCGCCCAGCAGGCCCAATGGCGCAACAAAGCCATCAGCGATTTGTATGAACCGGGTAGTGTGTTCAAGCTCATCACCTGTTCCGCTGCGCTGGACACCGGAGCAGTCACCCGCAACACCACCTTTGTCTGTGCGGGAAAAATCGGCGTTGCGGGCACCACCTTCCGCTGCGCCAACGGCCATGTTCACGGCAGCGAGACAGTAGCCCAGGGGCTGGCGGTTTCCTGCAACCCCTGTTTTATCCAGATTGGGGCGCGGCTGGGCAAGGAAAACTTCTGCAAATATTTTGAGGCCTTCGGTCTGCGCACCGCCACCGGCATCGACCTCCCCGGGGAAATCAAGCGCAGCGAATACTACACCGCCGACCGGATGGGGCCGGTGGAGCTGGCCAGCTGCTCCTTCGGCCAGAGCAGCAAGGTGAGCTACCTCCAGATGATTACCGCCGTCTGTGCCGTTGTCAACGGCGGAAAGCTCATGCAGCCCTATGTGGTGCAGACCATCACCGATGCCGACGGCCAGGTGACGTATCAGGCACAGCCCACCGTGAAGGCGCAGGTCATCAAAGAGGAGACCTCCGCCGTGATGCGGGAACTGATGGAGGGCGTTGTCACGTCAGGTACCGGCAAAAATGCCGCAGTGGCGGGCTACCGCGTGGGCGGCAAGTCCGGCACCAGCCAGAAACTGGACAGCGAAAATGAGCGGGCCCGCATTGCCAGCTTTGTGGCGGTGGCGCCCATTGAAAACCCTCAGATTGCGGTGCTGGTCTGCCTGGATGAGCCCCACAGCTGGACCACCAGCGGCGGCGCCCTCTCCGGCCCGGTCTGTGCCGAGGTTCTGCAGAAAAGCCTGCCCCGCCTTGGCATTGAACCCAGTTATACCGAGGAGGAACAGAAAAAATACTTTACCACGGTTCCCGATGTGACCGGCTGGCGCGCGGCAGCCGCAGCCCAGAAGCTGGCGGAATACAGCCTGACAGCGGACGTGCTGGGAGAGGGCGAACGGGTGCAGAGCCAGTACCCTGCCGCAGGGACGTCGGTACGCAAAAATTCCGCCATTCAACTGGACACCACCGGGACGATGGACCCGGCGGCGGATGAATAACCCGGCCCCGGCAGGCAGTTGCAAAAATCCGGCCGGGCGGTTACAATGGAAAAAACGGTTTCCGGGAGGGCGAACGCCATGCAGTACCATCAGATTCAAAGGGCGGTTTTTCACGCCAGACCCAACCGCTTTCTCGCGGAGGTCTCGCTGCCCGACGGCACGCCGGTGCGCGCCCACGTCAGGAACACCGGACGCTGTGCGGAACTGCTGGTGCCCGGCGCGGGGGTTTTTCTGGAATACAGCAAAAATCCCAACCGCCGCACGCCCTGCGATCTGGTGGCGGTGGAAAAAGCCGTTGCCGGCGGCACGCGGCTGATCAACATGGACTCCTCGGCGCCAAACCAGGTGGTGGGGGAGTGGCTGGCGGCCGGGGGCCTTGGCCCGGTGGAACAGCTCAGGGCCGAGTACACCCTGGGGGACTCCCGCTTCGATTTCTGCGCGGTCCGCAACGGCCGCCCGCTTCTGGTGGAGGTCAAGGGCTGCACGCTGGAAGAGGACGGCGTCGCAAGGTTCCCCGACGCTCCCACCCTGCGCGGTCTCAAACATGTCCGGGAACTGACCGCCCGCGCACAGCAGGGATGGGACTGCTGTGTGCTGGTGGTCATCCAGATGAAGGGGGTCACCCGCTTTTGCCCCAACTGGGCCACGCAGCCGGCCTTTGGGACCGCGCTGGCCGAGGCTGCCGCAGCGGGTGTGGAGGTGCGCGCCATGGATTGCCGTGTGACACCCGACGCCCTGTTCCTGGACGCTCCGGTTCCGGTGGACCTGACCCCGCCGCAGGCTTGATGATAGAAACAGTTGGACCGCCGTGCATGGAACATAAGATTGTTTTTCGCGTCTGGCCGCTGTCCGGCTTCGGCACACTGGGCTGAAACTGTGCCGTTCCGGCGGAACGCAAAATGACCGGCGGCGCCGCAGGGGAATTGCTCCCTGCGGCGCCGCCGGATTATTCTTCACAAATTTCCTGCAACCTTTTCTTGTCGGTCAGTTCCACGGTGCCCCGGGCCAACCGCACCATTCCCTCGCTCTGAAAATACCGCAGCATCCGGGTCACAACCTCCCGGGCGGTGCCCAGATGGTTGCCGATGATCTCATGGGTGATCTTGAGGGAATCGGTGCCTTCCAGGGCGGACTCCTCCAGCAAAAAGGCGGCCAGACGCTTGTCAAAGCTCTTCCACATGATTTGCTCCACCAGCCACATCACCTCGGTGAAGCGGGCGGCCATGATCTCGTTGGTGAAATTGGCGACAGGTGCGGACTCCTCCATCACCTGCTTGTAGATCTGAGGGGGGATAACCCAAAGCTCCGTCTCCTTCTCTGCCTCAATGATGACCTCGAACTGAATGCTCCGCATGATGCAGGAAGCGGAAAACAGACAGATGTCCCTCTCAAACAAACGGTAAAGCGTCACTTCCCGTCCCTCATCCGAGAGAATGTAGGCCCGCAACTGGCCCGACTGAACCAGCAGCAGACCCGTACAGTCCATGTTCCCGTTGTGGATGACGGTGCCCTTGGGTACCGTGCGCCGGAACGCGCTGCCGGACAGCGTTTGCTGCTGCGCGGCGGTCAGCTTGTCCCAGATGGGAAAATATTCCGAAAATTCCATGTCCATGCCCTTCTTCCGTCTGAACCCAGTATAGTTTGGTTTGCCGCGCTTGTCAAATCCCGGGTTTGGCACAGGCACACCAGGCTTGCGGGGAGGGTCTGTCCGACCATGGGGCCCCGCACGCCAAACACCGGAACTTCCTCCCAAGGGGATTCTGCCCGCCGGCGGCCGCACAAGCCGGTTCCGCCTGAAGAGGTCGAAAAAGGATGAGATCACGCGGCTTTTGCAAATAAAGAAAACGGATTCGAAAAAATGTGGGTTTCTGGTTGAAACACCGGGACAAATATGATAAAATGAGTCAAATTGAGAAGATAGAACGCTTTCGTAAAATGGAAGGCGGAGGGGAAGGATGAGTGCATTGGAACAGGTGGCAGCTCCAAAAGAAAACCCTGTGCGCAAAATTCTGCGCAGGCTCTGGCTTGTTGCCCTGGTCGGTCTGTGCATGACGGGGGCAGCAACCTCTGCACATGCAGTTGAAAATACTTATTATTATCCGAATTATGATGCCTCGGCCAACGGATGTGTGGACCTGATGAGCTATGTCAGGCGCATCACCGTGACAGTCAATGGCACGGATTATACGCTGGATCAGCTTCATCAGATGAAGCAGAACGGCCAGCCGCTCACCTTGCAGGTGGGGGACAGCGCCTCCTTCAATTTCCTGTTTGGTCTGCAGGGCCGCGCCTACGACGCAAACGACCAGACGCTGCTGGATCAATCTGGCTCCACCTATGTAACCTATACCCACAATACCACCATGCTGGACGGCACTGCAGTGGCTGCGGGAACACAGGGGATTCTGGATGATTCCAGCCTGATGAAGGAGAACACCGCCCGGGGCGGCAGCTATCTGCGGATGGACATTTCCTGGCTGCTCAACAACTGCCCCGGTGATTACAACATCGAATATACCGATGGCAAGATCTCCTTTTATCAGGGTGGCGAGAACAACAAGTATCTCTATGTCTATTTCCCCGGCGGCATCGGCAGCGACGTTTACGCCGCTTCGGGATATTTCACCCTGACGGCCACCCTCTCCCGCACGCTGAACGGCATTACCATTCCTGTCACAAAAAATTTCTACGGTCAGCAGACAGACTGGCTCATCGACCTTGTGGTCACGGATGTCGTCGAAAAAGTCTATGACGGAAACATCAGCAGCTATGGCCGCATCGCTGTCAAGAAAAACTGGGTCACCAATGAGGACCACGGTCCGGCCACGATTGTGCTGAGCTATACCCAGAACGGCGAACGGAAAACCGCCAACCGTACCCTGAACGGGGAAGGGGATACCGCGTATTTTGATATCCGGCAGGGGATGACGGACTGCGTGATCAGTGAGGATATGACCGGTCAAACCGATTATCTCTCCACCATGACCACAAGCCCGGATGGCAAAACCTATACCTTTACCAACACCAAAGTCACACCGATTGTGATCAGCAAAAAGGCGCTGGGCGGTTCCGACGAGCTGCCCGGAGCCAAACTGACGCTTTACTGCGTCAGCAGCGACGGAAGTATGAGCCAGGTGGACGAGTGGGTGAGCACGACGGAACCCCATGAGGTCAAGCTGGCCCCCGGTAACTTCCTGCTCCGGGAAGTTACCGCGCCCGCCGGCTATGCCATGTCCACCGATATCAGCTTTACGCTGAACGAAAAATATGAAATCAAGGTGACTTCCCAGGTTGGCAAGGTCGAGGACAACGTTGTCACCGTCATTGACAGCCCGCTGGAGGTGAAACTGGCCAAGGTGGATGCCGGCGGCAATTCGCTGCCCGGCGCAGCCATGACCCTCACCGATAAAACCACCGGCAAGCTGGTCCACAGCTGGACTTCCGGCACCGAACCCGAGAAGATCACTTTTGCGGGCAACACCGGTGAAGTTCTTGTGGCGGGCCATACCTATGTTCTCCATGAGGAGACCGCACCGGCGGGGTATCTCAAGGCGGAGGATTTGGAATTTATTTTTAACGGCGACGGCACCATCCCCGGCTGCGGATATCATCTGGTGACCATGACCGACCAGCCCGTTGGGACGCCGACCCCGTCGCCCGGTCAGACGCCCACGCCCACGCCGGGCGGTCCCACCCCCACGCCGGGCGGCCCCACCGCAACCCCGGGTACGCCGACACCTCCGCCGGGGGTGCCCACCCCGCCGCCGGACCGTCCCGACCTGGCCACGGGTGACAGCCCGCTGATGTGGGTGTTCCTGGCGCTTGCCTTTGTGTGCCTGGGCGCTGGTGTGGTGGTCCTGTTCCTCCGGCGCCGCCGGCAGGGCAGAGACCCGTCCCAGGGGAGAGATGAATGAACAATTTTGAGCTGAAACGAAAGGAGCGCTACCGCGCCCCCCATACCCTGTACCGGGAACCGGACCCGGAAGAAACGTCCTTTTCCGGCAATCTGTCTTTTCTTGCAGCGCCGCTGCTCTTTGCCGCTGCCCTGCTGTTTCTGCTTCTCTTTTTCTGGCAGTGGCAGGGGTACCGCAAAAGCGACAACGCCTATCACAGCCTGCGGGAACAGTTGGTCTGGACCCAGTCCGGTTCGGGTCTGTCCCAGTCCGCCCAAGGCTCCCGCTTGGATTTTGCCCCCCTTCTGGAACAAAATCCTGACACCGTTGGCTGGCTCAGCATTCCGGGTCTGGACCTTTCTCTTCCCGTCACACGCAACGCCGACAGTACCTACTACCTTCGCCGTGGCTTTGACGGTACGCTCAGCAACAACGGCTGCCTGTTCCGCCCCTCCTGGGACGCGGGCGGCTGGGCCGACAGCCTGTGCCATGTGATTCACGGCCACAACATCTACAATGGCGCCATGTTCGGCAAGCTGGACCAGTTCCGCAATGAGGAGTTCCTGGCGGAAAATCCTTCCTTCGTCCTCTATACGCCGGAGGGGGATTTCCGCTGCACCATCTTCTCGGTTCATGACGCGGTGGCCAATGATGCCAGCTATGCCCTGGAATTTGAGCCGGGGGAAGAATATGATGCGTTTCTCGAATATTTGAAAGCCCTGTCCCTCTGGGACACCGGCGTGGAGGTGCCTTCCGGCAGCCGCATCCTCACCCTTTCCACCTGCCGTTCCAGCTATGCCTCCAACAACCAGCGCTTTGTGGTTCACGCCATCATGGAACCCATGCAGTGACCGGATTTCGGCAGTAAAACAAACAGAAAACCCGGTGGGCAGCCTGATTCGGATTCAGGCGACCCGCCGGGTTTTGATGATTTCTGCGGTGATCAGAAGATTCGCACCAGATCAGGCGTGATGTCCGCCAGTGTTTCGGCGCCGCACATACTCATGGTGTCCGCCAGTTCGCCGGCCAGCTGATCCACATACGCCCTGACGCCTTCGGCACCGCCGCCGTACACGGCGTTCACAAAAGGCCGGGCAATCAGTACCGCGTCGGCGCCCATTGCCAGCGCTTTAAAGACATCCACGCCACTGCGGATGCCGCCGTCCACCAGAACGGTGCATCTGCCCTTGACCGCAGCGGCAATCTCGGGCAGAACCTCGGCGGTGGCAGGCGTCTGATCCAGCACCCGTCCGCCGTGGTTGGAAACCACAATGGCGGATGCGCCGGCCTCCACCGCTTTCTCGGCCCCGCGCACCGTCATGATCCCCTTGATGATAAAGGGCACTTTGGCGTCTGCGATGATGCCTTTGAGCTCCCCGGCGGTTTTGCTGCCCGCCGGGGGATCAAGGTTTTTCAGGAAGGGCAGACCCGCAGCGTCAATATCCATGGCTGCCGCAAAGGCGCCGGAGTCCCGGACCAACGCCATCTTTTCTGCAATGGTACCGGCATCCCATGGCTTGACGGTGGGAATGCCAAAGCCCTGCGCCGCTTTGACCGCCTTGCAGGCTGCCACCATCACGGCGGGGTTGGTGCCGTCCCCGGTGAAGGCCAGAATTCCTGCGTCCCGGCAGGCCGGAACCAGGATATCATTGTATTGCATATCGTCAAATTTCTTGCCGTAATGCAGCTGCACCGCACCCACAGGCCCCGCGAACACCGGAATGCGGAACCGCTGCCCGAACAGGTCCAGATGGGTGTCCGGTGTGCCGCAAGCGCAGATGGTGTCCATGTTCACCCGCACATTCTGCCAGGCGGCGTAGTTGCGGATAGCCACATCCCCCACACCCTTGGCGCCCGGTCCGGGAATGGTGTTGCGGCAGGCGCGCCCATCGCAGACAGGGCAGACCTTGCAGGGGCCCATCTGCCCCCTGGCCGCCTCAAGCACTTGTTGGTAAGTCATTTTTGTCCTCTCCTTTTCGGTGCAAAAACACCGGTTTCTGTTGCCATTGTAGTCTCTTTTGTGCAAACCTGCAAGAGAGAACCGGGTATTTTTGGCATTTATTTTGATCTGAATGCTACACAAATTCACAGCGCAGTGCTATGATTAAGGGAGTAAGAGAACCGAGGTGTTACACCATGACAAAAATCCTGGATTTTTTGCGGGAGGAACAGATTGATCCGGCGCTGGTGCAGGAACTGGCACGGTACCAGGCCGCCCATCCGCTGGATGGGGCATTGTGCTCCCGTGTTCCCGTGCCGCGCTACCTCTATTATGGCAGGGAAATCTGGGAGCAGGCCATCGCTGCGCTGCTCTGCGGCGAAAACCTGCTTCTTGCCGGTGGAAAAGCGACCGGTAAAAATGTTCTGGCCGAAAATCTTGCCATGGCCTTCGGCCGGCCGTCCTGGGATATTTCCTTCCATGTGAACATGGACGCCTCCACCCTCATCGGAATGGATACCTTTGTGGGCGGTCAGGTGGTGTTCCGGCCCGGTCCGGTCTATTCCTGCGCGGTCAGTGGCGGATTCGGGATTTTGGATGAAATCAATATGGCCCGCAACGAGGCACTCGCCGTGCTCCATGCAACACTGGACTTTCGGCGCTCCATCGATGTGCCTGGTTATGACCGCATTCCGCTGGCGGAGGAAACCCGCTTTATCGCCACCATGAATTACGGGTACGCGGGGACCCGGGAACTCAACGAGGCGCTGACTTCCCGGTTTGTGGTGATTCAGATGCCTCCCATCGGGGAGGAAAACCTGAAAAAACTCCTCACCGCCCAATTCCCCGGCCTCAAGGCAAAATATGCCGACCAGTTTGCCCGGCTCTTTCTGGATCTTCAGAAAAAGTGCGAGAGCGCCGAAATTTCCACCAGGGCGCTGGATCTGCGGGGAATGCTGGATGCCATCCGCCTGATGTACCGCGGCGTGCCGGCGGAAACGGCGCTGGATATGGGCATCACCAACAAGGCGTTTGATACCTATGAGCAGGGACTGATCCGCGATGTGATCCATGCCCGCATTCCCCGCGGCCTGGACCGCACCCGTCTGTTTGAGTAAGAGATGGAAAAACAATGCTATACCGCGCAGCAGCGCAGGGCGGCCAACTTGGTTTGGACCGCTGCGGGCGCTTATGGCTTTGACCCCATGTTTTTGGCCAGCCATTCCGATGGAACACCGGACTTTTACATGAATTGCGTTGTGGGTCTTGTCCGCAAATATTACGGGGACGAAATCCCCCGCGCCCTTTTTGCCCTGTGGGAGGAGGACCGCCGCCAGCCATTGCTGGACGATCTGACCTGGCTGTTCCTGGAAAGCGCTGTCTACGCCAACGAACTGCCCTGCCGCCCGGTCCTGTCCGAACTGCGGCGGGAACACGCGGAGGAATTTTTCGGGCAGGAATATCAACTTTCCCGTCAGGAATGGATGAGCAAAAATCAGCTTGTCTACACCATGCAGGCTGCCCGCTGGCGCAGCGTCCAGGGCCGCAATCCGCCTGTGATGACCCCCTACGAGAGCCGCCTGGCCGCAGCCCTTGCCCCCGATCGGACACCGGACCCGCAGGAATTGACGCCTGCGGTGCTGCAAGTTTTTGAGCGTTTTGCCCTTTTTGACGGAAAAGTACAGCCCAAAGCCGCAGTTCGGCTGCATTTTGAGGGTCTGGCCGCCAAAATTCTTTCCAAAACCCACCCGGTCCAGCTGGTCAGAACCGACCGGCTGACCGTCGGCCAGTCCGTTGCGGCGGAAGGGGAGGGGAAAGGCCCTCGCCAGGATCTTCGCGGTGCCTTGGTCGAACTGCGCCAGAACGGGGAGGAAGACCGAAATTATATCGAGAGCTGTTTTGGCCGCTCTCTCTATCCGCCCGAGCGTCTGGCCAGGGCGGAACAGCAACTGTGTGCCGGCGTGCACCTGGGATGTCATCTCTGGTTTTCCTCCGGTGTGCCGCGGCCCGAACAGGCACGCACCGGGGACGCCCGCCGCCTGGCGGACCAGGCGGAACTTCAGGCGGAGCGCAACCGGAAGTTCTTTGCTCAGAACCGGGAACTGTACCAAGGCGCCATCGGGCGGCTCACCGGTCAGATCCGCAACAGCATCCTCATCCACCGCCAGCCCGATGCGCTCTGCGCCCGGACGGGAAAATTGGACGCCGCCCGCGTCTGGCGGATGGCAGTGATGGAGGATGACCGCGTCTTTTTGCGCGCGGAAGAGGAAAACCGGCCTGCCTTTACGGTGGACCTGCTGCTGGATGCCTCGGCTTCCCGCCTGCACTGTCAGGAAATCATTGCGGCGCAGGGGTACATTCTGGCCGAGAGCCTGCGCCGCTGCGCCATCCCTGTGCGGGTGTCCGCCTTTTGCAGCCTGCGGGGCTATACCGTTGTTCGCGTTCTCAAGGATTTTGGACAGCGGGATGCCGGGGGGACCTTCCGCTATTTTGCCTCGGGCTGGAACCGGGATGGTCTGGCGCTGCGGGCGGCGGGGGATCTGACAGACTTTGCACCCGGTCCGGCGGACCGTCACCTGCTCATTTTGCTCACCGATGCTTCCCCCAACGACAGCCGACGCATTCCGCCCGGCCCCGGATATCCGCTGGGCGCCGCCTATGACGGCCCTGCTGCCGTGAATGACGCTGCCGCCGAGGTGCGCGCGCTGGAGCGAAAGGGCATCCGGGTTTCGGCGGTCTTTATGGGGCCTGGCCCGGCGGGCAAAGACGCCGGAACCATCTATGGACCGAACCTTGCCCGCATCACGGGGATGGACCAGCTGGCCGCCGCTGCGGGCCGCCTGATTCAGCGTCAGATCCGCAGCCTGGACGACTGAACGTCTGCCTTGAAGGCGGCGCGGTTCTGTAGTATCATAACAGTAAATTTTAATAATGAAAGGAACTTTGTCAAACCATGAAATTCAGCGAAATGACTTACACCCGCCCGGATCTGGACCGGGTTCTCGCCGACTGCTCCGACTATGCCGCCCGCATCCGGGCCGCCGCCACGCCGGAAGAACTCATCGAGCTCTACCGTGCTGAGAACAAAACCATGGCCCACTACCGCACCGCCGCGATTCTGGCGGAGATCCATTACACCCAGGACACCCGCGACCCCTTCTGGTCCGCCGAACAGGATTGGTTTGACGCCAACGGTCCCGCCGTAGCCAACGCGGATGTGTGCATCGCCAAAGCGATCCTGGACAATCCCCATGCCGCCGCGCTGGAAAAGACCTTTGGCAACCGGGTGCTGCCCACCCTGAAGAACAAGGTGCTCTCGATGGATGAGCGGGTGCTGGACCTGCAAAAGGAGGAAAACGCCCTGTCCAGCGCATACCAGAAACTTTACGGCGGCGCCCTGGTGGAGCTGGACGGAAAGACACTGACCATCCCCCAGCTGATGCTTTACAAGGAAAGTATGGACCCCGCCACCCGCCGCAGGGCCTATGAGGCGGAGGCAGGCTATTTTGACGCCCACCGTGCGGAGTTTGACGAAATTTACGATAAGATGGTTAAAAACCGCAACGAGCAGGCACGCGTCCTTGGCTATCGGGATTACAGCGAGCTGAGCTATGTCCGCATGAACCGCATTGGCTACGGCCCTGCGGAGATTGCCGCTTTCCGCCAGGAAGTGGTGGAGCAGGTGGTACCCATGCTGCAAAAGCTCATGAAGCTGCGCTGCAAGCGCACCGGCATTGAGCACCCCATGTTCTGGGACAGCACTGTGTATTTTGCCGACGGCAACCCGGTGCCCCATGGCAGCTATGAGGAGCTGATGACAGGCGCCCGCACCATGTATCATGAACTCAGCCCCGAGACGGCGGAGTTCATTGACTTCATGCAGGAGAACGAGATGTTTGACGTGCTCAGTCGTCCCGGCAAGATGAGCGGCGGCTATGAGGAGATCATCCCCGATTACAAGACCCCTTTCATCTTTGCCAACTGGAACGGCACGGCGGGGGATGTGGATGTGCTCACCCATGAGGCGGGCCATGCGTTCGAGAGCTATCTGGCCGCCCGCAACCCCGCCGACCTCCCCGAGGAGCTTCAGTGCCCCGGCATGGAGAGCGCCGAAATTCATTCCATGAGCATGGAATTTCTGACTTCTCCCTGGCATCATCTGTTCTTCAAGGAGGATACCGCCAAATATCAGCTCTCCCATGCAGAGGACAGCTTCTTCTTCCTGCCCTACGGCTGTATGGTGGACGAGTTCCAGCACATCATGTACCAGAACCCGGACCTGACCCCCGACGAGCGCAACGCCGAGTGGCTCAAACTGGAGCACAAATACCGCCCCTGGAATGATTTTGGCGATCTGCCCATGTACAGCCGGGGCGCGGGCTGGCAGCGTCAGCTGCATATTTTTGAATGCCCCTTCTATTATATTGATTACTGCCTGGCCACCGTCATTGCACTGCAATTTTTTGTGGCCCAGCTCAAGGACCCCAAGGACGCCTGGCAGCGTTATCTGAAACTGACCCGGCTGGCGGGCACCGCCACCTACACCGAGCTGGCCGAGAGCGCCGGCATGAAGGTGCCTTTCACCAAAGGCAGCCTGACCGGGCTGGCCCATACCGTTGCGGACTGGATTGAGCGCAACCAGATCTGAAAGAGAACAGACGGGGAGGAATCCGTATGGCACTGTTTGAGAAAAAGGAATCTGTTTTCCGAGAGAAAAACAAAACTGCCTGGCTTGCCGCCAGGACGGCCCTGAAAAACGGCGGAATCACCGGGGTGCGGGCCGGTTCCATCGAGACGGAACCGCCGGTTTGCGGCTGCGGGGCCAAGCTGGACCCCCGGGACTTTGGCGGCAGGGGAAAGATCGACCGCAATCTTTATTATATTGAAGTGCCGGTTTCGCAGGCCGAACGGGCGCGGCAGATTCTGGGGGAGCAGCGGGAAAGGCGCTAAGGTCTGATGGATCCATACCATGGAAATGGGATTTGTGCAGCTTGTGGAGCACTTAGAAAAAACCTTGGATTTTTTTGAGAAAGTCGACAAAAAAGTGTTGCAAAAATATGAAAACGGGCTATAATGTAGTTGCACAAACAGGGAGAGCCTGTTGAAACAGGTCTGCCTGAAATATAAGGGAGGTATTTTCATGGTTAGCTTTTTCATCTGTCTTGCGATCCTGATTGTCGGCTACTTTACATACGGCAAAGTCGTTGACAACACCTTTGGCCCTGATGACCGTGAAACTCCCGCTGTCAGCATCAACGATGGCATTGACTACGTCGTGATGCCCCAGTGGAAGCTGTTCCTGGTCCAGCTGCTGAACATCGCAGGCCTCGGCCCGATCTTCGGCGCAATGCAGGGTGCTCTTTGGGGGCCTGTGGTGTTCCTGTGGATCACCTTCGGCACCATTTTCGCCGGCGGCGTGCACGACTACTTTGCCGGTATGCTGTCCGAACGCAACAATGGCGCTTCCATCTCCGAAATCTGCGGTATCTATCTCGGCGGTGTGATGAAGGATGTCATGCGTGTCTTTTCCGTTGTTCTTCTGGTTATGGTCGGCACCGTTTTTGCGGTTGGCCCTGCGGGCCTGATTGTCACGCTGCTGTCCAATAACGGCGTCACCGGCGCTTTGGCCAGCAAGGAAGTCTGGCTCTGGATCATTCTGGCTTACTACTTTATCGCCACCTTCATCTCCATCGATAAGATCATCGGCAAAATCTATCCCATCTTTGGCATCTGCCTGATTGTGATGGCCATCGGCGTGGCGTTTGGTATTTTCACCAACCCCGCTTACACCATTCCTGAAATCTGGAGCAACTTCCACAATATGCATCCCGCCGGCACCCCGATCTGGAGCTTTATGTTCATCACGGTGGCCTGCGGCGCAATTTCCGGTTTTCATGCCACCCAGTCCCCTCTGATGGCCCGCTGCATGAAGAGCGAGAAGCAGGGTCATCTGGTGTTCTACGGCGCAATGGTCTGCGAGGGCATTATCGCCCTGATCTGGGCCGCTGCCGGCTGCTCCATCTATGAGGTTACCGGCGGTCTGTCCACCGGCTTGCAGGAAGCCCTCAAGGCCGGTCAGTCCGCTGCCATCTACGATGTCTGCAAGAAGACCATGGGCGGCATTGGCATTGCCCTTGCCATGCTTGGCGTCATTGCCTGCCCCATCACTTCCGGCGATACCGCGTTCCGTTCTGCCCGTCTGACCCTGGCTGACTGGTTCAAGGTGGATCAGGCATCCTACTCCAAGCGGCTGATCATCTGCGTGCCTCTGCTGGCTGCCGGTGCGTTCATCGGCCATCTGGATTACTCCATTGTCTGGCGTTACTTCAGCTGGACCAACCAGACCCTCGCCATGATCGTTCTGTGGGCCGCCTCCATGTACCTCTTCAAGGAGAAGAAGAATTACTGGATCGCTGTGGTTCCCGCTACCTTCATGAGCGCGGTTTCCTGCACCTACTTTATCCTGGCACCGGAATGCCTTGGCGCGTTCCTGAACCGCAAGACCGCTGAGGGCGCCACCATCTACAACACCATGCTGGCTTACCCCATCGGAATCCTGTTTGCGGCACTGCTGCTGATCATTTTCCTGCGTGCCACCAAAAAGCAGACCTCCAAAGCGTGATGTTTTGGGCGGGCTGCCTTTGATCTGAACCAACGGCCTGCCAGCCGCTGCCCAAACAGCGGCTGGCAGATTTTTTTAAAAAACAGCGAGGAATTACTGCCATGATCTTCAAGCCTGCGCCCCTCGGCTTTGCCAGACTGGACCCCAATGCTCTTGCCGAGGATAAAAAGAACTGCAAAAAGATCGGCCCCTGCGGTCTGGGGGAAAAGGCCATCTATCTTAACAGCTTCTATATTGACCGCCGTTACTATCTGCCCTATTCCAGCATCACCCGGGTATTCAAGCGTGTTGCCATGAGCAAGGGCGGCTTCTCCGGCAAGGGAATGTTTGCCAGCATTCCTTACCTGGTGGTGGAGTACGACGGCGGCAAGCAGAAACAATGCAATTTCAAATACGAGGAGCAGGTGGACCAGATTCTGGCCGAACTGGAAAAGACACAGCCCCAGATCAAACGTGTCAGCGCCGCTGCGGAGGAGCGTCTGGCCAAACGGGACGCCGAGCTGGCGGCCCGGCGCAAGCCGGAGCTGAGCCCTCAGGCCCGCAAGAACGTGGAGGAGCTCCAGCGCGCCGCAGAGTATCTGGAAAAACGCCCCGAGCTCTCTCTGGAACTGAGCCAGTCCGCCAGCCGCAAGCGTGCCTATCTCCGTTCCAGCCCCAGTTACCGCTGGGTGGCCATGGCCATCACGGTGCTGGGGGCGGTGGCACTGGTCTATGGCATCTGGTCGCTTGTTCACAAGGGTAGCTTTGCCATCTATTTCACCCTCTTCGGACTGGCAGCCATCTTTCTGTTCTCCGGCTTCAGCGTGCTGCCCACGTCCCGGAACAACAAGACCTCCGTCATGAAGCGGGCCGACCGGGCGGTGGAGGCAATGGAGCGCTATCTTGCCGATTATTCGGATTTTCCGCTGCCCGCCCGTTACGCCCATCCTGTGGTGCTGCGCCGTATGCAGCGTGCCATCGAGCAGGGGCGTGCGGTCTGGCCGGCGGAGGCGCTGGAGGTGGTCAAAAACGACCTCAAGGCGCTCAACGCCGATGTGCAGGTCAGCCAGGAGGAATATGACGAGGTGGTAGCCATCAAACCCATGTTCCTGAATGCGGAATATCGTTGACCCCTGCCACAATCCATAGGGAACGCTTCTCCCGTCAGCGGAGCACTCTGCCCGAAGCGCCACGACGCCCCAACCGGAGGACTTCCGTGCAGAGATTGCCTGCTCCATGGGGAAAGTAACGGTCAACGGGCAGGAAAACCCCGGAAACTGGACCGGCAACGCTCATGCGGAACGGCAAATGAAGATTGACAACCGGATGGGGAACATCGACATCAGCTTTCACTGACATCCCCGGAATAGACCCAAGAACGTTAAGTCATACTTTCCCTGCGCCCTGTCGTGCACTTTTCACAACTTTTTCGAAAGCTGACAAAAAAAGATTGTCCGCCGAAAATTTTGCATCTTGTCCGTGAATGTGGTACAATGATTGGCAAGCAAAATGAAGCTGGAAGAAAAAACGTTAAGGGTAAAAGGAGAATCGCGAAATGGCGTATTATTTTGAAGAACCGTCCCGTACCTTTGGTGAGTATCTGCTGGTTCCCGGCTATTCCTCCTCGGAGTGCATCCCCACGGCGGTCAGCCTCAAGACCCCGCTGGTCAAGTACCGCAAGGGGGAGGAAGAGTGCCCCCTGACCATGAACATTCCCATGGTTTCCGCCATCATGCAGTCTGTCTCCGGCGAAAAACTGGCCATTGCGCTGGCCAAGCAGGGCGGCGTGTCCTTCATCTACGGCTCCCAGTCGGTTCAGTCCGAGGCGGATATGGTTCGCCGCGTCAAGGCGTATAAGAAAGGTTTTGTCACCTCCGACTCCAACCTTCCCCCGGAGGCGACCCTGGCCGATGTGCTGGATCTCAAGACCCGCACCGGTCATTCCACCGTCGCCATCACGGAGGACGGCGGCCCCCACGGCAAGCTGCTGGGCATCGTTGCCTCCCGCGACTACCGCCTGTCCCGTATGTCCACCGACCTCAAGGTTACCGAGTTCATGACCCCGCTGGACAAGCTGGTTGTGGCTCCCGCCAACACCAGCCTCCACGACTGCAACGACATCATCTGGGACAACAAGATCAACTCTCTGCCTCTTGTGGATGAGGAAGGCCGCCTGCAGTATATGGTGTTCCGCAAGGACTATGATTCCCATAAGGAGAATGTCAACGAGCTGCTGGACGCCAACAAGAGTTATGTGGTGGGCGCCGGCATCAATACCCGCGACTACGCCGAGCGGGTTCCCGCCCTGGTGGATGCCGGCGTGGATGTGCTCTGCATCGATTCCTCCGAGGGCTTCAGCGAGTGGCAGTCCCGCACCATCGCCTGGATTCGTGAGCATTACGGCAACACCGTCAAGGTGGGCGCCGGCAACGTGGTGGACCGCGAGGGCTTCCTTTTCCTCGCCAAGGCGGGCGCCGACTTTGTCAAGATCGGGATTGGCGGCGGCTCCATCTGCATCACCCGCGAGACCAAGGGCATCGGCCGCGGCCAGGCCACGGCCGTCATTGAGGTTGCCAAGGCCCGCGATGAGTACTACAAGCAGACCGGCATCTATATTCCCATCTGCTCCGACGGCGGCATCGTCCATGACTACCATATCACCCTGGCGCTGGCCATGGGTGCCGACTTTGTCATGCTGGGCCGTTACTTTGCCCGTTTTGACGAGTCCCCCACAAACAAGCTGCGCGTGGGCGGCAACTATGTGAAAGAGTACTGGGGCGAAGGCTCCAACCGTGCCCGCAACTGGCAGCGCTACGATCTGGGCGGTGCTCAGAAGTTGAGCTTTGAGGAAGGCGTGGATTCCTATGTGCCTTATGCCGGCCCGCTGGCTGACGGCGTTCAGACCACCCTGTACAAGGTGCGCTCCACCATGTGCAACTGCGGCGCACTGTCCATCCCTGAGCTTCAGGAAAAGGCCCGCCTGACGGTGGTTTCCTCCACCTCCATTGTGGAGGGCGGCAGCCACGACGTCATTCTCAAGAACAACCCCAACAATTGATGCGTTCCGCCCGCAGAGCCGGCCCTGACTCTGCGGGCTTTGCTTTGTCAAGCTGGAAAATTATGCAGCCTTCCGCGAAAAAAAAGTAGCTTTTTCCGCAGGCTTTTTCTCTTTTCCGCGAAAGCGCTCTGCGGCTCTTTGGATAAAAATCTTTTCGAACAGGGAAAAGCACATAAAAACAGGAAAAGGCTTTGTTATGGTTTTGCGCGGTACAGCCGCATATTTTTGTTGACACCCGCTACCGGATGTGCTAAAATATTTTTATTCACTTGCAGCAACGGCGCTGCCGGTGAAGGTGCTTTTCAATGACCGCAGGCAAACAGGGCACACAATGCTGTGGGCTTTTGTTTGCTTTTTGTTTTATTCCCCGCGGCGCCGTTGAAAGGCATGAACCCAGTGATAGGGATACAGAGAGAAAGGATTGAACACCATGAACAATTGCAAAAAGCTGTTTGCGCTGGGCCTGGCGGGGGCAATGACCCTGAGCCTGGCGGCCTGCGGCGGCGGGTCCTCCTCGGGAACGTCGTCCGACGGCACTTCCTCTGCGGACAAGGTTGTTTACCGTGAACTTTACTCCGGCGAAGTTACCACGCTGAACTACCTGACCACCTCCAATACCAACGAATACGCCATCGGTGCCAACGTTGTGGATTGCCTGGTGGAGTACGACAACTACGGCAACATCATTCCCTCTCTGGCCGAGAGCTGGGAGCATAACGATGATATGACCGAGTGGACCTTCCACATCCGCAAGGGTGCCAAGTGGGTGGACAAGACCGGCGCCGAGGTGGCCGACGTCACCGCCAACGACTGGGTCTCCACCGCGGCCTATGTCAATGACGCCCACAATGATTCCGGCAGCCAGTATATGTACGATACCGGCTCTGTGGTACATAACGCCCAGGCCTACTATGATTACACCGCTTACCTGCTGACCCTGGAGACCATGGGCATTGCCACCGGCGAGAATGCCGTGGACGAGGACGGCGATCCCATCGAGGTTGTGGACCCGGTTTCCCCCGAGGATATTGGCGTCAAGGCGGTGGATGATTACACCCTGGTCTTTACGCTGGATCAGCCCTGCCCCTTCTTCCTGAGCATCCTGTCCTACACCTCTTATATGCCGGTGTACGGACCCTTCCTGGAGGAGATGGGCGACCAGTTCGGCCTGGATGCCGACAGCCTGCTGTACTGCGGTTCCTACATTCTGTCCAGCTTTGAGCCCCAGTATGAGCGCGTGCTCACCAAGAACCCCACCTACTGGGATAAGGACAATGTCTTTATCGACGAGATCCGCATGACCTACAACGCCGAAGCCAACAGCGTCTCCACCGCCATGTATGAATCCGGCGAGGTGGATTATGTGGAGGTTTCCTCCGACCTGCTGGACTCCATGCTCAAGGACGAAAAGACCAAGGACCTGGTCCATGGTTCCCGCCCGGACAACTCCTTCAGCTACTTCTTCTGCTTCAACTTTGATCCCCAGTTTGATGAGGAATATGAGCCTGAAAACTGGAAGATCGCCGTCAACAACACCAACTTCCGCAAGGCCGTCATGGCGGGTCTGGACCGTGTCAAGGCCCTCACCGTCAACGATCCCTATAACCCCGAAAGCCTGCTGAACAACACGGTGACCCCCGCCAACTTTGCGGTGGGCGACGGCAAGGACTTCACCCAGTACGACGCTCTGAAGGCCTACACCGACGGCGACAGCTTTGACGCCGCCAAGGCTGTGGAGTACCGCGATGCCGCCAAGGCGGAGCTGACCGCCGCCGGCGCCACCTTCCCCATCAAGGTGCTTATGCCCTACAACCCCTCCTCCACCAACTGGGATAAGGAGTGCCAGGTCATCGAGCAGCAGCTGGAAGGTGTGCTGGGCACCGATTTCATTGACATCATCGTCGAGGCCGGCCCCGAGACCGGTTTCCTCTCCAGCGTCCGCCGCAGCGGCAACTATGCTCTGCTCAAGTGTAACTGGGGCGCCGACTACGCCGATCCCCAGACCTGGAGCGAACCGTTCGGCGAGGGCAATAACTACAACTTCTGGGATACCAGCGAGGACCCCGAAACCGCCGCGCTGTTTGACGCGTACAGCGCCAAGGTTGCGCAGGCGTCCGCCATCTATGATGACGATGCCGCCCGCTACACCGCTTTCGCGGAGGCGGAAGCCATGCTGATCGACAACGCCATCATCATTCCCTTCAGAATCTCCTCCGGCAGCGGTTATACCATCTGCGACCTGAACCCGCTGGAAGGCGAGTACGCTCCCTACGGTGTGGCCTCTCAGCGCTACAAGTACCAGAAGCTCTATGACACTTCCATGAGCATGGAGGAATTCAATACCGCCTATGCCGCGTGGGAGGAAGCCCGCACCAAGGCTGTTGCAGAATAACAATGCAATAACGCATGAACCGCTTGCCGCGCCGGGCCCGAAAGGGGCTGGCGCGGCCATGCGGTTTTGCCGGGTGGTCTGTGCCGCCGCGTACAGGCCACGCGCCAAAACCGCATCCCGGATTCCCGCAGGACCGTGTCCCCGGGGCCGCCGCGTTTTCCCGGATGCCGCTGCCTTCCGGCACCGGGGCAAACACAGCCCGCTCCCCGGTAAAATTGAGAGGAAACGCCCATGGCAAAATACATCTTCAAGCGCATTCTGCACTCCATCGTCACGCTTTGCGTTGTGATCTGCATTGTGTTTGTGCTGCTGCGCCAAATGCCCATTGAAGGATACTTCAACAATTACGACAAAATGTCGGAGGCGGCCGTGCAGGTTTCCCTGCAAAAGATGGGCCTGACCGATCCCATCCCCGTTCAGATTGTCCATTATTTTGGCCAGCTGCTTCATGGCGACCTGGGAACCTCCAACAAGTTCCGTCAGGGCTATCCCATTGCCAAGATTGTGGCCCAGAAAGCCCCCATCTCCATCAAGCTGGGTCTGATCAGCCTGGCGGTCTCGCTGGCGGCCGGTCTGCCGCTGGGCATTATGATGGCCCGCTCCACCAAGACACGATGGAAGCTGTGGGATAAGTTTGGCACCGTGTTTATTGTGATTGTGGAGGCGGTGCCCTCTGCGGTCTATCATCTGCTGATCCAGTTGTACGGCTCGGAAATTCTTGGTGTTTCCATGCTGTTCAATGTGGATAACCCCAAAACCTGGATTTTGCCCATCTTCTCTCTTTCCATCGGCAATATTGCCTACTATGCCATGTGGCTCCGCCGCTATATGGTGGATGAATCCAACAAGGATTACATCCGTCTGGCCCGCGCCAAAGGTGTGCCGGAGGGCAAAATCAGCCGCAGCCATGTGTTCCGCAATGCGATTGTTCCGCTGGTGCAGTACCTGCCCCAGTCCATCCTGTTCACTCTGATGGGCTCGCTCTATGTCGAGAGCCTGTATTCCATCCCCGGCATGGGCGGCCTGCTCATCCAGGTCATCAAATTGCAGGATAACACCATGGTTCAGGCGTTGGTTCTGATCTACGCGGCGCTGTCGGTGCTGGGCCTGCTCTTTGGCGACCTGATGATGGCGCTGGTGGACCCGCGGATCAGCTTTACCGGGAAGGAGGGTGCGCGCTGATGAATTACCGTCATTTCAAAGCGGCCCCTCTGGAGGCCTCGCTTCAGGAGGAACTGAAAAAGCAGGTGGACCCCGCCGCAGCCTATGCGGACCTGCCGGAGGAGGAGCTTTTTACGCCGGCCCGGTTCGACCATTCCGCAGCCGAGCGCGGCGGTTACTCCAATTATTCTTACTGGGGCGCGACGCTGCGTGCGTTTTTCAAAAACAAGGTGGCGGTGTTTTTCCTCGCCGTTATCGTGGTGGTGCTGGCATTCACCTTCATCCAGCCGCTGCTGCCCAACCAGCGGGACCCCAAAACCATCAACAACGACCCGGCCACCGGTGTCCAGATCATCAACCGCGCACCCGATGAGGAATACTGGTTCGGCACCAATTCCATCGGTCAGGACCTGTGGGCCCGCACCTGGGCGGGCACCCGGACCAGCTTGGGCATCGGCTTTGCGGTGGCCTGCTTTGAGGCGCTCTTTGGCACCCTGATCGGCGTTTTGTGGGGCTATGTGCGCAAGCTGGATACCTTCTTCACCGAGCTCTACAATATTTTTGACAACATCCCGCAGACGCTGGTTTTGATCCTTGTCTCCTACATCATGCGCCCCGGCGTGGGCACCATTATCTTTGCCCTGTGCCTGACCGGCTGGCTGGATATGGCCCGCTTCATCCGCAACCAGATTGTCATTATCCGTGACCGGGATTATAACCTGGCTTCCCGCTGCCTGGGTACCACCACGGGACGCATTGTCACCAAAAATCTGCTGCCCTACCTGGTGTCGGTCATTGCGCTGCGTATGTCGCTGGCCATTCCGTCCGCCATCGGCAACGAGGTGTTCGTCACCTACATCGGCATCGGCCTGCCCACCGATATCCCGTCCCTGGGCAATCTGGTTCAGGCCGGCCGCGTTCTCATGAGCCAGCCCAGCCTGCGGTACCAGCTTTTGTTCCCCACGGCGGTGCTTGCCACCATTACCATCTCGCTGTATGTGGTCGGCAATGCCTTTGCCGATGCGGCGGACCCCAAAAACCATGTGTAAGGAGGACAATGTGATGGAACAACAGCAAGTCCTCCTGTCGGTGCAGGATCTCCGCTTTGAATTTACCCTCCGCGGCCAGGTGCTTCACGCGCTCCGCGGAATCTCGCTGGACGTCTACCGGGGCGAAAGCCTTGCCATTGTGGGCGAGTCCGGCTCCGGCAAAAGCGTTTTTGTCAAATGCCTGATGGGCCTCAACGACGGCAACGGCTATGTGGCCGGCGGCAAAATCCTCTACCATGATCAGGACCTGACCACTCTGCATACGGCCGATGACTGGCGCGCCATCCGCGGCCATAAGATTGCCATGGTGCTGCAGGACCCCATGACCAGCCTCAACCCCCTCAAGACCATCGGCTGGCAGATTCAGGAAGCGGTGGAGCTCCACCAGAACCTCCACGGCGACGCCGCCAAAAAGGAAGTCTACAACATCCTGACCGAGGTGGGCATCAATGAGCCGGAACGCCGCTATAAGCAGTACCCCCATGAGTTTTCCGGCGGTATGCGCCAGCGTGTGGTTATTGCCATTGCCATGGCCTGCCGCCCCGAAATTCTGATCTGCGATGAACCCACCACCGCCCTGGATGTGACCATCCAGGCGCAGATCCTCAACCTGATCAAGGCCATGCAGAAAAAGTATGACCTGACCACCATCTACATCACCCATGATCTGGGCGTGGTCGCCAACGTGGCGGACCGCATCGCCGTGATGTACGCCGGCGACATCGTGGAAGTGGGCCGCTGCGAGGAAGTGTTCTATGACCCCCGCCACCCCTACACCTGGGCGCTGCTGTCCAGCCTGCCCCAGCTTGGCGTCAAGGGGGAGCCGCTCTATTCCATCGAGGGAACCCCGCCCAACCTTTTCCATGAGATTCAGGGCGATGCCTTTGCGCCGCGCAACCCCAACGCGCTCAAAATTGATTTCGTCAAGCGCCCGCCCATGCTGGCAGTTTCGCCCACCCATACCGCCCGCACCTGGCTGCTGGACCCCCGCGCGCCCCGGGTGGAGCCGCCGGAACACATCCGTGTTCTGCGGGAAAAAGGCAGAGAGTTGGGACTGACACAGCAGGCAGGGGAGGAGGCTGACCATGGCTGAACGGCAAAAATTGCTGGAAGTGGACCACATTCGTGTGGAATTCGGCAAAAAGCGCCACCCCTTTGTGGCGGTGGACGATGTATCCTTTGACATCTATCAAGGCGAAATTTTCGGCCTGGTGGGGGAGTCCGGTTCCGGCAAAACCACCATCGGCCGCGCCATCATCCGCGCCAACCCGCTGGCGGCCGGCGAAATCCGGCTCAACGGCAAGCGCATCTCCGGCCGCCTGTCCCCCACCGAGGACCGCCAGGTGACCCGGGACGTCCAGATGATTTTCCAGGACCCCATGGATTCCCTCAACGAGCGGGCCAAGGTGGGCTACATCGTGGCGGAGGGCCTGTATGCCCCCGGCCGTCATTATACCGAGGAGGAGCGCCGCGAAAAGGTCAATCAGGCGCTGAGCGACGTTGGCCTTCTGCCGGAGTTTGCCAGCCGGTTCCCCCATGAGTTCTCGGGCGGCCAGCGGCAGCGCATCGGCATTGCCCGGGCGCTGGTCCTGGACCCCCGGTTCATTGTGGCGGACGAACCCATCTCGGCGCTGGATATGTCCATCCGCGCCCAGGTGCTCAATCTGCTGGCAAAGCTGCAGAAGGAACGGGGGCTGACCTATCTTTTTGTGGCCCATGACCTTTCGGTGGTACGGTTCATCTGCGACCGCATTGCGGTTATCCACAAGGGAAAGATTGTGGAACTGGCCGGGAGCGAGGAGCTGTTTGCTCACCCGCTTCACCCCTACACCAAGGCGCTTCTTTCCGCCATTCCCCAGCCGGATCCCATCGCCGAGCGCAACAAAAAGCTGCTGATCTATGACCCTGCCTGCCACAATTATGCGGTGGACAAGCCTTTCTGGAGCGAGGTGGAGCCGGGCCATTTTATTCTGGCCAACGAGCCGGAACTGGAACAGTATCGCAGGGAACTGCAATAACCGGTTGATGAAAACAGAACCAGCCGCTTTTGCGGCTGGATCAGAAGGCCGCCTGCGTGACGGCCTTTTTTGTTCCTGGATGCGCGGCGCAGGGCTCCCCGCGCCGCAGCCAGTCAAGAAGGAGAAGATTCCATGCAAGCCATTATCAATGTCCCTCTCTGCCCGCTGAAATCCTCCCCCGAGGCCCTGAGCCTTGAGGATGAGGTTTTGTTCGGCATGGCAGTGGAACTTACCGGCCCGGAACGGAACGGCTGGGTCCCGGTACGCACCCATTACCGCTATGAAGGCTTTGTGCCGCAGGAGGCTCTTGTCACCGATGCGGCGCTGGTGGCCCGGTGGCAGGCTGCGCCCCGCCGGATTGTGCTGCACAAGCACTGCGCCGATGTGCTGGCTGAACCCAGGGTGCAGGGGGCCTTTGTGGCTGCTGCCCTGCCCATGGGCGCCCGCCTGGAAGTGACCGGCCCTGCCGAGGACGGCTGGCAGCCGGTTCGCCTGCCCGATGGCCGCACCGGGTTCACCTGTGCCAGCTTTCTGGACTGCCTGTGGGAGACCCCCTGCGCCGAAGGTTCCGCCCTGCGCCGCGCGCTGACCGATGCGGCCCGCCTCTATGCGGGCACCCAGTACCGCTGGGGCGGCAAGAGCCCGGCGGGCATCGACTGTTCCGGGCTGTGCAGCATGGCCTATCTGCTCTGCGGCATCAACATTTACCGGGATGCTGCCATTGAGCCGGGATTCCCCATCCACCGCATTCCTCTTTCCGAAATGCGGGAAGGGGACCTGCTCTATTTCCCGGGACATATCGCCATGTATCTGGGAAATGGGGAGTATATCCACTCTACCGGCCGGGCCGGGGACAACGGCGTTACCATCAACAGCCTTTTCCCCGAGTCGCCGGTCTACCGCGCCGATCTGCCCGGGGAGATTGTGGCGGTCGGGTCGTATTTTGGCGAACCGTGGGAACCGGAACCCCAGAAATAAAAATGCAGGGCGTGCCGCGCCGGATTTCCCGGAATGGCACGCCCTGTTTTGGGTTGCTTTTGCCTTACGGCCGGACCTTGAATTCCTGCTCACAGTAGACGCAGCGGTAACGTCCGCTGGGGGTCAGGGAAAAAATATGGTCGCAGCCCTCCTCAATAGCGGTAATGCAGCGGGGGTTGGTGCAGCGGATCACATTGACCAGCCGCCGGGGCTGATCGGGACGTACCTTGCGCACCACATGGCCGTTCTCGATGAAGGTCAGTGTGATCTGGGGGTCCACATAACCCATCACATCAAAGTTCAGATGGGAGATGTCCCCCTCAATCTTGATGATGTCCTTCTTGACGCTCTTCTGGCTGCGCACGTTCTGGAGCAGCGCCACGCTGGCGTCGCTGAGCTTTTCCAGCTCCAGCAGATGATACAGCGAAAGACCGGTGCCCGCCGTAATGTGGTCGATGACCACGCCGTTCAAAATTTCGTCAACGTTCAGCACGGAAAAGCCACCTCCCCGGTTTTGGGGTCCTTGAGCCCCAGCAGCGTCATAATCAGCGCCATGCGCATATACACCCCGTTGGTGGCCTGCTCAAAATAGGCCGCCCGGGGATCGTCGTCCACATCCAGCGTGATCTCGTTCACGCGGGGCAGGGGGTGAAGCACCGCCATGTCGGGCGGCGCCAGGGCCAGCTTGTCGGCGTTGAGCACATAGCTGTTCTTCAGGCGGACATAGTCCTCCTCGTTGAAGAAACGCTCCCGCTGCACCCGGGTCATGTACAGAATGTCCAGATCCGGCAGCGCGCCCTCCAGGCTGCGGGTCTCCACATAAGGAATGTGCCGGGGCTCCAGAACCTCGCTGATGATGTAATCCGGCACCCGCAGCTCCTCGGGGCTGATGAGCACAAATTTCATATTGTCGCACCGGGCCAGGCTCTTGATGAGAGAGTGAACCGTGCGGCCAAACTTCAGGTCGCCGCAGAAGCCGATGGTCAGGCCGTCCAGCGTGCCCTTGCGGCGGCGGATGGTCATCATATCCAGCAGCGTCTGGGTGGGATGGCTGTGACCGCCGTCGCCCGCATTGATCACCGGGATGCGGCTGTAGCGGGAAGCCCGCAGCGGAGCGCCCTCCTTGGGGTGGCGCATGGCGGCAATGTCCGCATAGGAGCTGACGATGCGGATGGTGTCCGCCACAGTTTCGCCCTTGGACGCGCTGGAAACGCCGCCATCGGGAAATCCAATGACCTGCCCGCCCAGATTCATCATGGCCGCCTCAAAGGAGAGGCGGGTGCGGGTGGAAGGCTCATAGAACAGCGACGCCAGCCGTTTGCGGGTTGCTACGTCCTGATAGGCGGCGGGATCGTCATGGATGCGGTCCGCCAGATCCATCAATTTGTAGGTTTCCTCCAGCGTGAAATCCAGAGGATCGATCAAATGTCTCATCAACAGCCATCCTTTCCATTTTCCAATTGTTTGATGGTCGGGCCTATTATAGCACAGCATCCCCATAAAATGAAGAGCTTTGTCGAATTTCCTTGCGGGGAACGCTCACATCAGCTTGCGCACCAGAGCAAAATCAAAAAAGTCGGTGTAGAAGGTCCGGCATCGCATCACCGGCCGGCACAGGCGGGAGTAACAGGTTTCCGTCAGTTCCAGAAGCGCCTGATCCCGGCCCAACGCCAGGGCCCGCCGCACTGCGGGATCGCCGATGGCGGCCCGGACGTGGGTGACGGTGCTGGTGACCTGCACGCTGCACACCTCGCTGAGAATATCAAAGACCGGCCGGGAAAAGTCAATGGTTTCCAGACGCGCCGCGCCGAGCAGGGCACAGGGAAGAATGTCGGTGGAAAACAGCACCGGCCTGTTGTCCGCCAAAACCCGGCGGCAGATATATACGGCGGGCGTGCCTTCCGGCAGGTCCAGAGCCGCGGCGGTTTCGGCGTCTGCGGGACGTTTTGTCACCCGCAGATCATCGCTGTTGGGTTCGCACCCGGCATCCCGGATCATCTGATTGAACTCAAATTTCTGATCCATGCGTCGGCGCAGCGTCACCACATCGCGGTTGATGACGGTGCCTATGCCCCGTACCCGCTCAATGTACCCCTCCCGCTCCAGTTCGCTCAAAGCGTCCCGCACCACAGTGCGGCTCACGTTGAGCTGGTCCGCCAGCTCAACCTCGGGGGGCAGATGGTCCGCTTCCCGGAATGCCCCGCCGCGCAGCTCCGCCAGCACAGAGTCGGCGATCTGGCTGGAGATCAGTTCCCCACCCAACCGGGAGGGGGCGTCACTTGTTTTTTTCATCGGCTCAGTCCCTTCCTTTGTCAAAGATCAATCTGGAAAAGTCATACTTAAATTATAACAGATTCCATCCGGGCGGGGAAGGGGATCTTATTGATTTTCACGGGCAAATTTGCACACATCCCGCAGGCAGCACCGGTCACAGAAGGGATGGGTCCGTGCGGTACAGACCTCCCGCCCATGGTAAACCAGACGGTGGCAGAAGTCGCTGCCTTCCTCGGGCGGAATAATCTTCCAAAGGGCCATCTCCACCTTTTTGGGCTCCTTGATGTCGTCCACCAGCCCGATGCGGTTGCACAGACGGATGCAGTGGGTGTCCGTCACGATGGCCGGCTTGCCGAACACATCCCCCATCATCAGGTTGGCGCTCTTGCGGCCCACACCGGGCAGTTCCAGCAGCGCGTCAAAATCGTCAGGCACGCGGCAGTCATATTTGTCCCGCAGCATTCTCATACAGGCGCTGATGTCCCGCGCCTTGCTGCGCCCCAGCCCGCAGGGGCGCACAATGGCCTCAATTTCCTCCGGCTCGGCGGCGGCCAGCGCGGCTACACTGGGATATTTGGCAAACAGATCCTGCACCACCACATTCACCCGGGCGTCGGTGCACTGGGCCGCCAGCCGCACCTCCACCAGAAGCTGCCAGGCGTGGTCATAGTCCAGCGTGCAATCCGCCAGGGGATATTCTTGCTTCAGCCGCGCAATGCAGATGGCGGCCAGTTCTTTTTTGTCCATGGGATTCCTCTTTTCACGATTGCTCAATTTAGCTTGATTCTACCATGGATACCGGCTATAATTCAAGGTAGTAATGCAAAAAAGGAAAGGATCGGACCATGGAACCTCTTGCTCAGCGCCTGCGCCCCCGCACCCTGGATGAAGTCTGCGGCCAGCGCCATCTTCTGGCCCCCGGCCAGGTGTTCCGACGCACCATCGACAGCGGAAAAATTCCCAATATGATTTTTTACGGCCCTTCCGGTGTGGGAAAAACCACTGTGGCGGGCATCATTGCCGCCAACAGCGGGATGCGTCTGTATAAGCTTAACGGCACCACTGCCTCCACCAGCGATATCAAGAGCGTTTTGGGCGATATTGGCACCCTGAACGCCGAGGGTGGCATTCTGCTCTATCTGGACGAGATTCAGTATTTCAACAAACGCCAGCAGCAGAGCCTGCTGGAATGTGTGGAGCAGGGGACCGTCACCCTCATTGCCTCCACCACCGAGAATCCCTATTTTTATGTCTATAACGCATTGCTTTCCCGCTGCACGGTGTTCGAGTTCAAATCCCTCACCGCCCAGGATATTGAACAGGGCCTGCGCGGCGCTGCCCGGCGGCTGGGCGAGGCGGACGGCATCCCCGTGGCCATCCCGCAGGACGCCCTGAGCTATCTGGCCCAGAGTGCCGGCGGCGATATGCGCAAGGCGCTGGGCAATCTGGAGTTTGCCGTCACTGCGGCGCCGGTGCAGGACGGGACCCGGACCGTCACGCTGGAGATGGTCACCCAGGTGGCCCAGCGCACCGCCATGCGGTATGACAAGCTGGGGGACGATCACTATGATATTGTCTCGGCCTACCAAAAATCCATGCGCGGCTCGGACCCCGATGCGGCGCTGCATTATCTGGCCCGGCTTCTGGAGGCGGGGGATCTGCCCAGTGCCTGCCGCCGTCTGATGGTTTGCGCCTGCGAGGATGTGGGCCTTGCCTATCCCCAAATCATCCCCATTGTCAAGGCGGCGGTGGATGCCGCCAATATGCTGGGGCTGCCGGAAGCCCGCATTCCGCTGGCCGACGCGGTGGTGCTGGTGGCGACCAGCCCCAAGTCCAATTCCGCCTACAAAGGCATCGACGCGGCGTTGGCGGATGTTCGGGCCGGGCGCAGCGGTCCCATTCCCCGTCAGTTGCAGAACAAGCACTTTGACGGGGAGGATGCCGCCGTCAAGGGCCAGCATTATCGCTATGCCCATGATTACCCGCATCACTGGGTAAAACAGCAGTATCTGCCGGATGCCATCAAAGACCGGAAATACTATACGTTTGGCGACAACAAAAATGAGCAGGCGGCCGCTGCTTATTGGAACCGCGTCAAAGACGGCGAATAACTGAGAAATCGTCTGAGGAATTTACGAATTTTAACAAAAAATTTAAAATTCTACGAAATGCACAAAAAAATCCAACAAAATTGTACACATAAACAAGCCCTTGCCGCCATCAACTTTGACAAGTTTTTTACGTTTGGTTCCTGATAATGAGAGGGAAAGAATGCGATGGTAATGCGGTTTTTTCGCAAAACCGTCACATGTCTGATAGTTGACAAACTATCTTTTCATTTAGTACAATACAAGCGCACTGGATGAAAGACCCGTAAAGAAGACGGGCGTATGTTATTGTGTAAGGAGACTTTTGCCATGCGTTACTCACATCAGCGGGAATTGATCCTGCGGGAAGTTCTTTCCCGGGAAGATCACCCCACAGCGGAGCAAATCTGCACCTCACTGCGTTCAGATTGTCCGCGGCTCAGTTTGGGCACGGTTTATCGTGATCTGAATACTCTGGTTGATATCGGGAAGATCCGTCGTGTTTCCATCCCCGGTGAGGCAGACCGTTTTGAAGGCCCGGCTCAGGACCATCAGCATCTGTACTGCCGTTCCTGCCACAAGGTGGAAAGCATCCACATCCCCGATGATCAGCTCAAGGTTCTGGTGGATGCCTGCCCGGGCATCAAGGCGGAGGATTTCACCCTCACCGTTTTCGGCCTGTGCAGCGAATGCGCGGCGAAACAGAATGCGTAATCCTTCCCGGTGAACCCGCACCAATCCGATGCAAGCACCCATATGCCGGCGTTGCCCGGCGTATGGGTGTTTTTCTTTGCCGGACAGAATTGAGAACCTGTCACAATCGTATTGAGAAGGACGGGACCGCGTGGTATAATAAGAAAAAATTTGGGAGGTATCCGATATGACTGACCTTTGCTGCGAAAAGCTCGCCTTCCCTTCGGCGGACGGCATCCACACGGTGACCGGCTATGTGTATACCATGCCGGGCGTTCCGGTCCGCGCGGTGTTCCAGCTCAGCCATGGCATGTGTGAGTATGTGGAGCGCTACCGTCCCATGGCGGCCTGGTACGCGGCGCGGGGAATCGCGCTGGCCGGCAACGACCATCTGGGCCACGGCGCCACCGCCGGCGCGGGGGAGCATGGCTATTATGGGCAGAAGGATGGCCGGATTCATCTGCTGGAGGACCTTCACACCATGAACGGGCAGATTCGCCGCAGGTTCCCCGGCACACCGGTGTTCCTTTACGGGCACAGTATGGGCAGTTTTTATGCCCGCCGCTATGCGGTCACCTGGCCGCAGACCATTGACGGCGCCATTTTCAGCGGCACAGCAGGACCGTCCTTCACCAACCGGGCCGGATATCTGCTGGCATCCCTGATTGCCGCCGTGCGGGGGCCCAGGTATGTCTCGCCGCTGATGGTCAAACTGAACTTTGGCGGCTACTGCAAACGGATCGAACATCCCGCCTCGGCCAACGACTGGCTGAGCCGGGACCCCGAGGAGGTCCGCGCATATGATGCCGACCCGCTTTGCACCTTCCGGTTCACCGCTTCCACCTACCGGGAAATGCTGGCCACCCTCAATGCGGTGAGCACCCGCCGCTGGGCGCAGAGCTTCCCCAAGGACCTGCCGGTGCTCTTTGTGGCGGGTGACGGGGATCCTGTGGGCAATTACGGCGAGGGCGTGCGCCGGGTCTGGGCCATGCTGGGGGATGCCGGGGTAAAGGACCTGACCTGCCAGATCTGGGAGGGCGCCCGCCACGAGCTCCACAACGAAACCAACCGCGAGGAAGTGTTCGATTATATCCTTGGCTGGGTGGAACTGCACCTGTCCGGTCAGGCGGACACAACCGGACGCCAATAAGACCTTGTGTTTTGCAGTCCCAAACGAAAAACAGGGCGCGGAGCCGTTCCCAGGCTCCGCGCCCTCAGCGTGTCGGGAAACCCGACACGCTGCAAAAGGGGGACCTGTCCGGCACGGCTTCGCCTAACCGTCCAGTTCCCCCTTTTGGAATCCCTCTCGACAAAATTTTGCGGGAAATCGCGCACTCGTCGCTTCGCTCCTCGCACACAACTTCCCGCAAAATTTCCCTGTCGGTGTCACCATCGTCGGCGCAGGTCCGCCGATGGTGACGGATTTTGACTTTTTCGGCAATCTGAGGGCGCGGAGCCGTTCCCAGGCTCCACGCCCTGTTTGCTTCTGGCGGGGTTATCCGTTCCCCATCAGGAAATCCAACACATCCCAGCCGTCGCCGCCGTTCTGGCGGTACAGCTCGGTGTAGCCGCAGTTGCAGCAGCTGATGGTGACAAACTTTTTGTTCTGTATATCGAACAGCTTTGCAAAATTTCCGCCGGTCGCCTGCAACCGGTCGGACTCATACTGCTGGCAGCCGCATTTCGGACAGACGTATTGACGCTTTTCCATGGTAGCCTCCTGCAACATCAACCGATGATAAAAATGTTTGGAATTTCTTCGGTTCCTTCTTTGTAAAGAAGGAACAAAAAAAGAACAAAAACCGTCAGATCTTTCGCATCCGGTCCGCCGCCGGCAGCGCGGCCGCTGTGGGCAGAATCTTGGCCGCGACACGGTGAACGGTGCAAACCAGCCCCGGGGTGCTCACACGGCGGTTGCGGGCGCTGTCCCGCAGCGCCCGGCGCACCACGTCGGCGCTGCGGGACGCCAGCGGGTAGTGGCGGAACCCCTGGCCGTTGGCGGATGCGATGCCGATAAACTCGGTGTCCTTTACCCAGTAAGGGCAGACCGCCGTCACCCGGATTCCCGCAGGCGCCAGCTCATAATGAAGGGACTGGGTGTAGCTGAGCAAAAACGCCTTGGTCGCCGCATAGACGTTCAGCCCCGGCATGGGCTGGAAAGCTGCTGTGGAGCAAACATCCAGCACCCGGCTGCCCGGGTGGAGATAGGGGAATGCCGCGTCGGTCACCTGGGCTGCTGCCCGGCAGTTCAGGTCAATCATGGCGCCGATGTCCCGGGCCGGCAGATCCACGGTGGGGCCGATGCGCCCCATGCCGGCGGCGTTCACCAGAACCCGCAGGTTGGGCTTGTGCTCCGCCAGCACCCGGCGCAGCGTGTCCATGCACTCCGGCCGGGTCAGATCCAGCGCCAGCACCCGCACCGGCAGGGGACAGGCGGCGCGCAGCTCTTCCAGCCGCTCCCGCCGCCGGGCCACCACCCAGATTTCGTCCAGCCCCGGTTCATGGGCCAGCTGACGGACAAATTCGCGCCCCAGACCGCTGGAAGCGCCGGTTACCAATGCGATTCTCATGGCAAATCCCTCATTCGCAGGGCAGATTGGGCCGGTCCTGGTCGCCGTCTGCCTTGAACAGCACAAAACCTTCCGGCTGGTTGGTAAAATAGTAGTATTCCGTGTTGGCGTGCAGCGGCGGCGTCAGGTAATTGGGAATCACCACACCGTCACCCTCCAGCCGCTCCCGGAACCCGGCGGCGGCCCAGACCTGCGGCGCGATGCCCGCATTGTAGCAGTCCATGTATTCCGCCCCGGTCCCGCGCAGAATGCCGTCCAGCGCCCCACCGATGCGGGGCAGTACCTCATCCGGCCCGATGTAATCCACCAGCCGCACCACCGGAACACAGCCGGTTTCGGCTGCCGTCACGGTGCGGGTCACGGCGTAACACAGCGGATGTCCGGCCTCGGTGGCCGCCCACACATCATAGGTAAAGTGGGGGTAGCCAAAATACCGCCGCTCCAGATACCACAGATCCTTTTGCGGCGTGTGGCCGCTTTGCGGCAGACCCAGCGCCCGCAGCGCTGCGGCGTCCGGCACACGTTCCAGAGCCAGACCGGCGGCCACCGGTTCGGGCTGTGCGCCGCCGTCCGGCCGGGCCAGCTGCCATCCCCCGGGGGCCGGAGTTCCCAGACGGTAATAATGGCGGAGCCGCTCCGCCGTCCAGCCCAGGAACTGATAGAGCACGCAGGTGTTGGCCCGGATGTTGTTGCAGGCCACCACCCGGGCATTCAGCAGCCCGGGTAAAGCGTCCATCAGCTCCAGCCCCACGCCGTTGCGGCCCTTGGCCGCCACCCAGACCGAAACCCACACGTCGGGCGTTTCGCTCTGGTTGGCCGGGATGTACCCTGCGGCGCTCAGGTAAGCGCCGTCCTGCTCCGCCACCGCAAAGCGCGGGCCGCAGAGCCCCTCATAATAGTATCGGTAAAACTCGCGCCGGTTGACCAGCGGGAGCCGCATATCAAAATGACGGTTGATAAAATCCACAATGGCGGGACCCTCGCCGGGCCGCGCCAGCCGGAACACCACATCAGACAATGGCGGACCCTCCCGTGACCGGCAGCGTCACACCGGTGATAAACCGTGCCTCCTCGCTGAGCAGGAAGGCCATGGCGGGCACCACGTCGTCGGGCGTGGCGTTGCGGCCCATGGGGTTTTCCTCGGCGGCAGCCTTGACGATCAGTTCCGGCGTGTCCTGCAGAAAATGGGTCTCCATCATGCTGGGGGCCACGCAGTTTACCGTCACGCCAAAACGGGCATATTCCACCGCCAGGCTCTTGACCAGACCGCCGATGGCGCTCTTGTTCATCACATAGGCGGCTGTGAACTTGGGCGGACAGCCGATGGTGTAGCTGGTCTGGATAAACAGCACCCGGCCAAACTTTGCCTTGCTCATGGCGGGCAGGACCGCCTTGCACAGCTTGACGGCGGAATGGAGCTGAATCTCCCAGTCCTTCTCAAAACGCACCTCGTCAAAGTTTTTGAACTTGGCGTTTACCACCGGCAGCGCGGGCAGATGGATGAAATGGGTGGGCGCGGGGTTGTCCCGGGTCACAAGCTGGCAGAAGGTGTCCACCTTGTATGGGTCGGAAAGATCCACGTCAAAGGGACGGATTTTCCCCGGAAACTCCTGAATCAGCGGGGCGAGCTTTTCCACATCGCCGCAGCCCTGGGCCAGCACCAGCCGCTCCCCGGCGGGGTCCTGGGTGAGCAGGCGGCGGATCAAAGCGGTGCCCACGTCGCTGGTGGCGCCGGTGATCAGATATGTATATGCCATAATGGTTCCCTCACTTTGCCAGCCCGGCCTTGATGACGCCCCGGGTGACCTTTTTGCCGTCCTGGTTGGTGATGACGGCCTTGATTTCCGCCTCGGCCACCGCCTCGCTCACGCTGACCACCGTGCCGGTGACGGTGAGAGTGTCGCCGAGAAAGACGGGCCTGGCGAACCTGCATTCCACGCCGTGGAGCAGGCAGTGTTCGCCCGGCAGGTAAACCCCCGCCAGGGTGGAGAAAAAGCTGGCGCCCAGCATACCATAGACCACACGTCCCGGATATCCCCGGCCGCGGGCATAGTCCTCGTCCATGTGAATGGGGGAGACGTCCCCCGTGATGGCGCAGAACTGCTCCATCATTTCCGCCGTGACCGTCACGGTAAAGCTCTCGGTCAGGCCGGGGGTCATGTCAGCCAGTGTATAATGGTTCATGGCTCAGCCCGCCATCCGCTTGACCAGGTCCAGCAGATCGCCCACATCCTTGAGGTTGCGCACGTCGGCCAGCTTGAACTTGATGCTGAACTTTTTCTCGATGGCGGTGAGCAGGTTGATCTGCTCCAGGCTGTCCCAGTCCTCAATGTCATCGGCGCAGGTGTCGCGGGTGATGACAAGGGTGTCATCGTCAAAATTGTCGCGGAAAATCTCCTGTACGGCTTCCAAAATTTCCTGTTCAGTCATGGGGAACACTCCTTATTGTATTAAATTACAGCCCCAGTCTACCATAAAATCCGCCGTAAAACAAGAGACCCCGCCCTCACAGACCGTAATCTTCCAGCTTTTGCTGCAAATCCGCCTCGTCCTGCACGGCAATGCCCTGCTGCAAAGCCAGCACATCGGCTTCCGGCAGCAGACGGGTATAAATGTCATACTGGGCCAGTGGTCCCGACCCGTCCGCGGCGTAAAGTGCCACATGCCCGGCGTTGTCCTTGAGCAGATACTGCGGCGCGGCGGGCTGGCGGCGGGCATCCACTGCAAACCAGAGCACCCCCGCCCCAATGCACAGCGCCGCCAGCGCCCCCAAAAGAAGAAAATAAGCCCGGTACGCCCGGGGCATTTTGCGCTGCATGCAAACAACACCTCTCTTGTAAATTTCACAGAGAAAATTTTACGTTCCTGCAATCAGTATTGCCAAAACCTCTGGGATCAAACCAAAAAAAGATGAAATTTCTTTGACGGCCCCTGTACTTTTGGGAATACTTTGTGATATAATTCAATCTATGATTCCATGCAATTCTGTGTGACCGCCGCCCGGCGGGCGCCTGACTGTATAAAGACTCCAAAGGAGGCGGTCCCCATAGACCCCAAAGAACAACGGCATATTTCCATGCAGGGCGCCAAAGGCCCCGGCAATGCCGCCGGTCCGAATGGAAAAAAACCAAAAAAGAACAAAAAACGCAAGCACAGCGTGTTCGGTTACATCATGCGGTTCATCGGCTGCCTGCTGTGCGTGGTTGTCATGGCGTGCAGCGTGGGCGCGGTGCTGCTCTCCCTTTATGTGGTGCAGGTTACCGAGGACCCCGAAGGCAAGCTGGATCTGGATGAGCAGAAGCTCAAGGAAACCTCCATCGTTTATAACATCATCGGTGATGTGGAAACCACCTTTGCCGGAGAGAACAACCGCATCTGGCGCGAACTTTCCGCCATGCCGGAAAATCTTCAGAACGCGGTCATTGCCATTGAGGACAAGGATTTTTACAATGAGCCCGGCATCAACTTCAAGCGCACCGTCGCCGCAGCCCTCAATGAGGTCACCGGCAGCAAACTGCTCGGCTCCAAGCAGGGCGCGTCCACGCTGGAACAGCAGCTCATCAAGAACCTGACCGGGGATGATGAGCAGGATATTATGCGCAAGGTGCGCGAGATTTTCCGTGCCCTGGGTCTGGCCAACCGGTACAGCAAGGAAACCATTCTGGAAGCCTACCTCAACACCATCCCACTGACCGGCACCATCTACGGCATGGAGGCCGGCGCCAACCAGTATTTCAACAAAAGTGTGGAGGATCTGACCCTCTCGGAATGCGCCATCCTTGCCTCCATCACCAAAAACCCCAACCGCTATAACCCTGCCACCAACCCGGAAATGCTCACCCAGCGCCGCAACCATGTGCTCAATGAGATGTACAATCAGGGCTATATCACCCAGGAAGAATGCACCGCCGCCAAGAATGAACCCATCACGCTGGCGGAAAGCAAGAGCGTTACCGAGAAGGTGACCCGGACCTCCCGCAACTCCTACTTTGTTGACGCCCTCTTTGAGGATGTGACCCAGGCCATCATGGAGCAGGAGAGCTGCACCCGCGTCGAAGCGCAGGATATCATCTTCTCCAAGGGTCTGCGCATCTATTCCACGCTGGACCCCGCGTGCCAGACCGCCATGGAAGAGATCATGCTCAATGAGGACACCGGCAACGGCGAGCTCTTCCCGGCTCTGTGGCATCAGGAGGAGGTGTCCTCCGCCATCCCGGTGGACGCCGAGATCACCTATGACGAGAACCACCGCCCCCTCAACCCGGACGGCTCTTCGGTCTTCGCGGATGATGACATCCCCATCTACACCGACGATACCAACACCGAATACAAGACCGGAAAATCGGATGACGGGCAGTATCTCGTGTTCTATGAGAGTGTCCGCACCCAGGCGGCCATGGCTTCCATCAGCATGGAGGACGGCCACCGGGGCGAGATTGTCGCTCTTGTGGGCGGCGTAGGGGAGAAGCAGGTGGACCGCGGCACCAACCGCGCCACCATCCCCCACCAGACCGGTTCCACCATGAAACCCATCGCCGCTTACTGCCTGGCGCTGGACAATCATATCATCAACTATTCCCGTCCCATCTCGGACTCGCCCTACTACCTCAAGAGCGATCATAAGGTTTTGGACACCGACCGGTGCCTCAAACTGGGCCTTTCCACCGATTCTTTCAACGCCGCGAACCAGGCCCGCGACGATGTCTGGCGCGACTGGCCCACCAACTATGGCGGCGTCGGCGGCAAGGGCGACAATATGCTGGTCTTTGACGCGCTCCGTCAGTCCTACAACACCGTTGCAGTCTGGATTGGCTCCTATGTGGGCGCCGAGGAAATGTTCAACTTTGCCCACGATACCCTCAACTGCACCTATCTGGATGCGGAACATGACGTGGACCTGGCGCCCATGGTTCTTGGCTCCCAGAGCCAGGGTCTGACCGTGGTGGAGCTGGCCGGCGCCTACACCATCTTCAACGACGGCAAATTCACCACCCCCCACTACTGGACCGAAATCTATGACTCCGACGGCAACCTCTATCTGGATAACTCCAAGCGGATTACCACGGTTCAGGCCATCGACCCCTCCACCGCCACCATCATGAACCGTCTGCTCAACAACGTCTGGGCCAGCCCCGGTACGGCCGATGGCATGAAGCCGGACTGCAACGGGCTGGACGCCGTGGGCAAGACCGGCACCACCAGCGACTATAAGGACTACACCTTCTGCGGTCTGTCCCCCTATTACTGCACGGCTGTCTGGTGGGGCTATGACAAGCCTTACAGTATGTGGAATGTCAATGGCAGCTCCCTGGGCAACAACGGCAAACCCACCCAGCGCGCTTTCAAGCGCTATATGGAAGCCGTCCAGGCGGATAAGCCCTACAAGGCCTTCTACTTTGATGATAACGTGAAGGAGTACCAGTTCAACACCTCCACCGGCGCGATTGTTTCCGGCGGCGGAAAGACCGGCTACTATACCGACGATAATCTGCCGGACAGCAGCTACTCCACGCTGGACGATCCCACGGTACAGACCATTGACCCTGCGACCTTTGATCCGGTAACTGACTGAATTTCACACCCTGCCCGCCTGTGACGGACAGGGTGTTTTTGCATCAGATACACTGTTTCCCTGCGGCAATCAGCCGAAAAGATTGCACATTTCCACGGCGGCGCCTGTGCAGCCTGACCAAAAATTTCCCTGTTTCCCCAAAATGCTTGCATCCCGGACCCGGGTGTGCTATCATAATCCCTGTTGCGAATACACTTGTACACAGGAGGAAAACAATCATGGGGGGACACCGTTTTTTATTGGTGGACAGTTCGGTTTTGCCCGATGTGTTCCTCAAGGTCCTGCAGGCCAAGGAACTGCTGGCTTCCGGCAGTGTGAATAATATCTCCACCGCCGCGCGTCAGGCGGGGATCTCCCGCAGCGCATTCTATAAATACAAGGATTACGTTTTTGATGCCGAGACCGGGCGGGAGACCATCACCGTCATTGCCACGCTGCTGGACAAAACCGGCGCGCTGCAAAGCCTGCTCACCGGCATCTCGGCGGCGGGGGCGTCCATCGTGACCATCACCCAGTCCCGGCCCGAGAACGGCACCGCCCAGGTGGAGGTGACCGTCCGCACCGGCACCATGCAGATGACCGTGGAGGAAATGCTGGGCCGCCTGGCCCGTCAGCCCTATGTGGTGGAGGTCCATCGCGGCACCTGACCGGGCGATTCCGCCGGACCCGGGTAATCCCGGGGACCCGCGCATACAATACCAAGAGAGAAGAAGGGGAGAACACCATGGCAAAAATTGCAATCATGGGCTTTGGCACCGTCGGCAGCGGCGTGCTGGAGGTCTGCCGCCGCAACGCGGCATCCATCGCCCGCCGCGCCGGTGAACCGGTGGAAGTCAAATACATTCTGGATGTGCGGGATTTTTCGGACTCGCCGGATGCCGCGCTCTTTACCAAAGACATCCATGACATTCTTGGCGACCCCGAGGTTCGCGTGGTGGTGGAGACCATCGGCGGCACCCGCTTCGCCTACCCTTATGTGCGCCAGTGCCTGGAGAGCGGCCGCAGCGTCTGCACCTCCAACAAGGAGATGGTGGCCACCTACGGCGCCGAGCTTCTCGCCCTGGCACGGGAACACAACGCGGCTTTCCTCTTCGAGGCCAGCGTGGGCGGCGGCACCCCCATCATCACTCCCATGCACCAGTGCCTGGCCGCCAACCATATCAGCGAGATTCAGGGCATTGTCAACGGCACCACCAACTTCATGCTCACCAAGATGAAGCGGGAGAATATGGGCTTTGACGCCGCCCTCAAAATCGCCCAGCAGCTGGGCTATGCCGAGACCAAGGACCCCGGCGACGACGTGGACGGCCGCGACGCCTGCCGCAAGATTGCCATTCTGGGCAGCCTGGCCTGCGGGCATCATCTTTATCCCGACAACATCCCCACCCGGGGCATCCGCGCCATTACGGTGGAGGACATCGCCGCCGCCGAGGCGCTGGAGAGCGCCGTCAAGCTCATTGCCTGGTACCGCGAAACGCCGGACGGCTCGATGGCCGCCGGGGTGGAACCCATGCTGGTGCCCGACGCCAACCAGCTGGCGGGCGTCAACGATGTGTTCAACGCCGTGCTCATGAAGGGCGATATGCTGGGCGATGTGGTGTTTTACGGCAAGGGTGCGGGCAAACTGCCCACCGCCAGCGCCGTGGTGGCCGATGTGATTGACGCCCTTAAGGATGGCAGCAAGGTCCACGACAGCCTGTTCTGGAAACCGGCGGAAAAGCTGGACCATATGCTTGCCGATCCCAGCGCCTACCCTTACTACATCCGCATCTCCGGTGTTTCGGCCGCCGTGCTGCCCAGTGTGGCCGGACCCGGCCGGCTGGTCTTTGACCATGGCGATTCCGTGGCCTATCTGATGGATTCCGCCACCGCCGGCGATCTGGACCGCCTTGCCCAAAAGCTCACCGTGCTGGGCGGCAAGCTGGAACTGGCGCTCAAAAAACTGCCGGAATGATGCCGGTCACAGGGGGAACAGACACAACCGATGATTACCGTTACCGTACCCGCCACCAGCGCCAATGTGGGCGCCGGCTTTGACAGCCTGGGCCTGGCCCTGTCCATGCACAACGTCTTTACCTTTGAGGAATGTGACCGCATCCGCATTTCCTCGGTGGATGGCACCCGTGTGCCCACCGGCGCCAACAATCTGGTTTACCGCAGCGCCCGCGCCGTCTATGACCAGCTGGGCATTCCGCTGCGCGGCCTGCGCATCACCCAGCGCAACGCCATTCCCATGGCCCGCGGCCTGGGGTCCAGCTCGGCCTGCATTGTGGCCGGCATTCTGGGCGCCAACGCCCTGTTGGGCGACAAGCTCACCAGCCGCCAGATGCTCACCCTGGCCACCGCCATCGAGGGCCACCCCGACAATGTGGCCCCCGCCATGCTGGGCGGCTTTGTCACCAGCGTCTACGATGAGGGCCAGGTTTACAGCGTCAAAAAAATGATCGATGAACAGCTGGCCTTTGCCGCCTTTGTGCCGGATTTCCGCCTGCTCACCTCCAAGGCCCGCGCCGCGCTGCCCGCCATGGTCAGCCATAAGGACGCGGTGTATAACCTGTCCCGCGCCGCGCTGGCCACCGCCGCTTTCTGCGACGGCGACTACAGCCTGCTCAGCGTGGCCACCAAGGACGCGCTCCATCAGAAATACCGCCTGCCCCTGATTGACGGCGGGGAAGAGATGGAGGAACTTGCCCAGGATCTGGGGGCGCTGGCCGTCTATATTTCCGGCGCCGGGCCCACCATTATGGCGGTGGTCCACCGGGATGACGAGGAATTCTTTGCCCGCGCGAAGGAAAGCCTGCCCCAGAGCGAAAAGCTGAAGCATTTTACCGTGCATCGCCTGCTCCCCGACAATGTGGGCGCTACGGTGAAATAAATAGGGAGGAAAGTCTGTATGGGTCTTATCGTACAAAAATTTGGCGGAACCTCGGTCAAGGACCGGAACCGCATCTTCAATGTGGCGCGCATTGTTGCCAACACCCGCAACCAGGGCAACGATGTGGTGGTGGTGGTCTCCGCCCAGGGCGACACGACGGATGATCTCATCGCCAAGGCGGCCGAAATCACCGGCGATCCGTCCCACCGCGAGATGGATATGCTGCTTGCCACCGGCGAGCAGATTTCCATTGCGCTGCTGGCCATGGCGCTGCAGGAGATCGGCGTTCCGTCCATCAGTCTGACGGGATGGCAGGCCGGCTTCTCCACCGACCGCGCCTACACCAAAGCCCGCATCAAGCGGCTGAACACCGAGCGCGTCGAGAGTGAGCTGGCCCGCAACCGCGTGGTTGTCGTGGCCGGGTTCCAGGGCCTCAACCGCTCCGAGGACATCACCACGCTGGGCCGCGGCGGCAGCGATACCTCTGCCGTGGCGCTGGCGGCCGCGCTCCACGCCGACCGCTGCCAGATCTTTACCGATGTGGAGGGCGTCTTTACCGCTGATCCCCGCAAGATCCCCAAGGCGACCAAGCTCAAGGAGATCACCTTTGACGAGATGCTTGAGCTTGCCTCCCTGGGCGCTCAGGTGCTCAACAACCGCAGTGTGGAGCTTGCCAAGAAATATGGCGTCGAGCTGGAGGTCCTTTCCAGCATCAATCCGGTGCCCGGCACCGTCGTTAAGGAGGAAACCCAAGTGGAAGGTATGCTGATCAAAGGCGTCGCCAAGGATGAGGACGTCGCCGTTATCTCGATTCTCGAAGTTCCCGATGTGCCCGGTATGTCCTTCAAGGTGTTCAGCCTGCTGGCCCAGAAGAACATCAATGTGGACATCATCCTTCAGTCCTCTGGCCGGGACAACTGCAAGGACGTCATTTTCACCTGCCCCAAGGGCGAGGCGGAAACCGCAATGTCGGTGCTGGGCGCCAACAAGAGCCGGTTTGGCGGCGGCGAAATCACCATCAACCGCGATGTCGCCAAGGTCAGCGTGGTGGGCGCCGGGATGCAGAGCCACCCCGGCACCGCCTCCACCATGTTCGAAGCGCTTTACAGCCAGAATATCAACATCCATATGATTTCCACCAGTGAAATCAAGATCAGCGTCATCATCGACAAGGCGGACGCCGACAAGGCCGTCGCCGCCATCCATGACGCCTTCATCCAGTAATTCTGCAATCCCCGGCCCCCTGCTTTCCGGCTCTCCGGCAGGCAGGGGGCCTTGCTGTCCCTTGACAGGGGTGATATAATCAGACAAAGATTTCCAAGCCCGGCGCCGCCGCTCTGCGGCCCGTTGATGGGAAATCTCCTGATTGAAAAGAGGGTTTTATGGAAATAACTGAAAAGAAAACCAGCCCCTGGCTGATCGTATTCCGAATCATATTCACCATCGCACTGATCGTCTGTATCCTGTTTATCTTTCACAACTCGCTGGAGGAGGGTACAATCTCCGCAGCCCGCAGCCAGGCGGTGATGCAGAAAATCAACGCCCTGCTGGCCAAGGTTCATCTCGGCCCGCTCTCCCAGCACACGGTGCGCAAACTGGCCCACTTTGCCGAGTTTTTGCTGGAGGGTTTTCTCCTCATGCTCTGCCTGCGCGTTTACACAAAACACTTTGTCCGCCATGTGAGCTGGCCTCTGCTGGGCGGTCTGGCCACCGCGCTCATGGATGAAACCATCCAGCTCCGCATCGCGGGCCGCACCTCCTCGGTGGTGGATGTCTGGATCGATTTTGGCGGGGTAACGGCGGGGCTTCTGGCGGCACTGCTGTTGCTTCTCATTGTGCGGGGCATCACCTCCTTCTACTCCATCAAAAAGGAAAACCGGCGTCTTCGCGCCGAGCGGGAGGAACTGCTCCGCCAGCAGCGGGAGGACCGCATTGATATCGACGACCGTCCCCGGCATACCGACAGGAGGAACTATCTATGACGGAACAACAGGCAATCGAAGCCCTTCACGCGCTCCCGCGCATGGCCAAGGGCGGCGCGGCACTCACCCGGATGCAGGCGCTGCTGGACAAGCTGGGCAACCCGGAAAAGGACCTCAAGTGTATTCATATTGCCGGCACCAACGGCAAGGGGACCCTTGCCGCCATGACGTCCTCCATCCTGACCCATGCCGGCTATAAAACCGGCATGACCATCAGCCCCTATGTGCTCAGTTTCCGCGAGAGATTCCAGATTGACGGCAAGATGATTTCCCCGCGGACGCTGGCCTCGCTGACGGCCCGCGTACTGGATGCTGCCGCCGCAGTGGAAGCCGAAGGCGGGGAGGGACCGGTGGAGTTTGAAGCGGTTACCGCCATCGCATTCCTCTGGTTTGCCCGGGAGAAGTGCGACTTTGTGGTGCTGGAAACCGGCCTGGGCGGCCGCTATGACGCCACCAACGTCATTCCGTCCCCCCTTGTGGCGGCCATCACCCGCATTGGCCTGGACCATACCGAGATTCTGGGACAGACGCTCCCCGAGATTGCCGCAGAGAAAGCGGGGATCATCAAGGAGGGCTGCGCCGTGGTCTGCTATCCCGATCAGCCCGAGGAGGCCATGGGCCCGCTGCTCACGGCCGCCGCCGAAGCCCACACCTCCCTCACGGTGCCCGACCCGGAAGACCTTCAGTTCCTCAAGTGCCGCCCGCTGGAGAACTATATTGACTACGGCGGTTACCGCGTCATGCTGCCGTTCCCCGGCAAACATCAGGCCAACCATGCCGCCATGGCGGTGGAAATCGCCTTGATCCTCTGGCGGGAATACGGCTATGAGATTCCCGACGACGCCATCGAGGCCGGCCTGCGGGAAGCCTCGATGCCGGCCCGCATCGAGGTGCTGCGCCGCCATCCGCTGCTTGTGCTGGATGGCTGTCACAATCCCGACGGCACCGCCGCTCTGGCCGCAACGCTGGCCGAAGCCGGGTATGACGGCAATCTGGTGGGCGTGATCGGATTCCTCAAGGATAAAAACTGTGAAAAGATGCTGGAAAACCTCTCTCCCTGCTTTGACAAGGTGTTCACCGTCACGCCCGACAGCCCCCGCGCCATGACCGCAGAGGAGTTGGAGCAGGCCGCCAAATTCCACATGGATGCCGAAGCGGCCGGCAGCGTTTCGGACGGGATCAAACAGGCGGTTGTCTGGGCGGATGAGAACAATCTGGCCGGGGTGGTGATTTGCGGCAGTCTCTACCTTGCCGCCGAGGCCCGCCCCATCCTGCTCAAAGAAGCCCAAAAGTAATCCTCTCGTCCCCCTTCAACAAAATATTCCGTCAAAGCCCTGTATACTGGGAACCAAACCCGGTACGCAGGGCTTTCTCTTTTGCCCTGGACGGCCAATGCAAAGAAGGTGGACAATCCTTGGCAAATGTTTGTTTTGTTCCCGCAGGCGGTACCCTGGCGGCTTATCTCACCGGTGAGATCGACCACCATGCGGCCCAGTCCCTCCGCCGCGAGATTGACGCCCAGGTGGATTCCCGTATGCCGGAACTGCTGACCATGGATTTCTCCGGCGTCACCTTTATGGATTCCTCCGGCGTGGGGCTGATTCTGGGGCGCAGCCGGCATATGTCCAGCCTGGGCGGGCGGCTCACGGTCCAGAATGCGCCCGCCGCCGTGCGCCGGATGCTGGATCTGGCGCACATTCATTATGTATGATCGGGGGACGTACCATGAAAATGCTCAATCAGGTCAAATTCACCTTTGCCAGCCGTAGCGTCAACGAAGGGTTTGCCCGCGCGGCTCTGGCGGCGTTTCTTGCCCAGGCGGACCCCACGGTGCCCCAGCTGGCGGATATCAAGACCGCCGTGTCGGAGGCTGTCACCAATTGCATTGTTCACGCCTATCCCGATACGGTGGGCCCCATCACCATGACGGCGGTTCTCTATGAGGGCGGCACCGTCCGCATCACCATCACAGACCGCGGCGTGGGCATTGCCGATGTGGCCAAGGCCATGGAACCCATGTTCACCACCGGCAATCCCGAGGAGCGCGCGGGACTGGGTTTTGCGGTGATGCAGAGCTTTATGGACAAGGTCCATGTCTCCTCCACACCCTCCCGCGGTACCCGCGTCACGATGACCAAGCGGCTCGACACCAAGTGATCCTCCTTACATATCAGGCAAAGGAGGTCCCATCATGACCACAAATTCCACTGCGTTGTTCACAGAGCTGCCCCGTGCGGAATTTATCCAGCGCAATCTCGGGCTGGTACACTCCTGTGCCGGCCGCTTTACCGGCCGGGGGATTGAGTACGAGGAGCTCTACTCCGCCGGCTGTCTGGGCCTGGTCAAAGCCTGCGACGGATTTGATCCCCAGCGCGGTGTCTGCTTTTCCACCTATGCGGTGCCGGTCATCCTGGGGGAGATTAAAAAGCTGTTCCGGGACGGAGGAACCGTCAAGGTCAGCCGTTCCGTCAAGGAACTGGGGCTCAAGGTCACGGCGGAGCGGGAGCGCATTCTCAAACGCACCGGGAACGAGCCCAGCGTTGCCCAGCTGGCCGAAGCGCTCGGCGTTACCCCCGAGCAGGTGGCTGTCTCCATTCAGGCCGCCATGCCGGTGGTGTCCCTCACGCCCGCCGACAGTGAGGATGGCAACCGGGAATGGGACATCCCCGTGGATTCCCCGGAGGAAGCACTGGCGGAACGGATCGGATTGGACGAGGTAATGTCCCGACTTGCGCCCCAGGACCGGCTCCTCATCCGGCTTCGTTTTTTTTCGGGAAAAACCCAGAGCGAAACGGCAACGGTCCTGCATACCACACAGGTGCAAATCTCCCGGCGGGAGAGGAAGATCCTCAAATGGATGCGTCAGGAGCTTACAGGAGAATGAGAGCCCCTTGAAAAGGGGAAAGCCCGTCAAATTTTCCATTTCTCAACAGGAAAACTGTGCGATTCGCCAAAAGTGTTACTTTTCCTCAAAAAACACTTGACGCAGGGTTCTCCGTGTGATACTATAATCACACCGATTTGACGGGCGCTTTACAAAGCAAGGCGGCCCGTCAGGCGGGTAACAGATCAGAGAAAAGTTTGAAAAAGTTCAAAAAAGTGCTTGACAAACAAAAACTGGTGTGTTAAAATAACAAAGCTGTCACGCAAGACAGCGGGCCGCAAAAATCAGCTTGAAAAAAACTTCAAAAAACCTCTTGACAAAAGAGATTGGATGATGTAAAATAAACAAGCTGTCCGGGAGACCGGGAGCGACCGCAGGACCTTGAAAATTGAACAATACTGAAACTTGTGGAACCTTAAACGTGATGGAAAATCACGATAAACAATTCCAAACAAACAAGTAATTCGCAAGGA
>SFVK01000008.1 GCA_004561545.1 bacterium
AATGGTGCCATGAAAACGGCATCGCAGAATCCACCTTCTACCGCTGGCAGCAAAGGATTCGTCAGCATTTGCCGGGTTCCGCAGAACCGACATTCGTCGGCTGAAGTGAACCTTCGGTCTCGGCTGCTTTGTCAAGGGCGTGGTTTCCGTGGGCGGTTACGACTTTTCCCCTGTAACGTAATGTGATATAATCAACACAATAGGGGCGATTGGTTCGCTCCGGGAACAAACCGGCAGGAAGTTCCCCCTGCGGGTTTGGCTGTTTTGCTGGGGAAGGAGCTTGCAATCAATGGATTGGTACCCCCTTTGGAACTCGCTGCGGATCGCGGCCATCAGCTGTGTGCTGGTGTTCTTTCTGGGTATCGCGGCGGCCTATTACGCCGCCCGTCTGCCCCGCGCTGTCAAGGGCGTTCTGGACGTGGTCCTGACCCTGCCCATGGTGCTGCCGCCCACGGTGTGCGGCTATTTTCTGCTGCTGTTGTTCGGCACCAAGCGGCCTCTGGGCATCTGGCTGTCCCGGTCCGGCATCAAATTTGTCATGAACTGGTACGGCGGCGTGCTGGCGGCGGCGGTGGTGGCCTTCCCCCTGATGTACCGCACCGCCCGCGGCGCCTTTGAGAGCTTTGACGAAACGCTGGCCTATGCCGGGCAGACCCTGGGACTTTCCAATTCCTACATCTTCTGGCGCATCCGCATGCCCGCCTGCCGTCAGGGCATTCTGGCGGGCACGGTGCTGGCTTTTGCCCGGGCTCTGGGGGAGTACGGCGCCACCAGTATGCTCATCGGCTATACGCCGGGCAAGACAGCCACCATCTCCACCACCGTCTATCAGCTTTGGCGTACCAACGATGAGGCAGGGGCTTTCCGGTGGGTTTTGGTGAACCTGGCCATCTCGGCGGTGGTGCTGCTGATTGTAAACCTGTTGGAAGACCGCCAGAAAGCCGGCAGAAAGGCGGTGCGGAAATGAGCTTGCAGGTGGCAATTGCCAAGAGCTACGGTGCCTTTACGCTGGATGTCGCCTTTGAAACCCGGGACGGCAGCCCCGGCGTGCTGGGCCTGCTGGGCGCCTCGGGCTGCGGCAAAAGCCTGACGCTCAAATGCATCGCGGGCATTGAGACGCCGGACCGGGGCCGCATTGTGCTGGACGGCGTGACCCTCTTTGACTCGGAAAAAAAGATCGACCTGCCGCCCCAGAAGCGCCAGGTGGGATATCTGTTCCAAAACTACGCACTGTTCCCCAACATGACGGTGCGCCAGAACATTCTGTGCGGCCTGCGCCGGGAAAAGGACAAGGCCCGCCGGGAGGAGGAAGGCCGCCGTGTTGTCTCCCTTTTGCAGCTGGACGGGTTGGAAAACCGCCGCCCCTGGCAGCTGTCCGGCGGGCAGCAGCAGCGCGTGGCGCTGGCCCGCATCCTGGTGAACCGGCCCCGCCTGCTCATGCTGGACGAACCCTTCTCTGCGCTGGACAGCCATCTGCGGGACAAACTGCAGATGGAGCTGCGGGAACTGCTGGCGGGCTTTGGCCATGATGTGCTGCTGGTCACCCACAGCCGGGACGAGGCCTACCATCTGTGTCGCCAGGTGGCGGTGCTGGAATCGGGGCGGCTTGTGGCGGTCAAACCCACCAAGGAACTGTTCGCCGATCCTGGCAGCGTGACGGCGGCCGCCCTGACCGGCTGCAAAAACATTGTGCCGGCACGCAAAACCGGGGAATATGAGGTGGAGGTGCCCGATTGGGGCATCCGCCTTCAGACAGCGCAGCCGGTCCGGGAGGATGTGAAAGCGGTGGGCATCCGCGCCCACTACTTCAATCCCCGGACGGCCCAGAACCGCTATGCGGTGGAGTATCTGGGCGAAATGGAGGAGCCTTTTGAGTGGATTGTGGAGTTCCGCTATGTCACCCAGCGCCCCGGCACCCCGCCGGTGTGGTGGCGGGTTCCCAAGGACCGCCGGCCCCAGGTCTTTCCGGCGGAATTCGGCGTGGCGCCGGTCAACGTGCTGCCGCTGTATCCGTGAGGAAAGAACCTGCCCTGGGAACGGCCAGGCCATGCTGCGCCGTGCGGGAGACGTCTGTGCACGGCGCCCGCCGGAAGGGGCAAAACAAAAAAACGGGGGAATGACCCATGAAAATTCTGTTTGAAAAGCTGCGGGAACATCTTGCTGCGGGCAAAGACGCGGTGCTGATCACCATTGTGGCCAGTTCCGGCTCCACGCCGCGGGGCGCGGGCGCCCGGATGCTGGTGACCGAGGCGGGCCGGGTGTATGGCACCATCGGCGGCGGCGCGGTGGAATACCGCAGCGAACAGGTGGCGGCCCAGGTGCTCCGAACCCGTTCCAGCCGCACGGCCCGGTTCCTGCTGCGGCGCAACCAGGTGGAGGATCTGGGCATGATCTGCGGCGGCGACGTGACGGTGTATTTCCACTTTATCCCCGGCGGGGATCCGGCGGTGCTGGAGGTGGCCCAGCGGGCAGCAGACTTCTTTGCGGCGGGGGAACAGAGCTGGCTCATCACCGACATCACCCCCGGCGGCAGCGGTGCGCTCACCCTGTATGGCGCAAAGTCCGGCGTGGCGGGAACCGGGGTTCCCCGGGCCGTGCTGGACCGGCTGGGCAGCCGGCCCGTTCAGGTGGAGGCGGCGGGCCGGCTCTATTATGCCGAAACGCTGGTCCGCGCTGGGCGGGTCTATCTCTTTGGCGGCGGCCATGTGGCGCAGGCGCTGGTGCCCGTGCTGGCGGCGGTGGAGTTCCGCTGCGTGGTGATCGAGGACCGGGAGGCGTTCTGCCGTCCCGGGCTGTTCCCCGGCGTGGAGGAAACCCGGCTGGTTCCCATGGACCGGCTGGCCGACGGGGTGAAAATCGGCCCCGACGATTTCATCTGCATCATGACCCGCGGCCATAAAAATGACACGGACTGCGAGGCCTTTGCCCTGCGCACGCCGGCGTGCTACATCGGCGTGATCGGCAGCAGGCGAAAGACGGCGGGGGTCAATGCCATCCTGCGGGAACGGGGATTTACGGAGGGTGACCTGGCCCGCATCAAGACCCCCATCGGGCTGGACATTCAGGCCGAAACCCCCGCCGAGATTGCGGTGAGCATTGCGGCGGAGCTGATTCAGACCCGCGCCGCCCGAGCCGCCGGAGCGGTGCGTAAGTCATCAGCCGTGAATGGTGCGGCATTGCCCGGAGGCAGCACCGCCGCGCAGGAATAAAGCCAAAAACTGAAAGGAAACCAAAAAGGATTCCCCGTCTGCGCAGACAGGGAACCCTTTTTTCGTGAATCATAGACAGGGATGTTTTCACACGTTTTTTTCCAGCCAGCGGCCCCGCAGCAGCCGGATGAGGAACAGGATGCCCCGGGCGCAGAGCTCCAGGCACATGGCCAGCCAGACACCGGCAAGCCCCATGCGGGGCGCCAGAAGGGTGGCCAGCGTGATGCGGACCCCCCACATACTGACTAGGTTGAGGATGCTGGGCACCAGGGTGTCCCCCGCGCCGCGCAGCGCGCCCGCCGCCACGATGGAGACGGCAAACAGCGGCTCGGCAAAGGCCTCGATGCGCAGCACCTGCGCACCCAGCGCCCGCACCTCGGGGTCGGGGGTGAGCATACGGAACATGAGCGGTGCGGCGGCGTACATCAGAACGCCGGCCGCCGCCATTACCAAAGCGCCCAGCAGGGTGGAGAGCCGGGCGTACCGCCGGGCCAGGTCTTTCCGCTTTGCGCCCAGGCTCTGGCCCACCAGCGTGGTGGCCGCCGCCGCGATGCCGTAGCCCGGCATATAGCACAGGCTTTCGGCCGTCACAGCCAGCGAGTTGGCTGCCACCGCGACGGTGCCCAGCGGCGCCACAATGCGGGTGACCGCAATCTGGGCAAAGTTGAGAACCAGCCGCTCAAAGGCGGCGGGGATGGCGATGCGGGCCGCCGTCAGGTGGATGCCGGCGTCCAGGCGCCAGCTTCCGGGAATGCGCAGATTGAGCTTGGGACTGCGGATGCAGACGGCATAAAGGGCCAGCGCGGTACACAACACCTCGGACAGGGTGGAGCCCAGCGCCGCGCCGGCCACCCCCAGCCCTGCGCCGGGGATGAGAAACCCGCCCACCCGGCGGGTGGGGAAGATGAGGAAAAAGTTGAACACCACATCCAGCACGCACATCAGGATCGAGATGACGCTGGGGGTGCGCATATCGCCGCTGCATTGCAGCACCATGCAGGCCACATTGTCAAACACCAATACCGGCAGGGCGCAGGAAAAAATAAAGAAGTAAGCGGCGGAATCCCCCACGATTTCGGGCGCGCCGCCCAGCCAGACCGGCAGGCGCCGGCTGATCCCGGTCCCAACCAGCGCCAGCAGCAGGCCAAAGACCGCAGAGAACGCCAGCGCCTGGCGCAGCACGTTGCGGGCTTCCCCGTCCTGCCCGGCTCCGATGCGGTGGGCCACCTGAACCGCAAAGCCGGTGGCCGCCGCGCCGCACATTCCGCCCATCAGCCAGGTGGAGCTGGACACCAGCCCGATGGCCGCCGAGGCGTTGGCCCCGAGGGACCCCACCATGGTGGCGTCAATGTATTCCATGGCGGTGGAGGTGAGCTGCGCCAGGATGGAGGGCACGCTCAGGCGCAGCACGTCCTTCATCAGGGTGGCATGATTCTGTTGGGGCTGTGTGTCAGTGGACATCGTCATTCTCCTTCTGTGGACCCGTGGTCACCCCTGCTATTGTACGACTCAGGACGAAAAAGGTCAAGAATCCTCCCGCTCCGAAAAAATACCCGCTCCACCCCGCAGGCAGATCCGCAGGACGAAAGCGGGCAGACTCCCGGATGTGTTGCCCGGGAAATTATTTCTGTTTGTCCGGCGCGGCGCAAGCTTTTTCTTTGGGTAGCGTGAGGTTGAGCAGGATGGCCATGAGAGCGGCCACCACCACCGAGGAGGAGCCAAACACCGTGTGGACCCAAGCGGGGAATCCGGGGCCCTGCAAGCAGCCGCTGACCTGGGTGATGCCCACGCCCAGCGCCACCGACAGCCCCACCACGGTGCGGGTGCGACCGTCGAAGCCCTCCCGGGTGATCATGTGGATGCCGGTCATCGTGATGGTGGCAAACACCGACAGCGTCGCGCCGCCGATGACGCTCTGGGGGATGGTGGTGAGCAGCGCGCTGAATTTGGGCACAAAGCCCGCCACCAGAAGAACCCCGGCGGCCAGCGCAAAGACGGCCCGGTTGATGACCTTATTCAGCGTCACAATGCCTACGTTCTGGCTGTAGGACGCGGTGGGAAGGCCGCCAATGAAGGCGCCCAGCACGCTGGAGATGCCCTGGGCGATGATGCCGCCGCTGAGCTCCTCGTCGGTGGGGACCCGGTCCATGCCGCCCATGGTGGTGGAGGTCAGGTCGCCGATGGTCTGCACCGCGTTGACCACATACACAATGGCCAGCGAGACGCAGGCGGCGGGGACAAAGTTGATCTCAAAGGGCATGACTTTGGGCAGGGCAAACCAGCCCGCGGACCCCACGCCGGAAAAGTCCACCATGCCCAGCACCAGCGCCACGGCGTAGCCCACGATCATGCCGAACAGCAGCGAGCCCTGCCGGAGCAGGCCGGGGGTGAAGTTGTTCAGAATGACCACCACCGCGAAGGTGATGAGCGCCACGGCCCAGCACTGCACGCTGCCAAAGTTTTCCGCCCCGGAGCCGCCCGCCATGTACCGCACGGCGGTGGGATAGAGCGACAGGCCGATGGTAAAGATCACCGTTCCGGTGACCACCGACGGGAACAGCTTGCGGATGGGCCGGACAAAAACGCCGAACACCACCGCCACCAGGCCGCCGATGATCTCGGCCCCCAGGATGGTGGGCAGGCCGAACTCGGCGCCGATGGCGGTCAGTGCGGGCACATAGGCGAAGCTGGTGCCCATGATGACGGGCAGGCCCGCGCCGATTTTGTGAAAAACAGGGAAGAGCTGTAACAGCGTGGCCACGGCGGTCATCACCAGGCTGGCCTGAATCAGCAGCGTTTTTTCCTCCGCTGCCAGCCCGCAGGCGCCCGAAATGATGATCGCCGGGGTAATGACCCCCACCACGGCCGCCACAACGTGCTGCAATCCCAGCGGGATCAGCTGCTTTGCGGGCGGAATTTTCCCGCGAAACTCGAACAGTGTTTTATCCTCAGCGGATGTCAGCTGGCTCATAACGCTCACCTCAACAAGATTTTCTGTCCGGGCGGGCTATTCGACCGGTTCCGCCCAATTGTGGGTATTATACCATGAACGGCGGAGCGTTTCCAGCACTTCCCATGCCCCGCACCAGGAATTTCCGCTGCCAAACCGTGCACCCTTGTGAAAGCCACCCACAAATATCCCGATAAAACGATATAATCCGTAAAAATTCCAAAATGATTCTTGTGCTTTTTCGCCGCCTCAGCCACTGTGTCCGGGAAAGCCGCTTCCGCCGGGGACAAGACGCTGCGCCTGGCCCGGGGCAGCGATATCCAGACGATGGACGTCCACAAGACCAGCTCCGGCTACTGCATTCCGATGAACATCTTTGAGCGCCTGTTTGAGAGTAAGCTCAACGATAACGGCCGCACCGAGCAACCGGTCCTCAGGCCCTGCGGCGACCGCATGGCCGCCCGCCACCGTGCGGGCGAGCTGGACTGTGACCGGAAAACCGCGCAGCAAAACAGATGGAGGGAAATCTGTATGATGTGTGAAGTGAAATGGAATGCCTCTGGATTTTCATGTTTTTCTGCCCCAAGACACTTTATAGCACAGAGGAAGCGGGAACCGTGATTGTATATTTACCCAGAAAGCAAAACCTGTACCGCCGGGAACTGGGACGGTACCAAAGCTACGGAATTGCGGCCTATCGCATTGCCGTGGGGAAAATCCAGACCCTTGCTTTTGTGGAGGATGTCTCGGTGCAATGGCGGGCGGTTTGGAAACTGAGCCTGGCGGGCTCTTTCGGAAAACTGGACCCCCGGCAGCTGCGGGATGTGGTGGAAGACTGGAACGGCAACTGTTAAAACCTATAAAACCGGTGGGGTTCCCTGCGCCGCCACAAAACACAAAAATCCCCGCTCCCCCAAGCCGCCTGCGGGGCGGAACAAACGGGGCAGAACCATCCAAAGGAAAGATAATAAGAATCCAATTCTGTTATATTCGATTGACAAGAAAAAATCAAGCTCGCTTGGCATAAAGATTCAGATAAGATACTTCTTTGGGAAAAACCGCCCTGCCGATGGCTGACATTCCGCTGCCGGCAGGGCGGTTTTGTGGGTGTTGCGGCAAAATTCTGCCTGCCGCGCTCCGACAGCCGGAAAGCATGGCAGACAGGGCGTCATCCGCCCTGCCGTGAGGCATGGGTCAGCAGCTTCCATTTTTGGGCAGCGCGGCGGTGCCGCGGCGCATCATGGCCAGCACATACACCGCCACCAGCAGCTCGGTGAGGGACATGGCGAACCAGATGGCCCCCGCGCCGAACAGGGCGGGCGGCACAAAAATGAAAATCGCGCGTTTAAAATAAAAGGTCCATAGCGAGGGCCTCTGTGTTAGAATCAATCTGCGAGAAAAGATCAACACAGAAAGAGGCAATCGCAATGAATTATCCCAATTATATCACAGATCGCAAAAAAAGGTAAACATCTGACTTACGAAAATTACATGGTAATTGAGCTTCGGCTGAAAGACGGCTGGAAAGCCAATGCCATCGCCCGGCATCAGCGGGGCGTACGTCAGGCGATACCGCACAATTCACGGCTAACGCTTTACGCACCGCTCCGACGAGCGATGGACGCCATCCGTGTTGCAAAAATGCTCGATAATAGACAAAATATTATCTGCGCTTTTTGTTTAGCAGCTGACACCCATCGCTCGTCGTATCGACACGTAGAATTATGCGGTGTCGCCTTAAAAATGGGCGCACTTATCCCATGGATGGGGTGGGTTTGGAAACAAAACAAGGGAGAGCAAAAAACGGCTGAAGCTCGTCCTTCAGCCGGGGTGATGATCTATTACAAAACCTTTGCCGCGTGGGTTTGCACAAGGCGGCTCAGGTATAGGAAAATAATAAAAGGCGGAGGAACCTCTGTTCCTCCGCCTTGTTGGCTGCCCCAGTCCGACTTGAACGGACGACACCCTGATTAACAGTCAGGTGCTCTAACCAACTGAGCTATGGGGCAATGAACGCGCTGTTTGAATCAGCTTTTATATTATAGCGCCGGGGACGGGGGTTGTCAAGCGGAAAAGGCGAAAAAGTTGAAAATTTTTTGGCGGAATCCGGCGCACGATTGCAGGGCGGCCGCGACAGGGTTTGGCAATTTGTGCACCGGAGGGGTGGTATTCTGGTGGCACGCAAGGGAGAACGGGCCGTGGGCTCTTTCTCCGGCGGCAGCCGGGCGGGGCCGTTGAGGCCCGCCGCGCAGCCGCAGTTCATGCGGCCTGCCATCCTGCCGTACCAGGTACATAGCGGCCCTGCGGGGCGCAAAGCGCAGGAATGGGGACAGGCCCGGACGGCGGTCTGCCGGGGGCGGTGGCGCAGTGCGCCGATGCTCTGCCCGGCACGGTTCCGGCAGTGAGGGGAGCGCTGCGCCTTTGGGGCAGCGGAAGCTGAAAGGGGGAACACAGCGATGAAAGAAAAACTGCGTTTTGCATTGGGATCGGTGGCGGTTATGGTCATGGCGGTCTGCCTGGTGGGCGCGGCGCTGGTGGGCTGGCTCCGCACGCTGGCCGGCGCGGTGACCCGCACGGCGGCGCTGGCGGTGATGGAGCCTGCGGCGGTCCTGCCGCGGCAGGGAACGGCGGTGGAATCCACGCAGGAACGGCAGGCGGACCGGAAGCCGGCGCTGCGGTGGCAGCACAGTGTTTGCTGTGAGGCGGAAGCTTTTGAAGGCGTCCTGCTGCCGGCCCGGGTCATTGCCATGGGGCCGGGTGCGCCGCCCGGCGTTTTCCTGACCGAATTCTGACTGTTTACCGATGAAAAACAGGTCTGCCAAAAGGGGAAGGAAATGAGAGATCTGCACCGTTTGGCCGCTTTGGCCCTTGCGGTTCTGCTGCTGTGCGGCGGGGCGCTGCCCTGCGCCGCAGCGGCATCCGATGCAACCGTTGCGGCAGAGTCCGATCTTCCGCCGGAGGCAGAAAGCTTTTACCAGTCCATTCTGGCTGCTCAGGACCAGCAGACCCTGCAGGCATATCTCAGCTGCTTTTCCCGGGAAAGGCAGCTGGAGCTCTGGTCCATGCTGGATACAACCCGTCAACGCCGCCTGACACAGGCCATGGCACTGTTGGGGCAGTCGCCACCCACCGCCGCGCCGACCCCGGATGCCCGGACCCCAAGCTGGGAACTGACCGGGGAGACCGCGTGGGACGCCGAAACAGGCTGCTATACCCTGCGGCTGGAGGCCTGGGCCACTGTGGCCCAGCCGCCTGCCGCCCTGAAATACTGTCTTGACCCGGCAATGGACGCCTCATTGGCAACGGTGCGGGTCTGGGCGGTGGACAAGACCCACGGTGGGTGGAGCCAGGTTAAGCGGGAGCTGCCGGACATCCGGGTGTCCCTTGAGGATGGCCTGCTCACCGTGGAGGACTTTGACTTTTCTGCCGGCCGGGTGGACGGTGCGCCCCGGCTGGACGCTCAGGGCCGCACCGAGTATGGCTGCAAGCTGGTGGTGCAGGTGGCCGGGCTGCGGGCCGCCCAGTCCACCTTTGGCGGGCAGGGAATCCCTGTGGGCAGTGGGGGCGTGGTGGGGGCAGCCGATGACACATGGTATGCCTCCTTCCCCGAAGCCCGGGTCGACCTGCCGCTGCACTGCCGGTATCAGCCGATTGACCAGCAGATTGCACAAGGGAACCCGGTGAATTTTGGCTACATGATCAATCCGCCCCGGGGCGGTGTGGGAGAACTGCCGGACGGAACCAACAATGCGTGGTGTACGGTCCGTTATACCGTGCGGGACCCGGACGGCCAGGTGATGGGAATTTTCTCGGTCCCGGCGGGACAGCCCATGGGCGCGGGGCAATGGACAACGCCGCTGCCTGCCCGTCTGCCCACGCCGGAATCCTCCCTGCAATACGCGGTGACAACGGAGCTGTGTGCCGTGCGGGAGGCGTCGGGCGTCGGCCCGTCGGCGTGCAGCTGCCTGCGCAGCAGAAGTCTGGCAGACGTGACCGTTGTCCCCTGAAACAATCCGTTTTTTTACACAAACCAAAACCGTGCCGCGGAGCAGTGCGTTCCGCAGCACGGTTTTTGTCGGTTTCTTGGGACGGCTGTCACAACTGCAGGCGGGGACCGGGGGAGTCGCCGGTCAGGCCGTCAGCGCGGAGCATATTTTCCATTACGTCAATGTCGGTGGAAACGTCCAGCGCGTCATCCTGGAACAGCTTGTCCAGCTGCGCCTCAAAGGCGGTCACCAGGGTGTCCATGGCGGACTCGATGCGGTGTTTGGACTCGGTGATGTTCTCCCCCTCGATGCCCTGGGCCTGCAGCTCGGCGTAGGTTTCCAGCAGCTTGAGGGCGGTGGGCAGATAGTAGTCCATAAACTTGCGCATCTGGGGCAGCTTGTCGGGATTCTGTTCGGCCTGTAAAAAGATCTTGGCGCTGACCGCCTCCAGACGGCTGATCTTGTCGCTCATGGCGGCATCGGGAATGGCATCGTTGATCTTGCGCAGGCGAACCAGAATGTCGTTGTAGCGGGAAGCCTCGGTGCTCTTGCCGGCGGGCTGGGGGCCGGGCGGCGCGGGCTGGGCTTTGGGGGCCGGCGGCGCGCCCCGCACCACCAGACTGCCGGTGCGCATATCCAGATAGGCGTTGTCGCCGAAAACGCCCTTGTCGATGCAGTCCTCCAGATAACGGCAGCACTTGTCATAGCTGCAGGGGATGGCGTCGGCAATTTCCTGGATGGAGACGTGATCGGCGCGGCCCACAATGTTTTCGATCTTTTTGCGCATCCGGCGGCCGGCTTTGAGCTTGTGGGAGCCAAACAGCATCCCCAGGCCGCCCACCAGCGGGATGATCCCGGACACAATGTCCTCAAGATATGCTGCGGCAAATCCGCCCGGAATGCCGTAGGCGACCAGGTCCACGAGGGCCGTGGGCAGTGCGACCGCCCCGATGGCGGTGGCGATGATCCCGGCGACCAGCAGGATGTTGGCGGCGGTGTCCCCGTCCTTGCGCTCGTCGGCTTTGGCGGTCTGCTCGGGGTCATAGGCGGCCCGGGCCGTCTGCGGCGGGGGAGCGGCTTTGGACGCCGTTTTTTGGTGCTGGGCGTAAACCGGTGTTCCGGCAGCGCTGCTGCGGGCGGCTCCGGCGTGCCGGTCCCGGACGGTGCGCGGGTCGGGCAGGGTGCCCTGCCGCAGCAGTTGGTTGAGCAGAATCAGAATCAGGGCGGCCGGCCATGCGCCCATGAAAAACAGCACAAGAATGACCCACCAGGGAATCTGAAAGGCGGCGTCCCCCTTGTGATATTCCCCGGGGTGGGCCGGATTGCTGCCGGGGGATTGATCAGGGTTACTGCGGTTGGCGCGGTCCTGGTCGGGATTGTAGGGGTTTGGCATGGTTCTTCCTCACTTCAAAAGCTGGAATCAGGGCAGATCGTCAATGCGCTGCCGCACATCGTCGGAGAGATACCAGGTGCTTCCCGCCTGGTAGGGGTTGGACTTATTGTAGGGAACATGGGTACACAGATAGTCAATCCATGCGTTATAGCCCGAGACGGTCAGGTGGATGCCGTCGGTCTGGGCGTATTCCGCCGACAGATATCCGTCCTCCCCGGTAAAGGCCTCGGTCAGGTTCAGGTAGGAGCAGCCCTTCTCGGCACACATGGCCCGGATGGCGCTGTTGATGGACCCCAGGCGCTCGGGGGAAAGCCCGGGCGCCTTTTCCAGGGCCTCGGGACGGACGTTCAGGATGGACTGCACAAAGATGGCGGTGTGGGGCAGGGCGGCCTGAAGCTCGTCCAGCATCCGGCTGTAGTAGGCAAGGAACCCGTCGTCGTTGCCCTCCCCCGTCAGGGCGTTGGTGCCCAGCAACAGATACAGCTTGGCGGGCTGCCGTTCGGTGAGAATGTCCAGCGGAATCTCTTCCTCCCCGGCTTCGTTGGTCAGCGCAACGCGGTTGACAATCTGGTTGGGGCTGGTTCCCTGATACCCCAGCACCAGCGCGCCGCCCACGTTGATGCCGTAGTAGGTCAGACCTTCCGTGATGGAATCCCCCAGAAAGGCGGCGTCGGCGAACCATTCGGTGGAGACCCGCCCAAACTCCGGCACGGCATCCGGTGCGGCGGGCAGGGCCGTGAAGGTATAGGTGTCCTCCTGCCGCACAGGACCCACGGTGCCCCAGTTGAGAGCGCTCGCCGCCGCAGATCCCGTGGTGTCGGTTCCTGCGTAGGGGACGGGAGCCACCAGGCGCTGCCCCTGGGCGGAGCTGGCGGAACCGGCGGTTTCCGGCGCGGCGTTCCCGCCGGAGGGCAGAAGCAGCGTGATGATGCCGGACAGCAGCAGGATACCCGCCGCTGTGCCAGCCACAAAGGTTCGCCGGCTGATGGCCGGTTTGCGGCGGCGCGCACGGCCGGACGCCGTGCGCCGGGGCTGGGCTGCCGTCCCGGCGGGGGGGTGGGGGAACTCTTTCCGGGACGGATTTTCCACCCGGACCCAGTCGGAATCCAGATCCCCCGCGTTATACCGTGCGGGGCTGGTGTTTCCGTCGCTGGTGGGGGAGTAAGGGGCGTGATGGAAGGAATCCCCGGCAACAGCCCGGGAGGCGTCCTTCGCGGTCACGCCACGGTGCACACTGCCGCTGCCCGGAGAGTTGACTTTTCGGTTTTTGTTGTTTTGCGGCGTCTGCTGGCGATATCCGCCGTATCCGCCTTCCCGATTGGGCATTGTGCGCCCTCCTTTCCCGATGATGAAATGGAAGATTTTCATCCCATTATAACATAAACCGTCCCCCGAAAACAGGGGACGGCCCGGGATTTTTGGAAAAAGATTTTGGCAGGGTTACAGCGCGGCGGCCACGGCCCGGGCGCAGGCGTCCAGCTCGGCGTCCTGGGCGGCCGTCAGGCGGCCCCGCACCGTAACCTTCTGGTCCAGCACGGTGCAGTTTTTCAGCTCGCCGATTTTGGCGGCCATCAGTTTGCCGGACATGGGGGCCCAGCTGCCGTTCTCCACAAGGGCAAAGACGCGGTCGTGCAGGCCCAGGGCCTTCAGATCATCGAGCAGCTCCCCGGCGGGCAGGTAAATGCCGCCGTTGTAGGTGGGGGCGGCCAGAACAATGACGGCAGCGCGCCAGCACTCGGCCACGGCCTCGCTGTTGTCCACGCAGGAAAGGTCATGCACCGCAACCTTGACGCCCTGCGCGGCAATGCGGGCAGCCAGGGCGTTGGCGGCGCTGGCCGTGTTGCCGTACATGCTGCCGTAGAGCACCGTCACGGCCTTTTCCTCCGGCTCGCAGCGGCTCCACAGATCGTACTTGCCGATGAACCATTCCAGATCCTGCCGCCAGATGGGGCCGTGCAGCGGAGCAATGGTGCGGATGGGCAGCCCGGCCGCCTTTTTGAGCACCCCCTGCACCTGCACGCCGTACTTGCCCACAATGTTGGCGTAGTAGCGGCGGGCGTCGTCCAGCCAGCGGGTGGGGAACGCCACCTCATCCGCAAAGATGGCGCCGTCCAGCGCGCCGAAGGTGCCAAAGGCATCGGCGCTGAACAGGGTGCCGGTGGCGGACTCAAAGCTCATCATCACCTCGGGCCAGTGAACCATGGGCGCCATGACAAAGCTCAGGGTGTGGCGGCCCAGGCTGAGACTGTCCCCCTCCTTGACCACCAGCGCCGAGGCGATGGCTGCGTCATTGCCGGGGAAATACATCCGCAGCATGGGCACCGTCTTGGCGTTGCACACCAGCCGCGCCCCCGGCCAGCGCAGCAGCACCGCCTCCACCATGGCGGCGTGGTCCGGCTCCATGTGGTCAATCACCAGATAGTCCAGCCCGCGCCCGGCCAGCGCGGCGGCCACATTTTCCAGAAACTGGCCGCCCACAGAGGCATCGGCGGTGTCCATCAGGGCGGTCTTGTCATCCACAATCACATAGGAATTGTAGCTTACGCCCCGGGGAATGGGAAACAGGTTTTCAAATTTGGCAAGCCGGCGGTCGCTGGCGCCCACATAGAAAATGCCATCGGCGATGGACTGAATGTTCTGCATGATAAAATCCTCCCTTTATTATACTTCATCTGAATTCTAAGCATAGCACAATTGTATGAAAACTGCAATCCAAAAACGGCAGCGGCGGAATTCCGCGCTGCCGTTTGGCCTTTTGCATTTTAATGAAGGAACACCGGGCGGCGGTATGCAAGATCCGGCGCCGTGCGGCGGGCCACTGCATCTGCGGCGGCGTCCAGCACCACGGCCAGCACCACGCCTGCCGCAGCGTCAATCACCGAGTGCTGCTTGAGCAGCAGGGTGGAAAGAATGATGGCCACACACAGCACGTCGGCGCAGATCTTGACCCACAGCCACTTGCGGTCCCGCAGCCGGGCGCAGCGGTGATAGGCCAGCGCCAGCGTGACCGAGTTGAACACATGGATGGAGGGGAACACGTTGGTGGAGGTGTCGGTCCGCCACAGCCCCCGCACCAACCGGGTAAAGATATCGTTGCCCGCAATGCGGGCGGGGCGCAGGTCCACGCCGTTGGGAACAATGGCACAGAACAGCAGCGACAGCGTCATGCCGGCGAACAGCGGAAGGCACAGCCGCCAGAACTCCCGCCGGTCATTGAACCACAGCAGGTAGAACAGCGTGCAGGGAATCCAGGCAAACCACAGATAATAGGGGATGATGGCATATTTGCAGAAGGGGATCATGTCATCCAGCGCGCAGTGCAGCACAAGGTCGGGCACCAGAATGCTTTTTTCCAGCAGATTGAAAAAGATTAAGTAAAATACCAGATAATAGGCCATGAACAGGATGGGATGGTCTTTGCACCAGGTACGCATAAGGCAGCTCCTTTGATTGGTTAGGCCGCAGAAAAGGAACACCCTCTTCTACGATAGAACATTATACTTCCCGAATGTTGCAAAAACAAGAACAATGAGCGACAAGCTTTCCCCCACCAACGGAAGGGATTTTGTGCATCTCTGATAAGAAACATGAGGGAAATATGTCAAAATTGTCAAAAGCCTGTCACAAACAGAACGGGGAAGAGAACCGGTTCGCTTTATTCTACGATGGAGTTGTATCCGATTTGGCACAAAATAAAAACTTTCCCTGCGTTGGACAAAACCTCTCAGATCTTGTTGCGAAGGCGGGGGAAAATTGTTATAATGCTGTTAGACACACAACCCAGTTTGGAGCAGGGAGGATACGACCGTGCCAAAGATCGATGTGACAAAGTTTATGGAACAATGCGGGATGCGCAAGGCGCGTTTTGGCGGCTATGAGCCGGAGGACGTCCGCGCAGCGCTTCAGGCCGTTTGCGGCGAATATGAACAGCGCCTGAGCCGGGCGGAGAGTCAGGCCAGGAAAACCGCGCAGGAGAATGCTGCCCTGCAGCAGCACTGCCAGGCGCTTTCGGCCCAGAACCAGCGGCTTTCCGGCCAGAACGCGGCGCTGGCGGGCAGCAGCGAGACCTACTCCCGCCAGAAGGAGGACCTGAACGCCCGGGTGGCCGCCCTGCAGGAGCGCAATCACTCGCTGAGCGACCAGTGCGCCGTGCTGCGGCTCAAGAACAGCGGCCTGCAAAAAGAGAAAGACCAGTTCCGGGAGCGCACCGAGCAGGCGGAAGCCGAGCTGCGCATCAAGGGCCGCGCCCTGGACGAGGCCCGCGCCCTTGTGGAGCAGGGCCGCGCCAAGGCGATGGAGGATGCCAAAGCCGAGGCGGACAAGATGGTGGAGGAGGCAAAAGTCAAGGCCGCCGTCATTGAGCAGGAGGCCCGCGCCAACGCCGCCGCCATCGAGGTGGCGGCCCGGGAGCAGGCCAAGGAGCAGGCCCAGAAGCTGGTGGATGCCGCTGCGGCCGAGGCCAACGAGATCCAGAACGCCCATCAGCTCCGGCTGAACAATCTGCGGGGCGAGGTCCGGGAGCTGGAAGCTCAGCGCGCCGCATTCCTGGATTACCTGGGTCAGATGGGCCGCAAACTGACGGCCATCCAGAGCGAGGCCGCGCAGGACAACCCCGCCGACCGCGCAGCCGCGCAGGACAACGCGGACCGTGCGCTGGAAAGCGATCTGCCGGACCTTCAGGCCGTGCCCACGCCGGAGGCCAAGCTGGACCTGAGCCCCGAAACGCTGGCCAGCTTTGTGGACGCGGTGCGCGCCCAGGCCGCTTGTGCCCAGCAGGGGGAAGAGCTTCCGCCGGACGCTGCGCCCCAGGTTCCCGCAGAACCCGAACAGCAGCCGGCCGCGCCGGAACCGCCGGAACCGGAACAGCAGCCGGCCCAGCCCACCGGGGACCCCAATCATCAGACCGGCCCTGCGCTGACCGAGGTGCCGGGCGCCATCTTCTCCTCCCCCATTGTGCGCCCGGTGGAGAGTGCCCGCCCCGACGCGACGCCCCCCGATGCCGCGCCCCGCGCTCCCGTTATGCCGGTCTTTGAGGAGGACGAGGAAGGCGAGGAGCCCGAGCCCCAGGAACCGGAACCCGAACCCCGGCCGGAGCCCGAACCCGCCGCCGCGCCGGAGCCCGCCGCCCGGCAGGATTCCCCCCGCCGCCGCAAGGCCGTGCGCGCCCTGCGCGCGCTGGATCAGATGTTCAGCCGGATCGATGGGTGACCACATCCGGCAGGCGACCCTGCCGCTGAATTCGCTGCTCCGCCGCAGCCTGCGGCTGCTGTGCGCGGCCGCGTTTGCCGCGCTGCTGGCCGGCTGGCTCTGCGCCCCCAAAGCTGCCTCTCTGGGCAGCTTTTCCATTGAGCAGGTCTATCTCAACGTGCCGGAGATGGATATCTTCGTCAACGTTACCGATTCCGACGGCAACCCGTTGGACCCCACCCTGGTCAGTGCCGCCGGGGTGGAGGTCCATGTGGGGGACGAACAGGTCCCCACCGGCAATCTTGCCGCCGCCAGGGAACCCGTCTGCTACATTGTGGCAGTGGATGACAGCGCCGGGGAGCAAGTCCTCGGCGCCTGTTGTGATGCCCTTTTGCAGCTGATGCGCACCAAGGGGGAGCGGGACCAGCTGATGCTGGTGACCCTTGCGGGCACGCCCCGCTGCGTGCTGCCCGCCACCTCGGATGCCGCCGCAGCCGGCCGGGCCGTGCGCGCCCTGCAGCCCGGGGAGGGGGAACCGGACCTGATGCAGGCTGCCGCGCTGGTGGCGGGGGAGCTGGGCGACAATTATCAGAGCATTGCCCCCCGCAAGGTACTGTGGGTCTGCACCGGGGCGCGGGCCGCCGTTTCCGGCCTGGCCGCGCTCACCGCCATGGCGGAGGAGGGCGCGCAGCAGCTTGGTATGCCGCTCACCGCCTTTGCTCTGCTCAATGAGGCAGACACCGTGGCCGGCCTGGCCGAGGGCCTGACCGGCGGCACCGTGCAGCCGGTCCGCCCCGACGGGCTGCCCGCCGAGATGGCGCAAAAACAGCAGGCGCTGGCCGGTGCGCTGGAGATCAAAACCGCCATTGACGAAAAATTTTATGGGGAACGGCTGGAGCTTGTGACGGTCAGCGTGCCCAGCCTGGGCAGCGCGGTCAAAACCACCGCCGCCGTCTATATGGGCCGCCGCCTCACGCCCCCCGCCGTCACCGCCGTGGAGGTGACGGGGCGCGGGGAGCTGACCGTCACCTTCAACCAGGCGGTGGGGCAGGGGGAGAATCCCCTGTGTTACCGCGTGACCAGCGAGGACATCTGGGGCTGGAACGTCCGGGTCAAAAGCGCCGAGTCCCGCGACGGCGGCCGCACCGCCGTGCTGCACACCGAGCCGCTGTATGCCGGCAGTTACACCGTCAGCCTGCGCCAGATGCCCAGCGCCATGACCGCCGCCAACGTCAGCGACGCGTCGCAGGTGTTCCGGTTTACCGTCTCCGACTGGCCCCGGGACCGCAGCTTTTACGCCGCGCGGTTCCGCCTTCCAGCGGCGCTGATGGCGCTGGCGGTGGCGGTTCTGGCGCTGGCCGGATGGCTGCGCCGCCGCAGGGACCGCGCCGCCGAGCAGCAGGCCGAGGCGGAGCATCTGCTGGAGCAGGCCGGCGCCGAAACCGCCGCCGAGCTGCCGGGCGGCTGGCTGACGCTGTACCTGCGCGGGCCGCGCACCATCGGGGAAACCCGCTGGTCCGCCTGTGTGGAGAGCAGCCTGCTGGTGGGCAGCGACCCCGCCCAGTGCGACCTCTGCCTGGAAGACCCGCGGGTCAAACCGCAGCACGCGGTGTTCGCCGTGGAGGGGGATCAGGTGACGGTGTGCCCCCTGGGGGACGCCGAGGTGCAGGTGAACGGTGCGCCCATCGGCGACGCGCACCGCCTGAAAAACGATGATACCATCCGCATCGGCCGCACCACGCTGCGGCTGGTGCTGTGAGGAGGACCGGCCATGAAGCTGACAAAGTGTGAGAGCGGCCATTTCTATGACGCCGACAAATACCCCGAATGCCCCTACTGCAACACCGAGCTGCAGCACCATGCCGGGATTGTCCGGCCCGGCGGCGGGACGCCCGCCGCAGCCAAAACGGCGGAACCCCATGGCCCGGTCACCGGTTGGCTGGTGGTGATGGACGGCCCCGCCCGCGGGCGGGACCTGCGCCTGGGCGAGGGACGCAATTTCCTGGGCCTGGACGGCCAGGGCTGCCCCGCCGTGCTGGATTCCGCCAGTTCTCTGGCCGCGCGGCAGGGGATTGTGGTGTTTGATCCCGCCGACGGCAGCTGGTGCGCCCTGCCCGGTTCCTCCCATGAGCTGTGCGCCCTCAACGGCCGCAGCCTGCTGGAAAAGATGCCGCTGGCCGCAGGGGATACCTTTACCTTAGGCGGCGCGGCGGTACGGTTTGTGCCGTTCTGCACCCCGGACCGGCGCTGGCAGGACCAGCCCGCCCTCGAAAGGAAGTGAGCCGCCGTGGCCAGTGAAATTGTTCTGTTAATCAGCGAGCGCCGCAACCGCCAGCGCATCACGCTGACCAGCGACGCCGCCCCCTGTGTCTTTGGCCGGGGAAAGGACTGCACCTTTGTGCTGCGCCGCAACAATGTGGGGGACCGCCAGTTCACGCTGGGCTGGAAGCAGGGCGCCTGGCTGCTCCAGGACGAAGGCTCCACCGCCTGCGGCACCTGGTACAACAACCGCTATATCCACAAGGGGGAGCCGGTCGCCCTTCAGCCCGGGGACGTCATCGGGCTGAACACCAACAAGGACGAATCCACCCAGGAAATCACCTTCCGGGTGGAGGCCATCCGCGCAGCCGAGGGCACCGCCGCCCTGCGGCAGGAAAACCCCAACGCCGCCGCCGTTCTGCGGGAGGTGGACCTGCGCCGCAAGCGCCGGGTGCTCATCGGCCGGGGCGAGGACTGCGACATTCAGCTCACCAGCGACCGGGTCAGCCGCCACCACTGCGAGGCGGTGTTCCGGGACGGCCACTTTGAGCTCCACGACCTGGGCTCCACCAACGGCACCTACCTCAACGGCAGGCGCATCCAGCGGGAGATCCTCACCGACGGGGCGGTCATCAACGTGCCCACCCAGGTGTTTGCCTTTTCCGGCGGGGTGCTGCACTACCACCAGCATCGCGCCGGCATCAGCGTTGAGCTCATCAATGTCTATAAGACGGTGAAGGACCGCAACACCAACAAACCCCTCAACCTGGTGGACGGCACCTCGCTGGCCGTGGAGCCCAACAGCTTTGTGGTGCTGGTGGGCGGGTCTGGCACCGGCAAATCCAGCCTGCTCACCTGCATCACCGGCTCGGCCCCCTGCACGGCGGGCAGCGTCTGTTTTGACGGCATCGACACCCGTGGCAATCGCAACGCCTTTGACGCGGTTGTGGGCTATGTGCCGCAGAAGGATATTATGCACGACCATCTGACGGTGGAACAGAGCCTGAGCTATACCGCCCGGCTGCGCATCGCCCACGATACCACCCGGGGCGAAATCCAGGCCGCCGTGGCCCACGCCATCCGCGCCGTGGACCTGACCGGCCGGGAAAAAACCATGATCTGCAAGCTGTCCGGCGGGCAGAAAAAGCGGGTGTCCATCGCCATGGAGCTGCTGGCCTCGCCCCGGCTTCTGGTGCTGGACGAGCCCACCAGCGGCCTTTCCCCCGATCTGGACCGCAGCATGATGGAGCTCTGCCGCCGCCTGAGCCACGAAAACTGCACGGTGATCATGGTCACCCACAATATGTCCAACATCAACCTTTGCGACAAGGTGGGGTTCCTGGGCGCCGGGGGCGTACTGTGCTACTACGGCCCGCCCGAGACGCTGGATCGCTATTTTGACGTGGAGCTCACCAGCGATATCTTTGAAAAACTGCACGATCCCGAGCAGGTGGAATATTACCGCCGCAAGTACTTTACCACCCCCGAATTCAACCGGCTGGTGGCGCGGTACCCCGAGGCGGCCAAGGAGGCGGACGCAAGATGCAAGGCATGAAACCCGGCAAGTTTTTCCGCCAGCTGGGGGTGCTGCTGGCCCGCAATTTCCGGCTGATCTGGAACCAGAAGCTCATTTTGGGCAGCCTGATTCTTCAGGCGCCCCTTATGGTGGTGGTCATTGCGCTGGTGGGCGAGCCGGACTGCTTTACATCCAATCTCATCAACATCGGCAGCCGCACCATTCTCTTTGTGGTCTGCGCCATGGCGGCCTTCATGGGGCTGCTCAACTCCTACCGGGAGATCTGCCGCGAGCGGGAGATCATTTTCCGGGAGGCCAGCGTCGGTGTCTCCCTTTTGGCGGCGGTGCTCAGCAAGGCCCTCACGCTGTTTTTGGTGGAACTCGTTCAGGCGGCCATCCTCACGGCGGGGTTTGTGACCCTCATTCACATTCCCCAGAACCATCTGCTGCTGCCCACCAACCTGGAAGTGTTCCTCACGCTGCTTTTGCTGCTCACGGCGTCCTCCGCCATGGGGCTGCTGGTCTCCGCCGCCCTCAAAAACAGCGAGGCCGCCATTCTGCTGATTCTTGTTCTCATGATCGGCCAGGTGGTGTTCAGCGGTGTCATGTTCCCCGTCAGCGGTGCGCTCACCGGCGTGAGCTATCTTATTGTCTGCCGCTGGGGCATGGCCGCGCTGGGCGCCTCCACCGACATCAACAGCCGTCTGGCCTGGCTCAACGCCGGGCTGGACGACCCCATGTATGACGCCACGGTGCCCAATCTGGTACACAGCTGGCAGATGCTGGGGCTCATCACGGTGGTCTGCGTGGCCGCAGCCTGGCTTGTGCTGCGGCTGGGCTTTGACCGCCGCCGGGGCTGAGCCGTGCCGGCCGCCGTGGAACTGCGCGCTCCGTCGCGCGAATCCGGGGCCTCTGTCCGGCCCGCGCTGTCCCCCCGGCAGGAGCTTTGCTGCCTGGGGTCCGCTGCGCTGGCCTTCGGGGCGGTCTTTCTGCTGCTGGGGGTTCGGTATGAGGTCAACGATGACGCCCTCATCTCCTGCATCGCCGCCGGGGCCTACGGCGGCGACCGGGTTCGCCTGTGCTATGTGAACATCCTCATCGGCTGGGCGCTGGCGCCGTTCTATTCGCTGACCCAGAGCATCAATTGGTATGTGGTGTTCAGCGTGGCGGGACTCTTTGTCTGCGCGGTGGAGCTGGCCCGCTGCGCGGTACGCAAGCTGGGAACCTTCCCAGGGCTGTGCCTGTGGTGGGCCGGAATGCTGCTCCTTGGCGTAGATGCGGTCCACGCCTTCCAATACACCAAAAATGCTGCGCTCTTCACCCTCACGGGCTGGCTGGTGCTGACCCACTGCGCCGGTCAGCCCCGCCGGGGCGCGGCGCTGGGCGGAACCCTGCTGGTGCTGGCGGGGGCCTGCCTGCGCTGGCAGAGCTTTGCGGTAGTCACCGCCATGGCCGCGCCGCTGCTGGCGCTGACCCTCCTCCGCCTGCCCGCCGGCGCGCGCAAAAAGCCGCTGGCCCTCTTTGCCGCCGTGCTGGCGCTTTGCTTGGCGGCGTGGGGGATCAATGAGGCCGTCTACCGCCTGGACGACGGCTGGAACACCTGGCGGGCCTACAACACGGCCCGCACCGAGATCAGCGACCACCGCCTGCAATACATCACGGCGGAGGATGCTTCCGGCTACGGCCTGACGGAGAACGACTATTCCATGCTGGAAAGCTGGGATTACGGCGATACCGCCCTCTATCCGCTGGAGGAGCTTCAGGCGCTGGCCGCCGCGCTGCCCCACCGCACGCTGCGCAACGCCGTGCGGGAGACGCTGCTCACGCTGCCCGACTGGGTGCTCACCACCCTGCCCGGCTGGGCGCTGACGGCGGCGCTGCTGGCCTGGCTCACCGGGCGGCAGGACCGCAGTACCTTTGCGGCGGGACTGGCCACGCTGGCCGTGTTCCTGGCGGGGGCTTACGCGCTGGTGTACGGCGGGCGCACCCCCTGGCGGACGGTCTATCTGCTGCTGGCTCCCTGCGCGGTGCTGCTGCTGGCCATCTGGCAGCCACGGGCGCCGGCTGGCCGCCGCCTGGCCGCCGCAGCGCTGGCCTTCTGTGCCGCCGTCAGCTTTGCGCCGCTGCGTCAGACCTGGACCGGCGCCCGGCAGTTCCGGGAGGACCACCGCCCCGGCAACGCCAAGGAGGAGGCCATCCGCGAGCTGCTCAGCGACAAGGAACACACCTATGTGGTCTCCACCGCGCTGGAGGATGATCTGGCCGGCAAGGATGTCTGGCATACCCGCCCGGCGGGCGCCTTTGACCACATCACCTTCCTGGGCGGCTGGGCGTCCCAAAGCCCGCTCTATGCCGGGCCGCTGCGTGCGGCGGACCTTGACCCTGCCGCGCCGCTGGTGGACGCGGTGGATCAACCCGATGTCCGCTATGTGGATTTCTGCTGCGTGGACGACAAGCTGACCGCCCTCTCCCAGCGGGGTGGCAGGCAGGTGCAGGCGGAGGAGGTTTCCGCCTGCCTGTGGTGGACCGTTTACCGCCTGGTACAAAGTTAGACAACAAGCCCGCCGCGTCGTGCGCTTTGCACCACGCGGCGGGCTTTGTTCTGCTTATCGGTGATTTTCTTTTTTCCAGTCCTCCACGTTGTCCTCCACGGCCTGGCGGGCGGCGCTGGCCAGACGGTTCAGGCTGGCGCGCAGGGCGTCCAGTGCCTCGCGCCGGTCGGGGACCATGTCCGGGAAGGCCCGCAGCAGACGGCCGGTACCCCAAAAGCGCTGCCGGCCCATCCGGGTGGTGGTGGCCCGCAGCGCTTTGGCGCGGTCCGCCATCTCCCGCAGCTGGCTGCGCAGCTCGGCGGCGTTGTCCCGTCCTTCCATGGCGCCCAGCGTGAGCTGAAGCTTCTGCTCATCCAGCAGCGTGTCGATGGTCATGGCGCTGGTGCCGATCACATCGGTCAGCGCATCGCTGGTGCGGCGCAGCGCGGTGCGCAGCTCGTCAATGCGGTCCAGATGGCGGCGCAGGCCGACGGCCTCGATGAAGGAGACAATCACGTCCGCCAGGAACAGCCCCAGCAGAATCACATCCAGCAAACAGAGCACCCCGGCGGGGATTTTGTTGCTGGACCCGTTGATGAGGGGGTGAATCACCAGCATCAGCACCACGCTGCCCACGCCCCACAGCAGGCTGAACTGGGGACAGATGAAACCGCCCAGGTTGCCGCGATACATGGAATAATCCCACCACCGGGTGTGGAACGCCTTATAAAGAATGTACCCGCCGATCAGCTCGATCAGGGTGGTGATGGCCATGCCGCCAAAGAACACCACAATCGCATTGACATACCATGGATGCGCCTGCCCCGGCGCGGGGGTGCTGAACTGCCCCAGCAACAGGATCATGGCCACCATGCCAAAGCCGTAGATGGGGCAGATCGGTCCGTTCAAAAACCCCCGGTTGACCAGCTTGCGGGTGGTGATGGCCGCAAAGGCGACCTCCACCGCCCAGCCGATGCAGCCATAGAGGAAAAACAGAAAGAGGTCATGCAGCACGGCGTAAACCGTGGGGTTTGCCAGGAATTCACGCATTGCCATCCTCCTCTGCCGCCCGGGCGCGGGCCTTAGGCTCCACCCAGGTCACGGTGGAATCCGGGCCTTTGCGGGCAATCAGCGCCTTGATGGGAATGCCCTGTTCGCTGAACATCCCCTCGTGTTCGGTGCGGATGTTCCACGCCGGCTCCTCCCGGTGCAGGTCGCAGGTCTGCCAGGTGATCTCGAACCCGGCGGCGGGGAAATAGCCCACGCTGTCCCGGAACAGGTCGTCATCGTCGGTCTTAAAGTAAATCTCGGCGCCCTCCGGCATCAGGGTACGGTATTGCAGCAGCTGGCGGGGATGGGTCAGCCGGTGTTTGTTGCTGCCCGCGTTCTTGCTCCAGGGATTGCAGAAATTGATATAGATGCGCTGCACCGTGTCCTCGGGGCTGAATACGCCGGACAGCCGCTCAATGTCCAGCGAGGCGATGCGCACATTGCCGGTGGGCAGACCTGCGGCCAGATAGGCGGCCTCCACCTTGCGCTTGGCCAGAATGAGCACCTTGTCGGTGATGTCGATGCCCAGATAGTTGATGTCCGGGTGGCGGGGCGCCAATTGGCTCAAAAACCCGCCCTTGCCGCAGCCCAGCTCCAGATGCAGGGGCTGGTCCGGGTTGGCAAACTGCTCATGCCAGTGCCCGGCATGGGTCAGCGGCTCGTGAATGTGAAAATCGCAGGCCAGCAGCTCGGGCCGCGCATAGGGTTTGAAACGCATTCGCATAAGTTTGGATTCCCTTTCTCTTATTGGTCCATGGGCAGGTTCCGCAAAAAGTCCCGCACAGCGTCAAAATCGGCGCCAGGCAGGCTGCCCTGACAAAAATTCGGCTTTCCGCCCCCGCGCCCGCCAAAGGCGGCGTTGAGGGCGCGGCAGACCGGCCGGGCATCGCCGCCGGGCACCGTCAGCGCATAGGCCAGGCCCGCGCCGCCGGGGGCCAGCACCGCCGTCAATCTGCCGCCCGCTTCGGCCGCCGCCAGGCAGAGCCGGCGCAGCCCGTCCCCGTCCGCGCCGGGGCAGAGCGCCACAAAGGGCTGGCCCGGCACCGCCTGAGCGGCCAGGGCTTGCCCCAGGGTGTTTTGCAGCGCAGCCAGCCGCTGGCGCAGGGCGGCTTCGCCCTGCTGCAGGGTGGTTACGGCGGGGGTCAGACGCCCCGGCCCGGCGCTGAGCAGCGCCCCGGCCTGTTCGGCGTCCCGCCAGGCCCCGGCCACGGCGTCATAGGCCCGCTGCCCGCAGGCCACCGCCAGCCGCACGCCGCCCTTGTAGCTCTGGGCGCTCAGGATTTTAATCAGCCCCACCTGCCCGGTGGTGGCCAGATGGGTGCCGCAGCAGGCGCACAGGTCGGCCCCGCCTGCGTCCACCAGCCGCACCGGCCCGTCCAGCTCCTTTTTGCTGCGGTAGGGCAGGGCGGCCAGCTCCCCGGGCTGGGGGTACCAGCACCGCACCGGCCGGTCCGCCCGCACGGCGGCGTTGGCGGCGGCCTCGGCGGCGGCCAGCTGCTCCGCCGTCAGGGGCAGGCTCATATCCATCCGCACGGCGGGGCTGCCGATGTGAAACCCCACATTGTCCGCCCCGAACATCCTGTGAATGGTCCCGCTCAGAATGTGCTCGCCGGTGTGCTGCTCCATGTGGTCCAGCCGCCGGGTCCAGTCAATCCGGCCCTCCACCGTGCGGCCCACCGGCAGCGGCGCGGCGGTGCGGTGCAAAATGGCGCCCTCCCGCACGCGGGTTTCGGTCACGGCCACGCCGTCCAGCGTGCCGGTGTCGCAGGGCTGGCCGCCGCCTTCCGGGTAGAAGGCGGTCCGGTCCAGCTCCACCGCGTACCCCGCTTCCCAGGGGGTGCAGGCCACCACCCGGGCGGTAAAGGTCTGTGCCGTGGCGTCGGTTTCGTATAATTTCAGGGTCTGACCCATAAAGAATGTCTCCTTGCAGCCAAATATTTTTTATTATATCATAAATCGACAGTGGAAAAAACCATACAAATCCGTTATAATAAAATTTAATTGAGTGATTTTGGAAGGGGGCAACCCGAGAGATGAAGCGATTGGTGGCATTGATGCTCAGCGTCTGCCTGCTGGCAGGCTGCGGGGGAGGGGGCGCTTCGGCGTCCTCCGGCACAGAGACCGCGCCGCAGCCTGCGCCCACCGCCGCGCCCCAGACCCTGACGGTCTGCGCCGCGACCGGCAGCGATACCGCCGCCGTCCGGGCCGTGGAAGGCTACGCCCAAGCCCAGGGGGTTACCCTGGAATACACCGACGATGCGCAAAGCGCCGGCCTGGTCCTTCTGCCCGCCGCCCCGGCCCAGGACGGCGGCTGGCTGGATTTTGGCAGCGACGATCTGCTCACGGCTGCGGCCTCCCGCGCCGGGCTGGACGGGCAGGAGGGCGTGACCGCCCTGCCCATCGGCCGCAGTCTGTACGGCTACTGGGCGGACCGCGCCATGCTGGAGGAACTGCTGGGCGGCGACGCCGTCAGTGACCTTCAGGCCGCGAGCTGGTCGGAATGGCGGGACCTGGCCCAGACGGTGACCGGCTGGATTGCAACGCCCACGGCGGCGCGGGTGACCCTCAACGGCCATGCCTACACGCTCCCCGCGCAAAAATCCGACCGCACTGCGGCGTTGTCGGGGGTCTTTGAGCCCCCCGACCCCGCAAATTCCGCCGCCGGAACCGAGAACACCGCCGCGCTCTACACTGGCGTGCTGCTGGCGGCGGGGCAGACCCGCAGCGCCGCGACCCTCACCGGCCCGCTCAACGGCCTGTTCAGCGCGCTGGCGCTGGAGCGGGTCTATCAGGTGAAAGCGGAGGGTCAGGCTCTCTTCCGCCGGGGGTTCCTGGCGGACCTGGCCGCCGGCATGGATGAGGACGCCGCCGCCCGGCTGGTCTCGCTGCCCCTCAAGTGCGACTTTGTGCAGGAGGACCTCTCCACCGACGAATACAATCTGACCGGCCTGATGAATTACCCGGTGTTTGCGGCACCGGCGTGGCTGGCCATCCCCGCTTCGGCCAGTGCCGAGCAGGCCAAGGCCGGTGCGGCCGCCATTCTGTGGCTCTACACCAGCGAGGCGGGGGAGCAGGTCCTGAGCGGGGATCTGCTGCTGGTGACGCCCTGGGGCACCGCCAGCGACGCCACTGCGCCCGCCGCCATGCAGATTGCGCAGGTGGGAACCGGCATTCTGCCCGGGGTGACGCTGGATTCCGCCACCGCCCAGGCCCTTGCCGACGCCGGCGCGGCGCTGTATTACCTGGAGGACGGTACCGCCCGCACCGACTGGGGCAAGCCGGCCCGCCAGGCCTGGTTACAGGATGTGATTGCGGTGCTGGACAACACCAATGCCCAGCCCTGAGAGGAAGGAAGATAACATGGATTTTAAACGCAGCAGCGGCATTCTGATGCCGATTTCCAGCCTGCCCGGCGGATATGGCATCGGGTCCCTGGGCCAGCCGGCCCGCGACTTTGTGGATTTCCTGGCCGATGCCGGCCAGAGCGTCTGGCAGATTCTGCCCGTGGGTCCCACCAGCTACGGCGACAGCCCCTATCAGAGCTGCTCCGCCTTTGCGGGCAACCCCTATTTCATCGATCTGGACCAGATGTCCGCCGACGGCCTGCTGGACCCGGCGGATTACCGGGACGAGGACTGGGGCGCCGATTCCGCCCGGGTGGACTATGCGCTGCTCTACCAAAAGCGCTATCCGATTCTGCGCAAGGCCTATCAGAATTTCCTGACCCAGCGCCCCGTGCCGGGATATGACACCCCGTACAGCGACGACTGGTACCGCTTTGTCTTTTTGTCGGACAGCTGGCTGCCGGACTACTGCCTTTATATGGCCATCAAGGAGGACAACCGGATGGCGGACTGGCAGACCTGGCCCGCGCCGCTGCGGCTGCGCCAGCCCGAGGCACTGGAGGAATTCCGCCGGGACCACGCCGATGACATCGGGTTCTGGACCTTTGTGCAGTATGAGTTTGACCGCCAGTGGCGCGCCCTCAAGCGCTACGCCAACGGAAAGGGCGTCCAGATCATGGGGGATATCCCCATCTATGTGGCGGCGGACTCCGCCGACGCCTGGGCCGGCCGGGAACTCTTTGAGATGGACAGTGAGGGCCATCCCCGCCGTGTCTCGGGCTGCCCGCCGGACTACTTTGCCGTGGACGGCCAGCTCTGGGGCAACCCTCTCTATGACTGGGCCTACCACAAAAAGACCGGCTACGCCTGGTGGATTCGCCGGGTGCGCCACGCGCTGGATATCTACGACATTCTGCGCATTGACCATTTCCGCGGCTTTGATACATACTGGGCCATTCCCGCCGGGGAACCCACCGCCCGCAACGGCAAATGGGAGAAAGGCCCCGGCATGGACCTTTTCCGTGAACTGCGCACCGCGCTGGGCGAGCTGCCCATTGTGGCGGAGGACCTGGGCGAAATGTTTGACTCGGTCCGGGAGCTGCTCCGGGAAAGCGGCTTCCCCGGCATGAAGGTGCTGCAATTCGCCTTCACCGGGTCGGACAGCGTGGACCTGCCCCACAACTATCCCCGCCACTGCGTGGCCTATCCCGGCACCCACGACAACAACACCCTCAAGGGCTGGTTTGAGCAGGAGACCACCCCCGCCCAGCGCCGCCAGGCCACGGAGTATTTTGCCCTCACCCCTGCCGAGGGGAAGATGACCGGCCTGCTGCGCGGTGTGCTGGCCAGCCCCGCCGAGCTGGCCATTGTGACAATGGCGGACTGGCTGGGCGCGGGCAGCGAAGCCCGCATGAACACGCCGGGCAAGCCCACCGGCAACTGGCAGTGGCGCGCCGGCGCCAGGGACCTGACCCCCGCGCTGGCGCACACCATCCGCGCGCTGTGCGCCCGCTATTTCCGCGCTGAGCCGTTTCCCCCGGCCCAGGAGCCGAAACGGGCCAAGAAACCGGCCACCCAAAAATTTGCGGCGAAGAAGCCCGCCGCTCAAAAATCCGCCGCCGCAGCCAAAAAGGAACCCGCCGCAAAGTCTGCCGCCCGGCCCCGCAGGACGGCGGCAAAGACCGCCAAAAAGCCGGGACCGGCCGCAAAATGACTTTTTGAACAGTATTGGTCTGAAAATCCAAAAATTCTTTGGATAACGCGGATATGGGAAAATCCTGCACGGTGTGGTAGAATAAACTGGACTTGTTTGTGATACGTTTACCATTCTGGTGCCGTGTATAAAGGAGTGCATACCATGCAGGAATATACCCGGGAAGAGCTTGGCGCAGAGCTGGCCGCACTGCGGACGGTGTTTGACGAGGTTCGGGTGGTGGACCCCCGCCTTCAGATGTGTCTGGATGAGACAACGCTGGAGCCGGCGGGGCCGGCGGACCCGGTTCCCCGGCTGAACGCGGCCGGCCGCGCCTGGAAGCCCATCATGGCGGATGACGGCGGCTTTGTGTTCTACCAGGCCGTTGTGGCCCAGGGACGTCCCTGCGTGCTGGCCATGGGCTACGACCTGCCCGGCGCCCTGCCCGACAATGAGCGGGAAGCCAACGCCCTGCTGCGCATCCTGAACCAGTACCGCGAGGAGCTGCGCCGGGACTATGTGACCGGGGTCTACAACCGGGCGTTTCTGGACGGCGCCTACCGCACCCGGGTGGCCGAGGCCGCCCGCAGCGGCAAGCCGGTGAGCGTGGTGGCTGCCCGCGTCAACGAGTACAGCGCCGTGCTGCGCGACGAGGGCAACGCCGCCGCCGACCGCTGCCTGAACGCCGCCGCCGGCATTTTGCAGCTGGCCGCCGGCATGGATAAGATTGAGAACTCGGTGGTCCGGCTGGAGGACGGCGTCTTTCTCATCGTGGCCGTGGGAACCCCTGCCGCCGCGATGGAAGCGGAGGTCCGCCGCGCGCTGGAGGATTCCCGCCGCTGCTTCAGCCTGTCCCTGTCCCGCCGGGGCGTCTTTACGGTTCAGCTCGGTTCCGCCGACTGGGCCGAGACCGGCAACTGGGAGCTGATGCTGGCGCTGGCTGAGCAGCGTCTGGCCAACGGATAAAAGAGAATAAAACCCCCTTGGTGTGTCATACTAAACCCGGGAACTTTCCCGGACGAAAAATGGTACACAAGGGGGATTTTTTATGGCGAACGATTCCGCACAGAACCAGAAAATGACCGACAATGAGGCAATGCTCCAGGAGATTGTCCAGAACACCGAGATGGGCAAAAACACGCTGGACGAGATGATGGGCCTGACCCATGACCAGAAGCTCAAGGATGAGATGCTGCGCCAGCGCAAGGAGTACCGCCGCATCAACCAGCAGGCCCACAACGCGCTGGACGCCATCGGCGCCGAGGCAAAGGGCCAGAGCGCTGCGGCCCGCATGAGCGTGAGCATGGGCATCCGCACCCGCACCATGCTGGACAAGAGCACCCGCAATCTGGCCACCATGCTGGCCGAAGGCTCCGGCCAGGGCGTGCTGGAGTGCCGCAAGGCCGAGAGCGATTTCCCCGAGGCCAGCCCCGGCGCCCACCGGCTGATGCAGGAGCTTTGCAGCTTTGAGGCCAGCGCCGAGCAGGCGTGGCGGGAGTTTGTCTGACCCATTCCCATCATAAAAACCGACACCGGGCTCCACAGGCGGGGCCCGGTGTTTTTGCGAGGAAACGATTATTTTTGAGGGGACTCCGGCTCCTTAGGTCCGCGGTACTGCTGGCGACTGATGCTGCGGGGCAGCGGGATGGAACAGACCACCGCGATGCCCAGCGCGATGGCCACGGCAATCTTGATAGTTTCCACGCCCTTGTTGGTACAGAGCCGCTGGTCGTTGCGGATAAAATAGTAGGCCGTGTAGTAGATCCCGGCGCCGGGCACCAGCGGGAAGATGCCGCACAGCAGGAACAGGGTGACCGGCGCGCGGTGGGTGATGGCGAACAGCCGGGAGAGCGCCGTCAGCGGCAGCACCGCCAGGAGGGTGGACACCGGAGCGGTCAGCCCCAGACAGGTGTTGCAGAGGACATACACAATCCAGCCCACCGCGCCCACCAGCCCGCAGGCCAGATGGTGCCGCCGGGGCACCTGAAAGGCGATGCCGAAGGACATAGTGGCAATCATGGCCAGCACAAACTGTGCCAGAAGGCTGAACCAGACGGGCATTTCGGCAGCGGTCATGCGATCACCCCCATAATCCCCTGCATCAGCAGGTAGCCCAGGCTCACGCCGGCGGCCAGGCAGCCCGCCACCAGGAGCGCGTCAAACAGGCGGATGGTGCCCGATAGATAGTCGGCGTTGATGATGTCCCGGATGGCCATGGTCAGCGACACGCCGGGCGTGAGCACCATCAGCGCACCGATGATGCTCACATTGACGTTGAGCGGCGCATAGAACCGGTGGGCGATGTGCGCCAGCATTGTGCAGGACAGCGCGGCCAGAATATCGGTGAAAATGCGGCTCATATGATGATGGGCGAACCGTTTGACGATGATGGATTCCAAAGCGCCCGCCAGGCAGGACACCAGCATCTCCGCCGGGCCGCCGCCAAACAGAAAGGCAAAGCAGCCGCTGCCCATCAGGCTGGCCAGATGCTCGGTGCGGTTGGAAAAAACAGGGGTGTCCAGCGCGCGGTGCAGCTCACACTCCGCCCCGCTCAGGTCCAGCTCACCGTCCGCCACCTTGCGGGAGATGGCGTTGATGGCCTCCACCCGCCCCAGATTGGTGGAGAAGGAGGGAACGTGCCGCACCGCGTTGATGGTGCCCCCCTTGGCGGAGGCAAAAATTCCGTTGGTCAGCACATACACCTGAAAGTCGGTGATGCCAAGGTTGCGGGCCATGATCTCCATGGTGTCCTGGGCGCGGAAAACCTCGCCGCCGTTGGCCAGCATGGCCTGGCCGCAGTCCATGACCAGTTCCAGCGCCCGGTCAGCCACGGATGTTCTCCCGCACGGCGCGGAACGCCGGGTCGGTGTCATAGAGATGCCGGGCGATGGCCTCCATGAGCAGGTAATCGTGCTCCGAGTCAATGTCAATGATGCCGGTGTCCATCATGACGCTCACGCCGACTTTGCTGTGCCACAGGATGGGGTCGGGGTTGTCCACCAGAAACTCCCGCCGGATGACATAGATGGAGGCGTTCACATCGTACACCTCGGGCGCCTGCTGGCGTCCCGTGAAATTGCTCTCGATGACCATCTCGGCATGGTCGCCCACCGTCTTGACCATGTTGAACCAGGGGTTGCGCCGCGCCTCGCAGACGCTGAACACCACCTGCAAATCCGGCCGCCCGGCGGCCTTGGCAAAGGCGTTTTCCATATCCTGCACGGTGCGCAGCGGGCTGGTGATGTCCAGGTCCATCATGGCGTCGTAGGGGCGGCCGGTTCCGGCCTCCATGCGGGCAAAGCTGTCCTTGTAGACCTCCACCTTGGGAACCTTGTCGCCGCCCAGCTCCTCGCCCCGGGGCAGATAGACCACCTCGGGGTACTGGTCCGCCACCAGACCCGCCAGCGCCGGGCTGTCGGTGTTGAGGGCGATATCCACCTCCAGCTCGGGGTGGTTTTTGATGAACAGCTCGGCGGCGCTCAGCGAGTAATAGACCAGCGGATGCCCGCAGAAGGTCTTGAGGTTTTTGTTTTTGAATCCCTTGCTGCCGGCCCGGCCGCAGATGGTAATGAGCAGACGTTTCATATCACAGTTCCCCCAGTGTAAGTTTCAGCACCTGCAGCGCGGTGGCAGGCGGGTTGACGCTGGGCCCCGCAGGCCCGGCGGCGTAGGAGAGGAAATAGTCCATCTCCCGCAGATAGCGCTCGTTGACATCCTCCTCCCGATGCTCCACCGTGCCGTCGGGCAGCGTCAGCGTTCCGGCGCCGAAATCCGCCACGCAGCTTCCCGACGGGCAGAACAGCTCGATGGAGCGGCGGTAGCCCCGGCCGAAATAGTCCAGGTGAACCTCCGCCACCAGATGGGGATACCGGGCCAGATAGAGCGATACATCGTCGGAATCGATCTCAAGCTCGGAGTAATGGCCCTTGAGGTTGTACAGCTCCTGGGGCATACCGAAGAGGTCCACCAGATAGTCCCATTCGTGGATCAGGTCGATGGTCACGCCGCCGCCCATGGCCCGGTGGGCGCTGTAAACGGTGCGGTAGTCCACCCCGGGCCGCCATTGCGGCAGATAGGAGGAACAGAGCACCCGGGCGCAGTAGGGATGCAGTTCCGGCAGATGCTGCTTGAGGGCCAGCATGGTGCCGCACCACCGCATGGGCGCGGCCACATAGGCTTTCTGCCCCGGTTCCAGCAGCGCCGAAAGGTCCAGCCCGGTCTGTTCGGCGGAAAAGAGGGGCTTTTCAATAAAGAGCGCGTCCGCCTTGCCCCGCACCAGGCCCAGCGCCCCGGCGTGGAGACTGGTGGGGTTGGTGATAAAGGCCAGGTCATAGTGTCCCAGCGCCGCCGGGTCGGTGATCTGGCGGCGGAGCAGCTCCGCCGTGCCGGGACGCAGCGGGCGGGACGGGTCGCTGCGCAGCGCGTCGGCCTGCAGAGCAATGCCCCGCGCCCCGCACAGCGCCGAAAGATTTTTCAGGTGCCGGGTCCCGATGGAACCCAGCCCGATGAACAGCGCGGTAAGGGTCTGCATAAGCCCCCTCCTTTGTTACAGCGTGACCGGGCGGCCGGGCTCGGCGGCCTGCGCCGCGTCCATCACGGCGATGGCGGCGCGGTCCTTCTCAAAGCTCCAGCGGGGCGCTTCCTCGCCCCGGAGCACCGCGAAGAAGTTGGCCAGCTCGTCCACATAGGCGTTCTCCACAATGTTGTCGCTGTAACGGCTGTCGTGCTCAAAGGCGGTGTAGGTGTCCACAACCTGCTTTTCGCCGCCCCGGAACTCATACAGCGCTTTGGGATTGCCCTCCCAGAACAGGTGCAGCCCGTCGCCAAAGCACTCAAAATTGCGCACCGCCTTGGGGCTGACCACATCCGCCGCCAGCACGCCCTGTGCGCCGGACGCATGGCGCAGCAGCAGCGTCACACAGTCGGGGTAGGGCAGACCCAGATCGCTGATGGTGTCCTTCTGCACCGCCATGGCGGTCACATCGCCAAAGGCGTCCAGCAGCCAGGGCAGGTCGATGCCAAAGATCTCCCGCACCCCGCCGGTGCGCGCGTTGCCCACAAAAAAGTTTTTGTAGTTTTCCCAGGGGTGCCAGTCGGGCAGATACTGCCCGATGTGGTAGATATAATGCACGGGCCGGCCGAATTCCGCCACGCGGCGCTTGATATACTGGGTCTCCCGCCGGTACAGCATGGTGGAGGAGAGGAAGAGCGGCACGCCCTTCGCCTTTGCCTTGGCGATGTTGGCGTCGTAGCCGTCGTCCACCAGATTCAGCTCGGTAAAGACCGGCAACCCCAGGTCCAGCAGCTCGCCGATGATGGCCCCGTGGCTCAGCGGCGCGGTGCAGACCAGCGCAGCGTCGGGCCGTGCGGCGGCGGCCTGCGCGATGGAGGGGTAGGCAGCGTCCGCCAGCCCCAGGCTCACGGCCTCGGCCCGGCGGGATTCGGCAGAGTCCACCCCGACAATCTGGATGCCGGCATCCATGCCCTTGGCCAGGCGGGCACGGCGCTTGCCCATGCTGCCCAGCCCCACAATCAACAGTTTCATGGCTGTTCGCTCCTTTTGCGGTTATGCCCGGCCGGAACCGGTTCCCGGCCCGTCGTAAAAGACCTTGGGACGGGAAAAATCAAAGGTTTCCAGAATTTTGACAATGCGCGCGCTGGTGTCGCCGCCGTTGTAGGGGCTTTGGGCCGTGCGGGCAATCTGCCGGAACCGGGGCGTCAGAGCGCGGCGCAAAGCGGCCTCAATGGCGGGAGCCGATGCCTCGCAGCAGATGACGTTGGCGCACAGAGTCCGCCCCGCCTGCCGGCTGCCGATGTTGACGGCGGGCACCCCAAAGGTGGGGGTCTCCACCACGCCGGAGCTGGAATTGCCCGCCACCACGGCGGCATAATTCATGGCGGAAAGGTACCGCCGCAGCCCCAGGCTGTTGATGAACCCCGCCCGGTCCGGGTGGGCGGCGGCAAAGTCCTGCATTTTCGCGGTGCAGACGGCGCCCCCCGCGTCGGCGTTGGACCCGGTGATGAGCCAGAATACCCCCGGCACCGCCGCCATGGCGCAGCACAGCGCGTCCGCCTGGGCGGCGGGGTCGCCCGCGTCACAGGCGGTCTCGGGGTGGTAGGTCACCAGCCCAAAGGGCTGCATCAGGTCAAACCCGGTGGAACGGCACAGTTCCTCCCGGCTCATTTTGGGCAGTGTGCGGATGTTCTCGTCCCCCAGACCGCCCACGCAAAAGACGGTGTCGGGGGCTTCCCCCATGCGCAGCAGCCGCGCGGCGCTGTCCGCGCAGGAGGGAAAATGGACCGCCGCCATCTTGGTGATGCAGTGGCGGTAAGATTCGTCCGCTGCGCCCAAGGTCACATCCCCGCCCGAAATGTGGGCGATGGGGATATGCCGCGCCGCAGCGGCCACCGCCACCGCAAAAATCTCAAACCGGTCGCCCAGAAGCAGCACGGCGTCCGGCCGGTGGGCGGCAAATTCGTCGTCAAACACCGCAATCGTCCGGGCGATGGTGCGGGCCACCGGCTCGTCGGGGCAGGATTCGTCCAGAATGGGCAGCCGCGCCGCAATGGGCAGGCCGTCCGCCTCGATCTCGGCCACGGTGCGGCCCAGCCGGCCGCACAGGTGGGCGCCGGTCACCACCAGACGCAACTCCAGCGCGGGGCTGGCCTGGATCTTTTGCAGCAGCCCCCGCAGCAGGCCGTACTCGGCCCGGGTGGAGGTGACCGCTGCAATGGTGCGTTTACAGCTCAATCTGTTCATCCTCCGCAAAATCCCGCTTGGCGGTCCTGCCCAGAACCTCATACCACCGCATGGGGCTGATGCCGTCCCCGGGGCGCTTGGTGGTCAGGTTGTCCGCCGTAAAGACCTCCCCGGCCGGGATGGGTTTTGCCGCCACAATGCTCTTGCGGGCCACCGCCTTGTTGGGGGCCTCGCTGGCGGTCACATGCTTGCGCCCGTCGCCCAGCGCGGCCTCGGTGTGGCGCACGGCGTCCACCATGGCGCGAAATTCGGCGGGGTCCAGGCTGGCCTTCTGGTCGGGGCCGGGCAGCGATTTGTCCAGCGTAAAGTGCTTCTCGATCACCTGGGCGCCCAGCACGGCGGCGGCCACATCGCACTCCCACCCCGGCGTGTGGTCCGAAAGCCCCACCGGCAGCCCGAACTGCTCAAACAGCTCCATCATGGCGGTCAGGTTGGCATCCTCATAGGGCGTGGGGTACTGGGTGTTGCAGTGCAGGATGGTGGCCTCGGGGCAGCCGTTGTCATCCAGAACCCCCAGCGCGTCGGTAATTTCGCCCAGTGTGCACATGCCGGTGGAAAGCAGCACCGGCGTGTGCAGCCTGCCCACCTCCTCCAGATAGGGCAGGTTGGTGATCTCCCCCGAAGGGATCTTGATGAGCGGCAGGTTCAGGCTGCCCAGAAACCGCACGCTGGGAATGTCAAAGGGCGCCGAAAGATACTGGATGCCGATGGAATCGCAGTATTCCTTCAGCTCTTTGTGCCCCTCAAAGGAAAAGTGCAGCCGCCGGATCATGTCCAGCTGGCTCTCCCCGGCGTCGGTGGTCTGCTTCTGATACTCGGCCTTCCAGGCAAAGCGGCTCACCACCAGCTCGGGCACCGCCGTCTGAAATTTTACAATGTCGGCCCCGCATTCTTTGGCAACGCGGGCCATCTCCTTGGCCATGGCAAGGTCGCCGTTGTGGTTGACGCCCGCCTCGGCAATAATGGTCACTGCCATCTTGTCTCCTCCCGGCTGTTGTTCAGCTCTGTTCTTCCAGACGGCGGCGCATTTTTTCCAGCTCCTCCATCTGGCCCATATCCATCCAGCTGCTCTCGTTGATGGGATAAACGCCCACCTTTTCCCCGGCGGCGCGGTAGCGGTCGATCACGTCGGGAAACCCGATGAACTCCCCGTTTGGCATCTCCTCCACCACGCGGGGCTCCACCACATACACGCCGGTGTTGGTCAAAAAATTCAGCTCGGGCTTTTCCCGCATGGAGGCAATGCCGCCGTCGCTGCCCAGCTCCACCACGCCGTAGGGCACCGTGAAATGCTTGAAGGCGCAGACCATGGTCACCAAATTGCCCTGGTCCTTGTGGTACTGGTACAGGTCGCCGAAATCAATGTCCAGCAGCGTGTCGCAGTTGGTGAAAAAGAAGGGGGAATTCATCCGTCCCTTGAGCAGGCAAAGCCCGCCCCCGGTGCCCATAAAGGTGTCCTCATCGATAAAGTCCACCGTATAGTCCTTTTCCAGGTCGGAAAAATAGCTCTTGATCATGCCGCGCTTGTAGTTGACGATCATCGTCATGTGGCGGCAGCCAAAATCCCGGAACCGGCCCAGAATCATCTCGGCAATGGGCTGCTCGCCCACCGGGATCAGCGGTTTGGGCAGGATCTTGGTGTAGGGGTACAGCCGGGTGCCCAGGCCGCCGGCCATCATGACCACCGGAATGTCCACCCGCTTGCGGTTGTCCACGTTCACGCCGTCGGCAAAAATAATGTCGGTGATCACCCCGTTTTTGTCCAGGATGGGCAGCGCGTCAATGCCCCAGCGCTCCAGCTCCCGCCGGGCGCGGCCCCGCTCGGCGATGGGCAGGCTTTTGGGGTGATAGTTGGCGGCTTTGCTCACCGGGTCCTCCAGGCTGCCGCCCCGCAGCATACATTTACGGATGTCGCCGTCGGTCACAACGGCCTTGAGCCGGCCTTCCGGCGCAAGGAACAGAATGCGCTGGCCGGTCTCGTCCAGACGCTTCATGGTATCCAGCACGGTGGCGGTTTCGGGGATAAACAGTTCGTCGGCCTTGAGCAAGGGCGGAACCTCCTTTCCGGCAAGGGAAAATTACAACAGGCTTTTCACTGCCTCAATCACCCGGCCGCAGTCCGCCTCGGTCAGGTTGGTGGAGCAGGGCAGGTTGACAATGTTTTTGCGGTAGAACCGGGCCTTGTCCAGATCATAGGCCTCGCTGCCGGGATAATCCGCCTGTTCGTGGATCAGCGCCCAGATGGGCCGGGTCTGGATGCCCCGGGCCTGCAGCTGCGCAATGACGGTATCGCGGTCCAGTGCGGTGTTTTCCAGCGACAGGCTGTAGAACCAGTGGTTGGAGCGCACGCCGTCGGCTTGCTCCCGGAAAGGCAGAATCCGCAGCCCGCCCACGCCGTCCAGCCCGGCGCGGTACTGCTCGTAGCGGGCCTTCTTGATGGCGATGAACTCCTCCAGCCGCTCCAGCTGAGCCAGGCCCAGACAGGCCTGCACGTTGGTCATGCGGTAATTGTAGCCCACCTCGTCGTGGAGGAACTGGAGCACATCGGCCTTGGCCTGGGTGGAAAGGTGTTTGGCGTGCTCCGTCCAGTCGGGGTGATTGGAGACCAGGAACCCGCCGGCGCCGGTGGTGATGATCTTGTTGCCGTTAAAGCTGAAACAGCCCACATCGCCCATGGTGCCCGCAAAGCGCCCTGCCAGCGGCCCGGCAGTGTAGCGGGTGCCCAGCGCCTCGGTGGCGTCCTCGATCAGGACCAGGCGGTAGCGCCGGGCAATGTCCAGCAGGCGGGGCATATCGGCCATGTTGCCGAACACGTGTACCACCCCCAGCGCCCGCACCCGGGCGCCGGTTTGGTTGTTGTACAGCCCGTCCGCTTTCAGGGTGCAGCGGTTGGCGCAGAACTCCTCCACGCCGTCGGGATCGATGCAGAGCGAATCGTCGCAGCCGATGAAAACCGGCGCGGCGCCCACATAGCGGGTGAGGGGATTGACCGCCGCGATGAAGGTCAGGGTGGGCACGATGACCTCCTCCCCGGGCTGAATCCCGGCGGCCAGGGCGGCCAGATGGAGGGAGGAGCTGCCGTTGTTGGCGGCCACCGCCCGGGGCATACCCACATAGCGGGCCAGCGCCTGCTCAAATTCGCCCACCTTGGCGCCGCTGGTGGAGACCCAGCCCGAGGTGATGGCTTCGGCGGCATATTGGGCTTCTTTTGTGCCGAAGTTCGGCACCGACAATGGGATGAATTCAGACATTTTCAAATCCCCCGATCAAAGTTTTCTATATTCTTAATCATTATACGACATTCCCCCTCAAACAGCAAGAGAAACCTTGTCGCGTCCCGTCAGGGGGCGCTGGGGGCGCTCACCGCCGGGATTCTGGCATGGAAAAAGTGCCCCGTCATCCTCTGCGTTGTGGCCGCAGTGGCTGTGGAGGCACTGTTGATGATGGTTTGACCGGTCAGCCCTTTCCGGCGGCCGCGCGCAGGGCGGAAACTTCCTCCCCGGTCAGCTCCCGCCACTGCCCCGGTGCCAGGGCGGGGTCCAGCGCCACAGGGCCGATGGCTTCCCGGTGCAGCCCGTTCACCCCGGCGCCGAACACGCCGAACATCCGCTTGATCTGATGGTACACCCCCTGATGCAGCACCACCCGCACCACGCAGGGGTCCGGCCCGGCCGGGCCAACCTCCGCCGGGGCCAGCGTCTGCCCGTCCGCCAGCGTCACGCCGGCGGCAAACCCCGCCGTCATGGCGCCGGTGAGGGGGGTGTCCAGCGTGACCAGATACTGTTTGGACACATGCCGCCCCGGGGCCAGAATGTCGTGGGCAAAGGCGCCGTCGTCGGTGAGCAGCACAAAGCCGGTGCTGGTCTTGTCCAGCCGCCCGGCGGGGAACAGCTCCCGCCGCGGGCAGACGTCCCTCACCAGGTCCACCACCGTCACATCCCGGCGGTCCCGGGCCGCGCTCACCACCCCGGCGGGCTTGTTGAGCATCAGATAGAGATATTTCCGGTAACCCCCTTCCAGGGGCTTGCCGTCCACCCGCACCTGAGCGGACGTCTCGTTGATCTGGCAGTCCGCTTTTTTGCACACCGCGCCGTCCACCGCCACCCGGCCCGCCGCAGCCAGGCGGCGGCTCTCGCTGCGGGTCAGGCCCAGACACTGGGAAAGATACCGGTCCAGCCGCATCACACCACCGCCTTTGCGGCGATGTCCGCCGTGCTGCCCCGGGTCACACGGATCAGGTCGGCGGGGGCACACTCGATCTGGGTACCGATCCGCCCGCCCGAGACCAGAATGGTCGGCTGGTCAAGGCAGCTCTCGTCAAACACCGTCACAAACTGTTTTTTCATGCCCACCGGACTGCATCCGCCCCGGATGTAGCCGGTGATTTTGTTGATGTCCGCCACATGGATCATGGCCACGCTCTTGACGCCCACACTTTTGGCGGCTTTTTTCAGGTCCAGCTCGGCAAGAACCGGCACCACAAACACATAATAATTGCGGTCCGCCCCCTGGGTGACCAGCGTCTTGAACACCCGCGCCGGGTCCTGCCCGGTCAGTCTGGCCACCGTGGCTCCGTCCACGGCGGCGCCTTCCTCGTGGGGGTATTCGTGGGAGGTATAGTTGATTTTGGCCCGCTCCAGCATCCGCATGGCGTTGGTCTTTGCTTCCTTGGACATGACGCATCCTCTTTTCCGGCAATTGCTTTTCTCTGCCCTATTATAGGACACCCAAAAAAGAATGTCAAAAAACCATTGACTTTAGCGTGTTAAAGTGTTAAACTGTACCCTGCTGAACAAACGAAATTGGACAGGGAAAAGGAGAACCACCATGATTATTGTGTTAAAACAGCGCGCCCCCGCCGATCAGGTGCAGAAATTCTGCGCCGAACTCAAGGGCATGGGCTTTGAGATCAACGACTCCGTGGGCAGCGATACCCACATTCTGGGCCTCATCGGCGACACCAAGGCGCTGAGCGAGAGCTGGGTTCTGGCCAACCCGGTGGTGGATACCTGCCGCCGCGTGTCGGAGCCCTACAAGAAGGCCAACCGCAAGTTCCATCCCGATGATACCGTGGTGGAAGTGGGCGGCAAGGTCAAAATTGGCGGCGGCAACTTTGCCGTGATGGCCGGTCCCTGCAGCGTGGAGTGTGAGGAGCAGATCACCCTGGTGGCCCGGCGGGTGCAGGCCGCCGGGGCCAGCATTCTGCGGGGCGGCGCCTTCAAGCCCCGCACCAGCCCTTACAGCTTCCAGGGGCTGCGCGCCGAGGGCCTGGAGCTGCTGGACCACGCCCGCAGCCAGACCGGCCAGCCCATCGTCACCGAGCTGATGAATAACGAGCATATCCCCCTGTTCCTGGACAAAAAGGTGGATATGATCCAGATCGGCGCCCGCAATATGCAGAACTTTGAGCTGCTCAAGGCGGTGGGCCGCACCAACGTGCCGGTGCTGCTCAAGCGCGGGCTGTCCTCCACGCTGGAAGAGTTCGTCATGAGCGCCGAGTATATCATGGCGGAGGGCAACCCCAACGTGGTGCTCTGCGAGCGCGGCATCCGCACCTTTGAGACCAGTATGCGCAACACGCTGGATATCTCCGCCGTGCCCATGCTCAAAAAGATGACCCATCTGCCGGTGGTCATTGACCCCAGCCACGCGGCGGGCATTGCCTTCATGGTGCCCAGCCTGGCCAAAGCGGCGGTGGCTGTGGGAGCCGACGGCCTGATGATTGAGGTCCACAATGATCCCGCCCGCGCCAAAAGCGACGGCGCCCAGAGCCTGACCCCCGACCAGTTCGACGACCTGATGTCCACCATCCGCCCCGAGCTGGAATTTTTCGGCAAGACGCTCAACTGAACCCTGCAAAAAGAGGAAGCACCCTGCGGCGCTTCCTCTTTTTCCTTATGCGCATCATGCGCATCATGCGCATCATGTGCATCCGGCGGTTTTGCGGTGCAGCGCTTCCGACATGGCGGCCATCACCGCCAGCAGCGCCGCCAGGAACCAGGGATACAGCGCCGGGCTGATGCTCTGGGCCAGCAGCCCGAACAGCGGCGGCATCAGGCAGTTGCCCACATAGGCGGCCGCCATCTGCACGCCGGTCAGCGCCATGCTCAGCGCCCGGCCAAAATTTTGCGGTGTCTCGTGGATGATGCAGGGGTAGATGGGCGCACAGCCCACCCCCAGCAAAATCAGCCCGCCAAACAGAATGTCGTCCCCCGCCCCCAGCAGGATCAGAACCAGCCCCGCAGCGATCACGCACTGGCCCAGACGGATCATGCTGCGGTCGCTCATCTTCATGGTCAGAAAACCGCAGACAAACCGTCCCCCCGTGATGCCCAGATAAAACAGGCTTGCCCAGCTTGCGGCGGTGGCGGCGTCAATACCCCGCACCAGCGTGCAGTAACTTGCCGCCCACAGCCCGGCCGTGGACTCCAGCGCGCAGTAGCAGAAAAAGCAGACCATGACCTGGGGCACGCCGGGAATCTTCATCAGCTCCGGCAGGGAGCGGTGCTCGGGGGTAAAACCCTCGCCGTCCGCGCTGTCCTGAGGGCGCTTCCACAGCGGCAGGCTCAGTACCAGAACGGCAGTGAGCGCTGCCTGCAGCAGGGCGATGGTGCGGTAGCCGGCCGTCCACCCCGGCCCCGCCAGTGCCCGGGCCATAATCATCGGCCCCACGCTGGCCCCCACGCCCCACATACAGTGCAGCCAGCTCATGTGGCGGCTCTTGTAGTGCAGCGAGACATAGTTGTTCAGCGCGGCATCCACGCTGCCCGCGCCCAGCCCGTAGGGAATACCCCACAGGCAGAGCTGCCAGTAGGCCGTGGAACAGGAAAACCCCAGCAGCGCCGCCGCCGTCATGGCGACGCTGAGGGCGGTCACCTTCCCCGTGCCCAGCGCCCCGGTGAGCCGGTCACTGGCCAGAGCGGAGATGACGGTACCCACCGAGATGATGGTGGAAATGCCGCCCGCCCAGGACAGCGGCACCCCCAGCGCCGGGTACATACTGGGCCACGCCGCGCCCAGCAGCGAGTCGGGCAGGCCCAGGCTGATGAACGCCAGATAAATGATGGGAAGCAGCAGACAAGCCATAACAATCCTCCTCCCAAAACCCATAAAACAGACAAAATTATATCACTTTTGCCCGGGGAAGTCCAGCACGGCGCCGAAAAATGTGGATGGGCGGGGAAAAATGGCCTTTCGTTCAAAAATCTTTCAAATCTTTATGCTATCTTAAGATGCGGATGCTTCGGACATTTTGCCCAGGGCAAAAAGGTTGCATTTTTTGTCCCAAAGAGTTACAATAACTTGATTGTTTCAACTTTGTTTTTTGCTTCACCACCCGGGAGGTTGCCCCATGAGAGTCGGCTTGGACATTGGTTCCACCACCATTAAATGTGTTGTGCTGGACGACGCGGACTGCATCGTCTATTCCACCTATGAGCGCCATTACAGCCATATTCTGGAAAAGGGCAGGGAGCTGCTCACCCGCGTGGCCAAGGAGTATCTTCCCGGCGGCCGGGCGCTGCTGGCCATCTCCGGTTCCGCCGGCATGGGGCTGGCGGACGGCTGCCAGGTGCCCTTTGTGCAGGAGGTGTTCGCCACCCGTGTGGCGGCCAACCGCCTGGCGCCCGGCACCGACTGCATCATTGAGCTGGGCGGCGAGGACGCCAAGATCCTCTTCCTCACCAACGGCACCGAGGTCCGCATGAACGGAAGCTGCGCCGGCGGCACCGGCGCCTTCATCGATCAGATGGCCACCCTGCTCAAAATGTCCGCCGATGAGATGGACAAGGCCGCCCAGACTGCGCAGCGGACCTACACCATTGCCTCCCGCTGCGGCGTTTTTGCCAAGAGCGACATTCAGCCCCTCATCAACCAGGGCGCTCAGGCGGGGGACATCGCTGCCTCCATCTATCAGGCGGTGGTCAACCAGACCATCGCGGGGCTGGCCCAGGGCCGGCCCATTCAGGGCAAGGTGCTCTATCTGGGCGGCCCGCTGACCTTCTCCACCGTGCTGCGCAAGAGCTTTGACGAGACGCTCCAGGTCAAGGGCGTCTGCCCCGAAAACAGCCTGCTCTATGTGGCGCTGGGCGCGGCCTACTACGCCGATGAGGCGTGCGACCTGGAGGAGGTGGCCCGCCGTCTGGACGCTTACAGCGCCAAAGCCACCTATGTGAGCCTGCCTCCGCTGTTTGAGCGCAAGGAGGAGTATGAGGAATTCCACGCCCGCCATATGAAGGCCAGCGTGCCCTGCGTGCCGTTTGGCGCCGGCTGCGGCCCGGTCCATATCGGCATTGACTCGGGTTCCACCACCATCAAGCTGGTGGTGATGGACGACAACGAGAACATTCTCTTTACCAGCTACCAGCCTAACCTGGGCAACCCGCTGCCGCTGGTGCGCCAGACGCTGCTACACCTGTACGAGAAGCACCCCAACCTGGAAATTGCCAGCGTGACCACCACCGGCTACGGCGAGGAGCTGGTCAAAAACGCCTTCCATTGTGACCGCGGTCTGGTGGAGACGGTGGCCCATTTCACCGCCGCCAAGCATTTTATGCCCGACGTGGATTTCATCATTGACATCGGCGGCCAGGATATGAAGTGCTTCAAGATTGAGGACGGCGCCATCAGCAACATCTTCCTCAACGAGGCGTGTTCCTCCGGCTGCGGCAGCTTTTTGCAGACCTTCGCCCAGGCGCTGGGCTATAACGTCAAGGAGTTTGCCGCCCTGGGCCTGTTTGCCGACCGCCCGGTGGACCTGGGCAGCCGCTGCACCGTCTTTATGAACTCCAGCGTCAAGCAGGCCCAGAAGGACGGCGCCTCCATCGAGAACATCAGCGCCGGGCTCTCCATCTCGGTGGTCAAGAACGCGCTGTACAAGGTCATCCGCGCCTCCAGCCCCGAGGAACTGGGCCGCAACATTGTGGTTCAGGGCGGTACCTTCTATAATGAAGCGGTGCTCCGCGCCTTTGAGAAGGAGATGGGCGTCAACGTCATCCGGCCCGATATCGCCGGGCTGATGGGCGCCTACGGCGCGGCGCTTTACGGCAAGGCCCACGCCAGGCCCGGCGCCCGCAGCACCGTGCTGACCCGCGCCGAGCTGGAAGCCTTCACCCAGAAGGTCAGCACCGTCCCGTGCGGCGGCTGCGGCAACCACTGCCAGCTCACCGTCAACGTCTTTGCCGACGGCAGGCGGTACATTTCGGGCAACCGGTGCGACAAGCCGGTGACCGGCAAGGCCACCAACGAGGATCTGGACCTTTACGCTTACAAGCTCCGCCTGCTGCAGAGCTACCAGCCGTTGGAGAATGGTCCCCGGGGCACCATCGGCATTCCGCTGTGCCTGAATATGTATGAGCTGCTGCCCTTCTGGCATACATTTTTTACCAGGCTGGGCTTCACCGTGCGGGTCAGCCCCGTCTCGGACCGGGCGCTCTATCAGAAGGGCCAGGCAACTATCCCCAGCGACACCGCCTGTTTCCCCGCCAAGCTCAGCCACGGCCACATTGCCGCGCTGTGCGACATGGGGGTGGATGCCATCTTCTACCCCTGCATGAGCTACAACGTGGATGAAAACCTGGGCGACAACCACTATAACTGCCCCGTCGTCGCCTACTATCCCGAGGTTCTGGAGGGCAACTGCCCCGAGCTCAAGGGCACCAAATTCATCTACGATTACATCAACCTTTCCCGCCGCAAGGACTTCACCAGGCGCTTCCCGGCCATTCTGGAACAGTATTTCCCCGGCATCCCGGCCCGGGAGGTCCGCGCCGCCATCGACGCCGCCTATGACGAGTACGAGCGCCACATGACCCAGGTGCGCACCAAGGGCGCCGAGATCATCGCCCGCGCCCGCGCCGAGCACCGCCGCATTGTGGTGCTGGCGGGCCGCCCCTACCATGTGGACCCCGAGGTGAACCACGGCATCGACAAGCTCATCATCCGCCAGGGCGCCGCCGTTGTGACCGAGGACGCGGTGAGCTGCTATGAGGAAAAATTCCCCACCGCCGTGCTCAACCAGTGGACCTACCACAGCCGCCTGTACGCCGCCGCCAAATACTGCACCACCCAGCCCGATATGGACCTGGTGCAGCTGGTGAGCTTCGGCTGCGGGCTGGACGCCATCACCACCGACGAAACCCGGGAGATTCTTCAGGAGGGCGGCAAGCTCTACACCCAGCTCAAGATCGACGAGATCACCAACCTGGGCGCGGTCAACATCCGGCTGCGCAGCCTCTTTGCCGCGCTGGATGAGCGCAGCGAGGAGAAGCCCGCCCGGTGATTCAACCCTGTTTGTGAGGCAGACTACTATGGAATATATGACCCCCAATTTTACCAAGGACATGGTCAAAACCCACACGATCCTGATCCCCAACATGGCCGTGACCCAGTTCCGGTTGATGCAGGCCGCGCTGGAATGCGAGGGGTATCATGTGGAGGTTCTGGGCAACTGCGGCAGCGAGGTGGCCCAGCTGGGCCTCAAATATGTCCATAACGACACCTGCTACCCGGCGCTGCTGGTCATCGGCCAGTTTATCGACGCCCTCAACTCCGGCAAGTATGACCTGGACCATACGGCGCTGCTCATCACCCAGACGGGCGGCGGCTGCCGCGCATCCAACTACATCAAGCTGCTGCGCAAGGCGCTGGTCAAGGCAGGATACGGCAATATCCCCGTTGCGTCGCTGAATTTTTCGGGTCTGGAAAAGGACAGCGGCCTGCCCCTGACCCTGCCGCTGCTGCGCAAGGTGATTGCCTGCATCTTTTACGGCGACCTGCTGGTTGCGCTGCGCAGCCAGACAAAACCCTATGAGAACAACCCCGGCTCCGCAGACGCCCTGACCGAAAAGTGGATCAGCGTCATTCAGGGGTGGATGCACGCCGGCATCAACTACAACGCCCACGACATGAAGCGCCAGTTCGCGGTGATCTGCGCCTCCTACGCCTCGGTGCCCGTCACCCGGGTTCCCAAGGTCAAGGTCGGCGTGGTGGGAGAAATCTACGTCAAATATTCGCCTTTGGGCAACAACGACCTGGAAAAGTTCCTGGAAAGCCAGGACTGCGAGGTGAACCTGCCCGGCCTGATGGGCTTTGTGGAATACTGCATCGCCAATATGACGCTGGACGTCCAGCTCTACGGCGGCAACCATCTGGTGGCCGGCGGCGCAGACAAGCTGCTGAGCTGGCTGGATTCCATCGGCTGCGCCATGAACGACGCCATGCGCAAAAACGGGTTCTATGCCCCAGGCTCCTTCCGGGAACTGATGGAAAAGCCCGGCGGCATCATTTCGCTGGGCGCCAAGATGGGGGAGGGCTGGCTGCTCACCGCCGAGATGATTGAGCTGGTGGAGGGCGGCTATGGCAACATTGTGTGCGCCCAGCCTTTCGGCTGCCTGCCCAACCACATTGTGGGCAAGGGCATGATCAACCAGATCCGCGCCCGCTACCCCGAGGCGAACATCACCCCCGTGGACTATGACCCCAGCGCCACCCGGGTCAACCAGGAAAACCGCATCAAGCTGATGCTGGCCGTGGCCCGCGAGCGGCTGGAAAAGCCGGCCGCCCCCCGCCCCGTCACCGCCGAGGAGCTGGCCGGCGGCGCCCCCCAGGTGGAGACCGCCGTCCCCGCCGCGCTGTAATTCTGTCCCAACCATCAAAACAGGCAGAGCCTTCCGCCCCTTCGCGGATGCCCTGCCTGTCTTTTCTTTTGTCTGTTTGAAGTTTTTTCGCCGAAGCCTTTTTTTCAAAAAGGCTGGAAAATCCCCCGTAAAACCTCACGCCCCCGGCAGCAGCGCCACCGCATCGCGCAGAATCGTCAGCGGGTCCTCGCCGCGCAGCACATGCAGGCTGATATACGGCCGTGCCACCGCGTTGTACAGCACCCGGTGGGGCATGGCGTCCATGAGCGCGCCCAGCTGCCGGGGCCCGATGACGTTGGAGTACAGGATCAGGTTTTCGCCCTTCTGCACAATCTCCTCCACGCCGGCCCGGGCCGCCGTGACCCGCACCAGCGAGATGTCCACCAGCCCCTGCACGCTGCGGGGCGGGTCGCCGTACCGGTCAATCAGCTCATCCAGCACGTCCCCGGCGTCCTCCCGGTTGGTGATGGCCGCAATCCGCTTGTACGCCTCGATGCGCCCCGGCGCGTCGGGGATGTATTCCTCCGGCAGATAGGCGTCCACTGTAATGTCCACCAGGCAGTCGCTCTTGTCCGGCGGCGGGGCCTCGCCTTTGGCGGCGGCGATGGCCTGGTTGAGCATCTTCACATACAGCTCATAGCCCACCGCCTCCATGTGTCCGTGCTGGCTGTGCCCCAAAAGGCTGCCCGCGCCGCGGATCTGGAGATCCCGCATGGCGATGCGGAACCCCGACCCGAAACTGGTGAACTCCCGGATGGCCGAAAGCCGCTTGGCCGCCACCTCGGTCAGCACCTTGTCCCGCTGGAAGGTGAAGTAGGCGTAGGCCTTGCGGTTGGACCGCCCCACCCGCCCGCGGATCTGGTACAGCTGGGACAGCCCCATCCGGTCGGCATTCTCGATGATCAAAGTGTTGCAGTTGCGCACGTCCACGCCGGTCTCGATCAGGGTGGTGCAGACCAGCACGTCAATCTCGTTGTCCAGCAGCTGCTGCCACACCGAGGAAATCTGTTCCTCGGTCATCTTGCCGTGGGCAATGCCGATGCGCGCCCCCGGCACCAGCTTGCCCACCCGGGCGGCGCACTGCTCGATGGTCTCCACCCGGTTGTGCAGGTAATAGACCTGCCCGCCCCGGCCCAGCTCCCGGCGGATCGCCTCGGCCACAATGCCCTCGTCGTATTCCAGCACATAGGTCTCGATGGGCTGGCGCTCAAAGGGCGGCTGCTCAATGGTGCTCATGTCCCGGATGCCCGAGAGCGCCATGTTCAGCGTGCGGGGAATGGGGGTGGCGCTCAGGGTCAGCATATCCACGCCAATAAAGTTTTCCTTGAGCTTTTCCTTGTGCTTGACGCCGAACCGCTGCTCCTCGTCAATGATGACCAGCCCCAGGTCGCGGAACTTCACGTCGTCCGACAGCAGCCGGTGGGTGCCCACCACAATGTCCACCGTGCCGTCCTTCAGCCCGCGAATCGTCTCCTTCTGTTCCCGGGCGCTGCGGTAACGGGACAGCAGCCCGATGCGGATGGGGAACGCCTCCATCCGGGCGGTGGCCGTGTTGAAATGCTGCCACGCCAGAATGGTGGTGGGGGCCAGAATGGCGCACTGCTTGCCGCCCATGACGCACTTGAAGGCGGCCCGCAGCGCCACCTCGGTTTTGCCCACGCCCACGTCGCCGCAGAGCAGCCGGTCCATCGGCCAGGGCTGTTCCATGTCGTGCTTGATCTCGGCGGCACAGGTCAGCTGGTCGGGGGTCTCCTCATAGGGAAAGCGCTGCTCAAAATCCCCCTGCCAGGTGTCGTCCGGCGGGAAGGCATAGCCCGCCGCCTGCTTGCGCCGGGCGTACAGCTCAATCAGCTCTTTGGCCATCGCCTCGGTGGCGGCCTTGACCTTGCGCCGGGTCCTGGTCCACTCGCCCCCGCCCAGACGGCTCAGCTTGACGTTGTCGGAATCCCCCGGCGCCGTGTAGCGGGACAGAAGGTCCAGCTGGGTGACAGGGACATAGAGCACATCCTTTTTGTCATACTCGATGCGCAGATAATCCTTGGTCACGCCCTGCACCGCCATGCGCTGGATGCCGGCGTACCGGCCGATGCCGTGGTTCTGGTGAACCACCAGATCCCCGGGGGTGATCTCGGTCAGGCTGTTCAGGGCGTCCTTTGCCTTTTTGCGCTTCTTCTGGCGGGCGGTGCCGCTCTCGCCAAGGGCCCGCCCCGTCAGAACCGCATAGCGGGCAAAGGGGAACTGGCACCCGGCGGACAGATGCCCCGGCAGTACCTGCACCAGACCCGGCGCGGCGGGCGCGGCGGCATCGGAGGTCACGGTCAGGCCTTTGTCCCGCAGATCGCGGCAGAGCCCCGCCGCGGCGCGCTCGGTACCCGCCAGCAGCGTTACGGTGTAGCCGCCGTCGCACAGTGGTTTCAAATCGTCCAGCAGGGAAGCCACCTCGCCGTTCCAGGCGGGCAGCGTGTGGGCGGGGGCGTTGATGACGTCTTTCAGCGGCTGGTCCGGCATACTGCGGGCAAAATTTTCGGCGCAGACCGTGCGGTACCGCCCCGTCCGGGTCCACAGATACCCCGCATCGGCGTACAGGCCGTCCAGCCCCGCGCAGAGCACGCCGTCCTCCAGCAGGCCTTTTAGCTCCTCATCCCGGCGGTAGGCCGCCGCGCGGTCCGCCTCCCGCAGCGAGGCGGGTTCCTCCGCCACCAGAATGGGGTCCTCAAAATAATCCAGAATGGTGGCGGGGCGGGGATACCGCACCGCCAGATATTTGTCCAGGTTGACCGGCAGCGCGCCGCCGTCCAGCAGGTCCAGGTCGGCGGCCATACAGCCGGCCAGCGCGGTTTTTTTGCGGCCCCGCTGTTTGGCCAGGAACCCCCGGAGCAGCTCCGCCGCCCCGGCCGGGGACCCCAGCAGTACCTCCCGCGCCGGGCTGACATAGAGCTTTTCCACCGGGTCCTCCCGGCGCTGGGTGGAAAGGTCAAAGGTGTTCAGGCTGTCCACCTCGTCGCCCCAGAACTCCATGCGCACGGGGGCCGCCATGTCGGGGGCGTAGAGGTCCACAATGTCGCCGCGCACCGAGAACTGCCCCGGCCCGTCCACCTGCGCCCGGCGGGCGTACCCGGCGCGGAACAGCAGGTCCAGCAGCTCCTGCCGGGGAAGGGTGTCCCCGGGGCGGATGGTCCGGGTCCCGGCACAGAAATCCTCCCGGGGGACGGTGTACTGGCTCAGAGCCTCCACCGGCACGCAGACGGCCGAAAGCCGCCCGCCCACCAGGCTGCCCAGCACCGCCAGACGGCGGTATTCGTATTCCCGGGAGGCCCCCTCGATGGGCCGCAGCACATAGTCCCGCGCCGGGAACACCGCCGCCGCAATGCCCAGCGTGTTCAGGTCGGCGGCAAAACGGGTGGCCTCCGCCTCGCCGGGGGTGACAATGCACAGTGGTTTGCCCATGCTGCGGCACAGCGCCGCGTATACCTGGGCCCGGCCCGCGCCGGGCAGCCCGAAAAGGGCGCAGGCCCCCTTGCCCGAAAGGGCGTGGGTCAGCCGCCGGTATTCTGCCGTGGCGGTAAAAAGTGAATCGAACATGATCGCTCCTGTTGCCTTGCGCACAAAGGCGCCGCGTGTTATACTGAAATCAAATGTCCAAAAGGGAAGGGGACCGCAGAATGACCAAGCAGAAAAATCCCGCCATGGACCTGCTGCGGGTGCTGGCCGCCGCCATGGTGCTGGCGGTCCACACCGGTCAGAAAGCCGGCCTGGGCCAGCAGCTTGCCGTGGGGGCGCGGGGCGTGGAGCTGTTCTTTGTCCTCAGCGGGTTTCTCACCGCCGCCAGCCTGGCCCGCGATGACGCCCCCCTGCCGTATTATAAGCGCCGTGCCCGGCGCATTCTGCCGCTTTACTGGCTGGTTCTGGCCATCCGGTGGGTCTTTGACGCGGTGCGCTGCCTTGCCGGCGGGATGCCGGCCGCCCAGGTGTTCACCGGCCCTTGCGGCCCGCGGTATCTGCGCTATGTCTTTTTCCTGCAGATGTGGCTCCCCAGTGAGGACTGGATGCTCTGGAACAACCGCAATGTGCTGTGGACCATGAGCTCCTTCGCCTTTTTCTATCTGATTGCGCCGTTCCTTTACAGGCTCTGCCGCCGGTTCCGGGGCGCCTTCGCCGTGCTGCTGGTCTGTCTGGCGGGCAAGGGATTTCTGGGACGGTGGGTGGAATCCCGCCTGTCCGGCTGGCCCGAAAGCGCCAACATCAGCCAGTTCAGCGCCCAGAATCCCCTGATGACCCTCTACTGCTTTGTCTTTGGCATGGCCGCCTTCGCCGCCGTGCGGGAGAACCGCCAGTTTTTCTACGGCGCGTTCTGCATCCTGCTGGCGGCGCTGCTGGGGTTTGACCGCTGCGCCTATGAATGCGTCTTTACCGTGCTGGTGCTGCTGGCCGCCCAGTGCCCGCCCGCAGACCTGCCGCTCCGGGCCGTTCGGGCGCTGGATTTGCTGAGCGCCGGCAGCTTTTGGCTGTATCTGGCCCACCCCATGGTGCTGGAGCTTCTGCCCGCCATCCAGGGCTGGGGCGGGTTCGTCCTTCTGTGGTGCGTCACCGCCGCCGTCTGCTACGGACTCTATGCACTGGCGGTGCAGCGCTTTGAGCGCCGCTTGGCCAAATCCTGAGCAATCCAAACGCCGGATCGGGCTGGGGCCTGACCCGGCGTTCTTTTGTCAGTGGTTGTACCGGTTCTGAGCCTCCGCCAGCCTGCCGTCCATCATCAGGCGGCAGGCGCTTTCCACGTCGGGCAGGCGCCCGGCCACCAGCTCGGCATCCTGCGCCGGGAACCGCCCCAGCACCCAGTCGGCCAGGTCGTAGTCCGGCCGGGGCTTTGCCCCCACGCCGATGCGGATGCGGTTAAAATCCTCGCCCCCGGTGCAGGCAATGATGCTCTTGAGCCCGTTGTGCCCGCCCGCCGAGCCGGTGGGCCGGATGCGGATGTGCCCGGGCTGCTGGGCAATGTCGTCGCACAGCACAATAATGTGGTTGCGGGGGATCTTGTAAAACGCCGCCGCCGGGCCAATGCTCTGGCCCGACAGATTCATATAGGTCAGCGGCTTGAGCAGCACCACCCGGTGACCGCCCACGCCGGCAATGCCGTACAGCCCCTGCCACTTGGCTTTGGTCACATCGCAGGACCAGCTTTTTGCCAGATAATCCAGCGCTGCAAAGCCGGTGTTGTGCCGTGTGCCCTCATATTTCTGCTCCGGGTTGCCCAGACCGGCAATCAGCCAGTCTGCCCCCGAAGCGCCGGAAAAAATACCCATATTCTTCCCATACCTCTGTTGTTGGATGTCTGCCGCTGCGGCTCAGCCCTTTTTCCGCTCGGCTTCCAGCTTTTCCTTTTTGGCCACATACTTTTCCAGCTTTTTGTCGCTCCAGCCGGGGATGGCCGCCTGCTTGCCGCGCTCGATGCCCAGCGCGCCGTCGGGCACGTCTTTGGAGATGGTGGAGCCCGCCGCCGTGAAGGCCCGGTCGCCGATTTTCACCGGGGCCACCAGATTGGTGTTGCAGCCGATGAAGGCATAGTCCCCGATGGTGGTGCGGTACTTGCCCTCGCCGTCATAGTTGCAGGTCACGGTGCCGCAGCCGAAGTTGCAGTATTTGCCCACGTCGGAATCGCCGATATAGGTCAGGTGGCTCACCGTGTTGCCCTCGGCAAAGTTGGAATTTTTGGTTTCCACATAGGCGCCCAGGTGGACCCCCGCCCCCGTCACGGTGCCGGTGCGCACATGGGTGAACGGCCCGATTTTGTTGTCGGGGCCAAGGTGGCTGTCATAGCACTGGCTGGCGTTGACGGTGCTGCCCGCCTCCACCACGGTGTTTTCCAGCAGGGTGTTGGGGCCGATGACGCACCCCGCGCCCACCACGGTCTTGCCCCGCAGGATGCACCCCGGCAGGATCACGGCGCCGGGGGCAATCTCCACCTCGGGGTCAATCCACACGTTGTCGCTGAGGAACTCCACCCCATTTTCAAGATGCTTTTCAAAGGTCTTTGCAAACGCCGCTTTGGCGGCCTGATAGTTCTCTTTGGCACTGGACATGGTAAAACCCTCCCATTGAATCGGTGCGGGCGGCGCTTGACACACTCCGCGCAGGCAATGCAAAGCGGAGCGCAAAACAGGGAAGCGAACATTTTCCCAACTTTCCACCCATTATAATTTACCTCTTTTTTGGTCAAAGTGCAAGAGTTTTGCAGGATTTTTTCGGCATTTTTTCGGCGGATTCGTTCACCATTTTTTTAACAATCCACTGGAAATTCCTGTTAGAGTCTGTTATAATGGACTTTGCAAAAGAGAGAATCTGTTTGCGGGTGTGCGAGGCACACCGGGAAGAAACCGTTAATTTGGAGGTAAGTATGAGCAAGAAGTTTCTGTATCTGTTCAAAGAGGGCCATGACGCCTTCGGCGGCGACCAGACGACCATGAAGAACATTCTGGGCGGCAAGGGCGCCGGCCTGGCCGAGATGACCCATGCCGGCATGCCTGTTCCCCAGGGTTTCACCATCACCACCGAGGCCTGCACCCAGTATTATGCCGACGGCCGCGAGATCAATGAGGAGATCAAGGCCGATATCTTTAAGTATATGGGCATTCTGGAGGAGCAGACCGGCAAGAAGTTCGGCGATATCGAGAACCCCCTGCTGGTTTCCGTCCGTTCCGGCGCCCGTCAGTCCATGCCCGGCATGATGGATACCATCCTGAATCTGGGCCTGAACGATCAGGCTGTGGAAGGTCTGGCCAAAAAGACCTCCAACCCCCGTTTTGCCTATGACTGCTACCGCCGCTTCATCCAGATGTACTCCGACGTCGTCATGGAGCTGGGCAAGAGCTTCTTCGAGGAGCGCATCGACGCCATGAAGGAGCGCAAGGGCGTCAAGCAGGACATCGAGCTGGATGCCGAGGATCTGAAGGAGCTCGTGGCCGAGTTCAAGGCCATCTACCTGGAGAAGCAGGGTTCCGAGTTCCCCCAGGACCCCAAAGAGCAGCTGATCGGCGCCGTCAAGGCCGTCTTCCGCTCCTGGGACAACCCCCGCGCCAACGTTTACCGCAAGATGAACGAGATCCCCTACGAGTGGGGCACGGCCGTCAACGTCCAGCAGATGGCGTTCGGCAACTCCGGTATGCGTTCCGGCACCGGCGTGGCCTTCACCCGCAACCCCGCCACCGGCAAGAAGGAGCTCATGGGCGAGTACCTCATCAATGCCCAGGGCGAGGACGTCGTGGCCGGCATCCGCACCCCCTCTCCCATCAGCAAGCTGCATGAGGAGATGCCCGAGGTCTACGATCAGTTCGTTGAGATCGCCAACCGCCTCGAGAGCTACTACAAGGATATGCAGGATATGGAGTTCACCATCGAGGATGGCAAGCTCTTCATGCTGCAGACCCGCAACGGCAAGCGCACCGCCCAGGCTGCTCTGCAGATCGCCTGCGACCTGGTGGACGAGGGCGTGATCGATGAGCGCACCGCCGTTCTGCGCGTTGAGCCCAAGCAGCTCGACACCCTGCTCCATCCCCAGTTTGACGCCGCCGCCCTCAAGGCCGCTCAGGCCATCGGCAAGGGCCTGGCCGCTTCCCCGGGATCTGCCTGCGGCCGTGTGGTGTTCTCCGCGGAGGACGCCGAGGAGAAGGTCAAGGACGAAGCCTGGAAGAAGGTCGTCCTGGTCCGTCTGGAAACCAGCCCCGAGGATATCGTCGGTATGCAGGTTTCCCAGGGCATCCTGACCGTGCGCGGCGGCATGACCAGCCACGCCGCCGTTGTGGCCCGCGGCATGGGCACCTGCTGTGTCTCCGGCTGCGGCAACGACAACGATGTCACCATCGACTACGATGCCAAGGTGATCACCGTCAACGGCCACACCTTCCATGAGGGCGACTGGATGAGCATTGACGGCTCCACCGGCAACATCTACGAGGGCCAGATTGCCACCGTGGCTTCCACCGAGAACGCCAACTTCCAGCGCTTCATGGGCTGGGCCGACGCTGCCCGCCAGATGAAGGTCATGACCAACGCCGACAACCCGCGTGACGCGCAGAACGCCGTCGATATGGGCGCCGAGGGCATTGGTCTGTGCCGCACCGAGCATATGTTCTTTGCCGAGGACCGCATCAAGGCCGTGCGCGAGATGATCTGCGCCCGCACCGTAGAGGCCCGCAAGGCGGCTCTGGCCAAGGTCGAGCCCTTCCAGGAGGCCGACTTCACCGCCATGTACCGCATCATGGGCGACCGCCCCATGACCATCCGCTACCTCGACCCGCCTCTGCATGAGTTCCTGCCCACCAAGGCGGAGGACATTGCCGAGCTGGCTGCCGATATGGGCATGACCACCGAGGAACTGAACAACATTGTGGTCAGCCTGCATGAGTTCAACCCCATGATGGGTCACCGTGGCTGCCGTCTGGCCGTCACCTACCCCGAAATCGCCGAGATGCAGACCAACGCCGTCATCAAGGCCGCCATCAAGGTTTCCGCCGAGACCGGCAAGATGATCACCCCGCACATCATGATTCCTCTGGTGGGCGAGGTCAAGGAGCTCAAGTTCGTCAAGGACGTCGTCGTCAAGACCGCCGACAAGCTCATCGCCGAGGCTGGTGTTGACATGAAGTACGAGGTCGGCACCATGATCGAGATTCCGCGCGCCGCTCTGACCGCCGGTGAGATCGCCAGGGAAGCGGACTTCTTCAGCTTCGGCACCAACGACCTGACCCAGATGACCTTCGGCTTCAGCCGTGACGATGCCGCCAAGTTCCTGACCGCTTACTACGACAACAAGATCTACGAGAGCGATCCGTTCCAGCACCTGGATCAGACCGGTGTCGGCAAGCTGGTCAAGATGGCTGCCCATGACGGCCGCGAGACCAACCCCAACCTGGGTCTGGGCATCTGCGGCGAGCACGGCGGCGACCCCTCCAGCGTGGAGTTCTGCCACAATGTTGGCCTGGACTACGTCTCTTGCTCTCCCTACCGCGTTCCCATCGCCCGTCTGGCCGCCGCACAGGCTGCCATCAAGAACCCCCGCAAGTAATTACGGGGGCGTGGATGTGACCGCCTGATTTCCTTGCGGAATCATCCGTAACAACCCATCAACAGGAAACCTCCCGGAAAGCTGACCGCTTTCCGGGAGGTTTTGTTCGTTTCGACGCGGTTTTGCCCGCAGGAAAACCGGGAACCTGTGCGCCGGATGTCTGCAACCGTCTGCGCGGCAAAGCGGATGCGGCAACGCTCCCCGCGCAGCCGCCCGGCGGCCAGTGTTATTCCAGATGCGCCGCCGCGTCCTGCTCAATGGCGGCGATGGCCGCCAGCACCGTATCCTCCAGCGCCACATAGTTGGCGCGCAGGTTGGTGTCGCGGATGTTGCCGGCGTCGTCCAGCACGCTGTAATTCACCGTCACCCGCTTGCCCTCGCCGGTG
>SFVK01000009.1 GCA_004561545.1 bacterium
ACCTCACGACGGACACCCTTGCCTTTGGCTAACCCTTCCCGCTACCGGGTGGATTCGGGACTTTCACCCTATAGAACGTGCGCTCACCGGGCGCACCAAACAGCGCCCCCGCCGGATGGGGTTCCGGCGGGGGCGCTGGCTTTACTTGTAAGGGTCAGCTTTTGGCTGTCTCGGTGATGGTGGCCACCGTGGCGGCAAGATTCTGCATCTCGCTGGGCACGATGATCTTGGTGGCCTGGCCTTCGGCCACCTTCTCCATCGCTTCCATGCTGCGCAGGGCCAGCATATTCTTGCTGGGTTGCGCTTCATTGATGAGGCGGATGGCGTCCGCCTTGGCTTTCTGCACCATGAGCAGAGCCTGGGCCTCGCCCTCAGCCTCGCGGATGCGCTGCTGCTTGACGGCCTCGGCCCGCAGGATGGCGGATTCCTTCTCGCCCTCGGCGCGGGTGATGGCAGCCTGCTTTTCGCCTTCCGCCAACAGGATGGAGGCCCGCTTCTCGCGGTCGGCCTTCATCTGCTTCTCCATCGCCTGGCGGATTTCAGCGGGGGGTTCGATGTTTTTCAGCTCCACACGGTTGACCTTGATGCCCCAGCGGTCGGTGGCTTCATCCAGGCTCGCGGTGATCTTGGTGTTGATGAGGTCACGGCTGGTCAGCGTTTCATCCAGCGACATGGAGCCGATGATGTCACGCAGCGTCGTGGCGGAGAGGTTTTCGATGGCCTGAATGGGGCGGTTGACGCCGTAGGTATAGGCTTTGGCGTCAAACACCTGGAAGAACACCACCGTGTCAATCATCATGGTGACGTTATCGCGGGTGATGACGGGCTGAGGGGGAAAGTCGGCGGCCTCCTCCTTGAGGCTGACCTTGCGGGCCACCCGCTCCACAAAGGGGGTGCGGATGTGCAGCCCGGCGCCCCAGGTGTCCTTATAGACGCCCAGCCACTCGGTCACATAGGCGTTGGACTGGGGAACAATGACGATGCAGCGAACCAATCCGATCAGAATGACAACGATCAGCACAGCTAAAACGATTCCCATGGCAATTCTCCTTTTCTTTGTTCGTGGCCCGGCGTCAGGTTGTGCCGGGCTGTGTGGGCGCGGGGGTTTCGGCGGGGACCGGAACGACGATGAGCACCGCTCCGTCCACATCCTTCACTTCACATTTTTCCCCGGCGGCAAGCGGGGTTTCGGATTTTGCCTGCCAGTCCAGGCCGTCCACATGGACGCGGCCCAGCTCGCCGGGCTGGATGGCGCGCAGCACCGTCCCCCGCTTGCCGATGGTGAGCGGCGAGCCGTTGGTCACAGGCGGCTTGTGCTCCCCACGGCGGCGGGCCAGCGCAGGAACCATGACGGCCAGCGCAACGGCCGAAACCACCGCAAAGACCACGAACTGCACCGCAAGGGAGTTGGTGAACAGGCTGACCAGCAGCGCCGCAGCGGCGCCCACGGCAAACCACACCGACACCAGCGCGGTGGTGGCCGCCTCCACCGCGCCGAACGCGGCGGTGGCAATGAGCCAGAAAATACTGTCCATAGGCGTAGCCTCCTTTCTTACAATCCAGCCGTCCGGTGGGGCGGTTTGGATATTGATAATATTTTAACAGGTCATGTTCTGCTTGTCAAGGTCCTTCCGCGCCCTGCCGGGCTCCGACGCACAAACGGGATACACGCGGCCGGGAAGGTCCTGCCCCGGGAAGGATTTGGACACATTTTCTGTTTCTTCCTTTTATTCTTTGATTATTTTGTGCGATACGCATAGAATACCATGTTTTTTCCCTTCTGGCAAGTCCGGCGCGGCAGACAAAAAGGCCCCCGCCCGCAAAGGAATCGCAGGTGGGGGCCAATTGTAAAATTTTGATCGAGCGTTCTCAGCCCAGGCTGATGCCCATGGAGCGGGCCACATTCATCATGTCGCAGTCATCGGGCACGCCACGGGTCTTGCCGGCGATCTCCGCCAGCGGATTGGCGGTCACCCGGTTGTTGACCATGGCCACCGTGACGCCGTAATGCTCATCCGCCACCAGGCCGGCAGCATAGGTGCCGAACTGGGTAGCCAGCACACGGTCATAGGCGCTGGGACTGCCGCCGCGCTGCATATGGCCGGGCACACAGATGCGGGTCTCGGCGCCGGTCATCTCCTCAATCTGCTTGGCAATGCGGTTGGTGGCGGTGGTATAGCCCGCCTCGGCCCGCTTGGCGGTCCACTCCTTGCGCTTCATCTTGGCTTCCTCGGTGGAGAAGGCACCCTCGGCCACGGCAAGGATGGAGAAATTCTTGCCCGCCTTGGCACGGCGCTCCACGGCGGCGGCCACCTTTTTGATATCGTAGGGGTGCTCGGGGATCAGAATGATATCGGCGCCGCCTGCAATGCCGGAGTAAAGGGTCAGCCAGCCTGCCTTGTTGCCCATGACCTCGATGCACATGACGCGGCTGTGGCTGCCGGCGGTGGTATGGATGCGGTCAATGACATCGGTGGCGATGTCCACTGCGGTGTGGAAGCCGAAGGTCACATCGGTGCCGTAGATATCGTTGTCGATGGTCTTGGGCAGGCCGATGATATTCAGGCCTTCCTGGCTGAGCAGGTTGGCGTTCTTGTGGGTGCCGTTGCCGCCCAGGCAGAGCAGGCAGTCCAGTTTGGCTTCCTTGTAGGTTTTCTTCATGGCGGCAACCTTGTCAACCTTGTCGTCCCCCACCACGCGCATCATCTTGAAGGGGGTGCGCTTGGTGCCCAGGATGGTTCCGCCCACCGTGAGAATGCCGGAGAACTCGCTGGGGTCCATATCGCGGTAATTGCCGCGGATCAGGCCGTCATAGCCGTTCATGATGCCGACGATCTCCACCTTGTCCCCCATGCGCTGATACAACGCCTTGGCCGCGCCGCGGATGGTGGCATTCAGGCCGGGGCAGTCGCCGCCGGAAGTAAGGATACCAACACGCATTTTCATAACAAACCTCCCAGATTGTCGGCCGAGCCGAAATTTGATTCTGGTATCAATTTACGCCCCCCGGCGCAATTTGTCAATGCACAGCGGAGGGCGCAGCGAAAATTTTATGCGGTTTGCCGGGGTCTGCGGCTCAATAGACCTTGAAATACCCGATGTTGGCAGGGTGATTGTCCTCCACCAGGATGGTGAATCCGCCGGGGTTGACCTCGGCCTGTTTGCCAAAGGCGGCGCGGGCAATCAGATGGGGGCCTCGGTTTAGGATGATCTCGGCGGTCTGGGTTTTGCCCACACGGCGGTAGTGGAGCACATCGCCGGCGGCTTCCACCAGTTCCATGGCACCGCCCCGGAAGGCATCGCAGCCCTTGCGCAGTTTGGCCAGGTTGGAGAGCGGTCCGCGCAGGCGGCGCTCGGTGGAGTTCCAGTCAAAATAGGCACGGTTGAAGGGGTCCCGGTAGCCCTGCATACCGATCTCGTCGCCATAGTAGACGCAGGGCACGCCGGGCAGGGTGTACAGCATGGCGTAGGCCAGCAGCACCTTGCGCAGGGCATCGCCGATCTGATCCGGCGGAATGCGGCGCTTGCTCTGCCAGTAGCGGTCCCGGCCATTGGCGGGCTCCCCGGCGATGGCGGTGATGCCCCGCTCGGTATCGTGGGTGGAGAGGAAATTCATGGCACAGTCCAGCGCGGGTTTGGGGTAGTTTTCGCAGATGGTCATGATCCGCTCACCGATTTCCGCCGCGTCGGCGCCGCGGGCAAAATCCACGGCGGCATTGCGGAAGGGATAATTCATGATGGTGTCCAGCCCTTTGCCCCGCAGGTAGGTGCGGCGGCGGCCGTAGGCCTCCTTGGTGGTGGCGTCCTCCCACACTTCGCCGATGAGCAGCTTATCCTCGCCGTGGGCCTTGATGGCGGCACGGATCTGCTCGATGAACTCGTCGGGCAGCTCATCGGCCACATCCAGCCGGAAGCCGGAGGCGCCCAGCGAAAGCCAGGTGTCGATGACGCCGCCCCTGCCGCAGACAAATTCCACATAGGAGGGGTCCTCCTCCTGTACCTCGGGCAGCGTCTCAAAGCCCCACCAGCTGCGGTAGCCGCAGGCATAGCCGGAGTCAAAATCGTACCAGGAACGGTAGGGGGAGTTGCGGTCGCGGTAGGCGCCGCCGGGGCCATAGCGGCCCTCCCGGTTGAAATAGACGGAATCCGATCCGGTGTGGCTGAACACACCGTCCAGGATGATGCGGATGCCCCGCTTTCCGGCGGCGGCACACAGCTCGGCAAATTCCTCGTTGGTGCCCAAAAGCGGGTCGGCCTTGAGGTAGTTGGCGGTGTTGTAACGATGGTTGGCGTGGGCCTCAAAGATGGGGTTGAGATAGATGCAGCTGACGCCCATGTCCTGAAGATAGGGCAGCTTCTGCTGGATGCCCTTGAAGTCGCCGCCAAAATAGTCCATGTTCAGGTAACCGTCATCCTGCTCGGTGGGCCAGAAATAGGGCTCGCCGGTCTTGTCGGGCCGGTAGATGCGGTCCGCAAAGGGCATGGGCTTGTTGGGGACCCCTTCACAGAACCGGTCCGGGAAGATCTGATACATGGTACCGGATTTGATCCAGTCCGGCGTGTGGAAATCCGGTTCATAGACGGTGAGCTGCCAGCTCTCGCCGTCGATCCAGGTGAGGTACCCCTCGCCGTTCTCGCCGCGGTAAATCTTGCGGAAGTCGGTATAGAGGTCAAAATGATAGAAGTACAGCCCCGGCGTGGTGGGCGCCAGCGTGAACGAAAAGTGGTTCACCCCGGGGGTCTGGCCCTCAAAGTTCATGCGGTAATGCACCGGGTCTTCCCTGTCTTTGGTCAGCACCAGGTGGGGGTCCACATAGCCCAGATTTTCCGGCACGGTCAGATGCCAGGTAACATTCTCCCCTGCGCGGGTCGCGCCGAAGGGGGTTTTGTACTCCGCCAGGCGGGAGTTAAAAAAGCGTTGTTCTGACACAAATTTCAGTCCTTACATTGAACAGATACAAACAAACTGTATAAAAAAGCCGCAGAAACCAACACCGGCAGCAACAGGCCGGCGCCGGCACTGCGGCGGAATCAAACCAATCTTTCAACTGCGGGGACCGCAATCGCAGCTCAGCGGACCGGGGTGGCGCCCCAGATGTCGCGGGCGTAATCCATGACGGAGCGGTCGGCGGAGAAGATGCCCGCATTGGCAATGTTCATCAGGCTCATGCGGTTCCAGGTCTCCTTCTGGCGGTAGAGCTCCTGCACGGTGTGCTGGGCACGGCGGTAATCCTTGAAGTCGGCCAGAACCATATAGGGATCGGAGTTGCGCAGGTTGGAGGTCACCTCGCTGAAGTTTTCCCCGTTCCAGCCCCTCTCAAACAGATCCAGCACCGCCATGGCAACGTTGTCGTCGGCGATGAAGGCCTGGGGATGGTAGCCCATCCCCTTGAGGGCGTTGACCTCGGGGGTGAGCATACCGAAGATGATCTCGTTGTCCTGACCGGCGGCGTCGGCAATCTCGACGTTGGCGCCGTCCAGGGTGCCCAGGGTGACCGCGCCGTTGAGCATGAACTTCATGTTGCCGGTGCCGGAAGCCTCGGTGCCGGCCAGGGAAATCTGCTCGGACACTTCGGAAGCGGGCATCAGCCGCTCGGACAGGGACACGCAGTAGTCCTCCAGATAGACAATGCGCAGCTTGCCCTTGACGGCGGGGTCGCTGTCAATGAGCTGGCCCAGCTTGCAGATCATGCGGATCATCTGCTTGGCCATATAGTAGCCGGGGGCCGCCTTGGCGCCGAAGATATAGGTCTTGGGGGTGAACTCGGCGTTGGGGTTGGCCTTGAGATAGAGGTACTCGGCCGCGATGTTCATGGCGTTCAGGTGCTGGCGCTTGTACTCGTGCATACGCTTGACCTGGCAGTCAAAGATGGAGTCGGGGTCAATGACCTGGCCGGTGGCTTTTTGCAGATAGTTGGCAAAGGCCACCTTGTTCTGATGCTTGACCTCGCCCAGGGACTGGAGCATGGCGGGATCGTTGGCGTAGGCTTCCAGCTTCTTCAGCTCGGAGGCGTCGCGCTTGAAGCCGTCGCCGATGCTCTCCTCCAGCAGATGGGTCAGGCCCGGGTTGGAGGCCAGCAGCCAGCGGCGATAGGCGATGCCGTTGGTCACATTCTTGAAGGCCTTGGGCTTGAAGAGATAGTAATCATGGAAGACGCTGTCCTTGATGATCTCACTGTGGAGCTTGGACACGCCGTTGATGGAATGGCAGGTGAAGGCGCAGATGTTGGCCATGCGAACCTGGTTGTCGCCGATGATGGCCATATAGTCAATCTTGCCCTGATCGCCGGGGAAGGCCTTGTTCAGCTCAATGCGGCAGCGGCGGTCCATCTCCTGCACAATCTGCCAGATGCGGGGCAGCGTGGAGCGGAAGATCTCCACGTTCCACTTTTCCAGAGCCTCGCTCATGACGGTGTGGTTGGTGTAGGCAAAGACCTGCTGGCAGATGCGGAACGCCTCGTCCCACTCATAGCTGCACTCATCCAGCAGAATGCGCATCATCTCGGGGATGGCGAGGGTGGGATGGGTGTCGTTGAGCTGGATGGCCACCTTGTCGGGCAGATTGTCCAGCGTGCCGTACTGGTTCAGGTGGTTGTTGAGGATATCGGCCACCGAAGCGGCGGAGAAGAAGTACTGCTGGCGCAGACGCAGGATCTTGCCCTCGGTATGGTTGTCGTTGGGGTAGAGGATCTTGGAAATCAGCTCAGCGGAAGCGCTCTGGCTGATGGCGGTGTTGTAGTTGCCGGCGTTGAAGCTGCTCATATCAAAGCTGGGCGCCTTGGCCTGCCACAGGCGCAGCTTGGAAACGCCCTGCGTGCCGTAGCCGGCCACATACATATCGTTGGGCACCGCGATGACCGAGTTGTAGTTCTCGTACTTGACATGATGGAAACCGCCCTCCCAGGTCTCGATGGCCTGGCCGTCAAAGCGGATTTCCTGGGCCTGGTCGGGGTGGGACTTGATCCACACCTGGCCGCCGGGCAGCCAGTTGTCGGCGGTCTCCTGCTGCCAGCCGTCCACAATCTTCTGCTTGAAGATGCCGTATTCATAAAGGATGGAATAACCGGTGCCGGGGATGCAGTCGGTGGCCATGCCGTCCAGATAGCAGGCGGCCAGGCGGCCCAGACCGCCGTTGCCCAGGCCCGCGTCGGGCTCCTGCTCATAGATGGTTTCAATCTTGATGCCGGCGTCGGAGAGCACCGCCTCGGCCACCTCGTTGAGGCCCAGGTTGAACAGGCTGGTGCGCAGGCTGCGGCCCATCAGGAACTCCATGCAAAGGTAGTAAACCTGCTTTTTGCCCTGGCCCAGGGTCTTGGCCTGAAACTCTTTCTGGCGGTCAGACATAATCTGGCGGGTAATCATGGCCAGGCAGCGGTAGATCTGATCGGCGGAGGCAACGTCCAGCGTGACGCCGCACTCGCTGACCACTTTGTCCTTCAGAATTTTTTCAAATTCCTTCTTGGTATATTTCATAATAAAACGAAACTCTCCTTACCTCATATATTGATCGGCCCTCAGGCCGGCCCAAGGGGGAAACCTGCGGTTCATAGATAGACTCACACTGGATATTATAGTAAAAAATGCTGCCCGACGCAAGACTTTTTGGCCGCATTGTTGGAATTTCGCATTTTTCCACAAAAGGGGCTTTTTCTTTCAGGGATTTTATACTATAATATACGGGTAGATTTTTACCCAATTTGCTCCAATTTGAACAAATTCCGGGATAGTGTTGAAACGTTTCAAAACAGCAAAGGAGAGACAACTATGGCAACCAAGGTACGTCTGACCATCTGCGGGTCCAGCTATGTGATTTCCACCAATGAGAGCGAGGATTATATGCAGAATCTGGCCGAGCGGCTCAACCTGGATATAAACGAGCTGATGAGCTCTTCCAACTCGGTTTCCATCACCACCGCCGCCATCATGACGGCGCTGAGCTACCGCGACGAGCTGGAAAAGACCAGCGGCAGCGCCGACAACATGCGCCGCCAGATCAAGGATTACCTGGAGGACGCCGCCAGCGCCAAGATGGCTGCCGAGGAGCTGCGGCGGGAGAACGCCGCGCTGCGCAAGAAGGTGGACGATCTGCGCCGCCGCCTGAACCAGGAAGGCTGATGCCGGCACCGGAGATTCTGGCCCCCGCCGGCAATGCCGAGATGCTGCGCGCTGCGGTGTTTGCCGGGGCGGACGCGGTATATCTGGGGCTGGATGGCTATAACGCCCGGCGCAGCGCCGGAAATTTCACACCGCAGGCCCTGCGGGAGGCGGTGTGCTTTTGTCATGCCCGGGGGGTAGCGGTCCATGTCACCCTCAACACGCTGGTCTACGGGGACGAGCTGGAGGGGCTGGCCGGCGCGGTGCGGGCCATTGCCGGGGCGGGGGCCGACGCGGTGATTCTGGACGACCTGGCCGCCGCCGCGCTGGTGCGGGCCATCGCCCCGGACCTGCGGCTGCACGGCTCCACCCAGATGAGCATCCACACCCCCGAGGGCGCCAAAATGCTGGCAAAGCTGGGGTATTCCCGGGCGATTCTGGCCCGGGAGCTGAGCCTTGCCGAAATCCGTGACATTGTGCGCCAGAGCCCCATCGAGTGCGAGGTCTTTATTCACGGCGCCATGTGTATGTCCATGAGCGGGCAGTGCATGATGAGCGCCTTTCTGGGCGGGCGCAGCGGCAACCGGGGGGACTGCGCAGGACCCTGCCGCCTGCCCTTTGACGCCGGCGGAAACCTGCGTCCCGGCCAGCCGGGAACCGCCTGTCACCTGAGCCTGAAGGACATGGACCTGATCCCCCACATGGCAGAATTGCAGGCCGCCGGGGTGGCCAGCGTCAAGATTGAGGGACGGCTGCGCACGCCGGAGTACGCGGCGGCCGCCGTGGCCGCCTGCCGCGCCGCGCGGGAGGGCCGGCCCTATGACGAGGCGCTGGTGCGGGATATTTTCTCCCGCTCGGGGTTCAGCGACGGTTACCTGACCGGGCGCAGCGGCAAGGCCATGTTCGGCGTGCGCACCGAGGCGGACGCTGCCGCCACCCGTGCCGCCACGCCCAAAGCCCGGGAGCTGTTCCGCCGGGAGCTGGAACGGGTGCCGGCGGATTTCTCCGTCCGCTTTGCACCGCAAGGCGTCAGCGTGACAGTCACCGACCCCCAGGGCCGCAACGCCGTTGTTTCCAGCAAAAGTGCGCCCCAGCCCGCACAGAAGGACCCGCTGCCCGCCATGGAGCGGGCGCTGGCCAAAACCGGCGGCACGCCGTTTTATGCAAACCGCATTCAGGTGCTGCCGGGCGGCGAGCCGGGATTTTTGCCGGGCAGCGAATGGAACGAGCTGCGCCGCACCGCGCTGCAAGCGCTGCTGCAAAAGCGCAGCGAACCCGCGCCGGTGGCGGTACATCCCTGTTCCCTGCCCCGGTTCCCCGAACGCCCCGCAGGCGGCGTGCCCGCACTGGCCGCACGGTTTGAGCGTGCGGACCAGCTGCCGGACGCCAGTCTGACGGGGCAGCTCCGCTGCCTGATTGTGCCCATCCGGGAGGCCGGGGCCATCCCCCCGGAGCTGCGGGGAAAAACCCTGCTGGAACTGCCCCGGGCCAGCTTCGGCGGCCTGGAAGCGGATACCATCCGCCGCCTGGACGGGCTGAAGGACGCCGGTTTTGCCGGGGCGGTGGCCAACAACCTGGCCCACCTGGGCTACGAAACGGCGCTGCCCCTGTACGGCGGGCTGGGGTTGAACATCACCAACCCGCTGGCCGCAGCGGAGTACGCCCGGCTGGGGCTGCGGGGGATGCTGCTGCACCCCGAGACGCCGGTGGCCGCCATGCGGGCGGTGGCGCCGGGGGACCTGCCCACAGCGGCGCTGTGTTACGGGCATCTGCCCCTGATGCTCACCCGCGCCTGCCCGCTGAACAACCTGCATGGCTGCGCGGGATGCAGCGGGGCAGGGCGGCTGCGGGACCGCAAGGGCCGGGATTTCCCGGTCCGGTGCAGCGCGCCGGGCTTTGCCGGAATGCGCACCATCTACAATCCCGTTCCCCTTTATATGGGCGACCGGCCGGGGGAACTGCCGGTGGATCTGGCCGTGGCGGCCTTCACGCTGGAACCGGCGGAGCGCGTGGCACAGGTCCTGCATCTGATTTTACAAAAACAACCATTTGACGGCGAGTTTACCCGCGGGTTATCCTATATGAGCCGGTAACCTCCGCCGCCCGGAAAGGTTTGGAACACAATGGAACGAAAAACCGTAAAATACACCCTGCTCTCTCCTCTGGCCCGGGTGCCGGCTTACGCCACGCCGGGCGCGGCGGCGGCCGACCTGCGGGCCGCGCTGGAACAGCCCATGACGCTGGCGCCCATGGAGCGGGCGCTGGTGCCCACCGGGCTGGCCATTGAGCTGCCGGGGCCGGACTGCGTGGCGCTGGTGTATGCCCGCAGCGGGCTGGCCATCCGGCAGGGGCTGTGCATGGCCAACGGCGTGGGTGTGATTGACAGCGATTACCGCGGGGAGCTGAAAATCCCTGTGGTGAATCTGGGAACCGAGCCCTGCACCATCGCCCCCGGCGACCGGGTGGCCCAGCTCTGCATTGCGCCGGTCTGGCAGGCGGCGTTCGCGCAGGCGGACGCCCTGAGCGAGACCGCGCGCGGCGAGGGCGGCTTTGGCTCCACGGGAAAACAGTAAAAGCGGGTTGACCGCGCTTTCAACACATTTCGCCCTTTGCGGGCGGTATAATCAGCAGCGAAAGGAAACCTTCCATGTCTTTGATCCTTGCCTCCGGCAGCCCCCGCCGCCGGGAACTGATGGCGCTGATCACCCCCGATTACCGGGTGGTGACCAGTGAGGTAGACGAAAGCAGAATTGCGGCGGACACCCCCGCCCGTCTGGCGCAGGCGCTGGCCGCCGCCAAGGCGCGGGCCGTGGCCGCCCAGTACCCCGGCGACGTGGTGGTGGGCTGCGACACGGTGGTGGACTGCGGCGGCGTTGTGTTCGGCAAGCCCCGGGACGAGGCGGACGCCGTGGCAATGCTGCGGGCACTTTCCGGCCGGGCGCACCGGGTACACACCGGCGTCTGCGTCTGCCGGGACGGGCAGGCGGCGGCCACCGTGGAGACAACAACCGTCCACTTTGCCCCCATCCCCGAGGAGGAGCTGCTCGCCTATGTGCGCACGCCGGAGCCTTACGACAAGGCGGGCGCCTACGCCATTCAGGGCCGGGCAGCCGTCTGGTGCAGCGGCATAGAAGGGTGTTATTACAATATTATGGGCCTGCCCGTTCACCGCACCGCCCAGCTGCTGCGGCAGTTTGGCGCGCTGTGACGGTGCGCGGGCGCGCCCGCGCAAAAAGGAGAAGCGACCGCCATGGCAAACCGACCGCAAAACTTTTTTCAGCACATCATTGAGGTACTGCGCAATATGTTCACAAAAGATATCGGCATTGATCTGGGCACCGCCAACACTCTGGTCTACATGAAGGGCCGCGGCATCATCATCCGGGAACCCAGCGTGGTGGCCGTGGACGCCCGCAGCGACGAACTGCGGGTGCGCTGCGTGGGACATGAGGCAAAAGCCATCATCGGCGCGGCGCCCAACTCCATTCTGGCGGTGCGGCCCCTCAAGGACGGCGTGATTGCCGACTTTGACATCACCGCCGCCATGTTGCAGAGCTTTATCCGGCAGGCCTGCGGCAACCATTTTCTGGTGCGGCCCCGGGTGGTCATCTGTGTGCCCTCCGGCGTGACCGAGGTGGAGCGCCGGGCGGTGCGTCAGGCGGCGGCCCGGGCGGGCGCGCGGCAGGTCACCGTTATTGAGGAGCCCATGGCCGCCGCCATCGGCGCGGGCCTGCCCACGGCGGAACCGGTGGGCAGCATGATTGTGGACATCGGCGGCGGCACGGCGGAGGTCGCGGTGATTTCGCTGTCCGGCATTGTGGCGTCCCGCAGCGTGCGCTGCGCGGGCGACGCGCTGGACGCCAGCATCATCAGCTTTATCAAGCGCAAATACAACCTGCTGGTGGGTGAGCGCACCGCCGAGCAGATCAAGCTGGAAATCGGCTCCGCCTGCCCGCCCGATCCCAGCGACCCCGAGCAGGGCGAGACCACCATGGAAATCAAGGGCCGCAACCTGGTGGACGGCCTGCCCAAGGACATCCTGATCCGGTCGGAGGAAGTGCGGGAGGCCATGAGCGAAAGCCTGCTGCGCATTGTGGAGGCCATCAAGGACACCCTGGAATGCACCCCGCCGGAGCTTTCCAGCGACATCATTGACCGGGGCATCACACTCTCGGGCGGCGGCGCGCTGCTGCGCGGGCTGGACCGGCTGATTCAGGGCGAGACCGGCATCGAGGTCCACATTGCCGAGGCCCCGCTGGACTGCGTGGCCCTGGGCGCCGGCGCCGTGCTGGACCACCCCGAGCTGGCAGGCGCACGGCGGGAGGAACCGAGCTACTTATAACATCCGCCCCGGCGCGGTCCACGCCTTACCGGAGTAGACAAAAACAACCGTTCAGCGTGCGAAAATCGCAACACGCTGAACGGTTGTCTTTTGTGTTCACTTTCTGTCCGGGCGGGCGGACTCCTCGGCTTCCCACTGGGCGACCACGGCGGCGTCCAGGCGTTCCAGCTCCTCCCGGGCAGCCGTGATGGCCTGCACCTCGGCGGGGGTGAGCTTTTCGGGCTTCTTGTGGCGGGTCAGGCGCTCCAGGTTTTTGCTGGCGTCCCTGATGCGGCTGCGGGTTTCCTTGTCCAGCGCCTTGCCGGCCTTGCTGCCCAGGGCGGAGTTGGCACGGTAGACGGCGGCCTCCCCGGCGTTGAGGGCCTCCATGGCGGCACGGCGCTCCTTGTCCTGCCCGGCGTACATGGCGGCGTCATCCATGGCGCGGCGGATCTCCTCCTCGCTGAGGTTGGAGGAACCGGAGATGGTGATGCTCTGCTCCTTGCCGGTCCCCATATCCCGGGCACTGACCGTCACAATGCCGTTGGCGTCAATATCAAAGGTGACCTCAATCTGGGGCACACCCGCCCAGGCGCGCTTGATGCCCTTGAGGGTGAAGGTGCCCAGCAGCTTGTTGTCCCGGGCAAACTCGCGCTCGCCCTGAAGGACCTTGATTTCCACCGTGGTCTGGAAGGGTGCTGCGGTGGTAAAAATCTTGGAATATCGCGTGGGGATCGTGGAGTTGCGCTCAATCAGGTGGGTGGCCACACCGCCTACCGTCTCGATGGACAGCGTCAGCGGGGTGACGTCCATCAGCAGCAGATCCTGACCGCCTGCTGCCAGGCTCTCGCCGCCCAGACGGCCGCCCTGCACGGCGGCACCCAGCGCCACACACTCGTCGGGGTTGAGGCTCTTGGAGGGTTCCAGGTCAATCATCCGCATGACCTTGGCCTGCACGGCGGGAATGCGGGTGGAACCGCCCACCAGCAGCACCTGATCCAGGTCGTTGGCGGCAAGGCCGGCGTCCCGCAGGGCATTGCGCACCGGCAGCGCGGTGCGCTCCACCAGATCGGCGGTCAATTCATCAAATTTGGCGCGGGTCAGCGTCATTTCCAGATGCACCGGGCCCTGGGGGCCGGTGGTGATGAAGGGCAGGTTGATCTCGGTCCGGGTGGCGGCGGAAAGCTCCTTCTTGGCCTTCTCCGCCTCCTCCCGCACACGCTGCATGGCGATGGCGTCCCGGCGCAGGTCCACATGGTACTGGGCGGCAAAATTGTCCACCATCCAGTCCGCCACGCGGGCGTCAAAGTCGTCGCCGCCCAGATGATTGTCGCCGCAGGTGGCCAGCACCTGAACAATGCCGTCCCCGATCTGGATGAGCGAGACATCAAAGGTACCGCCGCCCAGGTCATAGACCATGACCTTTTGGGTTTTGCCGTTGTCCAGGCCGTAGGCCAGCGCGGCGGCGGTGGGCTCGTTGATGATGCGGCGGACCTCCAGCCCGGCGATGCGCCCGGCATCCTTGGTGGCCTGGCGCTGGGCATCATTGAAGTAGGCAGGCACCGTGATGACCGCCTGGGTGACCGGCTCCCCCAGATAGGCTTCGGCGTCCGCCTTGAGCTTTTGCAGGATCATGGCGCTGATTTCCTGGGGGGAAAAGCTCTTGCCATCGATGGGAATCCGCTCATCACTGCCCATTTTGCGCTTGATGCTGGAGATGGTGCGGGGCGCATTGGTCACGGCCTGGCGCTTGGCCGGGTCGCCCACCAGACGTTCGCCGCTTTTGGTAAAGGCCACCACCGAGGGGGTGGTGCGCTGGCCTTCGGCGTTGGGGATGACAACGGGACGTCCGCCTTCCAGCACAGCCACACAGCTATTGGTGGTGCCCAGGTCAATTCCGATGATTTTGCTCATGTTTGTCTGGTCCTTTCGCTGTACACTGAGCAGTCTGTTTACATTTATTTTAGCGCGGCGGGTCCGATAATGTGTTGCAAATTCGTAAACTCTTTGACAAGAAAAATCAGCAAAAATTTGCCCGGTCCGTTGACGCGGGGGTCCCGGGGTGGTATATTCTTTAGTATACTAAAGAGAGGAGATTTCCCGCCCATGCAGGCCTGGTCAAGCCACGATATCTATGAGGCGCTCTACCGCCAGATCATGTCGCTGGAGTTAAAGCCCGGCGCCACCCTGCGGGAGAATTCGCTGTGCGAGCGGTTCGGGGTTTCCCGCACGCCCATCCGCAGCGTTTTGCAGGAGCTGCGCATCGCGGGGCTCATTGAGGTCACGCCCTACAAGTCCACCCGGGTCACCCGGCTGGACTTTGACACCATCAGCCAGCAGATTTATCTGCGCAACGCGGTGGAATGCGCCGTGATGCAGGACTACTCCATGATCTGCAACGGGGAAAAGCTGGCCCAGCTCCGCGCCCGCAACGAGTCACTGCGGCGTCTGGCGTGTCAGGACGCCCCGGACCCCTGCGCTTTCTATGAGCTGGACAGCCGCCTGCACGAATGCTGGTTTCTGGCCACCGGCAAGGACCAGCTCTGGCAGCTGATCCAGACCGCCCAGAACAGCTATTCCCGGTTCCGCATGCTGGATCTTGTGGAGGCGGGAAACTTTGCCGAGATTGTGGCCGAACACGACCTGCTGCTGGACGCCATTGCCCGGCGGGATGCCGGGGCCATCCGGGCGGAATGCGCCCGCCATCTTTACGGCGGCGTGACCCGTCTGGGGGAGGAACTTTCCACCAAATTTGCCGATTATTTTGTGCCCGGCAGCCACTGGCCGGCGCCCGTCACCCCGGAACAGGAGGAGACCGCACCATGAACCGCACCGCCACCGTGACCCGCAAAACGCGGGAAACCCGCATTACCGCCACACTCAGCCTGGACGGCACCGGCAAGGCTGAGCTTGCGACGGGGATCGGATTTTTTGACCATATGCTGGACGGCTTTGCCCGCCACGGCCTGTTTGACCTGACCTTACGCTGCGAGGGCGACCTGAACGTGGACTGCCACCACACCATCGAGGACTGCGGTATTGTGCTGGGCACCGCCATCCGGCAGGCCCTGGGAGACAAGGCGGGTCTGGTGCGCTATGGCAGCTGCCTGCTGCCCATGGACGAGACGCTGGCCCTGTGCGCCGTGGACCTGGGCGGACGGCCCTATCTGGTGTATGACGCGGCCTTTGCCGGGCAGAGCTGCGGCGGCATGGACGTAGAGATGGCGCGGGAGTTCTTTTATGCCGTCTCTTACAGCGCCATGATGAACCTGCACCTGAAGGTGCTATACGGTGAAAACGATCACCACAAGCTGGAGGCCATGTTCAAGGCCTTTGCCAAGGCGCTGGACGCCGCCACCCGGCAGGACCCCCGGATCAGCGGGGTGCTTTCCACCAAGGGAAGCCTGTAATTCTGTTTTCCCGGGACTGTGGTCCCGTGTGGAATAAAGGTTATGATTTCAGAGAGGAGCAAAAGTATGTATAAGGACATGATGGACACCATCGGCTGCGTGGCAGCCCAGGACCCCGAACTTGGCGCGGCGATGAACCGCGAGCTGCAGCGCCAGCGCGCCAACATTGAGCTGATTGCCAGCGAGAACATCGTTTCCCCCGCCGTGATGGCCGCCATGGGCAGCGTGCTCACCAACAAGTATGCCGAAGGGTACCCCGGGCACCGCTACTATGGCGGCTGCCAGTTTGTGGACGAGGTGGAGCAGCTGGCCATTGACCGCGCCTGCGCGCTGTTTGGCGCCAAATACGCCAACGTGCAGCCCCATTCCGGCGCACAGGCCAACCTGGCCGTCTATTTTGCGCTGCTCAATGTGGGCGACACCGTGATGGGCATGGATCTTTCCCAGGGCGGCCATCTGACCCACGGCTCCCCCGCCAACATGAGCGGCAAGAACTACAACTTTGTCTCCTACGGCGTTTCCGCCGAGGACGGCCGCATCGACTACGACGCGCTGGCCAAGCAGGTGGCCAAGGTCCGGCCCAAGCTGTTGGTTGCGGGCGCTTCGGCGTATCCCCGCGCCATCGACTTTGAGAAGCTGGCCGAGATCGCCCACGGCTACGGCGCCATGCTGATGGTGGATATGGCCCACATTGCCGGCCTGGTGGCGGGCGGCGTTCACCAGAACCCCGTGCCCTACGCCGATGTGGTGACCACCACCACCCACAAGACGCTGCGCGGACCCCGCGGCGGCCTGATCCTGACCAACAACGCCTACCTCATCAAGCGGATCAACTCCGCCATCTTCCCCGGCACCCAGGGCGGACCGCTGGAGCACGTCATTGCCGGCAAGGCGGTCTGCTTTGGCGAGGCCCTCAAGCCGGAGTTCAAGGAATACGCCCGCAACATCGTGGCCAACGCCGCCGCCATGGCCGATGCGCTGACCGCCCGCGGCGTCAAGCTGGTTTCCGGCGGCACCGACAACCACCTGTTGCTGGTGGACCTGACCGATGAGAACATCACCGGCAAGGAGCTGGAGCACAATCTGGACGAGGTCCACATCACCGCCAACAAGAACACCGTTCCCGGGGAGAAGCGCAGCCCCTTTGTGACCAGCGGCGTGCGTCTGGGCACCCCCGCCGTGACCACCCGCGGCATGGGCGTGAAGGAGATGAAGATCATCGCCGACTGCATCGCCGACTGCATCTTTGACTTTGAGGGCAAGAAAGAGCAGGTGGCCGCCACGGTGGCCGATCTGACCGCCCGGTTCCCGCTGTACGAGTAATTTTCGCTTCCATTTTATGGCCCCGCCCCGGCGGCTGACAAAGCTCAGCCGCCGGGGCGGGGTTTTGAATGCCGGGGCAGTGCCCCGCACTGCACGGCCAACGCCGTACCGGCACAGGGAATTGTGCGGTGCTGCCCTGAAAAAAACCGGCTCCTTCCGCCGCTGTGCGGGAGGGAGCCGGTTTTCTGTTTGGGCAGGCCTGCCTTACTCGGCGGCGGATTCCTGTTTGCTGAGCAGAATGCGGTCGTTGTCCAGACTGCGGCCCACATTTTTGGCGAACCGGTCCAGCAGGCCGTCCACCGTCATGGTGGCGCGCCCGGGGCCGCTCACATCCAGCACAATGCGGCCGCTGTCCATCATCAGAGTGCGGTTGCCCAGTTCCAGCGCGGCGTGCATATTGTGGGTGATCATCAGGCAGGTGATGTTGTTTTCGGCCACAATCTTTTTGGTGAGTTCCAGCACCTTCTCCGCCGTGGCGGGGTCGAGGGCGGCGGTGTGCTCATCCAGCAGCAGCAGTTTGGGGGTGACCAGCGTGGCCATGAGCAGTGTCAGTGCCTGGCGCTGCCCGCCCGAGAGCAGGCCCACCGGCTGTTTCATGCGGTCCTCCAGCCCCAGACCCAGCTGGGCCAGACGCTCGGTGAAGAGATCCCGGTCCGCTTTGGTGATGCGGGAAAAGGGCGAGGTATGGGTGGAGGCACGCAGAAAGGCGAGGGCAAGGTTTTCCTCAATGGTCATGTTGGGGGCGGTGCCCTTGAGGGGGTCCTGGAAAAGGCGGCCGATGGCCTTGGAGCGGCGGAAATCCGGCAGGAAGGTGATGTCGGCGCCGTCCAGTGTGATGGTGCCGGTATCGGGGACAAAGGCGCCCGCGATGGCGTTGAACAGGGTGGACTTGCCCGCGCCGTTGGAGCCCACAATGGTGGCAAAATCCCCCTGATTCAGGTGCAGATTGATGTCGGTGAGGGCTTTTTTCTCATTGACCGTTCCGGGGTTGAAGGTCATGCTCATATGGTTCAGCTCAAGCATGGTCCCGCCCCCTTCCCTGCCGGGCCGCTGTGCGGCGGCGGTACATGGTCAGATTCTTTTTGAGGGAGGGCGCGGCGATGGCCAGCGCCACGATGATGGCGGAAATCAGCTTCAGGCACTCGCTGGGGACGTTGGCCCGCAGCGCGATGGCAATGATAAAGCGGTAGATCACGCTGCCCGCCACCGCCGCCGCAGCCTTGATCCACATCCCGCCGCGGCCGAAGAGGGTCTCGCCGATGATGAGGGAGGCCAGACCGATGACCACCATGCCGGTGCCAAGGTTGATATCGGCGGATTTCTGGTACTGGGCCAGCACCGCGCCGGAGAGTGCCGTCATGGAATTGGAGATGCACAGCCCCACCGTGATGGTAAAGGCGGTGTTGATGGAGGAGGCGCGGACCATGTCGGGGTTGTCGCCGGTGGCACGGATGGAAAGGCCCAGCCGGGTGCCCAAAAAGGCGATGAGCGCGGCGCAGACCACAAGGGTAATGCCTGCGGCAAGGATCAGCTTATAGGGAGCGCCGTCCCCCAGCGCCGCTTTGGCGGCGGTAAAAACGGTGGGGGTTTTCAGCATGGGCACGTTGGAGGAGAAGCCCATCACCGCCAGGTTCACCGTATAGAGCCCCGTGTTGGTGATGATGCCCGCCAGGATGGAGGGCACCCCCATGCGGGTTTGCAGAAACGCCGTGACAAAACCCGCACAGGCGCCGGCCAGCATGGCCAGAACCAGCCCCAGAACGGGATGCCCGGCCACCGCCGCCGTGGCGGAGACGGCGCAGCCCAGGGTGAAAGCGCCGTCGGTGGTCATATCGGCTATATTGAGAACGCGGAAGCTCAGGAACAGGGCCATGGCCACCAGGGCGTAAATGAACCCCAGTTCCAGCGCGCTCTGGACGATCGCAACGGTGAACATACAGCTCAAAGCTCCTTTACAGACGGGATGCAGCGGTTACTGGGCGGTGGTCACTTCCACCACGGTGTTGGCCATCTCCCGGAAGGCGGCGTAATCCACGTCCAGGGCGGCGGCGGTCTCGGTGTTGACGGTGATGATGCCGCCGTCCATCACATGATACTCGGGGAAGGAACCGGTTTCCAGCACGTCAAGCACCAGGTCGGCGGTATAGGTACCCAGCTCGGTGTAGTTGACGCCGCAGGTGGCGAAGGCGCCGGCGGTCACAAAGCTGTCCGCGCCGGTGTAGAAGGGGATGCCGGCCTCGGTGAGGGTCTCGGAGACGGCGGCCGCAGCAGCCATGACCACGTTGTCGGTGGGGGTAAAGACGGCGTCCACCTGGCCCACCATGTTGGCGGCGGCGCTCATGATCTCGTCGTTGGTGTTGCCGGTGCCCTCAATGTAGGCGATGCCCTTGTCATCCAGGTAGGCTTTGGCCTCGGCGATGGGGGTGGCGGAGTTGGCTTCGGAGTTGGAATAAAGCAGACCGACGGTCTTGACGTCGGGGTTGACGGTGAGCATCATGTCCAGAATGAAGGGGGTGTTCAGTGCGTCGGAGGTGCCGGTCACATAGTCCAGGCCGGTGAGGTCGGCGGCCTCGGGGTCGCTGATGGCGGCATAGATCACGGGGATTTTGTCATCGGCGCAGGCGTTGGCCATGCACTGGGCGGCCAGCGTGGCGATGGGCACCACGGCATCGTAGCCGTCGGACACCACCTGGGTGCCGATCTGGTTGAGGGTGGTGGCATCGTTCTGGCCGTTGAATTCCTTGTATTCGATGGCAATGCCCTTCTCGGCCGCCTTGGCGTCCAGTTCGGCCTCGACGGCGGTGCGGATCTCATCCAGGCTGGCGTGGTCCAGCTGCTGGACAATGGCAATCTTGTAGGAGGTGGTCTCGCCGTCTGTCACGACAAGATTTGTAGCGCTGTCGGCGCCGCCGATGACGGCTTCCGAGGAGGGCGCGGCGGAGGAGGCGGTGGAACCGCAGGCGGCAAGGCTGCACAGCATGGCGGCGGCGGACAGAACGGCAACAAACTTTTTCATGGTGATCTTCCCTTTCTTTATTACAATTTGTATTTTTGTGGTGAGTCATTACAAATTGCAGCGTTGCCATCGCTCTTTCAGGACAATCGGTCTCATAAGGTTCCCTCTTTCCCTGTGCGCGGGGAAAACAAAACTGCCCCTGCACAGAACAAACTCTGTGCAAGGGCAGATCAATCAAAATCTGTGGTGCCACCTTGCTTGCCGCCAAACAGCGGCCACTCTGCGGGGGAACCAGCATTCCCCTGCCCTGTAACGGAGGCTTCCGTCAGCGGATACTGGGAGCTGTGCCCCGTTCCCCGTGCCCTCAGCGAACCATTGTACCGCTCCGCTTCCCGCCCCGTTCCCAGCATCGGGGGCTCTCTGTGCGTGCGCCTGCGGTTTTACTTTTGCTTCATAGGTTTAAAGTATTTATATCACAAAGCGTCCGGGTTGTCAACGGGGAAAATGAAAAAATCTTCAAACTCTTATTCCCCGCCGGGGCTGTCTGCGGCAGACGGTTCCCGGGGTTCGGGGCCGGGCTGTGCCGTGGCGGCGGGCTGCGGTTCCTCCTGCCCGTAAAGCACCGCGTCCTCCTCAATCTCCGGCTCGGGGGTGGGGGTGGCAAACCAGTCCCGGGTGGCGTCCCGGCCATAGAGGAACTGGTGGATCAGGCGGATGTTCTCGCTCCAGTCGGGGTCGTACATCTGGCGGTTGTCCATCCCGATGCGGCTCCCGTAGGTTCCCTGCACCGGAACCGACATCTGTTGGGCGGTGGCGCCCAGAAATCCCGGAATCTGGAGCATGAGGGCGGCAATCTCGGATTTGGTGAAATTGGTCTGCACCAGCGGCAGCACGGTGTTCAGCAGGTCGTTGAGCTCGGCGACGGATGCGTGCTGGACCTGGTCCAGCACCGCCTGAATGACAGTGCGCTGGCGCTGGATGCGGTGCCAGTCGTCATCGATGGCCCGCAGGCGGGCATACTGGAGAGCCGTGTATCCGTCGAAATGGTTCAGACCCGGCTCCACCTTATTCACAATGAGCATCGAGTTGGAGGGCACCTCCCAGTTGAGGGCCTTGGCCTCCTGCTCGGTCAGGCGGATGTCAACACCGCCCACGGCGTCCACAATCTGGACAAAGGAGTTGAAATTGAACCGCACATAGTGGTCCACCTGGACATTGAAGCAGTCCTCCACGGTGTCCATGGTGAGCTTTGCGCCGCCGTAGCGGAAGGTGTGGGTGATCCAGTCGTACTGGTCCTCGTACCCCTCCAACAGGATAGGCACGCCGGTGGCCCGCTCGATGGAGATCAGCTTGATGGTGTTCTGCTCGATGTTGAGGGAGCACAGAATCAGGCTGTCGGCGCGGGCGTTCTCGCTGAATTCGGTGGTGGCGCGGGTGCCATCCAGCTGGTTGAGGTGGGTGAAGGCGTCCCAGTCGTTCACCGCCTCGGTGCGCTCGTCGGTGCTGATGAGCAGGATGTTGAGCACATTGTCATCGGCAAAGGGGCTCCCCTCCGGCATGACCATTTCTTCCTCATTGTGGGCCAGGCCGGTGGTGTCCAGATCCTGGTCCTCCCCGGCGTCAATGGTCCCCATCTCCTCCACGGTGCCGTCACTGTAATGGATCAGGTCCAGCTTGCCGTTCACATAGGCTGCGGCCAGCGCAACCAGCGCCGCAAGGGCAATCACAAAAACCAGAAGCAGTTTTTGCCACAGCGGGCGGCGCTTTTTGGGCGCGGCAGCAGGGGCATCCGGCGCCGTGACCGGGGATTCCGGCGCAGTGGGGGGCATCTGTCCGGGGGTATTGTTTTGCTGTTCCATCATTTTATCACTCTGATTTCTTGTGCAGGCGCCGCCAGCCGGCGCGGAGCCCGCAGGAATAATAGACAAAGGCCAGTCCGGCGAAGACCGTCACGCCCAGCGCCCGCCAGGTAAACCAGCCGTGCTGGATGGAGTGGGTGCGCAGCAGCGCCAGCCAGGCGGGCGCCATGAGGGCGGTCAGCCCAAGGGGCAGGGCGCGCAGAAGGGCATCCCGGCTGCGGATGCACAGGCAGAACGCCGCGACACAGAGCACCGCCAGCACCACACAGTGCCAGAAAAGGCCGTGGGAATGGAGGATGTCATAGACAAAGCGAAAAATGTTGCTCCAGGTCAGTTCCATCCCCCGCCAGGTGTCGGCAGTGGTGCGGACCCCGGCCTGACGGATGGCATCGCCGATGACATCCTGCCCCGTGACGAGGGTGGCCAGCACCCATTTGGAAGCCCAGCACAGCGCGTAGCCCACACCCCAGCACAGGCTGCCGCCGATGACCGGCAGACACTGCTTTGGCCCCGAACAGATGCGCTGGGGCAAACAGCACAGCCAGACCGCCACCGGCAGCCCCAGCGTGAGGATGGGGGTAACCAGCAGATCACAGAACGCGGTGCAGGTGCCCAGCACCACCAGCGCCACACTGAGCTGACCGGCCTTGCGGGGCTTGGCCAACACCCAGAGACAGCCGGCACAGGCGATGCAGAAGGTGGTAAAAAACTGCACCTGGCGCGGCACAAAAAAGACCGACACCGCCAGCTGACTGACGGCAAACCATACCGTCGGGCGGGTGCCGCAGCGCTTTTTCATCAGGACAAGCACGGCGGCCAGCAGGGCAAACAGCACCAGATACTGCACCACCCGCACCCCCGTGATGGGCATGATGCACAGCAGCGGCCGCAGCCAGATCAGGTATCCATGCCAGTATCGGGCATAGGAGAAGGGCGTCAGTTCCGGCGGGTTGGTGTTTTCCGCCCCGGTGGCAAGACCCAGACGCTGCTCACAGTAAAATTGCAGGTCATCGGCCATCGTCTCGTAGTTGTCCACATTGTAGGTGGTGGCCGTCATGGCGGCGGTGAGCGGGTCCCGCTCCGACATGGCGGCGGCCTCAAAGAGCATCACGGTGTCGGTGTAGTTGTCCATCTGGAACAGCTTGAAGCCGAAATATTCGGGGTACAGCCCTTCCCGCTGGATGGTAAAGGAGGATTGATAGACGTGGTTCAGCACCGGGTCCCCCGGCAGGGCGCAGGCCCCCAGCAGCAGCACAAAGAGCACTGCCAGCGTGACGGCAAAGGCCGCCAGCATTTGCAGCGCCGGTGCAAGAGGGTGCTTTGGCGTGGTGGATGTTGTTTGTTCCATCGGTTTCCTTCCCGTCAAATTGCAGAAAAATCGTGGTTCTTTTTGGGTATTATACCTTAAATGACGGGACAGTTCAATAGCGGGAAGGAGTTTTTGCTAGGCCGCGTCGGTCTGGCGGGAAACCGAGAGCACAATGCCCATCTCGCCCAAAAGCATGAGCAGGCTGGTGCCGCCGGAGGAGAAAAACGGCAGGCTGATGCCGGTGTTGGGGATGGTATTGGTGACCACCGCGATGTTGAGCACCGCCTGCAGCACCACCTGCACCACAAACCCCACCACCAGCAGGGCGCCGAACTTATCCCGCGCACGCACAGCGATGCTCATGCCCCGCAGGAACAGCAGCAGAAAAAGCAGAATGACCAGCGCCGCGCCCACAAAGCCCAGTTCCTCGCAGAGGATGGAAAAGATAAAATCATTCTGGGGCTCCGGCACATAGAGGTATTTTTGGCGGCTGTTGCCCAGGCCCAGGCCCGTGGCCCCGCCCGATGCGATGGCGTAAAGGCTCTGGATGGTCTGGTGGCCCTCGCCCAGCGGGTCGGCAAAGGGGTCCCGCCAGGAGGAAAGCCGGTCCATGGCGTAGGGCACCAGGTCGGGCAGCAGAACCACCGCCGCGCCAATGGCCCCCGCCCCCGCCGCGCCGGCCAGGGCGAACCATTTGAGCCCGGTACCGCCCACAAACATGAGCACCGCGCCGATACCCAGAATGAGCAGCGTGCCCGAGAGATGGGGCTCCAGCAGCATGAGAACGGTCACCACGCCCAGGATGAGCATGAAGGGCAGCACCCCCGTGCCAAAGGTGCCCATGCGGTCGTGGTTGAGGGAGATGATATGGGAAAAGACCAGCACCACGGCGAATTTGGCGATCTCGCTGGGCTGGAGGGTGCCCAGGCCGGGCAGCACGATCCACCGCTTGCAGCCGTTATATTCCGGCATGAACAGCACAATGACCAGCAGCACCAGCGAGACCCCCAGAATGGGCCAGGCCAGCTTGTGCCAGATATGGTAATCCACCAGGCTGGCGGCATACATGGCCGCCACCCCCAGCGCCGCAAACAGCAGCTGGGGGCGGATGTAGGTGTAGGCGTCGCCGCGGCGGTAGAGCGCCACCGCATAGCCCGCCGAAAAGAGCATGATCAGCCCATAGCATAACAGCAGCAGAAGGATGATGAGAAACCCGAGGTCCAGCCCCGGCAGGGCCGCCAGCCGCTTTTTGAGCACGGCACGGCGGGAACCGATTTGTTCCGGCATGACAAAGCCCCCTTCCCCTGCTTAGTATACGCAGAGAAAGGGGGCGTTAGTCCACTCAGTAGGTGGTCAGCGTGGTGCCGGGGTAATAGTGGGTCAGGATGGAGGCATAATCCCAGCCGTTGCGGGCGTAGCCGACGGCGCCCCACTGGCTCATGCCGCAGCCGTGGCCGTAGCCGTAGACGTCAAAGAGAAAGCAGTCCAGCCCGGAATCATAAGTAACGGTAAAGCACTGGCTGCGCAGGCTGCGGCCGTCCACGCTCGCGCCGGCCAGCAGGACCTCGCGGAACCAGCGGCCCGAACAGGTATCGTTTCCGCTGGCGTTGGGGCCGATCTGGATCTGGGCCACCCAGCCGTACTGGTTGGCGGACAAAATGGTGAACCACTGGCTGGGGTCCACGCTGCTGAGGTCCACCCCCATCTTTTCCAGAACACGGTCCTGCACCGTCTGGCGGCTGAACCGGGCACAGCCCGTGGTGGCGCCGTTGGTGTTCCAGTGGGTGGCAACCTGCTGGTCATAGGGGCTGTCCACCGCCTGAAGGTAGGGGCGGTCATTGCCCCAGACCTCCCGCGCCGAGGCGGTGCCGGTGGAAGCCGAGGCAAAATAGGGGGTGAAGCAGACCTGGCCGTTGTAGGTCACCAGCACATGGGCCACCTCCCGGGCTGCGGCCAGCGCCGCCTCGCCGGGGGTGACGCCCGCCACCGAGGGGTACCCGCTCTGGCTGATGATCCAGCAGTGGGCCGCCACGCACTGGGCCTTGTACGCCTCGGCGGGGGCGTTGGGGCCCAGCTCGTTCTGGGCGATCATGGCAAGGCATTCCACCAGCTCCATCGTCCGGGCGGTGCCGTTCATCGTGACGTTGATGGTCTCCACCGGCTGCGGGGTTGGCTCCGCCGTGGGCTGCGCTGTTTCGGACGCGGCGGGGGCCTGGGACGCGGCGGGCGCCTGGGTGGGCGCGGGCGTGGCAGCCGCCTGAATCACATCGTCCACCGTGACGGTCTGTTCCGGCAGGGTTCCCTCCGCGCCCTGGCCGATGCTGGTTTCGGCGGCGTCGGAATTTCCCGCCACGTCGGTCAGGCCCGCCATCAGCTTGTCCGCCGAAGCCAGAAGCTCCTGGGTGCGCTGGGACAGGGCGTCCAGCTCGGCCTGCAAATCGCTGTCCCCGGACTGTGCCGCCGTCCCGTCCTCCGGGGCCGTGCCGGACTCCGGCTGCCCCGCCCCGCTCTGGGCGGACGCCGCGCGGCGCTGCAAAATACCGGTGAAAATGCCCGCCGCAGCGGGACGCTCCTTTCCGGCGGCGCGGTACTGCGCCCCCGTGAGCAGCGGGTTTTCGGCTTCCTCAATGGAGGAGGGCTGAAGGCTGGCAGACTCCCCCTCCCCGAGGATCTGGCCGGTGACGCAGACAAAGGCGCCGTTGTCGCCGCCGGTGGCCATCAGGGTGAGAAAGCTCGCCCCGTCGCCGGGGACCACGCCGGTGTCAAAAAGGCTGCGGGCCTCAAGGCTCAGGGTAAAGCTGAGATAGTCGTAATAGTTGGAGAGGTCCCCAAAGGTCCGGGGATCAAAGTCCTCCCCTTCCCCGGCATAGTAGACGGCCACCGTTTTGCAGCGGTAGACCGCGCCGGGGAGGTACAGGGTAAATCCGCTGTTGCTGCGGAAGGTTTCCAGTTCGGTCAGGCTGTTCAGCGAATCCTCGGCGCAGATCAGCACGGTGTTGCCGGGCATGGCCGCCCCCAGATAGCTGGTTGCCTGGAACACGGGGCGCTGCTGCGCGCCCTGACGGTAAACCAGCATCCCTTTCTGGCCGGGGTAGGCAAGATACCCCGCCACATCCTCCTTCTTTTCCAGGGCGGAGGCAAGGTAATCCGCCGCCGCCTCGTCATAGAGGGAAGTCCCATAGCTCTTATAGGCCGGTTCGGCGCCAAGATCGCTGCGCAGCCACAGGGCAATGCCTGCCACGGCGGCCACCAGCAGAAGGGCAACGGCCACAAGGGCCAGGATGCCGTTGCGGCGGCGGCGCTTTTCGGCCTGCTCGATCATGGCAAGGCTGCGGTTGTGGATGCTCCCGGTGCTCCGGGGCGGGGAAACCGTGCGGGGGGACGCGGTTTTTTCCGGCGCGGCGGGCTGCCGGGCCGGTTCTTCGGGCTGCTCCTCAAACAGGCGGCTGGCCGCCCGCTGGAACTCATCCGCAGAACGGGGCGGGGCCTTCTCGTCGGCGATGCGGGCCGCCTCCATGGCCGCCGGGTCCAGCGCGGCGGAAAAATCGGGGATTTCCCCGTCCAGCAGCGAGGGTTTGGGGATCTGGGCCGACGCAGCAGGTTTGGGGGGCCGGGCGGGTTTTTGGGGGTTGGGCTTTGCCGCCGGGCGGGGTTGGGGAGCGGCTGGAACCTCCGCCGGGCGGACCGGTTCCGCCGCAGACGCGGCAGCACTGCCCTGCGGCACGGCACGGCGGGCGCGGGACGCGGCGGCGGCCGCCGCTCCCATGGTGGTGAGCTCGGTGGGGTCGGGGGACGGCGGTTCCTCCTGCGGCTGCGCCGGGGCGTTGGAAGCGGCCGGGGCGGGGCTGGCGGGGATCGGGGATTCAAAGGTGATGGTGCCCACCGGGACGGGATTCTCGGCGCCGGGGCGGGGCACGGCGGATTTGCCCAGGGCCGCCGGTTTGCGGCGCACCGTGAACCGGGTGCCGGCGGCGCGGGGCTGGCCCTCGCCGCTGACGAGCAGCAGGGGGTGCTCCCGCCCGGGGCGGAAGGTGATGGTGGAGCCGCTCAGATGCAACCCCAGCGCGCGGCGGCGCACCAGGTCCAGAATGTTGTTGGCGATGGCGGTATCGGTCAGGTCGGGGCTGAGGGCACAGGCCGCAGCCCCCTGCTTGCTGCACAGCAGCACAAAGGGCGCCTGGCCCACCGTGGCGGGCATATAGACGGCGGCATAGTCCGCCCCCGCCAGCTCCATGGCGATCTGGGCGCGGCCGGCGGCGGCCTGCACCACATCGCCGGGGAACTTTTTGAGCAGGGCGGCGGGGGCCACGATGCGCTTGGCATTGAGGGGACTGGAATAGGTCTGTGTGCCGAAATCGAAGGCGGCCTCGCTGTGCTCCAGCCCGCGCAGCGCGCCGCCCAGCAGCCGGCCGGTCAGCTCGTCGGCGGCCACCAGCAGGCGCCGCTTTTTGAGCAGGGCATCCAACGTGGCCTGGGCCAGCGTGGTATCCCCCATGCCGTAAACCGCGTCGCCAAAGCGGTCGCGGATTTTCCGGGTCCAGCGGTCGCAGTATTCGTCAGCCATGGCCTGGGTGGGGGCGGATGCCTGGATGCAGACAAGATACTCCCCGTCCCGCTCCTTTAAGCGCAGACTGGGGCAGCCCTCCTCCCGCGCGGTGCGCACAATGGAGGATACTTCTGCCGAGGGCAGACCGAAAACACGCAGAATCTGCATTTGAATTTGCAGCATGGAAGCACCTCTTTTACAGCAATGCCGTCATGGAAAAATCAGATGGCAAGGGTTTGGGGCGGGGTATCGGGACCGGGCACGGCCAGAGCCTCCTCCACGGGAAGGTCCAGCGCCATGCGGCGCAGCAGGTCCAGCGCGTAGAGCGCTGCCCGGGTGCGGATGATGCTCCGTTCCCGGTAGCCGCCCAGCGTGAGGCGCTGGAGCCAGGCTTTGCCGCTGCGGGCGTCCGCTCCGGCCAGGTAGACGGTCCCCACCGGCTTGCCGGGCAGCGCGCCGCCGGGGCCGGCAATGCCGGTGATTCCCACGGCCAGATCGGCGCCCGAAGCATGGAGCGCGCCGTAGGCCATGGCCACCGCCACCGGGCCGGAGACCACGTTATACCGTTCCATCAGTGCCGAGTCCACTCCCAAAAGGCGGGATTTGGCCTCCTCCGCGTAGGTCACAAAGCCGTAGCTGAACACCTCGCTGGAGCCGGGCACATTGGTGAGCATCTGGGCCACCAGACCGCCGGTGCAGCTCTCGGCCGTGGCGGCGTGCAGCCCCTTGGCCTGCAGCGCATGGACCACGGTGTATTCCAGCCCGGGCACATCCACATCGTAGGCGTTGGGGCCAAGAATCCGGCGGAACTGCTGGATGCGGGCATCGCAGGCGGCCTCGGCTTCCGCCTCGGTGGCGGCGCGGGCGGTGACGCGGATCTCGCTCTCCCCGGTCTTGCAGTAGATGGCGGCGGTGGGGTTATCGCTCTCAAAAAGGCCGGCCACCTTGCTGGCGATGCTGCTCTCGCCGCCCAGCACCCGCAGCGTTTTGGAATGGATGGTACAGTTTTGACGTTCCAGCAACACCGGGCGGATCTGCTCGGCCCACATGGCCTTCATCTCCCGGGGGACGCCGGGCATGAGCACGGCAATGCAGCCGTCCGCCTCAAACCAGGCGCCGGGGGCGGTGCCGTGGGCGTTGGGCAGTTTGCGTCCGTGGGTGGGCACCATGGCCTGCTTGCGGTTGTTGGGGGTGGGGGTGCGGTTGGTGCGGGCAAAGAAGGTGAGGATTTTCTGCCATTCCTCCTCGTCAAAACGCAGGGGGTCGCCGAACGCCCGGGCCACCGTTTCCTTGGTCAGGTCGTCCTGGGTGGGGCCAAGCCCGCCGGAAAAGACCAGAAGCTCACTGCGGCTTTTGGCCTGGCTGACCAGTTCCCGCAGCCGGTCGGGGTTATCCCCGATAACGTGCTGATGCAGCACACTGATGCCCAGCTCGGCCAGTTCCCGGCTCAGAAACTGGGCGTTGGTGTTCACAATATCGCCGAGAAGCAGCTCGGTGCCCACACAGATGATTTCCGCCGTCATGGCAGTTCCCTCCTCTGTTCAAGAATCAGAATTCAGGATCGTCCCCGATGCGGATGGGGATTTTCTCCACATGATCCGCCGCAGCCTGCTCCAGCGCGGCCAGGCCGGGCATGGCGGCCTCGGCGGCCTCGATCTCAGCCAGGCTGGGCTTGGTCTTGGGATGGGCGGGGGTGAAGATGGTGCAGCAGTCCTCGTACGGTTCAATGGACGTTTCAAAGGTGCCGATTTTGCGGGAAATGGAAATGATCTCGGTTTTATCCATACCGATCAGGGGGCGCAGCACCGGCAGATCCTGGGCGGCGTCGGTGCAGGCCAGGGCCGCCATGGTCTGGCTGGCCACCTGGGCCAGGCTTTCGCCGGTGATCAGGGCCTCCATCTCGCTCTGAGCCGCCACTTTGTTGGCGATGCGCAGCATACTGCGCCGCATCAGAACGGTGAAAAGCACATCGGGGGCATTGTCCCGGATGTACTCCTGGGGCTTGGTATAGGGCACCACATAGAGCTGGCAGTTGCCGGTGTACTCGGCCAGCTCGCGGGCCAGCGCCCGCACCTTGAGCTTGGCGCGCAGGCTGGTGTAGGGCGGGCTGGCAAAATGGATGTGGTGCAGCGCCAGGCCGCGGCGTGCCATACAGTAGGCGGCCACCGGGCTGTCGATGCCGCCCGAGAGCAGATTGAGCGCCCGGCCGCTGCTGCCCACCGGCAGGCCGCCGGCGGCTTCCACCTTGGGACCGTGGATATAGGCGCCCCGGTCGCGGATTTCCACCATGATCTCCAGGTCCGGCTGATGGACGTTGACCCGCAGATGGGGATGGCGGCTGAGCAGATAGGCGCCCAACTCGCGGCAGATGTCGGGGCTTTTCATGGGATAAGCCTTGTCGGAGCGCTTGGCCTCCACCTTGAAGGTCCTGATGCCGCGCAGCGTCTGGCCCAGGTATTCCTCGGCGGTGGCGCAGATGGTATCAAAATCCTTGTCGCAGCAGGCGGCGCGGCTCATCTTGACGATGCCGAAAATTTTGGATACCCGGCGGAACGCCTCGTCCATGTCCAGTCCGTCGACCCGGGGTTCAATAAAGACGGTGGACTGGGCCTGGGTCACCTGGAAGGGGCCCAGATCCTCCAGCCGGTAGCGGATGCTCTTGGCCAGCCGGGCCTCGAATTTGTTGCGGTTGAGACCCTTGAGGGTCATTTCGCCCTGATAGGCGAGGATCATCTCTTTCATCGTGTGGGGAAACCTTTCCTTTTCAAATATGCTGAAGCTCCGCCAGCCCGTCCCGCAGGCCGGCGAGCAGAGCGTCCACATCCTCGGGGGTGTTGTCCGCGCAGAAACTCGCCCGGATGGCGGTGCGCACCGCCAGGTCGGGGCAGCCCATGGCCATCAGGGTGTGGCTGGGTTCGCCCTTATCGCAGGCGGAGCCGCCCGAGACGTAGACGCGGCGGGCGCTGAGATATTCAATCATGGTCTGACTGTTGACGCAGTTGGTGGAGAAATTGAGCACCTCGGGCACGGCGTCCGCCGGGGAATTGAGGGTGACGCCCGGCAGCTCCGCCAGCCCCGCGCGCAGCCGGTCGTTGAGGGCGCGGATGTGGGCACTGCGGGCGGGCAGCGTCCGGGCGCCCTGCTCGGCGGCAACGCCAAGGCCCACGGCGTAGGGCACATTCTCGGTGCCGGGACGGATGCCCCGCTCCTGATGGCCGCCCAGACAGGGCGGGCGGTGGTTCTGGCGCTGGTTTTCCCGCAAATACAGCGCGCCGATGCCCTTGGGCGCGTGGACCTTATGGCCCGAGACCGACAGACTGTCCACGCAGGGCAGCGCTTTGAGATGGATGGGCAGGCGCAGCCAGGCCTGCACGGCGTCCACATGGACAAAGCAGCGGTCGTTGCGGGCCTTGACGGCGGCGGAAAACGCCGCGATGTCCTGCTTTGCGCCGGTCTCGTTGTTGACAGCCATACAGCAGGCCAGCACGGTGTTTTTGTCCACAGCGGCGCTCAGGCGGTCCAAATCGAGATGCCCGTCGGATTCCGGCGGGATCTCCACCACCTCAAAGCCCCGGTCCCGCAGCGCCCGCACGGGCAGCTGCACACTGGGATGCTCGAACCCCGAAACCACAATTTTGCTGCCCCAGCTCCGGCGGGGAATGGCCGCGCCCTGAATGGCGATGTTGTTGCTCTCGCTGCCGCAGGCGGTAAAATACAGCTCTTTGGGCGCACAGCCGAGGCTTTTGGCCACCTTGGCGCGGGCGGCGGAGAGGGTTTCGTGAACCTGTACCGCCGGCTCATACAAGCTGGACGGGTTGGCCCAGCAGCTGCGCAGCGCTGCGGCAATGGCATCGGCCACCGCCGGGTCCACCATGGTGGTGGCGGCATTGTCAAGATAATGGAGCTCCGGGTTGGATCGCATGCACGCGGCCTCTTTTCCTGTCAATATACAAAGTGATACAGAATAGATTATACACGCCGCAAGCCAAAAACACAAGGGGCCGGAGGGGAAAACAAAAGACCCTGCCGGGTTGGGAACCATACGGGTTCCGCCCGGCGGGGGCTTTGGGTTGGGGTTATTCGCCGAAATCTGCGGCCACCTTTTTGAGCATCTCGCGGATGGGCAAATTGTAGGGGCAGCGGGTCTCGCACTTGCCGCAGCCGATGCAGGCGCCGGCCTTGACCTTCAGGGTATTGTAGCGCTCATGGGCCCAGCCCTCCAGGCCGTACCGGTCCAGATAGCCCTGGAACAAAAAGCAGCTGGGGATCTGGATGCCCACTGTGCAGGGGGCGCAGTAGTTGCAGCGGCGGCAGAACTGGGTGCCCAGCGCGTCCCGCACCTTCTGGCAGGCGTCCTGCTCCTCCGGGGTGAGGGGGGCGGTGGCATCGCTGCCCGCCACATTGGCCTGCAGCTCTTTGGGGTCCGCCATGCCGGGAATGGCCACCGTCACATTGGGGTTGGAGAGCACATACCGCAGCGCAAGACGGCCGTCCTCGATGGCGCCGCCGGCCAGCGGCTTCATGTCGATAAAGCCCTTGCCCGCTGCGGCGCACCGGTCAATCAGCTCAGCGCCCTGCTGCTCCACAATATTGTAGGGGAACATGACGGTCTCGATCTCCTTTACGGAAAGGGCACGCTCAAACACGGCGGCCAGATGCGCCGTGATGCCGATATGTCCCACCACCCCGGCGGCTTTGGCCTCCAGCAGCGCCTCCATGGCGCCGCCGGGGGCAAGGATGGTCTCCAGCCCCGCCAGGCTGGGGTTGTGGAACTGGTACAGCTCAATATGATCGGTGCGCAGGTTTTTCAGGCTCTGCGCCAGTTCGGATTCCATCTCCTCTTTGGTCAGGGCGCGGCATTTGGTGGCAAGGATAAACCGGTCCCGCAGGCCCAGCTCCTCCAGCGCCTGTCCGATCCATTCCTCGCTGACGGTGTAGGCGCGGGCGGTGTCGATGTAATTGACGCCCGCCTCGCAGGCGGCCTTGAGCATGGCGCGGGTGCCCGGCTCGTCGATGCGCTGGATGGGAATGCCCCCAAATCCCAGGCGCGAAACCCGAAGGCCGGTACGGCCCAGTTCACGATATTCCATGACAGTTCCCCCTTGTTTTGTTGTCTTTCATTTTATTATATCAGCAGCGCACCTCAATGTCACGGAAAATGTCGCCGATTTTTATTGACTTTGCGGCCCCGGTGCGATAGGATTATGCTAATTCCAAAGACAAATCACGATAGAAGGGGACGAATTTCATGCGTTACGGATTCATCGGGTGCGGCAATATGGGTTCCGCCATTGCCCGTGCCGTGTGCAGGGGCGCCGGGGCGGAAAATGTGACGCTGGCCAACCGCACGCCCGCCAAAGCGGAAGCGCTGGCCAAAGAGCTGGGCTGCGCGGCGGCCGACAACAACACCGTCGCGGCGGACTGCGATGTGATTTTTCTGGGCGTCAAGCCCCAGATGATGGCCGGTATGCTAGCCGGCATTGCGCCGGTTCTGGCAAAGCGCGGCGGCAAATTTTTGCTGGTGAGCATGGCGGCGGGGCTTTCGATGGCCCGCGTGCGGGAGATGGCCGGGGGGGAGTACCCCATCATCCGCATCATGCCCAACACCCCCGCCGCCCTGGGCGCCGGAATGATCCAGTACTGCTCTGACGGGGTGGATGACGGCCGGATGTTTGCCTTTCTGGGCGCCATGGCCCCCGCCGGGCGGCTGGATGCCATCCCGGAAAACCTGATGGACGCGGCAAGCTGCGTCTCGGGCTGCGGCCCGGCGTGGACGTACCAGTTCATTGAGGCGCTGGCGGACGGCGGCGTGGCCGCCGGGCTGCCCCGGGCCAAAGCCCAGGAATATGCGGCCCAGATGGTGCTGGGCAGCGCCCGCATGGTGCTGGAAAGCGGCAGGCATCCCGGGGAGCTCAAGGACGCGGTGTGCAGTCCCGGCGGCTCCACCATCCAGGGGGTCCGGGTGCTGGAGGAACGGGCCTTCCGGGGCGCCGTGACCGACGCGGTGCTGGCCGCCTTTGACAAGACAAAGGAAATGGGGAAAGGCTGAACCATGCGCATTGTTGTAAAGATTGGCACCAGCACGCTGGCCCATCCCGGCGGACGGATGAACATCCGCCATGTGGAGGAGCTGGTCAAGGTGCTCAGCGATCTGAAAAACGCCGGGCATGAGATTCTGGTGGTCTCCTCCGGCGCCATCGGCATGGGCGCGGGCAAGCTGGGCATCGCCCGGCCCAAGGATATGCCCACCAAACAGGCCGCCGCCAGCGTGGGGCAGTGCGAACTGATGTATACCTACGACCGGCTGTTCAGCGAATACAACCACACGGTGGGGCAGATTCTGGTCACCCGGGAGGACTTTGACAGTGCACCCCGGCTGATGAACCTGGAAAACACGCTGTACCGTCTGTTACAGCTGGGCACCATCCCCATCATCAACGAGAACGACAGCGTGGCCACCGAGGAAATTGCCGTAGGCGACAACGACACGATGGGCGCGATTGTAGCCAAGTACATGGCGGCGGACCTTCTGGTGCTGCTCAGCGACATTGACGGGCTGTACACTGCCGATCCCCGCATCCACCCGGAAGCCACCCTGATCCACACGGTGGAGGAAATCACCCCCGAAATAGAGGCGCTGGCCGGGGGCGCCGGGTCCGGCCTTGGCACCGGGGGCATGGCCACCAAGCTGCTGGCCGCCCGCATTGCCGCCGGGGCGGGGGTGGAAATGGTGATCGCCAACGGCGAACACGCCAGCATTCTGTATGAAATTGTGGAGGGCAGGCCCGTGGGAACCCGGTTTCTGGCACGGCGCAGCGCCCGGAAGGAGGCGAGCCGATGACCACCCATGAAATTCTTCTGGCCGCCCAGAGCGCCCGCACGCCGCTGGCGCTGGCCGGAACCGACGAAAAAAACGCCGCGCTGGAAGCCATGGCCGTTGCGCTGGTGGAGGCGGCGCCGGAGATTCTGGAAGCCAACCGGGCCGATCTGGAGGCCGCGCGGGGACGCATCAGCGATGTGATGCTGGACCGCCTGGCGCTGACGCCCTCCCGCCTGACCGACATGGCCAAGGGAATGCGGGAGGTGGCGGCCCTGCCCGACCCGGTGGGCGCCGTGCTGCACCGGGTGGTGCGCCCCAACGGGCTGCTGATCGAAAAGACTGCCGTGCCCATGGGGGTAATTGCCATCATCTATGAGAGCCGGCCCAACGTCACCTCCGACGCGGCGGCGCTGGCCCTGAAAGCGGGCAGCGCCTGCGTGCTGCGCTGCGGCCGGGACGCCTGGGCCAGCTGCAACGCCATTGTGAAGGCGCTGCGCTGCGGCCTGGAACGGACCGGGCTGCCGGCCTGCGCGGTGAGCCTGATTGAGGACACCTCCCACGATTCCGCCAACGAGCTGATGACCGCCAGCGGGCTGGTGGATCTGCTGATTCCCCGCGGCGGCGCCGGGCTGATCCGCGCCTGTGTGGAAAACGCCACGGTCCCCTGCATCCAGACCGGCACCGGCATCTGCCACGTCTATGTGGACCGGGCCGCCGACCCCGACATGGCGCTGCGCATTGTGGAGAATGCCAAGACCAGCCGGCCCAGCGTCTGCAACGCCGAGGAGGTCTGCCTGGTTCACAGGGACATTGCGGCAGAGTTTCTGCCCCGGCTGAAAGCCGCGCTGGTGGAGGACCGCGCCGCAGCGGGGCTGACCCCCGTGGAGCTGCGCCTGGACCGCCGCGCCGCCGCCATCATTGAGGGGACCCCCGCCGGGGAGCGGGACTTTGACACCGAATTTCTGGGGTACATCCTTGCGGTGGCCGTGGTGGACGATGTGGACGAAGCCATCCGCCACATTGCCCGCCATTCCACCCATCACAGCGAATGTATTGTGACGTCGGACCCCGTTGCGGCGGACCGCTTTACCGCCTGCGTGGACAGCGCGGCGGTGTATGTGAACGCCTCCACCCGGTTCACCGACGGCGGAGAGTTCGGTCTGGGGTGTGAGATGGGCATCAGCACCCAGAAGCTCCACGCCCGCGGCCCCATGGGGCTGGCGGAGCTGTGCTCCTACAAATACATCATCCACGGCAACGGCCAGACCCGTGGCGGCGCCGCCGCCCGGATGCAGACCCCCTGCAAATGAAAAGCATCCCCTGCCTGTTCCCACGGGCGGGGGATGCTGCTGTGTGCGGCCGGATCAGTCCCCGGCGCTTTGGGCCAGCGGCAGATAATATTCCACCAGCAGGTCCACACAGGCGCCGTAGCTCTTCATGCCCAGCTCCTGGTCGTAGCTCTTGAGAAATTCGGTGTAGACCTTCTCCCCCGCCTCGCGGGCCGGGCCTTCCCAGCGGGCCCAGTACTCGTTGTTGGCCGCCAGATCCGCCCGGACCGGTTCGCTCAGCGTGCGGTAATGTTCCGAGGCCCCGGCGGGGTCCACGCTGTACCAGGCGTTGGACAGGTGCAGGTAGCCGAACAGCCAGCCGGAATAGGCGTAAACCGCGTCGCCGCAGGTGGTGGCGGCCCGGATGCCCACAAAGTTGGCTTCCTGCTCCGCCGCAACGCCCCGCTGGTGGCTGAATTCGTGGGCCACCGTCACCGGCAGGAACACCGCCGGGCAGTCCACGTTGAGGGTGCTCTCGCCAAACAGGGGGCAGAGGTACCCCGTGAAGCCCGCCGCGCTCATGAGCTTGGAATAAAATGCCGGTTTGGGACGCCGGGCGGGAGCTTCCAGGAAGGGATATTCTTCCACAATTGCGTCATAGATGCCCCCCGAGGCGTCCAGAATTTCCTGCGCTCCCACGGCAAAGCAGCCGGTTTCGTCCCGGGGAACGGCGTGTGCCAGGGCATCCGCCCGGCGGGCAAAGAAGTCCGCCACACAGGCCAGATGGTCCACGCTCAGGGGCGGGGTTTTCATCCCGGCCCGCCGGGCAAAGCCGGGCGCGTAATACTGGGTGCCCCACAACGCGCACACCGCAGCGTAGATCCACAGCACCACCGTGGCCGTGTGGAGTGCCCAGGTGCCAAACCGGAAAACACGCCGCCGCACGGCCAGCCAGACGCACCGCCCCAGCAGAATCAGGCAGGCCAGAATGGCCAGCGTGGCCGCCAGCTCACAGAAACTGAAGGGCAGCGGGTCCACCAGCGCAGAGACGGCCTGTTTGAAGGGCATGGAAACCCGCTCCACCCACCAGGTCATGGCGGCGCTGCTGTTCCGCAGGACCCGGAACAGGGCAACCGCCGCCAGCCCGGCGGCAAACAGGGCGAGGGCGGCGCGGTGGGCGGCAAGATTTTTGCGCAGATGGCGGCAGTTCATGGCAAAAATTCCTTTCTGGCGGCAGAATCCAACCAAATTATAAAATTTTTCCGGGTTTACGCAAGCTGCCGGGCATGCTATACTGGACAGGATTTGCCGGAAAAATTCAAGCGGAGAGAAGGGGTTCCATGCGGCCGGATGTGGCGGACTTTTACAGCGGCATCAGCTTTGACGCCTGCCGGCTGCTGGGGGCTCACCCGGCCGGGCCGGGGCGCGGCTGGGGGTTCACCGTCTGGGCGCCCCACGCCCGGCGGGTTCAGGTGCTGGGGGACTGGAACGGCTGGAACCTTTACCGCTGCGGCGAGCTGGCGTTCTGCGAGGACGGCCTGTGGCGCGGCCGGGTGCGGCAGGCCCGGGCGGGGCAGCTCTACAAATATAATATTCAGGGTCCCGACGGGGTGTGGCGGCTGCGGCCCGATCCCTTTGCCTTCGGGTTTGAGGATCTGCCGGGCACGGCCTCCCGTCTGGCGGACCCCGGCGCGCCGGTGCCCTCGCTGCGGGGCACATTGCCGGCCGTGCCGCGCATTTATGAGGTTCACGCCGCAAGCTGGCGGCGGCACTGGGACGGACGATACTATCCCGGCCCCGAGCTGGCCGAAGCGCTGGTGCCCTATGTGAAGGCCCATCATTTTACCCATGTGGAGTTTCTGCCGCTGGCGGAGTATCCCTTTGACGGGAGCTGGGGGTACCAGGGCAGCGGATACTTTGCCCCCACCGGCCGCATCGGCGGGCTGGCGGGGTTTGCGGCGCTGGTCCATGCGCTGCACCGCGCGGGCATCGGGGTGATCATGGACTTTGTGCCGGTGCATTTTGCCCCGGACACCGACCGTCTGGCGGAATTTGACGGTGCGCCGCTGTGGGAGGCCGGTCCCAGCGACTGGGGCAGCCTGCGGTTTGACCTGTCCGGCGGGCCGGTGCGCAGCTTTTTGCTGAGCTCCGCCGCCTTCTGGGTGTACCAGTGCGGCTGCGACGGGCTGCGGGTGGACGCCATCGGCAGCGCGCTGCGCAGTCAGGGGCAGGCGGCGGCCGAATTTTTCCGCACCCTCACCGCCGGGCTGCACGCCCGGTTCCCCGGGGTGCTGCTCATGGCGGAGGACACCGCCTGCGGGCTGCGCGCCACCGCCGCCACCGGCGCGGGCGGGCTGGGATTCGATCTGATGTGGGACCTGGGATGGAGCGGAGCGGTGCTGGCGTACCTGGCCCTTCCCTTTTGCCAGCGGACCGGCGGCTTTGGCCGGTTTGCCGATGCGCAGCCGCCCGCCGGGCAGGAAAAGACCCTGGCCCCCTTGAGCCACGATGACAACGCCCCGCCCCGGGGCGCCATCCGGGAGCGGCTGTACGGGGACGAGGGGCAGCGGTTTGCCCAGCTGCGGATGCTGCTTCTGCTGCAGGCGGCCCGGCCGGGCGGCAGCCTGCTGTTTGCGGGCACCGAGTTCGGCCAGCGGGAGTCCTTTGATCCCTACCGGGAGCCCAACTGGGCACTGCCGTGGCAGGGGCAGCACCGGGCGCTGGACGAATACTGCGCGGCACTGAACCGCTTTGCGGCGCAGCACCCCGCCATGGCGGACGGCGGCTTTGCCTGGGCGGGGCAGGACCCCGAAACCGGCGTGCTGGGCTTTGTGCGCCGGGACGGTACCGAAACGCTGCTCTTTGCCTTCAACACAAAGGACCGGACGGCGCAGGGCGAGTTCCGGGCGCCGGGGCAGGGGGCGCGGCAGATCTTTGCCACCGCCGCGCCGGAATCCGGTGCCCCGCCCCGCTGCGGTACAGCGCTGCGGCTGACGCTGCCCCCTTTGAGCGGCGGGGTGTGGGCCATCGGTTGATCCATAAAAGCGCGGACGGACTCGTTTGGCAACGGGCCCGTCCTTGGTGGTTATTGGTGGTCGGGGAACCAGATTTTGAGGAATTTGGCCATCAGCGGAATGTAGGTAGCGATGAACACCGCCGCAGCGGCCGCCGTGACGGCGTGCTTATGCTGGGGCGCAATGTGGGCGCCGATCATGATCCCCATGGCGCACAGGCAGAATTTGAGAAGGGCAAAGTCCTTCCAGTCGCTCCGCCGTGCATACTCGTTGGCAGCGGAAAACAGATTTTTCACCGGGACACGCTCCTTTCCCGAACACAAACGCGGACGCCCCGAACGGGCGGTCCCTTTTGTTCCAGTATAGCAGAGCAGGGCGCCCGATGCAACGCCGCTCTTGACAAATTTTGCAAACAGGCTATACTGAAAGGCAGACATAAGAACAGGGGCGCTGGGGGGCATCCCCGGCTGAGATCGGAGCAACTGCGGCTCCGGGTACCCTTTACCTGATCCGGGCAATGCCGGCGTAGGAAGTTTGACCCTTTGTTGTCATATTTTGTGCGCCCGCGTTGCCGCGGGCGCCTTTGTTTTTGTGTCCAGAAACAAAGAGGAGTTGAAAATGATGAACCACAGATCCAAAACCCGCACGCTGGTGGAGGGCGCGCTGATGATTGCGCTGTCCACCGTGCTGAGCATGATCCAGATTCCCCTGATGCCCCACGGCGGCTCCATCACGCTGGTCAGCATGCTGCCCATCCTGATGATGAGCTACCGCCACGGCGCGGCCTGGGGCCTGTTCACCGCCTTTGTGAACAGCCTGATCCAGTTTGTGCAGGGCATTGACAATCTGGCCTACTGCCAGACGCTGGGCGCCCAGATCGGCTGCGTGCTGCTGGATTACCTGCTGGCCTTCACGGTGCTGGGGCTGGCCGGCGTCATCGCAAAGCCCTTCCGCAGCCGGCTGGCCGGCATCGGCGTGAGCGCCTTTGCGGTCTGCCTGCTGCGGTACCTGTGCAGCTTTCTCTCGGGCTACATTGTGTGGAAGGATTATGACTACGCCTTCAGTTGGATGAGCGAGATCGGCTTTGGCGGCATTGCCTCCATGAGCGAAAACGCCCTTTGCTGGCTGTACAGCGCCGTCTACAACGCCACCTACATGGTGCCCGAGGCCGTCATCACCACCATTGCCGCCGTGGTCCTTTGCAAGGCCGCGCCCAAACTGTTTGAGCAAGGCTGATTCGCCGCGCCGGAGCCGCAGGGCCCGGCGCGTTTTTGTTGCGTCACGGCGGCGGCGGTGGTAAGATGGACACAAAAAGGCGGCGCCGCCCGCCAGAAGGAGCTCTGAAATGCCCACCCAAAGCGAGATCATCACACAGCTCAGCGCCATGGCGGAACCGGAATACGCCGCTTTTGCCTCCCGCCTGATCCCCGGCTGCCCGCCCATGCTGGGGGTCCGGCTGCCCGCGCTGCGGCGCTATGCCGCCAAGCTGGCCCGGGACCCCGCCGGGCCGCAGGCCGTGGTTGCGCAGCTGGGGCCGGAGGTGTTTGAGACCCGAATGCTGCGGGGCATGGTGATCGGCTGCGCAAAGCTGCCCAGCGGGGAGCGCTGGCGGATGCTGGAGGACTTTCTGCCCCTGGCCGACAACTGGAGCCTGTGCGACTCCACCGCTGCGGGATGCCGGTTCATGGCCAAAGACCCCGGCTTCTGGCTTCCCCGGCTGCAGGAGCTGGCCCGCCGGGACCAGGAGTTTCCCGCCCGGTTCGGCCTGGTGTGCCTGCTGGACCACTTTACCGGCACGCCGGAGGGCCGCCGCCTGACGCTGGACGCCTGCGCCGCCGCCCCCTGCCCCGCACTCTACACCCGGCTGGGCGCCGCCTGGGCCGTGAGCGTGGTGGCGGTGAAGGAGCCGGAACTGGGGCTGGCGTTTTTGCGCAGCGACCCGCTGGACGATTTCACCCACAACAAGGCCATCCAGAAAATCCGGGAAAGCCGGCGGGCCACACAGGAGTACCGGGCCGCCGTGCTTGCTTTAAAGCGCTGAATAATGGGAGAATCATTTCTTTCCCGCATTGTTTCTGTAAATATATTTCGTTTTTCCCCGGCAGATTTCATAAAGATCCCAAACAGAATGTCCAATATTTCTTTTATTTTTTCGTCAATTTGCTATTTCGGCGAAAATCGCTTTCTTTTTTATGGACAATATGTTAAGATAAAGACATCAGATTGCCCCTTCGCGGAACCAGAGCGGCGGGCAGTCCGCCGGGGGATGTGCTTGTGCCCCGGAATACTGTTTTTACAGGAGGAATGTTTCTTATGATGAAATGGCTGCAAAAGCTCGGCAAGGCAATGATGCTGCCTGTCGCCGCGCTGCCCATCTGCGGTATCCTGATGGGCATTGGCTACGCGCTGGCTCCCGCCGTTATGGGCGCGGAAGGCGCAACAAGCGGTGTTGCTTACACCATCGGCTTCCTGCTCATCAAGGCAGGCGGCGCTCTGATTGACAATATGGCATGGCTGTTCGCCATTGGCGCCGCCGTGGGTCTGTCCGACGACCATGACGGCACCGCCGGTCTGGCCGGTCTGGTCAGCTTCCTGATGATGCAGCAGCTGCTCAGCCCCGGCGTTGTGGGCGCGGTGCGCACCCTGGAAGAAGGCTCCGTGGATTACATCGCCTTCAGCAAGGTCGCCGGCAACTCCTTTATCGGCATCCTGGCCGCCATCGTGGGCGCGACCTGCTACAACAAGTTCAAGAACACCAAGCTGCCTGACTGGCTGGCCTTCTTCAGCGGCAAGCGCTTTGTCGCCATCGCCACCGGCCTGGTCTCCATCGTGGTCTCCATCATTCTGGTCTTTGTCTGGCCCATCATCTTCGGCGCGCTGGTTGCCCTGGGCAACGGCATCGTCGGCATGGAAGGCATCGGCGCTGGCATCTATGCCTTCCTGAACCGTCTGCTCATCCCCACCGGCCTGCATCACGCCCTCAACAACGTGTTCTGGTTCGACACCATCGGTCTGGGCGACCTGAGCCACTTCTGGGCCGGTGAGACTTCCGCCGATGTGGGCTGGAGCCTGGGTATGTACATGTCCGGCTTCTTCCCCTGCATGATGTTTGGTATCCCCGGTGCGGCTCTGGCCATGGTCAAGACCGCCAAGAACAAGAAGGCCGCCATCGGTCTGGTTCTGTCCGCTGCCATCTGCGCCTTCATCTGCGGCGTGACCGAGCCGTTTGAGTTCGGCTTCATGTTCCTGTGCTTCCCGCTGTATGTTGTGTACGCGGCTCTGTACGGCATCTTCACCATCATCACCTACTACGTTGGGTTCCGTGCCGGCTTCTGCTTCTCCGCCGGTGCGACTGACCTGGTCTTCTCCGCTTCCCTGCCCGCTGCGGCCAAGACCTGGACCATCATTCCTTTGGGCATCGCCGCCTTCGTGGTGTTCTATCTGGTGTTCTACTTCGCCATCACCAAGTTCGACCTCAAGACCCCCGGCCGTGAGGATGAGGACGAGGAAGAGGCCGAAAAGAAGATCACCCTGGCCAACAACAACTACACTGCCGTTGCCGCCGGCGTTCTGGCTGCCGTGGGCGGCAAGGAGAACGTGACCGGCGCCGACTTCTGCGCCACCCGTCTGCGTCTGGACGTGAAGGATTCCACCCTCGTCAACGAGAAGGCCGTCAAGGCCGCCGGCGCCGCCGGTGTGATCCGTCCCTCCAAAAATGCCTGCCAGGTGGTCATCGGCACCCAGGTCCAGTTCGTCTACGACGAGCTGAAGAAGATGCTGTAACGGCATTTTCCCAACGGAACAACGCACTGCGGGTCTGGTTCCCCCGGTGCCTCCGCCGCGGGCGGGCTGATGCCCGTCTGCGGCTTTTTGTTCCCCGCCGGGCCGCACAGGCTTCGGCCGGCAACAGGAAACGGATTTGTTCCGGTTTTTTGACGCCACAATCCGCAAAAGGCTTTTCCTCGCCTGCGGATTGTGCTATACTGTAAACAGCAGGGATTCCTCAAGGGAATCACAGGAAGGAGAATTTTTTATGAAAATCATCCGCGCTACCGATTATTATGATATGTCCCGCAAGGCGGCCAACATCATCTCCGCCCAGGTGATCATGAAGCCCAACTGCGTTCTGGGTCTGGCCACCGGAGGCACCCCCGTGGGCACCTACAAGCAGTTGGTGGAATGGTACAACAAGGGCGATCTGGATTTCAGCGAAGTGACCACCGTCAATCTGGACGAGTACCGTGGTCTGCCCCGGGAGCATCCCGAGAGCTACTGGTCCTTCATGCACAAGAACCTGTTTGATCTGGTGAACATCCGTCCCGAGGCCATCCATCTGCCCGACGGCACCAACATGGATTCCGCTGCCGAGTGCGCCCATTATGACGAGATCATCCGCCAGCTGGGCGGTGTGGATCTGCAGCTGCTGGGCATCGGCCACGACGGCCACATCGGCTTCAACGAGCCGGGCGCCGCCTTTGAGCTGGGCACCCACTGCGTCAGCCTGACCGAGGAGACCATCGAGGCCAACAAGCGCTTCTTTGACGGCGATGTGAACCAGGTTCCCAAACAGGCCTACACCATGGGCATCAAGACCATCATGCAGGCCCGCAAGGTGCTGATGGTTGCCAACGGCGCCGGCAAGGCCGACATCGTCAAAAAGGCCTTCTTTGGCCCCGTCACGCCGGAAGTGCCTGCCTCCATTTTGCAGATGCACCCCGATTTCACCCTCGTGCTGGACGCTGAGGCGGCGTCCCGGCTGGATTGATGGAGCTTCCCTCCAGGGAGTAACAAAGCTATGATTATCAAAAACGCAAACATTTACACGCCGGAACACACCTTCCGCACCGGCGACCTGGTGATCCGGGACGGGCGCATCGCCTTTGGTGCTGCGCCCCAGGAGGGCGAGCAGGTGCTGGACGCGAAGGGCGCCTATGCCCTGCCCGGGCTGGTGGACATCCACTTCCACGGCGCGGTGGGCCATGACTTCTGCGACGCCGACGAGGCGGGGCTGCAGGCCATCGCCGACTTTGAGGCCAGCAAAGGCGTGCTCGCTATCTGCCCCGCCACCATGACCTTCAGCGAGGAGATTCTCAACGGCATCATGGACGCCGCTGCGGCCCACAAAAACGGCCGGGGCGCCGATCTGGTGGGCATCAATATGGAAGGTCCCTATATCAGCCCCCGCAAGATCGGCGCACAGAACCCCAAATATGTGCAGGGCACTGATGCCGCGATGTTCCGCCGTTTGCAGCAGCGCAGCGGCGGGCTGATCAAGCTGGTGGACGTGGCCCCCGAGGAGCCCGGCAATCTGGACTTCATCCGGGACTGCGCGGGCGAGGTGCGCATCTCCATTGCCCACACCTGCACCAGCTACGAGACCGCCAAAGAGGCCTTTGCGGCGGGCGCCAGCCATATGACCCACCTGTACAACGCCATGCCGGGCATCACCCACCGGGAGCCCGGGCCCATCATCGCGGCGCTGGAGGATCACGCCGAGGTGGAACTGATCACCGACGGTGTGCACATTCACCCCGCCATGGTCCGGTTCACCTTCAACACCTTTGGGGATGACCGGGTGGTGCTGATCGCTGACAGCATGATGGCCTGCGGTCTGCCGGACGGCGCTTACAGCCTGGGCGGCCAGGCCGTGACGGTGCGCGGGCCCCGCGCCACCCTGACCGAGCACCCCGACACCATCGCGGGCAGCGCCACCTGTCTGTACGACTGTATGCGCCGCGCCGTGGTGGACATGGGCGTGCCGCTGGAGAGCGCCGTGCGCGCCGCCAGCGAAAACCCGGCCAGGAGCATCGGTGTGGATGCCGATTACGGCACGCTGGCTCCCGGCCGTTACGGCAACGTGATTCTGGCCGACGACGACCTGAACATTCTGACTGTGGTCCAGAAGGGCAAGATCATTGCCGATAACCGGTAACGGAAAGCTGGTTTTTCCGGCACCTCCGGGGTTTCCCGGGGGTGCCTTTACTTTTGGGCCTTTTCGCCGTATAATGGAAAAACATGACAAAACACCGAAAGAAGGACAGACCATGATCCGTTTTGAATGCGATTACGGCGAGGGCGCAGCCCAGCCGGTTCTGGATTTGCTGCAAAGCACCAACCTGGTGCAGACCCCGGGCTACGGCACCGATGATTACTGTGAGCAGGCGCGGGGGCTGATCCGCACCCTGTGCGATGCGCCGGAGGCGGGGGTTCACTTTTTTGTGGGCGCCACCCAGGCCAATTTCACCCTGATTGACGCCGCCCTCAAGCCCTGGCAAGGGGTCTTGTGCGCCGACAGCGGCCACATCCACGTCCATGAGACCGGCGCGGTGGAAGCCACCGGCCACAAATGCCTTGCCCTGCCCGGCGTGCAGGGCAAAATCACTGCGGAGCAGATCCGCCGCGCCTGGGACGAGCACTGGGCCAGCGACTCCCACGAGCACACGGTTCAGCCGGGGATGGTGTATCTCTCCAACCCCACCGAAGACGGCACCCTCTACACCAAGGAGGAACTGACCGACATTTCCGCCGTCTGCTATGACTGCGGGCTGTATCTCTTTGTGGACGGCGCCCGGATGGCCTACGGCCTGACCAGCCCCGCCAACGACCTGAGCCTGGAGGATTACGCCAACCTGTGCGACGCCTTTTACCTGGGCGGCACCAAGTGCGGCGCGCTCTTTGGCGAGGCGCTGGTCATCCTGAATGGGGAACTTGACCGGGATTTCCGCTATGCCATCAAACAGCACGGCGGTATGCTGGCCAAGGGCCGGCTGCTGGGTCTGCAGTTCCTGGCGCTGCTGGAGGGGGAGGACGGCACCGGGTGCAGCCCCTACTACCGGATGGCCGCCCGGGCCGACGCGCTGGCGCTGCGCATCCGCGCCGCCTTTGAGGCCAAGGGCTGCCCCATGCTCTTTGACTCCCCCACCAACCAGCAGTTCCCCATTCTGCCGGACGCGTGGCTGGCAAAGCTGGGCGAAAAATACGCCACTTCCTGGATTGCCAAGCCGGACGAAAGCCACACCGCCGTGCGGTTCTGCACCAGCTGGGCCACCCGCGAGGAGGATGTGGACGCCCTGCTTGCAGACATTGCCGCGCTGTGATATAATCTAATTCACAAACGCAATACGCTCTTTTGTTGTGCGCCGCATGGGTTGCAAGCACCCGCCGGGGAAGCAGGGTGAAATTCCCTCACAGTCCCGCTACTGTACAGTCAGATCGCCGGGCGGCGCACAGGGCTTCTTCACGATGGATGAGGAGGGCTGCGGTCTGACAGGATCTTTGCGCCCTTTTGCCATGGCAGAAGGGCGCTTTGGGTTTGTGAGACATCAACAAGGAGTGATCCCAATGGAAGAACAGAAGAATCCCAAAAACACAAAGAAAATCGTCCTTGCCGTTGTGGCGCTGATTGCCGCCGTGGCTGTGCTGCTGGGCGTTTACACGGTGACCCGCAAGCCGGCCCAGGCGGGCACCAAAACCATCACGGTGGACGTGGTGCTCACCGACGGGAGCGATACCGTCTCCACCCTGACCACCGACGCGGAGTATCTGCGGGGCGCGCTGGAGGAAGCGGGCATGATTGAGGGCAGCGAGAGCGAGTACGGCCTGTTTGTGACCACCGTGAACGGCGTGACGGCGGACGACGCCAAACAGCAGTGGTGGTGCTTTACCAAGGGCGGCGAGATGCTGGAGACCGGTGTGGACACCACCCCCATTGCCGATGGCGACGCCTTTGAGATCACGCTGACCGAGGGCTACTGATGAAACGCCGCCTGACCACCCGTCAGGTGGTGCTGGCTGGGCTGATGGGCGCGCTGCTCATGGTGCTCAAGGAGGTCCTGGCCCCGGTCCCCGGCGTGGAGCCGGTGACGCTGCTGGTCATCCTGTACGCGCTGGAGCTTCCCGTTCTGGCGCCCTGGGCGGTGGCGGTCTTTGTGGTGCTGGAATTTGTGCTGTACGGGTTTGGGATGTGGAGCTGGATGTATCTGTACATCTGGCTGGTGCCCATCGCCGCAGCGCGGCTGCTGCACCGTATGGACAGCGCCCTGGGCTGGGCGGCGGTGAGCGGCGCTTACGGGCTGGCCTTTGGCGCACTGTGTACCCCGGTGTACCTGCTCACCCAGGGACCGGGCGGCGCACTGGCCTGGTGGCTGGCGGGCATCCCCACCGACGTGGGGCACTGCATCGGCAACTTTTTTGTGATGCTGCTGCTCTACCGCCCGCTGCGCCGGGTGCTGCACCGCATTGCCGCGCAAACCTGAATGACACAAAACGCCCGCCGCATCGGGTTGCTTGCATCCGATGCGGCGGGCGTTTGTATCTATATCAAACCGGGGGCCGGTATTGTAGGTTGTCTGGCCTTCGCCGACGCCTGCCGCGATTGCGGCGGGTACCTCGCATGGCGAAGGGCGCAGTGGCTTTTGCATGAACCCCGGGGCTGCTGCCCGGGTTGTTTCCTTGCTACGATTTTAGTATACCGGCTTTTTATGGCAAACGGGTGAATGAGTTTTAAACGATTTGGTAAGATTTGGTGAACAAAATTTTAACAGCCGCTCCTTACTTGCGCAGGCGCTTGTCGCACCGGGCGGCAAGGCGGGTGCCGACGCTCTGGAAGAGCTGCACCAGCACCACCAGCAGGGCTGTGGCAAAGATCTCCAGAATGAAATTATAGCGGTAATACCCGTAGTTGATGGCCACCTTGCCCAGGCCGCCGCCGCCGATGACGCCTGCCATGGCGCCGTAGCCCAGGATGGTGGTGGCGGCGATGGTGGCGTTGGCAATGAGGCTGGGCAGGCTTTCGGGGATCATGACCTTGAGGATGATCTGCATGGGGTTGGCGCCCATGCTCTGGGCAGCCTCGATCACACCGGCGTCCACCTCACGGATGCTGGTCTCCACCAGGCGGGACACAAAGGGGAAGGAGGCAATGACCAGCGGCACAATGGACGCCCTGGTGCCGATGGAAGTGCCCACAATCAGGCGGGACAGCGGGATGACGATGATCATGAGGATCAGGAAGGGAATGCTGCGCAGCAGATTGATCAGGCCGTTGAGCAGTTTCATGAACCAGCCCGGCATGGGACAGATGGATTTTTTCTCCCCCACCACCAGCAGCACGCCCAGCGGCAGGCCGATGGCCAGCGCCAGCAGGGTGGAAAACAGGGTGGAATAGAAGGTCTCCCATGTCTCCTGCGGGATGGTGGGCAGAACCTCCAGGAAGGTCTGCCAGTCCTTGGATGCAAAAAATTCCGTCATGCTTCGGTCACCTCCTCACAGGAAATTCCGGGATAGCTGCGGATGTAGTCCATGGCCTTTTCGGCCTCCGCCCGGCTCTCGGGCAGGGCCAGCAGCATACTGCCCAGCGTCTGGCCGTTGACCACGCGGGTATCGGCGGCCACAATGGAGACCAGCGCGCCGCATTCGATGGCCAGACTGGCCACCAGCGGCTTATCGGTGGTCTGGGTGCCGTTGAAGGCCACCCGGACCATCCGGCGGCCGGGCAGAAGCTCCTGCTGCGGCGCACCGGAGGGGAACACCAGACGCTTGGCGGCCTCGGACCGGGGGTTGGAGAAGATGGCGCTGACCGGCCCCTGCTCCACCACGGTGCCGTTGTCCAGAATGGCCACATTGTTGCAGACCTGCTCCACCACACTCATCTGGTGGGTGATGATGACCACCGTGATGCCCAGTTCGCGGTTGATTTTCTGGATCAGCGCCAAAATGGACTGGGTGGTTTTGGGGTCCAGGGCGCTGGTGGCCTCGTCACAGAGCAGAACCTTGGGGTCGGTGGCCAGGGCGCGGGCGATGGCGATGCGCTGCTTCTGACCGCCGGAGAGCTGGGCCGGGTAGGCGGCCGCCTTGTCGGGCAGGCCCACCAGCTCCAGCAGTTCCCGGGCGCGGGCCTCGGCTTTGGACTTTTCCACACCGGCCAGCTCCATGGGGAAACAGATGTTTTTCAGGCAGTTGCGCTGCATGAGCAGGTTAAACTGCTGGAAAATCATGGTAATCTCCCGCCGGGCCGCCCGCAGTTCGGCGGGCTTCAGGTCCTGCATCCGGCGGCCGTTGACCTCCACGTTGCCCTCGTCGGGGCGCTCCAGCATATTGATGCAGCGCACCAGCGTGGATTTTCCGGCGCCGGACATACCGATGATGCCGTAAATATCACCGTCGGCAATTTCCAGATTGATGTCGTTGAGCGCTACCAGCGTGCCGGACGCCGTATCAAAGCGCTTGGTCAGGTGTTGGATCTGGATCATTTCACTTCTCCTTAACCCCAAAATTCCCTGCGCCGGTCGGGGCGCAGGGGACTTGTTTCAGGCTTGAATGACAATCAGAAAATGGGCACCACAGCGCCGTCATAATTCTCGTTGATGTAATCCTTGACGGCCTGGCTGGTCAGGGCGGCGGTCAGCGCCTTGATGGCGGGGCTGTCCTCGTTGCCTTCCTTCACAACCAGCAGGTTGGCGTAGGTCTGGGCGGCCTCACTGGTGGCATCCTCGACGGCCAGCGCGTCGGTGCCCACCGAGAAGCCGGCTTCCTGGGCGTAGTTGCCGTTGATGATGGCGTAATCCACATCGGCCAGGGTGCGGGGCAGCTGCGCGGCCTCCATCTCAATGATCTCCACATTGTGGGGGTTGTCCACCACGTCGTTCTTGGTGGCGGTCAGGCCGGCGCCCTCCTTGAGGGTGATGATGCCCTGGGCGGCCAGCAGCTGAAGGGCGCGGGCTTCGTTGGTGGTATCGTTGGGAACAGCGATCTTGGCGCCGTCGGCCAGCTCATCCAGGCTCTTGCTCTTGCCCGGGTAGAGGCCGAAAGGCTCGTAGTGGACCGCAGCCACGCTCACCAGATGGGTGCCATTCTCCTCATTAAAGCTCTCCAGGTAGGGGCCGTGCTGGAAGTAGTTGGCGTCCACCTCGCCGGACTCGGTGACGGTGTTGGGCTGAACGTAGTCGGTGAACTCGGTGATCTCCAGGGTGATGTCCGCCTTGGCCAGAATGTCCTTGGCGACCTTGAGGATCTCGGCATGGGGCACGGGGGAAGCGGCCACCTTGATGGTGGTGCCCGCCAGCGCGGCGTAGTCCACGTCGGCATCGTAGCCGTCACCGGTGAAAGCGGCGGTCTCGCCGGCGGACGCGGCCTCGGAGGAGGCGGCCTCAGAGGGGGCGGCCTCAGAGGGGGCGGCCTCGGAAGAGGCAGCCTGAGAGGAAGATGCGGTGGCGCCGCAGGCGGCCAGGCTCAGGGTCAGGGCCGCAGCAAGCACAGCAGAAAGAAACTTTTTCATGATCAATTCTCCTTTTTTGTTGTTTTGTCCGGTGTGTGGTCCGGCATCGCGGCGGCTTGCGGGGCGCCGGATGCCGGGACGGAAGACGGGTCCCTCAACGCGCCATCAACACATTCGCACCCCGGGCTGTCTGCATTTCGGGCTGAATTTCATCGCCCATCCCTCCTTCCAGGCAAATAAAAAGAGCGGAACACCGGCCCGGCGTTCCGCTCTTGGTTTGCCTTATGGCGCTCAAAAACGCACAGGGCAAGCAAGCGCAGGCTGCCGAAGCATACTGCACATGCACATCATCATGCCATCACGGCGTTCAAAAATTGTGTTCATGACGGCACTCCCCTTTCGCATTGCGTTCTTGGTTTGCTATGGCGACAGTATAGCCTTTTTTGCCCTGGATGTCAAGCGGTTTGCCAAAAATTGTAATTTCCTACAAACTTTGTAGGTAATTGTCGTTTTTCCCTTGCCTGGTTGCCGAAAATCTGCTATGATGGGGAGAAAGAATCCGGGAGGGGGAAAAATCCATGAAGTTTTCGACCAGGGACCGGTACGCGCTGCGGCTTATGGTGGAGCTGGCCAACCGCGGGCCGGGGGAATATCTGCCGCTCAAGGCGGTGGGAGACAGCCAGGGCATCAGTGCCAAGTATCTGGAGCAGATTGTGGCGCCGCTGGCCAAAGCCGGGCTGGTGGAGAGCGGGCGCGGCAGCCAGGGCGGCTACCGCCTGAACAAACCCGCCGCCGCCATCACCGCCGGGGACATTCTGCGCGCCGTGGAGGGGGAGATTGTGCCCATCCCCTGTCTGTCCACCTCGGCCGGGCATTGCCCTCGCCGCGCCCGGTGCGAGACGCTGGGCTTCTGGGAAGGGCTCAACGATGTGATCAATGAGTATCTGGACGGCGTGACGCTGGAACAACTGCGCCGGGAATCGCTGGACGGCGACTGAGGCGCCGGGTCCGGCCCCTCGCGCAAACCAAAAACCGGTGTCCCGGCCCTTGATGAGGGGCTTGGGCACCGGTTTTGTGTTTGGGGATTATCCGGGCATTGTTTCAGACTGTGGGGCCGTGTCCTGAGCGGCTCCGTCCTCCGCCCCGCCGTGATCGGCGGAGGGGTCCGAGGAGGCGGGGTCCACCGGGGCCTCCGGCCCAGTCGTTTCAACGGGGACCTGCGTGGCGCCATAGGCGGGGTCGGCCGCGCCGCAGTTGGTGCAGACCCCGTTCACATAATTGTGGCCGGTGGGATTTACATAAAGATCCCTGTAATCCTTTTCGGGGTCCTCATTGCAGTGGAAGATGGTATAGCCCTGCTCGGTACAGGTCGGTTGGATGACTTCCTCCCAGTAGGTCAGGCCCGGCGTGGCGGTGGGCGTGGGGCTGGGTGTGGGCGTGGGTGTCGGGGTGGCCGTGGGGTCCGGCTCCGGCGTGCTCTCCTGCTGCGGGGTGGGCTGCGGGGTGGCTGCCACGGTGGGCATCACGCTCACATCCTTATCGCCGGTGTGGGCGGGTACTGTGGTCAGCGCCGGGCGGTCATCCTCGGTGATGTAGCTGTGGGTGCGGATATAATCAAACAGCGCATCCATGGCGGCGGAGGTCAGATGGATGCCGTCGCTGCTCTCCACATAGCCGCTCCTGGCATAGCCGGTGGCGGAATCCTTGAGGACCTCGGCGCTGTTGAGGAACTTCCAGTCGTTTTCCTGGCACATCTCCACCAGGACCTGGTTGTACTCGTCCAGCTGGCTCTGGGTCAGGCGGGAATTGGAGTGCTGCTGGCCCAGCGGCGGGATGGCGTTCACGATGATATCCACGCTGGGATAGGCCTGCACAATGGCGCGGATACCCACAGCGTAGTTTTCGGCAAAGCTGGACGCCGAATAGCCGGGGTCCAGGTCGTTGGTGCCGAAGGTCAGGATGACCCGGCGGGGCTGCATGAGGGCCACCGCCTCCGGCATGGTCTTGTAGCCGCTGTAACCCTTGAACTGCACACAGGCGTAGCTGGCCAGCGACCGGGCCGACATCCCCACCGAACCGATGGCATTGTCATAGGTACAATAATCAAACATACGATACATCCGGGCGGTGTTGGAATCGCCCAGGAAGAGCGTTTCGTTCAGGTAGGACTGGCCGGCATCCGGGCTTTCCTCCAGGATGGTGGTGGTGTACTGGGCCGTGTCGATGGTGTTCTGATCCTTGTTATAGCCGCTCTCCATCACCATCGGCGCGGGGGTGGACACAGCCAAATCCCCGTCCTTCCCTGCCGACGGGCTGCCGCCCCGCACAATAAAAAACGCGGCAATCACGGTGAGAAGCAGGGCGGCGCAGCACAGCGCCAACACAAAATACATCCGTTCCCTTTCATCCATACCGGCCCAGAAACTCTGGCGGGTTTTCTGTTTTGCCATGGTTGTTCCTTTCTGTTTCTCCTATATCACACGCCGGGCAGGCTCCTGCGCCGGGTTCCAATCGTTGCACGCAATCTATTGTACACCATTTCCGGCAATTCCACCAGTAGTTTCCGGTTTTTTCATATTTTGCACAAAAATGGCACCCGCCCGTTTGGGTGGGTGCCGGAAACTGCGAACAATTGTAAATCAATCGCGGGATTTTTCCGCCTCGGGCAGCAGGTTGGCCTTGCGCAGGGCGGGGCGCAGGGCCAGATAGAGCACCACCGCGCAGACCGTGGACAGCAGAGAGTTGACCAGCGTGACGCCGCTGCTGATCTTGGCCACCACCGAGGCCAGGCTGGCCTCCTGACCGAAGATGTAGCGGTTGCGGAAATAGCCCAGGAAGGGATCGGTGAAAACATTCACCAGCAGGCCGCTGAAGGCGGAGCCGATGACCGCCGCCAGGTAGCGTCCCTTGTTGGCGGGATCGATCTGGTTGAGCTTGAACACCCTGTGGGCAAAGAAGCCGCAGACCAGGCCAATGATGAACTTGAGAATAAAGGTGGTGATGGCATAGCCCGGGTCGCCGGCCATGACGTCCGCCAGGGACAGGCCGATGGCGCCGGCCAGGCCGCCGGAAACGCCATCCAGCAGCATGGCGGTGAGGGCGGTGAAGGTGTTGCCCAGATGGAAGGAGGAACCGGTGCCAAAGACGTTGGGAATGCGGAAGAAGTCATAGGCCACCAGGCTGAGCGCCGCCATCACGCCGATGATGGCAATTTTTTTGGTGGTGAATTTGGTTTTGGTCAGCGCCGCCACCAGCAGGGCCAGCGCCACCACGACGAAGAACAGAAGCCACATGGTTGTTGCAGACATGGATGATATCCCCTCTCAAAACATGGAATGATTTTTTTCCCACCCCACAGCTTGTCTTGCTTGACAAAGCCGGCCGCCTGGGGTATGCTCCCATTATAGTGATTTCTGGCATGGTTTGAATAGCCAGAACGCAACTTTTTTATGGTGCCAGTTTGGAGGAGGATTGCTGTGATTACGCTCCATCCCGAGGAGAAAACACCGCTGTATGAACAGTTGTACGCGGCACTGGCGGCGGACATCCGCTCCGGCGCGCTGGCGCCCGGCAAGCCGCTGCCGGGGCGGCGCACCATGGCGGCCCAGCTGGGCGTGAGCACCAACACGGTGGACGCCGCCTACCAGATGCTGGCCGCCGAAGGATTGGCGCAGGCCAGACCCCGCAGCGGCTTTTTTGTGCAGGAAACCGGCGGCATGCTGCACACCCGTGCCGCCCGCCGGGCCCGCACCGTCCCGCAAAGCGCGGAAGAGGGCAATACAGAAGAGAAAAATTATGGGGTCTTATACGATTTGTCAACCGGCAGCATTGACACCGGTTTGTTCCCGGCGCGGAGCTGGGGGCGCATTCAGAAAGAGCTGATGTACCAGCGGCCCGAGCTGCTGCAGCGCGGGGAATTGCAGGGGGACGCCAACCTGCGGGCCCGCATTGCCGATTATCTGAGCGAGTACCGCGGCGTGGACTGCACCGCCGATCAGGTGGTGGTGGGCGCGGGGATTGAGTATCTTCTGGGGTGTCTGGCCCATCTGTTCGCGGGCAGCACGGCGGCCATCGAGAACCCCGGCTACGGGCGCACCCGGGCGGTGCTGGAAAACAACGGCATCCCCTGCGTGCCGGTGGACATTGACCGCAGCGGCCTGCCGGCCGAAGGGCTGGAGGCAAGCGGCGCCAACCTGTGCTATATCACGCCCAGCCACCATTTTCCCACCGGGGTGACGATGCCGGCCCCCCGCCGGGCCCAGCTGCTGGCCTGGGCCGCCGCCCGGCCGGGACGGTATCTTCTGGAGGACGACTATGACTCGGAATTTCGGTTTGACACCCGTCCCCTGCCCAGTTTGCAGGGCATGGCGGGGCCGGACGGGCCGGTGGTGTATCTGACCACCTTCTCCAAAAGTCTGGCGCCGGGGATGCGCATTGCCTGTATGGTGCTGCCCTGGAGTCTGCTGGAACGGTACCGGCAGGATTTTGCCGTCTATGCCAACACAGTGAGCCGGTATGAGCAGCAGACGCTCTGCACCTTTATGGCCGAGGGGTATTTTACCCGCCACATCGCCCGGATGCGGCTGGCCTACAAGCGGCGGATGGAAGCGTTTGCCGGCCAGCTGCGCAAAGAGCTGGGGCCCCGGCTGGTGCTGGGGGGCGCCCACTCGGGGCTGCACTTTCTGCTGACGCTGCCAAACGCCGGGGGGGAGCAGGCCATGGTGCAGGCCGCCGCCCGGCAGGGGGTGCGGCTGAGGGGGCTGAGCGAATACTATATGGCCCGCCCGGAACGCTGCGCGCCCGACACCGTGGTGGCGGGCTACGCGGGGCTGAAGGCGCAGGACATTCCCGCCGTCTGCGCCGCCCTGGGCACGGCCTGGCGGGGGTAACCCCTCACTGGAGCAGTGCCAGAAGCTCCCCGGCGCCCTCATCGGTGAGTTTCCATTCCTCCCCCGGGCAGGAGGTCACCGGCGGCACCGTGACGCTGACCGTCAGCGAGGGCGAAGTGGAAAGATACTCCATCCCCTGCTCCAGCCCGTTGAGGTCCTGGGCCCGCAGATCGGTGAGGGTGCGGGCCGAGGCGCTGCGCAGCCCCCGGATAAGCCCCGGCAGCTGGGCCGAATTCTGGCGCAGCAGCGCTGACCACACCGCCGCCCGCAGCCGTGCGGCGGTGGGACCGTTTTGCCCCCGGGAAAGTTCCGCCAGCGTTTCGGCCGCGCCGGCGGCCGTGAGCTCCACCACCGGGTCCCCGTCCAACCCCCGGGCCTTGCGGGTTTCGGCGTCCAGCAGCGCCGACGTATCCAGCCGGGCGGCGGTGTCCTGTTCCCACAGTCCGGTCAGGCAGGCAGGGGTGGCCGCCAGATAAAAGTCCGGCGCCTGCCCCACCGTGTTGCCCAGCAGCCGGGCGGCCCGGGCGGGCCCGGCGCTCATGGTGCAGTCGGCCAGCGTGGTGGTTCCGGCGGGCGCGTCCACCTGGAGCGAACCGGGCAGCGCACACAGCGTCAGCGCGGCGGCGGGCGCGTCCAGACGCACCAGCACAAAGCCGGGGTCTTCCTGCTGAACCACCACCAGCACCGTTGCGGTGAGCTGGGCGCCCGGCTCCACCGTCACGGAGGATGCGGCGGCGTTGGCCTGGCGCACCCGTTCCTGCCGGGCCCGCTGGGCCGACAAAAACTGCACCACCCCGATGATGGGCAGAAGGAGCAGCAGCGTCAAAAACAGGCTCCCCCAGAATAAAGTTCCCCGCGAACGCATAAAAGCGCCTCCTTTGCGGCAAAGTATATCCATCAGTTTGGGCAGTTCCGCCCAACGGTATACGCAAAGGAGTGGTTTGTATGCATCATGAAGCCTATGGTCCCCGGGGCGCCGAGGAAGAGCACACCGATTTTTGGACCAATCTGCCGGAGGGAAGCGACATGCTGCCCGGCGGCCTGCCTGCGGAGCCGGAGGGCCCAAGGCTGGACCTGTTCTCCGGTCTGGGCGCGCAGGAGCCTTACGGGCCGTCCACTGCCCCTCATGAGGCCGGACGCCATCTGAACCGCCGCCAGCAGGACACCGACCGCCGGGACGGCGCCATTGTGCCCGACGAGCCGCTGTCCGAAGGGCACGATCCCCTGGGCAGCTGGACCGGCGTGCCGGAGAACGCCAACGAGATTCCCACCCAGGACCAGGACGATCTGTAACATCCCCAAAATGCGCTGCCCCGGCGGGCCTTGACGGCTTGCCGGGGCAGTCAGCGTGTCGGGAAAACCCGACACGCTGCAAAAGAGGGACCCGTCCGGCACGGCTTCGCCTAACCGTCCAGTTCCCCCTTTTGGAATCCCTCTCGACAAAATTTTGCGGGAATGGCTGCCCCGGCGGGCCTTGACGGCTTGCCGGGGCAGTTTTGGCCGGGTGGCCAGATTATTCGGTTTTGGCGGTGGCGATCCCCTTGACAAAGAGCGCGCCCAATGTATTGCCCAGAATCACCATGGGGAAATAATACCATGCGGGCAGGACACGGGCGCTGGCAAAGTAGAAGGCGTCCGCAATGCAGTGGTCAAAGCCGCAGAAAATGAACACCGCCACCGGCAGAATGAGCATCAGCAGGCTGCCGGTCTTTTTGTAGCCGCTCACGGCCAGATACATCATCATGCCGCAGCCAAAGCCCAGGGCCAGCGCCTGCAGCGGGGTCTGGGCGAGCTTTGCCTCCATGCTGCGGCCGGCAAAGCCAAAATACCCCGACGTGATCCATCCCACTGCCACAGCGCCCAGCAGATTGCACAAAAGCATCAGGGCATAATCAGCGATATGACGGCCAAGATGGTTCCGTTCCAGCGGGAAATCCCCGATGCGGCCGGTGTAGAGCGGCGAACCGGTGAGCACCACCCCGATCAGGCCGATGGAAAACAGAAAGGGAGAAAGCAGCGCATCCCCCGAACGCAGATAAACCGTGCCGCCCACGCCGATGAAAATTCCGGCAAGCAGCGCTTTGCAATATTTCAACCAGATCTTCCCCTTTTCCTGTAAAAGTACGATCAGCATACCATAGGCCGCAGGGGTTTGTACAGAGCAACTTTGGCCCGGCGGCGGGAATCCGGCGCTGCGCCGGCGGGATTTTTTGCGCAAATTTGGGGCAAACCTATGGCGCTCGGCGCATAAATATGGTATGATAATAAACTGTAGTGTTGTGCCATGAACCGGCGCAAGCCGGATGAATCGGAAGGGATGGGCGCAGAATGGGGAACTGTAACGAAACAAAACAGAAAATCCGCGTGGGACTGCTGTTTGGCAGCGTCTCCAGCGAACATGAGGTCAGCCTGGTCTCGGCGGCGGCATGGGCCGGCGCACTGGGCGAACTGACCGAAAAATATGAGGTGATTCTGGTCGGAATCACCAAAGCGGGCCGTTGGCTGCGGTACAGCGGCCCCATCGACGCCATCCGGGACGGCTCTTGGGAACGGGACGCCTCCTGTGTGCCCTGCGTCATCAGCCCTGACCGGGGCGACCACGGCCTGCTGGTGCGCACACCGGACGGCTGCCGGGTGGAACGCCTGGACGTGGCGGCCCCCGTCCTGCACGGCAAAAACGGGGAGGACGGCACCATTCAGGGGCTTCTGGAACTGGCGGGCATCCCTTATGTGGGATGCGGGGTGCTGGCTTCGGCGGTGTGCATGGACAAAGCGGTGGCCAACACCCTGATGGACGCCGCCGGGGTGCCCCACTGCCGGTGGTGCTATGCCATCCGCGCCGAGGCGGAGCAGTCCATGCACGCGCTGCTGGACCGTGTGGAGGGGCGGCTGGGATACCCCGTCTTTGTCAAGCCCGCCAACGCGGGGTCCAGCGTGGGCATCAGCAAGGCCCACAACCGCAGCGAACTGCAAAACGCCATCGCCGTGGCGCTGCGGGAGGACGACAAGGTGGTGTTTGAGGAATTCATCGACGGGCAGGAAGTGGAGTGCGCCGCCATCGGCAACCCCGGGGACCCCGGCACGGTGAGCGCCACCCGCCCCGGCGAGATTCTGGCGGGGGACGAATTTTATACCTATGACGACAAATACAAAAACGGCGTATCCCAGGTGGTGATCCCCGCCCGGCTGCCGGAGCAAAAGCTGGACGAAGTGCGGGCGGCGGCGGTTCACGCCTATCTGGCCCTGGGCTGCACCGGGCTGGCCCGCTGCGATTTCTTTGTGGAGCGCGCCACCGGCCGGGTGCTGTGCAACGAGCTGAACACCATGCCGGGCTTTACCCCCATCAGTATGTATCCCAAGCTGATGGAGCAGGAGGGCCTGAGCTTTTCCGTGCTGGCTGACCGGCTGATCGGTCTGGCGCTGGCCAAAAAGAAAGGTGCGTATTGATGGACACAAGACCCATCGGCGTGTTTGACAGCGGCCTGGGCGGTCTGACCGCTGTGCGCCAGCTCCGCCGGCTGCTGCCCGGCGAGGACATTATCTATTTCGGGGATACCGGCCGGGTGCCTTACGGGCCCCGCGGGCGGGACACCATTGTGCAGTATGCACGGCAGGACGTCCATTTTCTTCTTTCCCGCAACGTCAAGTTTATTATGGCGGCCTGCGGCACGGTGTCCTCCACCTACCCGCTGGAGGAGGCCGCACGCCTTCCCGTGCCCTACACCGGCGTGATCGGCGCGGCATCCCGGGCGGCGGCGGACGCCACCCGCAACGGGTGCATCGGGGTGATCGGCACGCCCGCCACCATCCGCAGCGGCTCCTACGCGGCGCAGCTGCGCCAGCTGGTGCCGGGGGTGCGCATTGTGGCCAAAGCCTGCCCCATGTTTGTGCCGCTGGTGGAAAACGGCTATGTGAACGACGGCAATCCTGTGACCCGGCTGATTATTGAGGAGTATCTGACCCAGGTCCGGGACGCCGGAATCGACACGCTGATTCTGGGCTGCACCCACTATCCCCTGCTGAAGAAAATGATCGGCGATTTTATGGGCGATTCGGTCACCCTCATTGACCCCGGAAAGCTCACCGCCATTGCCACCGCCCGGGCGCTGGAGGACCTGGGCCTTGCCAGCGGGCGCCGCGACGGCGGCACGGTGCGGTTTTTTGTGAGCGATACCCCGGAGGGCTTCGACGAACAGGAACGGCTCTTCATGGGGGACTGCGCGGGGGGCGACGTGGAGCAGATCGCCATTGAAAATTATTGAAGGAACGCAAATTATGTCAAGACCAGTGGAAGAGAATTATCTGATTACCGTCAAGGGAACCATGGAACAGAACGGCGACACCGACTCGGTGGAGCTGATGACCAAGGGCAACTTTGTGCAGCGGGGCAGCTCTTATTACATTGTTTATGCCGAAACTGCGGCCACAGGATACGAGGGCTGCACCACTGCGGTGCGGGTTTCGCTGGATGCCAGACTGGTCACCATGACCCGCTACGGCAAGACGCCCAGCCAGCTGGTGATCGAGAAGGGCATCCGCCATCTTTGCCATTATGAGACGGGATACGGCTCGGTCACCCTCGGCGTGGCCGCCGACGAGATCGAGCACCGGCTCCACTCGGAGGGGGGAACGCTGCGGTTCAGCTATACGCTGGACTCCGGCGCCGAGACCCTCATCAGCCGCAACCTGGTGGAGATCCAGGTGGAAAAACTCAACAAAGCCCCGGAGCCCCAGGCCTGACGCTGCGGGCAATCCGATTGCAGGAGGAACAAAAGAATGAACTACGAATACTACAATCCCCGCAAGGCCGCGCTGGGCGCGGCACGGGAACTGCTGACCGGTGCGGCCAAATCCGCCATGAGCGCCGGAACGCTGCCCGAGGCGGAGCTGCCGGACTTTATTGTGGAGATTCCCGGCGACGTGAAAAACGGCGACATTGCCTCCAATCTGGCCATGGCGGGCGCGCGGGCATTCCATCGCGCCCCCCGTCAGATCGCCCAGGCCATTGTGGACCGGCTGGACCTGACCGGCTCCCCCTTTGACCGGGTGGAGATCGCCGGGCCGGGCTTCATCAACCTGTTCCTGGGACAGGCCTGGTTCACCGACGTGCTGCGCGCCGCCTGCTCGGTGGCGGAGTACGGCCGCACCAGGACGGGCGAGGGCAAACGCTACAACGTGGAATTTGTTTCGGCCAACCCCACCGGTCCCATGCACATGGGCAACGCCCGCGGTGGCGCGCTGGGCGACTGTCTGGCCGCCTGCCTGGACTGGGCCGGCTATGATGTGACCCGCGAGTTCTATATCAACGACGCGGGCAACCAGATCCAGAAATTCGGCAAGAGCCTGGCCATCCGCTATCTGCAGCTCTATAAGGGCGAGGAAGCGGTTCCCCTGCCGGAGGAATGCTATCAGGGTGCCGACATTGTGGAGCGTGCCAAAGAGTTTGCCGCCGTGCACGGGGATTCCTTTGTGGACCGGGACTTTGAGGAGCTCAAGCAGGCGCTGATCGACGACGCCCTGCCCAAGAACATCGCGGGGCTGCAGCGCGACCTGGGCAAATACCGCATCGAGTATGATGTGTGGTTCCACGAGAGCGACCTGCACAAGAGCGGCGCGGTGGACGAGGTCATCCGGCTGCTGATGGACAAGGGGGCCTGCTACCGGGCCGAGGACGGCGCGATCATGTACCGCAGCGCCCAGTACGCCGCCCGGTACGGTGTGGCCAACAGGAAGAAAACCGACGACGGCAGCGAGGAGGAGGCCAAGGACGAGGTTCTGGTGCGCGCCAACGGCATTCCCACCTACTTTGCCGCCGACATCGCCTACCATTACAACAAGCTGAAGGTCCGTGGCTTTGACCGCGCCATCGACGTCTGGGGCGCCGATCACCACGGCCATGTGGCCCGCATGAAGGGCGCCATGGACGCTGTGGGGCTGGACGGCTCCCGGCTGGACGTGGTGCTGATGCAGATGGTCAACCTGATGCGGGACGGCAAGCCGGTCCGCATGAGCAAGCGCACCGGCAAGGCCATCACGCTGACCGACCTGCTGGACGAGGTGCCCATCGATTCCGCCCGCTTCTTCTTCAACCAGCGGGAGAGCTCCTCCACGCTGGACTTTGACCTGGATCTGGCGGTGCGCAACGACAGCGAAAACCCCGTCTATTACGTCCAGTACGCCCACGCCCGCATCTGCTCGGTGCTGAAAAAGCTGGAGAGCGAGGGCATCACCTTTGCCGGGGCGGACGCCGTGGACGCTGCGGTGCTCACCGATCCCACAGAGCAGGCCCTGCTGCGGATGCTCTCCGCCTTCCCTGCCGAGATTGCCGCCGCCGCAGAAAAATACGACCCGGCCCGCATCACCCGCTTTGTCATTGATCTGGCAACGGGCTTCCACCGTTTCTACAACGCCTGCCGCATTCTGGACGCCGAGCCCGCCGTGCAGCAGGCCCGCATCGCCCTGTGTCTGGCCGTGCGCGGCGTCATCCGCAACGTGCTGACCATGTTCAAGGTTACGGTGCCGGAAAGCATGTAACCGGTTTTCTCTTCCCGGTATCACAAACCGCCGGCAGCCCGCAGAGGGCCGCCGGCGGTTTGTTGCAGGCAAACAAAAACGGGCGTGGCAAACACACCCAACAGGTATATTATACCACATCTGTCAATGCAATATCTATCCATAATATGCACGAATAATTCATATTTTGTTTAGCGGTTCTGCGAATAGACAAATTCCTTAGGGTGAGGTATAGTATAGTCACAGAAAGAAAACAGCCGGAGATAAGGAGTGAAGAGCTCCAAGGAAACGCCACTTTCAAAGGAATCGGAAAAGGCGCGGCAGCTTCCCAAACCAACACCAGGAAGATTTTTCAAAGGCTTTCAAAAGAAGTCTCAATGGAAACACCTGATGATACAGAAGGAACCTGAACCCGAAAGGCCGCCGAACAAACTTGAAAGATCTGAAAAGGCAAAGCCGGCAGGATTTCGTAAGGAAGGAGGCTCAAGTCCAATGGCAAATTTTAAAGATCCCATTCATCACCGGCGGGCCTGGGCCTGCTGAAAAAGAGGAACCACATCGACAGCCGCAGGTCATTACCTGATTGAGAAAACAGATTGATGGATCGGTTCAAAATCTTTCGCAAGCAGACCCAGGGACCCGTCAAAGAGAATGTCCCAGCGTTTTGAATAGATTGGATGAAGATTCAGCGCAGAAATCCAAACCGACACAAATTGATTTGATGTGAGATTTTATCAGATGGAAATCGTACCGGAATGGCCGGACGTACACAAAAGTACAGAAGGAGCGAAAACGGACGAATCCGTTTGAGGAAAGATCATCAGAGAAAAGGGTCAGTCCAATGAGCTGAAAAATTGATAACCTGAACCGCAGGGGATCAGGTTAATCCATAAAAACGAATGAGTAAGGATCGCCGGTGATCTTTATGAAGGAATCCACCCCGCCGAACAGTTCGTTCTTCACCTGATCAACAAGGAGAAACTCCAATGTACTAAGAGGAAAGAGGAGCAATTCTCTGGCATCAGACCCCGCAAAGATTGCAGACAAATCCCCGTTCCAGAGATGCTATCCCGATCGGGAGCCCAAGTTCAGTGATCCAGTTCGCCAAAACCAGTTCATTGAAAACAAAAGACACTTGACCGGAACCGCAAATAACGAACCAAAGGGATTGCAATCCGAAATCGAATGTATCGAATGACCGTCATTCCACGGAACAAAATCCATCAAATGCAGATGCGCTGTAAATCAGCAATCGAGAGCAAGGATGAGGTTGCCATGAAAATGAGCAAACAGTCCGAAAAATGATGACCATGGGTATGAGGCTATGACTCCAATCAAGTAAATTCGCCCCGGCGCCACAAGGGTAGAAGGCGCCGGGGCTTTTGTTGT
>SFVK01000010.1 GCA_004561545.1 bacterium
GCCATGGAGTTCTCGGTGATGACGGGGGCGAGAACGATATCCTGTGCGAACTTCATCACGCATATACCTCCTCAAGTTTCTTGGCGGCGTCCAGGCTGATGATCAGCTTGTCGGCGTTGACAATATCGTAGGTGTTCACACCGGCAGCGGCGGTCTTGACGCCGGGGATGTTGGAAGCGCTGGCGACAAACTTGGCGTCGACGGAATCGTTGACGATCAGGTTCTTCTTGCCGGCGCCCACAGCAGCCAGGAAAGCAACCACGGTCTTGGTCTTGTACTCGTCGGCGGTGATCTTGTCGACCACGATCATGTTGCCGTTGGCAGCCTTGTCAGACAGGGCGCTCAGCAGGGCCAGACGCTTGACCTTCTTGTTGATGGTGTAGGAGTAGTCGCGGGGCTTGGGACCCAGGGCGACGCCGCCGTGGGTCCACTGCGGAGCGCGGATGGAACCCTGACGCGCGTGGCCGGTGCCCTTCTGACGCCAGGGCTTTTTGCCGCCGCCGCGGACTTCCTTGCGGATCTTGGTGTTCTGGGTGCCCTGGCGCTGGTTGGCCAGGAAGTTGACGACCGCCTCGTGGACGGCCTTCTCGTTCGGGGTGATCCCGAACACGGCGTCGGAAAGCTCAACGGTGGAAACTTTCTTGCCGCTCATATCAACGACATCAAATTTAGCCATTGTGTTTTCCTCCTTTACGCTTTGACGCTGTCATGAACGCAGACCACAGAGCCCTTGGGGCCGGGGATCGCGCCCTTGATGGCGATCAGGTTGTTCTCGGCGTCGACCTTGACGACGCTCAGGTTCTGCACGGTCACCCGCACAGCGCCCATGTGGCCGGGCAGACGCTTGCCCTTGTACACGCGGGACGGGGTGGAAGTGGAACCGTTGGAACCGGCATGACGGGCGACAGGGCCGGTGCCGTGGCTCTCGCGCAGGCGGTGCTGGCCGAAGCGCTTGATGACGCCCTGGTAGCCCTTGCCCTTGCTGGTGCCGACGACGTCAACCTTGTCACCGGCGGCGAAGACGTCAGCCTTCAGGATATCGCCGACGTTCATGCCGGAAATATCGTCCAGACGGAACTCGCGAAGGGTGCGCTTCGGAGCAACGTCCGCTTTGTCGAAGTGGCCTTTGGCAGCCTTGTTGACCTTCTTGGCGGAAACTTCGCCAAAGCCAAGCTGGACAGCCTGATAGCCGTCGCTCTCGACGGTCTTCTTCTGCACGACGGTGCAGGGGCCGGCTTCGATGACGGTCACGGGAATGACCTTGCCGTTCTCATCGAAGAGCTGGGTCATGCCCAATTTCTTGCCAATGATACCTTTTTGCATTGTGTAATCCTCCTGTAAAGGTTATTGGTTGACGGTGGGTTGCCCGTCAACATGACCTCTCCGCTTAACATGGTTCACAGCGGATCGTGTCTGATGGTTTTACGGGGACAGGGCGCCGGCGGTTAATGGATCACGGCCACTCGGGCCGGCATTCACCTTCCCGCCTTTCGCGCATCAGAGCTTGATCTCGATGTCAACGCCAGCGGGGAGCTGCAGGCTCATGAGAGCCTCGACCGTCTTGTTGGACGGCTTCAGAATGTCGATCAGACGCTTGTGGGTGCGGGTCTCGAACTGCTCACGGCGGGCGCCGGTGCGCTTTGCGGTCTCCACGATCTTGGCCGCTGCGGCATCAATCAGGGATGCATCGTAGCTCTTCAACCGGATTCTGATTTTTTCTTTGACTGCCATTTGATTCGCCTCCTAAATTTTGTGTTGCCTTAGGCGAGCCGATAAATCACACACGCTTCCGGGTGTTCAACAGATTTGCATCAGAAAATCCGGTGAACCGCGCACCGCAGTTCCCCCGGAAGAATCATCGCAAAGCTGTGGAAATTGGTCCGTGCCGCCAACGCAGCGCCGTACATATCCCTTCGCATTCGTAATTCTTTCGCCCGGTTCTAAGATCGGACATACTCCGCGGAAAAACCCGCTGCCCCGCAAAGGGCTGCGGCAACCTCCCGCATCAACGCATATCGTGGCTGGTGCCGAACGTCCGTTCTTCACCAGCCGTTCGCAGCCAAGAAGTATAATACCACAGCTTCCCCGGAAATGCAAGTATTTTTTCGGCAAAACATAAAATTTTCTTGACCAAATTCTATGTTTTGCCGAAAGGCTCATTTTGGTTCCCGGGTCCTTCCCTGCGGCCGGGCAAAAAAGCCGGCTCCCGGAAGCAGAGCGTTTTACCGCTTGTCCTCCTGCCAGAGATAGAGCTGGCCGCTGAACGGCGCAAGGGTCAGGCGCACGGTCCCCCTGGTGCGCAGCGCCGGCAGGACACCGGGACGCGGGGTGCTGCCGCCCCAGGGCTGCCAGTCGGTATCCAGGATCAGGGTGTAGTGACCCGCTGCGGGCAGGGTCAGCTCATAGTCCTCAAGGACCTCGTCGCCAAAGTTGAAGGCGGCAAACACGACGCTCTGCCTGCCGCGGCGCAGAATGGCGCAGGCGTTCTTTTCGGGATGGTCGCAGTCCAGCCAGCAAAAGCGCTCCGGGTTCAGCTCGCCGCACCAGAAGGCGTCATACTGAAGATAAATCCCGTTGAGGGCGCGACGGAAGTGGGCAAAGGCGTCATGGTTGGGATAGCGCAGCATCTCCCAGTCCTGGGGACGGCTCTCGTCATATTCCCGAAGCTGGCCGAACTCGTTGCCCATAAAGTCCAGCTTTTTGCCGGGGTGAACCGCCATATAAAGGTAGAGCGCCCGTCCCTGGGGGAACTTGATGGCATAGTCACCGTACATTTTTTGCAGGATGGTAGCCTTGCCGTGGACGTTCTCATCGTGGCTGAAGGGCAGGATATAGTGCTCCCGCCAGAAGTACATCATGGAGAAGGTCAGCTTGTTCAGGTTCTGCCTGCGCTCCGCCGGGGATTTCTTGAAGTAGTCCAGCGTGTCGTTCATCCAGCCCAGGTCCCACTTGTAATCAAAGCCCAGACCGCCGTACTCCACCGGTGCCGTCACCTTGTTATAGTCGGTGGAATCCTCCGCGATGAGCATGGCGGTGGGGTGGCGCTTCTGAAGCCCCTGGTTCATATTTCTGAGGAATTCCAGTGTGGAGCCGTTGACGCCTCGGGCGGGGTCCCCCTGCCAGTAGATCAGGCGGCTGACGGCATCCATCCGCAGACCGTCGGCGTGGAACACCCGCAGCCAGTAATCCGCAGCGGATTGCAAAAAGCAGCGGATCTCGCCCCGGGAGTGCATGAAGTTGCAGCTCCCCCACTCGCTTTGCCCCACCGCCGCAGCGGGGTATTCATACAGAGCGGTGCCGTCAAAGCGCTTGAGTCCGTAGGAATCCACGGCAAAATGCACCGGCACAAAATCCAGAATTACACCAATGCCCGCACCATGGCAGGCATCCACAAAGGCGCAGAGCTCATCGGGCGTGCCGTAACGGCTGGTGGGGGCAAAGAACCCCGTGGTCTGGTATCCCCAGCTGCCGTCAAAGGGATACTCGCTCAGCGGCATCAGCTCCAGATGGGTATAGCCGTTTTCCTTTAAATAGGGCGGCAGAATTTTGGCAAGCTCGGCGTAGGTGTAGGGCGTACCATCTTCTCTGCATCGCCAGCTGCCGGCCTGCGCCTCATAAATGTTGAGGGGCGCGTCAAAGTTTTTGGTGCGGGCCGCCATCCAGGCATCGTCGGTCCAGCCATGCCGGGGCGCTCCCCAGACAATGCTGCGGCCGTCGGGGCGCAGCGTCATGGCGGTGCCGTAGGGATCGCAGTGGTCCACCACGCTGCCGTCGGCGCCAAAGACGCGGTACTGGTAGCAGGTCCCCTTCGCCACGCCGGGGGCGTCGCCCTCCCAGCAGCCGGAGTAGCTGCGGTGCATGGGCCACTCTGCCCAGCTACCGTCCGAAAGGCCGCTGGTGATGATTTTCACATCCCGGGCCGAGGGCGCCCACACGGCAAAATGCGTGCCCGAATCGCCGGGATGTGCGCCGAAAAAGGTATCCGCATCAAAGATTTTTCCTGTATAAAAGCCCTGAATCTCCATGGAAGCCCGTCCTTTCCCTGTCGGATGATCTACAAAAAAATTGTACCACGCCCGGGGACGTGGTACAACTTACAGTTTCTGAACAAGTGTTCAATTTTCCATGTTACAGATGCAGCAGGACCCTGGCAATGTTGAAATAAACCAGAAGCGTGGTGGTGTCCACAATGGTGGTGATGAGGGGGGACGCCATCACGGCGGGGTCAATGCCGATTTTTTCCGCCAGGGCAGGCAGTGCGGCGCCCAGCAGCTGGGAGAGCACCACCGTGACCACCAGCGTCAGGCAAACTACCGCCGCGACCATCAGCCCCACGCGGTCCAGCACCAGCAGTTTGACAAAGTTGCACAGCGCCAGCGTCAGGCCGCAGAGCAGGGCCACGCGGCATTCCCGCCACAGAATGCGGGGCAGATCATGGGGACGCAGCTCCCCCACCGCCATACCGCGGATGATGGTGGAGGTACTCTGGCTGCCCGCATTGCCGCCGGTATCGGTCAGCATGGGGATATAGGCGGTGAGCACCGTAACCACCGCGAGGGCATCCTCATATTTGCGGATGACAAGGCTGGAGAAGGAGGAGGAAACCAGCAGGAACAGCAGCCAGGGCGCGCGGCTCTTGTACAGATCCGAAAGCGTGCGCTTGAAGTAGGGCTTGTCGGTGGGCGCGATGGCGTTCATCTTGGCAAAGTCCTCACTGGCCTCATCCTGCAGAATGGAGATGGCGTCGTCAATGGTGACGATGCCCACCAGGCGGTTTTCCCCATCCACCACAGGGATGGCGAGGAAGCCGTATTTCTCGAACATCTGGGAGGTCTGTTCCCGGTCGGTTCCGGTGGTCACGCTGATCACGCCGGTATCCATCAGGTCGTCAATGCGGCGGTCCTCGTCCTTTTCAAGAACCAGCGTGCGCAGGCTGACCACACCCACCAGCGTACGGTCCGACTGGGTCACATAACAGTTGTTGATGGTCTCCTTGTCAATGCCGTTGGCCCGGATGGCCTGCATGGCGCGGCGAACCGTCCAGTCGGGCGACAGCTCCATGAACTCGGTGGTCATCACGCCGCCGGCAGAGTCCTCGGGGTATTTGAGCAGCTCGTTGATCATCTTGCGGGTGTCCGGCTCCGCCTGGGCCAGAATCCGCTTGACCACACTGGCGGGCATTTCCTCCACCAGATCGGCGGCGTCATCGGCGCAGAGCTCCTCCACCACAACCTTCAGCTCCCGGTCGGTCAGGCCGTTGATGAGGGCCTGCTGGGTCTCGGGAGAAAGTTCCGCGAACACATCGGCGGCCAGGTCCTTGGGGCACAGGCGGAACAGGACCGGCATTTTCTCGGGCGGGAGATCCTCAAATACGGCGGCCAGGTCGGCGGCGTTCATGGTGGACATCACATCCCGCAGGCTCTGATACTTTTTGGCATCGTCCAGGCTGGCCAGCATATTGCGGAGCATGGCAATGGTTGCATTGGGCATAGAAAAAGCCTCCTTTTGCAGCCGTTGGTTCCGTGCAGACGCAAAAGGAGGCCAGACAACAAGAGTACGCGAACCTGATTACAAGTCCGCGCAACAGACACCCGGCGGCTCTGCATGGAGCCGCCGCGCTTGCGCACCGAAACAGCGGTTGCCGTATTTTGTTGTACATCGGTTCACAGGACTACCGGGGATTTCCACGCATACCACCTGCCTTTTATTATGGATTTTTACCATTTTTCCCATCCATGGGACCAGTTTCACTTTACCATTGCCGCGCCGGGAAGTCAACCCTTTTTGAAACACCCAACGAAGAAATATTTTCCTGACGCGTATGAGCAATTTTGACAAAAAAATATTTTAATATTTTTCGTCGCATAGTATTTACATAGAATAGCTTTCGGTTTATAATAAGTAAGTCAACCGGAAGAAAGAGAGGACCCATGGGCGTATCGGAAAACTTAAAGCGCGGGGTAACCGAGCTGGTTTTGCTGGCGCTGCTCAGCCAGAGGGATATGTACGGGTACGAGATGTCCCAGGAGCTGCGGGAGCGCAGCCACGGCAGGTTCACCCTGCTGGAAACTTCCATGTACCCGACGCTGTACCGGATGCAGGACAATGGTTATATCTCGGCCCGGGAAGAGCTTGTGGGCAAGCGCCGCAAGCGAACCTATTACCATCTGGAGCCTGCGGGGGCGGAATATTTTCGTTCCGGGCTTGTGGAGTATCTCCGTGTCCAGCAAGGTGTGCAGGATATTCTGGCCAGCTGCCAAAATGAAGGAGTTTCCGAATGAAGCCTGAAACAGAAATCACGCACAGTGTTGCGCTGCGGCGGCAGTATTGCCGTGAGCTGCGCCGTGCCATGAGCTTTGCCCCCGATCTGGGCAAACGCTGCGCCGCCCAGATGGAGGAGTCGCTGGCCAGCTATCTGGATGAGCATCCCGAGGCGACCATGGAGGAGCTGAACCGGGTGTTTGGCACGCCTGCCCAGGCCGCCCAGGAAATGCTGGGCAATCTGGACGCCGCGCAGATCCAAAAGCAGATGGCACAGTACCGCTGGCGGCGCATTGCCGCGCTGGTGATTGTGGGGCTTGTCCTTGCATTCAGCCTGCTTCAGGTGGGACGGTTCCTGGTGGACCGGTATGTCAACCCTCCCATTGTGTTGGTGACCGGGTCCGCTGTCGTTGACGAAGAGCCTCTCCCGACTGATACCCCTGTAAATTGAAGGAGGTTGCTATGAAATTCAAGAAACTGCTCTGCCTTGCCCTCGCACTGGTTTGTGCGTTCTGTTTTGCCGTTCCCGTCTTTGCCGAAAGCGGCAGCGAGATTCTGATTGACCAGTACCAGGACCAGCTGGCTGACGGCACTTCCGTCATCGTCTCGGTCTATCAGACCCGGACCGTGGGCAGAGCCTCCGGCAGTGTTTCGGGTCACAAGGACGTCACCGAGTCCACCGGCGCCTGGAAGCTGACCGTACACGGTTCTTTTACCTACACCGGAATCAGCGCCACCTGCACGGCATCCTCGGTAACCTATGAAATCTACAACAGCAGCTGGTCCTGTTCTTCTGCCAGCTCCTCCCGCAGCGGAAACACCGCGACGGCAACGGGAACTTTCGTTCGCAGCACCGGAAACCGGGTGAACGCCAGCGTTTCCCTCTCCTGCAACGCCAACGGTACCATCTACTAAAAGTCTCCAATATACAGCAGAGAAGCCTCCGGCATCGCCGGAGGCTTCTCTGCTGTATGGTTTGTCTCCCACCGGAGCCAGCCGCAAAGGCCGGATCAGGCCATCAGCTCCTTGACGGTGACGGCAATCTTTTCATCCTGGCAGGCGGGGAAGAACAGTTCGGCAAAATGCTCACCGGCAAAAGCGCCCTTGACCAGGTCACGGTCCAGTTCCTTCAGGATATCGCACAGGTCGCGGAACGCCACAGCGCGCACACCGTCCAGAATCTTCTTGTTGCGCTGCTCGGGGACCACGCGCTCCTTGGGATAGCCCTGACCATGACCAAAGCCAAACAGCTTTTCGAAAATGTACTCCAGATTGAGCTCGCCGCCCCAGCCAAAGCCTTTGGCGAAAGGCAGGGCCACGGCATTGCCGTCATTCACATGGGCGAAAGTGTAGGCATCCACAGGGTCCTCCACATGGCCGCAGATCACGCCGGGGAAGCTGTTCAGCGCCAGCATGGCGCCCTCGCCGGTGCCGCAGCCGGTGATAACATAGTCCGCCGCGCCGGAGTTGAGCAGCACGGCCGCCAGAATGCCGTTCTGCACATAGGTGAGCTGGGCGGCATCGTCGGCGGCATACATGCCATAGTTGACCACCTCATGGCCCATGGGTTCCACAACCTTGCGTAGGGTGGCTTCCACCAGCGCGTTCTTGGCCGCCTGGCTGTTCTCATTGATGAGTGCAATTTTCATAATGGTATCTCCTTTTCATCCTTGAATTTCAAAGGGAAAACAATTTCAGAAGGGCGTTTCCCAGGTAAACGCCACAAGTTCAACGCCGGTGTCCAGCGCCTCATGGTGAAGTGGGGTCCCGTTCAGCACAGCCTCCCCCATCTGGTTGTCATAGGGGTCATTGCGCCAGGCGTTGTCGGGCGGGGTCAGCTGCGCATAAAACTCCCGGTTGGCCACCATGCGCAGCGGATCAAGGTTGCCAAAGAAATGGCGGCGGCGCTCCTCGCAGCCAAACCGGTGGGCGCTGGAGCCAAAGGAGCAGTCCGCCCAAAGCCAGCCGTAAGGGGCGATATAGAACTGGGCCCAGTCGTGGCAGCCCGCTTCTTTGGGAGTGACATACAACCCGCTCTGCCAGCGAGCCGGAATGCCCGCAATGCGGCAAAGCGTGATAAAGAGCAGCGACATCACGCCGCAGTCGCCCCAGCCGGATTTGGCGCAGTTTTCCGAGATGTTTTCCAGGCAGGCGTAGGCCGGCTGGTACCGGTAATTGGTGTTTGTGGTCACGTAGTCATAGATGGCGCGCGCCTTCACCACCGGGCCGTCGCAGCCCGAAATGATCCGGGCGCAGAGTGCCCTCAGCCAGGGGGTAAAGAGGATATGGGGCGCTTGCTCCCGGGTGAAAAAGCCGGGCTGCACCGGGTCGGGCACAAGGGCGTCCATATCATGGTATTCCGCCCGGACCCGGTAGCGGTAGGTCACCGTGCAGGGCGCCTGGGCGGCGGTGGTTTTCCAGTAGATGGTGCGCTGGGGGGCATCCGCCGGGGCAATCCGGCCGCCGGGGGTGGCATCCAGAATCTCAATCCCGCTCTGCTGCTCGCAGTCCGCCGGGATGGGCAGCCAGGCCTCCCATTCCGCGTTGGGGTCCGTGACCAGACCGGGAGCGGGCGCCACGGTGGCTTTCAGCGTAATCTGAGCGGTCAGCTCGCCGCGCTCCCGCATGGCCGCCAGCATCCGGTCCCGGTTCTCGGTCTCGGAGGGGTCCGGCGCAAAGCCGCGGGAATTCATATCGGGGTAAAGACGCAGTGCGTTGAGGAAGCGGTCCAGATACCGGGGTTCCCGGTTCACATAGCGCCAGTCCAGACGGTCCGCCGCCACAAGGGCGTCCAGTTCCTCCGCGGTAAAGTCGGGCACTTCCGCCTGCATTTGAGCCAACGCCTGCTCCCGGGTGAGGGTATAATACTGCGGGATGCGCCGCATGATCTCCCGCAGAGCCAGCAGCGCATTGCGCCCAGACTCCGGCAGGCGGGTCTGGGTCAGCAGACAGTCAATGCGGCGGTTGGCGGCGTCAAAATCGCCTGCGTCATAAAGGCGGCGCACATCGGCGGGCACCCCCGCCGCAAGATCGGCAAACAGGGCATTGCAATCCTGTTTCATGGTATTTCTCCCCTTTCACATGACCAGTTCCCGATAGAAGGTGGTGTTCACTGTGGCGTCCCCTTCGGCCAGTTTGGCAATGCAGCCGTCCAGGGTTTTGGCCACATCGTCCAGGCTGCGCCAGGCCGCCGCCTGCGGTTTGACACAGGCTTCCAGGAAGGGTCCAATCTCGGTATGGGAGCAGGCCCCCTCAATGAGATAGGCGTCCTCCCGCGCAGGCTGGGCCTGCGGCTCATACTGCTGCTCGCTCCCAAGGCTGACCAGCTGAAAATCTCCCTTGCGGCCCCGGCCGCCCACCAGCAGGCGCACCCCCACCGGGGCGCAGGGAACGGTCAGCGCGGCATCATGGAGAACTTTGACGGTCTTTTCCAGCGTCAGATACTGAACATTGTACTCATCCAGCGAATTGACAATGCGGGCGGCCGCCACCGCGTCCCCCGCAAAACCCACCAGGACATTGCGGTTCACCTTGCGGACCTTGGGCAGCTGTTCGGTCAGGATTTTGGGCTTGCCGCCGGTCACCGGCTCCTCCACCATACGGCCGTCGCTGACCATTGCGCAGAACGCTGCGCCGCACACCGCGAGAATTGCACTCATGTAACGTTCCTCTTTTCCCTATGAACATCGTTTTGGTTCATTGTAGCACAAAACCGGCGGAGTGAAAAGGGGCCGGCCGCAGCAAAAGCGGCGCAGGGCTTGCGCTCCGCGCCGCGAAAGGATGCTGCAAAAAATTATTTGGCAATCTTCATCAGATCGTCGCCGGGCTTGACGGCGCCGGAGGCAACGGTGGTAACCTCGGCAAAGTCATCGGTGTTGGTCACAACGGTGATGACCACGGCGGGATGACCGGCAGCCTTGATCTTGTCCAGATCCATGGTGAGCAGAAGCTGGCCCTTGGTGATCTTGTCGCCCAGCTTCACCTTGGCGGAAAAACCATCGCCCTTCATCTCGACGGTATCCACGCCCACATGGATGAGCACTTCAATGCCGTTCTTGCCGGCGATGCCCAGCGCATGGAGGGTGTCGGGGGCCTGGGTGATCTCGCCGTCGCAGGGCGCATAGACCTTGCCCTCGCTGGGGTCAATGCCGCAGCACTGGCCAAGAATGCCCTGCGCGAACACTTCATCGGGGATATCTTCCATCTTCACGACGGTACCGGCCGCGTCTGCGGCGAGCATGGCAGGAAACGCCGGGGCGGTTTCCTTCTTTTTGAACATATCGAACAGTCCCATGGTTATCTCTCCTTTAATTGCTGTCCGTCAGAGGCTCTGCGGACATGGTTTGGTTCTATTATAAATGAAGCAACGCGGTAAATCAAGCCTGATTTGACTGGATTCTCTGCGATGCGGCGGCCTGTTTCACGGCCCGGATGGCCGTCCAGGTGGTGTGTGCCATCTCGGCGGCAGATTCCGGTTTGCCGCGCTGGAGCCATGCCTCAATGTTCCCAAAGCAGCCCTGCACGGCAAACGCCACCATGTAACGCTGGTTCGGCGTGGCGGATTCCTGGGGAGCAATATATCCCACGCAGCGCTCCTCAATCAGCGTTTGCAGACGGCGCCGGAACGCCGGGTCCCCGTTGGGACCCAGCAGAGCGCTGCATATTCCATCGTTCTCATCAAGATAGCGGTAGAGCATACAGAGCGATTCCGGGGTGGAATCCTCATTCAGGCGGGGCAGGATGTCATCCATCAGGCGTTCCATGGCGTCAATCTGGTCCTGCTCCACCCGGTCCATCAGCTCATAGATGTCCGAGTAATGGAAGTAAAACGTTCCCCGGCTGACCCTGGCAAGATCCGTCAGTTCGCGAACCGTGATTTCACGCACCGGCTTTTCCAAAAGCAGCGTGATCAGCGCATCCGACAAACGCCGCCGTGTCATGCGCACGCTGCGGTTGGCTTCGCCCTTGTTGTTCATCTCTATCCCACCTTTCTATCTTCCATAGTAGTTCGGCCTGCGGCATTTGTCAAGCAAAAAAGGAAGTTTTGTATAATTTTATCTGTTTCATTGGATTTATTTTTGTGCGGACTATACGATTTTTCGTTCTTTGCGGGGGAGCTGTCTCTGCCGGGACCCGGGTATGGTATAATCAGGACAAAAGGAGATGGTTCCATGCAAATTGACCGCCGCGCGACCTGCGCCGCTTTTGCGGAGGATCTGCGCCCCTATGATACCGCCGACCCAAAAGTCAAGCTCAAGATCGATCACACCTACCGCGTGGCGGCGCTGTGCGAGCGCATTGCCAAAAGCCTGGCCCTGCCCGCCGGGGAGGTGGATCTGGCCTGGCTGTGCGGCTTGCTGCACGATGTGGGACGTTTTGAGCAGCTCCGACTGTACGGGACCTTTGACGATGCCAAGAGCATGGACCACGCGGCGGCCGGTGTGCAGGTGTTGTTCGGGCGCGGGGCGATCCGCAGGTACCTGAAGGACCGTGATGAGGACCGTCTGTTGGAGACTGCCGTGGCCTGGCACAGCTCTTACCGCCTGCCGGACGGACTGGACCGCCGGACGCTGATGTTCTGCAACATTCTGCGGGACGCCGACAAAATTGACATTCTGCGGGTCAACGTGGAGACTCCGCTGGAGGAAATCTACAACGTGAGCACCGAGGCACTGCGCACTTCGCCGGTGACGCCCGCCGTGGCACAGGCATTCTACGCCCACCACACCGTGCTGCGCAGCCTCAAGCGCCACCCGGCGGACCACGTCGTGGGGCACGCCTCGCTGGTCTATGAGCTGGTCTTTCCCGAAAGCCGCCGTATTGTGGCACAGCAGGGCTGGCTGTGGAAGCTGCTGGACTTTCCAACCGACAACCCCGAAACTGCCGCTCTGTTTGCCGCCATGCGGCAGCACATGGAGGGCTGGCTGGCGGAGCACACCGCCGGATAAGACAAAACAGCGCCGCTGAAAAGCTCGGGGCCATTCAGCGGCGCTGTTATCGGATTGACGGATCAGAGCGCACCGCTCTGCCGCCGGGGATCAATAGTTGCTGCTCTTGATTTCAAAATAGCTCTGGGGATGGGCGCAGACGGGGCACTTGACGGGGGCATGGGTGCCAATGTAGACAAAACCGCAGTTGCGGCACTGCCAGACCTGCTCGGTCTCACGGGCATAGACCTTGCCGGCCTCGATGTTGGCGGCCAGGGCCTTGTAGCGCTCCTCATGCTCACGCTCGATTTCGGCAACCATGGTGAAGAGGTGGGCGATATCGTCAAAGCCCTCCTCCTTTGCCTCAGCGGCCATGCGGGGATACATGGACGTGTGCTCCTCGTTCTCACCGGCGGCGGCCATCTTGAGGCAGGTCAGGGTGTCGGGAATCTGGCCGCCCTCCATAAGCATCTTGAACCAGATCTTGGCATGCTCCTTCTCGTTGTCCGCAGTGGCGGTAAAGATGGAGGCAATCTGCTCATACCCTTCCTTCTTTGCCTTGGACGCAAAGTAGGTGTACTTGTTGCGGGCCTGGCTCTCGCCAGCGAAGGCCTCCCACAGATTTTTTTCGGTTTTGCTGCCTTTGAGTTCCATATCGCATATCTCCTTTTTCGTCGTTATTTTAGGATCTTGTCTCAAACATATTATATGGATTTTTTCTTTCCCTGTCAAGCCCGCCCACGCACAAAAAAAGCAGATACTTTTTGTGCGTTTTGCTCATGGTATTGCAACGCCATTGACAAAGGCTGTAAAATCGTGTATTCTATTTATAAGATTCTGTCTTGAGTGAATGGTTCAGGAAAATTCACCGTGACGTTTTCTTTTCCACCGGCAAATCCGAACGAAAGGACAAAAACCCGCCATGACACGACAGCGCGCTTTGATTTTGAACATTATGCAGGAAAGTCCGAAGCATCTTACCGCCGACGAGATTTTTGCCCTTGCCCGGCAGCGGATGCCCGGCATTGCCCGCGGTACCGTGTACCGCAATCTGAAGCTCATGGAGCAGGCGCATGAAATCGCAAAGCTGGAGATGTCCGACGGCGCCGACCGGTTTGACAAAACCCCCACGCCTCACGGGCATCTGTACTGCGACGGCTGCGGCAGCCTGCAGGACATTCCGGTAATCGGGCTGGTGCGGGAGATCGAGGACGCCATCGGCACCGAGGTGCGTTCCTACCAGCTCACCATCCATTATCTGTGTCCCGCGTGCCGCAAAGAGCAGGCGCAGTGAATCCCCGTCCGATATCCCCTTCCGCGCGCCATCCCGGTGCGCGGGCTTTTCTTTTGTGCGGCGATGTGCTATGATACAACCAGCAATTGTTTCAGGGAGGCGTCCGCATGATTTATCTCTCCAATTTTTCTTTCCCGTCTTCGGGCGCCGAGGACAACTATCTGGCATTCAACGCCCGGGCCAAATACACCTGCTATGATTCCTACTATCCTTTTGGTGTGTTCCGGGAAGCCGGGCGGAGCCACTACGACCTGACGGACATCACCATCCTTTACGGCGGCAACGGCTCCGGCAAGACCACCGCCCTCAACGTGATGGCCGACGCGCTGCGGCTGAACCGGGGCGCGGCGTACAACCGCACGGATTTTTTTGCGGATTATGTGCGGCTGTGCCAGTTCGATGTGCTCCACGCCATCCCCCCGTCCAGCCTGATTTTGACCAGCGATGATGTGTTTGACTATATGCTGGATCTGCGGACCATCAACGACAAAATCGACACCCGCCGGGGTGAGCTTTTTGACGAGGTCACCGAAGCCCGGTCCGCCAAATTTCAGATGCACAGCATGGAGGATTATGACCGTCTCAAGGAGGTGAGCCAGGCACGGCGGATGAGCAAATCCCAGATTGCCCGCCGAAATCTCGCCCCCAACGTGCGCACCCGGTCCAATGGGGAGAGCGCCTTTCTGGTGTTTCAGGAGAAGCTCAAATCCAACGCCCTGTACCTGCTGGACGAGCCGGAAAACAGCCTTTCGGCGGCGCGGCAGATGGAGCTGGCCCAGTATCTGAGCGACTCGGCGCGGTTTTACCGGTGTCAGTTTGTGATCGCCACCCACTCCCCCTTTCTGCTGGCCATTCCCGGCGCACGGATCTATGACCTGGACAGCCGGCCGGTTCAGGCGCGGCGATGGACCGAGCTGGAAAGTGTGCGGGAATATTATGATTTTTTCAAGGCCCATGAGGAGGAGTTCTGATGGGGGCGATTTCCTCTTTGTAAAAGACGGGCCAAAAATGTCAAAAGGGTTCTGCGCAGAGGATGTGCAGAACCCTTTTTGATCCAGATTTTACAAATGGAACTTCTGATGGGCAATGCCGGCCAGAAGTGTGGCGGAGCCCTCGATGCCGAACACGCTGGAATTGACCATGAAGTGGCAGTTGACGTAGGCGTCCCCGCCGCCGCATTCCTTATGGTAGGCTTCCCGGCTGCGGTCCACCTTGTCAATCATGCGGCGGGCGGTTTTTTCGTCCATCTCCAGCCGTTCCACGCAGTTGCGGAACCGGTCCTCATAGGGCGCAAAATTATGGACGTTGAGCAGGTTGTCATAGTCGCTGAGCACCGCATCAGCGTAGCGCCCCACAATAATGCAGGAATCCCGGGCGGCAAGGTCGCGGATAATATTGCGCTGTACCATAAAAATCTCATCCTGTATACTCTTGAGACCGGTCCCCAGGGGATAGATGCGCTTATAATACAGATTGCCGGCGGATTCCTCGTTGTCCGAAATGGTGGAGACCGGCAGTCCCATGCGGCTGGCGGCAGCCTCCACAATATCCCGGTCATAGAATTCCACGCCCAGCTGGCGGGCCAGCTCCTGGGCAATGCTGCGGCCCATACTGGCAAACTGACGGGAAATGGTGACGACATATTTTGTCTGAGCCATAGGTTCCCTCCTCACCGGGCCGCTGCGGCGGGCGCCGCCGCCCGCGCCGTCTGTTTGGGGCGGCGATTTTGCAGGCTGCGGACCACGCAGGACAGGGTAAAATTGATGACAAAATAAATGGCAAAGGCCACGCCGAACAGCACAAAAACATCACTGACCATCTGGGTGCCCACGCCATTGTACAGATTGGAGGTGGCCAGGATCTTGCGTACCCGGCTCATCAGCTCAATGGTGGCCACATTGGCCAGGTAGGAGGAGTCCTTGATGCTGGTGATGACCTGGCTGAGCAGCGTCGGCACAATGGCGCGGAACGCCTGGGGAAGCACGATATAAATCATGATCTGAAACGTGCTGAAGCCCTGGGAGTGTCCGGCCTCGAACTGCCCCTGCGGCACCGAGTTCAGTCCGCCGCGGACAATCTCGGCAATCACCGAGGAGGTGAACAGCACCAGCGCCACCACGGCGCGGAACATGATCTTAACCTCCACACTGGTCAGGCCAAACATTTTGCGGGCGAAAAATTCCGGGCAGGGGCAGAACACCAGACAGACAAAAATCCAGAGCAGCAGCGGCGTGTTGCGAAAGATCTCGATATAGGCAGTGGCCAGCCATTTGAAAACCCGGGCCTTCCCGGTGCAGTAGTTGCGGGCAAGGGCCAGCACCGAACCCAGCACAATGCTGATGCAGACCGCCAGCACCGAGATCACCAGCGTGAAAGCGGTGCCTTTGAGGATATAGGTCATGATGCCGGGCTTTGTGAGAATGGAAAGGCTTGCACCCCAATTTATCATTCAGGCCACCCCCTCTTCCAGTTTTTTGACAACCTCGGCGCTGCGGGCGGCCCGCCGGGGGCTGTGGCCCTGCTGCGGCGCGCCGCCGTTGTTCGCGGCTTTTGCGGAATGCGCGATCAGCCGAGGTTGTTCTCGGCAATCAGTCCGTCGATGGTTCCATCGGCCAGGCAGGCCTCGATGAAATCGTTGCAGTAGGCGGAGAAATCGGAATCCTTCTTGGTGGCAATGCCATATTCCTGGGGGGCGAACTGGGCGTCGATGTAGGAGCGGCCCTCGGTTTTGTAAACCGCCAGGATGGACTTATCCACGCAGAAGGCGTCAATCTGGCCGGCGCTCAGAGCCGTAGAGATGGACGGATAGTCGTCATACTGCTGGAAGGAAACGCCGTCCGTCCACAGGGAGGGATCGAAGGTTTCCTTGTCAAAGCCGTCGCCGCTCAGGACGCCGTCCTCGATCATGGCCTCGGTCAGGGCGCGGGCGGAAGTGGAGCCGGAGGACACGCCGACCTTTTTATCTTTCAGGTCTGCCAGCGTCGTGATCCCGCTGGAATCCTCCACCAGAACGGTGACATAATCGGTGTAATAGGGCGTGGTGAAGTCCCAGCTCTTTTTGCGCTCATCGGTGATGGTGAAGGTGGCCAGCACGCAGTCGATGTCGCCGGAATCCAGCAGCTCGGTGCGGGTGGCGGCGGTGACGGTGGTGAACTCCACATCAACGCCCAACTGCTCCGCCAGCTTTTCGGCCAGGCTGATCTCCATGCCGGAATACTCACCGGTCACAGGGTCCTGATAGCCAAAGCCCAGCACAGCATTCTTGACGCCGACGCGCAGAACGCCGCGGTCGATGATGGCCTGGGTGTCCGCCCCACCCCGGCGGCAGCCTCGGAGGAAACCGCCTCGGAGGAAGCGGCTTCGGAAGAAGCAGCTTCAGAAGAAGATGCTGCCGTGCCGGAAGAAGCGGAACCGCCACAGGCGGTCAGGCTCAACAGAACGGCCCCGGCCAATGCGCCGGACAGAATCTTGTTTACACGTTTCATATGTTCTTTCCCTCCTATGATTGGTGCGATACTATCTCAAAAGCGCGGTGCGCTTTTCAGCAAAGCGATGGCTCAGGCTTTGATGATTTTGCCCAGGAACTGCTTAACCCGCTCATGCTCAGGGTTTTCAAAGAAGTGTTCCGGGGTGCCTTCCTCAAGAATTTGGCCGTCCGCCATAAACACCACCCGGTCCGCCACCTGACGGGCAAATCCCATCTCGTGGGTGACCACCACCATGGTGATGTTCTCTTTGGCCAGCTTGATCATGACGTCCAGGACCTCCTGGATGGTCTCGGGGTCCAGCGCCGAGGTTGGCTCATCAAAGAGAATGATTTTGGTCTGGGCACACAGGGCACGGGCAATGGCGATGCGCTGCTGCTGCCCGCCCGAGAGCGTGGTGGGATAAACATGGGCTTTGTCGGTCAGGCCAACCACATCCAGATAGTGATAGGCCAGCTCCTCGGCCTCCTTCTGGGATTTGTGCTGCAGCTTGACAGGCGCCAGCGTCAGGTTTTTCAACACCGTCATGTGGGGATACAGATTGAACTGCTGAAACACCATAGACATATTGTCCCGCACAATCTGGCGCTTGTTTTTGTGGGTCAGCTCGGTGCCGTTGATGTAGACATGGCCGCTGGTGGGCTCTTCCAGAAAGTTCATACAACGCACCGTGGTGGATTTTCCAGAGCCGGAAGGGCCGATGATGACCAGCTTTTCCCCCTCCGCCACCTCCAGCGAGACATCTTTGAGCACATGCAGATCGCCAAAATACTTGTTGACCTTTTCCAGTTTAATCATGGCGCATTCCCCTTTCCCTGATCCGGGACCCTGGGTCTGGCCCCGCCGTCACCAAATCCCGAACAAAAGAAAAAGACGCTTCGCAGCCCTGAGGCTTGCGAAACGTCTTTGTTTCGTTTAAGATTTTAAAGAGTCTTAGCACAGAATTTGGATTGTGTCAACCGTTTTGTTCCAATTTGTAAAAACAAATTTCATTCCCGCGGCAGCTTTCCCGCCGGGAGCGGCGCCGGGCAAGTAAAAGAGCAATTTTCGCAAGAATTATTGCACCGTTCTTGCAGTTCTTTTTGGGTGTCAATTCCACATTGCGGAACAGCCATTCCGGGAGCAGAAACTCTCAGGAAGGGGGATTCCGCCTGCCGGAATGGTAGAATCCACAAATAAACGCGGTGTTTTTTGTCAACAACTGCAATGGCAAAAACGAATCAAAAATGGTACACTGAACATGACAGAAATGGTGCGGTCCGGTACGGCCGCCCCGCAAAAAACAGAATCAGGAGGCTAATTATGGCAAAAAATGCGATCGTCGGTCAATCCGGCGGCCCGACTTCCGTCATCAACTCCAGCCTGGCAGGCGTGTATGAGAGCTGCAAGCGCCGCGGCGCGGGCAAGGTTTACGGCATGATGCACGGTGTGGCCGGCCTGCTGGAGCGCAAGGTCTGCGTTCTGGATGATAAGCTGACCTCGACACTGGACATCGAGCTGCTCAAACGCACCCCGTCCAGCTACCTGGGTTCCTGCCGTTACAAGCTGCCCGACTGGCACACCGCCGAAGGCGAAGCCGTGTACGAAAAGCTGTTTGAGATCCTTAAGGATCTGGACATTGGCTACTTCTTCTACATCGGCGGCAATGACTCGATGGATACCATCGGCAAGCTGGCCGACTACGGCGCCCATGTGGGCAGCGATATCCGGTTCATGGGCGTGCCCAAAACCATCGACAACGACCTGATGGTGACCGACCACACCCCCGGCTACGGCTCCGCCGCCAAGTACATCGGCGTTGTGATGAAGGAAATCATCCGTGACGCCACCGTTTACGGCACCAAGTATGTGACCATCGTGGAAATCATGGGTCGCAACGCCGGCTGGCTGACCGCTGCCGCCGCGCTGGCCAAGGCCGATGACTGCGAGGGTGTTGACATGATCTGCCTGCCCGAGGTCCCCTTCAACGTGGACCGCTTTGTGGAGAAGGTGGAGCGTATGCAGAAGGAAAAGCCCTCCATCGTCATCGCCGTTTCCGAGGGCGTCAAGCTGGAGGATGGCCGCTACGTCTGTGAGCTGGCCGATGACGTCCATGCGGTTGACGCCTTTGGCCACAAGGCTCTGACCGGTACCGCCCGCTTCCTGGCCAACACCGTTGCCCGCCGTCTGGACACCAAGACCCGCTGCATCGAGCTTTCCACCCTGCAGCGCTGCGCCGGCCATCTGACCAGCCGCACCGACATCACCGAAGCCTACCAGGTGGGTGGTGCTGCCGCCAAGGCTGCCTTTGAGGGCCACACCGGCGAGATGGTCGCGCTGGACCGCATTTCCAATGCGCCGTATCAGTGCACCACCAGCCTGCATCCCATCAGCGAGGTCGCCAACCTGGAGAAGAAGGTTCCTCTGGAGTGGGTCAGCGCCGATCATACCGCCATGCTGCCTGAGTTCATCGCTTACGCGATGCCCCTCATCCAGGCAGAGCTGACCCCCATCTATGTGGAAGGTCTGCCCCATCACATTTATCTGCCTGAAGCCTGATTTCAATTCACAACGCGCCCCCGGTTCTCATCGAGCCGGGGGCGCGGTTTTTGTTTTCTTAAGGCAGCACCGCACCATTCGCGGCTCCGCCTTGCCCGCCATATCGGCGCATTGTGCAGTGTTATCCTTAATAAAATCCATAGCTGGAAAGGATCTGGGTGCTGTCGGCCCAGGCGTCCGGGACCGGCAGGCCGGAGAGTGCCGGGTAGAACCAGACAAAGAACACCAGTGCCGCGGCAAGCAGAACCAGACCGATCCGTTTGGCGCGGACCTCATCCTTTCCCTGGGCCAATACCAGCACAATGGCGGCCAGCGCAAACATAGAACTGGGGAAATAGTGGTACAGGAAGGTGCAGCGGGTGACCATCATCCAGGGAAGAAGCTGGGCCGCATAGAGGATGAGCACTCCCGCACCGGTCCGGGCGCCCCGGCAGGAAACCTGCCGCCAGAACAGCAGCAGAATGCAGATCAGACCCGCCAGACAGAGCACCGGGTTATAGAATCCGGCAATGCTGGCCTTGGTGCCCGCAGGCAGGCCGGAATTGAGATAGTACCACACCGGGCGCAGATCCAGCAGCCAGGTATACCAGCGGCTTTCAAAGGGATGGGTGGCCTCCAGGCTGGAATGATACCAGTACATATAGGTCTGGCAGTTCCACCAGTCGCTGAGCCCGAACGAGGGGTCCCGCCACCAGTAGGGCAGATAGGACGCAAAATAGATGAGGAAGGGCACCACAATGTAGAACAGCACGCCGCCCAGCGCCGCCGTGCGAAATTCCTTCTGGAACCCCGGTTTGTTCTGACGCCATCGGGCATACAAAACCCCCAGATACAGCACCGCAAGGCCACCGCCCGCATAGATTCCGGTCCATTTGGAGGCACAGCCCAGACCAAAGGCCACGCCGCCCAGCGCCATGGGCAGGAGGGAGCCGTTCACCCCGTTGACCAGAACGCTCTGGCAGTACCAGACCATACAGTAGGCGCCCAGCAGGATGAAGAAAGTGGCATAGATATCGATGGTTGCGATGCGGCTTTGACTGAACCGCATAAAGTCCACCGCCAGCAGCGCACCGGCCAGCGCGCCGGCCCAGGGTTCGCGGGTCAGACGGCGCACAAAGCACCACATCAGCGGAACCAGCAGCACCCCGAAAAGGGTGCCGGAGAACCGCCAGCCAAACCCGGTCATCCCAAAGATGGCAATGCCCAGCATGATGAAATCCTTGCCCAGCGGGGGGTGGGTAGTCTCATACACCGTCATGCGGTGGAGCATCTCATAGCCGGTGCGGCCATGATAGATTTCGTCAAAATACATACTGTTGAGCTGGCTGATGGTGTCGGGCACCGCGTCCGGCTCATCAAAAAGTGCGTCCCCGCCTGTCACGGCGATCAGCGCCCCGTCGCTGTTCCGCAGTGCCAGCTCAAAGACCTGAGCGTTCTCCACGACAGCGGTCAATGTCTGACCCGCGCCGGCCTGGAAGGTCGTTTTGGTCCAGCTGAAGGGGGTGCCGTAGTTGAGTTCTTTCTGGTACAGCAGATTGCCCGCCTCATCATAAACGCGCAGGTTTCCGCCGTCGGAAATGCCGGGATAGACCCAGAGCTCAGCACTGTCCTCCCAGGGCGTAACGGTCACGGTCTGGACGGTTCCGGTTGCGTCCAGCGGATTCTGGGGCGCCGTCATGCTGCCCAGACAGGCAAAGCTGATCGCTGCCGTAGCCGCCGTCAGGGCCAACAGGGCAAGCCTTTCTCTCCGCGTCCAGGCTGGCTGGGACGGCGCCGATGTACAGGGCCGGGATAGTGGGGGGCAGGCCCCCTCCCCGGCGGATTTTTGCAGCGGGGAAATCCCGCCCTGGCAGCAGATAGCCCACGCCGTGAAGGCCAGCAGCAAGAAGGCCGCCGTCTCGGCAAAGCCGACGAGGATGGTGACCTCCCGGCTGGCGGCGCTGAACAGCCACTCGTCATCGCTGCCCACCAGAGAATAGACGGTGGCCAGGTTGAGAAAGCCGGTCAGCGAGAGGCCGAACCCGGCGCCATAAAGACGGATGTCATTCCATCGGGCCGCAGACAGCAGAACCAGCAGCACCCCCAGCACCAGATACCGCTCATGCATACAGTGGGAAAAGGTGAAGATTCCCACGGTATAGAACGCTGCCAGCAAAAGCGGGGAAAAGCGGCCGGCCCGCCAGGAGCGCACCGCCAGAATCACCAGCAAAACGGTGATGATGACAATGTTACAGATGCCCAGGGTTTTCCAACTGAGGAACGGCAGTGGTCCCTGGCTGAGATCCTGCCAGTTTCCCCCCAGCGCCGCAAACCAGTTGAAGGCGTTGATGGTGGCGTAGGGGTAGCTGGAGGTGGTGTCCAGATATTTGGCGAGAAGGGAAGGAATAAGATTCTTCCAGCCGAAAAAGGGCAGACCGGCGGCCAAAACCGGCGCCAGCGCCAGGCCAACGCCGCCGAACACGCGGCCCACCGCCCGGCCGACCCCCTCTTTGTCACGGATGGCATCGGCCACACCGGCCAGAAAACAGACCGCCAGAACCGGGCCTGCCAGCAGGGCCTGCGGTTTGATGGCAAGCGCCACGCCATAGAGCAGGGCGGCGGGCAGGCAGCGGCGCTCCTCCAGCAGCCAGAAACAGAGCAGCAGCGGCAGGGCAAAGGCCCCGTCAATCTGCTTCCACACCCCGGTGTCAAAAAGCGTCAGCGGGCAGAACACCGCAAAGAGGGTCAAAGCGGTCCGTCCCCTGCCCTGCCCCATAAAACGGCCGCCGATTTTCCAGATCAGAGCCACGGCGGCGCAGTCACAGAGGGAGGGCACCAGTGCCAGCAGAAAATAGGTCCAGGGGGACTCATAGGCAATGTGGAGTGCCTTGCGAACCAGTCCCACCAGCCCCAGAACCGGCAGATAGCCGGGGGGATAATCGGCAAAATAACCCTCGCTGTAAAAGGCGGCGGGCCCCTGCGCGGCAAGCTTGTCCCCCCAGGCGACAAAGCAGCTCATATCGTAGGCATAGCCGTCGGTAAAAAGAGCCAGCAGCAGCCGGACGGCCAGCGCGGCGGCCAGAATGAGCCGGAGCGTGCGCCGGGAATCTTGTTTTTGGCGGAGGGTGGGCATGGTCTGTTTCCTCATATGCAAAAGCGCCGCGGGCCGCCGCAGATACGGCTCAGCCACGCGGCGCTGCGTTTTTGGCGTAGAATAGATTACAGCTTGCTCAACTGGGGACCCTTGGCGGTGTCAGCCACACTCCAGCCCAGCTCGGTGAGCCGGGCGCGAATGGCATCGGCCCTGGCCCAGTCTTTGGCCTTTTTGGCGGCGGTGCGCTCCTCCACCAGGGCAAGAACCTCGGCAGGCGCCTGCTCCTGGCGGCGGTTGTACATCAGGCCCAGGACCCCGGTCAGCTCGTCAAAGGTGGCGGCAGCCTGTTCCAGCGTGGCCTTGTCGGAGGCATCCGAGAGGGTATTGATCTCCTTGACAAAGTCAAAGATGGCGGCCAGCGCATCGGGGGTATTCAGATCGTCATCCATGGCGGCGCGGAACTTTTCCCGCGCCTGATCGCACTTTCCGGCCAGTGCGGTATCGGTGCCGCGGGCATGGCTGATGGCAAAATCCAGATTGTCGCGGCAGGTATACAGACGGTCAAGGCTGTTTTTGCAGCTCTCGATAAGATCCACCGTGTAGTTCAGCGGCATCCGGTAGCCGGCCGTGAGCATGAAATAGCGGATGGGCTCATAACCATACTTGTCGGCAATCTCCCGCACCGTGAAGAAATTGTTGGCGCTCTTGGACATCTTCTGGTTGTTGATGTTCAAAAAGCCGTTGTGCATCCAGTAGCGGCTGAAGGTGCAGCCGTTGGCGCACTCGGACTGGGCAATCTCATTCTCATGGTGGGGGAAAATCAGATCCTGACCGCCGGCATGGAGATCAATGGTCTTGCCCAGATGCTTGCGGGCCATGGCGGAGCACTCGATATGCCAGCCGGGGCGGCCCTGGCCCCAGGGGCTGTTCCAGGCAGGTTCGCCGGGCTTGGCGGCTTTCCAGACGGCGAAATCGGCGGGATCTTCCTTGAGGTCGTCATCCATCTGGCTGCGCAGCTCACGGTTGCCGCTCTCCAGATCGTCCAGATTGAGATGGCTCAGCTTGCCGTAGCCGGGGTCGGACTTGACGCGGAAATAGACATCGCCGTTGCGGGCCACATAGGCATGGCCGGAATTGACAAGGTCCTTGACAATTTTGATGATCTCCCCCACATGCTCGGTGGCGCGGGGACGCACCGTGGGGGCCTTGACGTTGAGCCCCTCGGAGTCCTTGATGTACTCCGCCTCAAACCGGCGGGCCACCTCCTGCATGGAGGTTCCCTCCTCCTGAGCCTTCTTGATGAGCTTATCGTCGATGTCGGTGATGTTGGAGACATAGATCACCTTGTTGCCCAGGTATTCCAGGTACCGGCGCAGGGTGTCAAAGACGATCATGGGGCGGGCGTTGCCGATATGGATATAGTTATAGACAGTGGGGCCGCAGACATAGATGCGGTAGACACCCGGTTCTGCGGGAACAAATTCCTCTTTCTGGCGGGTCATGGTATTGAAAATTTGCATGAACAGGGACTTCCTTTCCTTATCAGATCCCGGCGGGACAGTTCAGGGCACCCCCGACCCGGGGCACAGGTCCATTATAGCCGCCCGGGATGCCGGTTGCAAGAGGCCGGACAGCTTTCGCGCCGATTTGCGGTTATTTTGCCTGCATAAAACAGGCACGGTTCTGCCACAGATAGATGGCGCCGGAGAGCGCGGTCACGGCAGCAACGGCCCAGCAGAGGACCTGGGTGATCAGGGAAACCACCATCACATTGGTGGGACCGGCCAGCGCGGCAGCAAAGTAGTAGAAAATGATGGTGAGCATCTGCAGCACGGTCTTTACCTTGCCCCATATGTTGGCGGCGATGACGGTGCCGGACTCGGCGGCAATCATGCGCACGCCCGCCACGGCAAACTCACGGAACATGATGATGGCCAGCACCACGGGGGAGCAGACGCCGTCCACCACCATATAGATGATGGCGGCGGTGGTGAGCATTTTGTCGGCCAGCGGGTCCATGAACTTGCCAAAGTCGGTGACAAGATGATTTTTGCGGGCAAGGTAGCCGTCCAGGAAATCCGTGAAGCTGGCGGCGGCAAAGAGAACGCCCGCAATCAGGCTGTAAGTGGCGTTGAAACCGGCGGAGCCGTAGTGGCTCATGGCAGCAAACACCATAAAGAAGGGCACCATAATGACGCGCAGCATGGTCAGTTTGTTTGGCAGATTCATGGGTCAGTCCTCCAGTTTTTCCTCTGCATAGCCGTAGAGGTCATAGGTATCGCTGTCGGTCACGGTGACGCGGTAGAACGCGCCGGTTTCCAACGGGGTGTCGGCGGGGGTCAGAACGTTGCCGTCAATCTCGGGACAGTCGGCTTTGGAGCGGAGCAGATACATTCCCGTCTCCTCATCCACGCCGTCGCAGACACATTCCAGCGTGGCTCCGACCTTTTCCGCCTGTTTTTCTGCGCTGATCTGCGCCTGAAGCTCCATGATATGGTCGGCGCGGCGCTGCTTGACGTCCTCCGCGATCTGATTGTCCATGCGGGCGGCCACGGTGTTCTCCTCGGCGGAATAGGCAAAACAGCCCAGACGGTCAAAGCGGACGGTTTTGACAAAATCGCACAGTTCGCTGTACTGCTCTTCGGTCTCGCCGGGGAAGCCTGCAATGAGGGTGGTGCGCAGCGTGATGCCGGGGATGGCCGCCCGCAGGCGGGCAACGGCATCCTCAATGTCCCGGCGTCCGCCGCGGCGGTTCATGTTTTTCAGTATGGTGTCGTCACAGTGCTGGATGGGCAAATCAAGATATGGCACTACTTTGTTGTTGCGCACCATGGCGGCAATGAATTCATCGCTGATCCGTTCCGGGTAGGCATAGAGCACCCGAATCCAGCGGATGCCCTCAATGGCGTTGAGCCGGTCCAGCAGCGCACAGACGGCGCCGGGTTGGCCCCAGTCCTCGCCATAAGCGGTGGGGTCCTGGGCCACCAGAATCAGCTCTCGGACCCCCTCCCCCGCCAGCCAGCGGGCTTCGGCCACACAGTCCTCCAGCGGACGGCTGCGCAGCGGGCCGCGAATGAGGGGAATGGCACAGTAATGGCAGCGGTTGTTGCAGCCCTCGGCGATTTTTAAGTACGCATAGTGGCGCGGGGTGCTGATGACACGGGCGCCGCCCAGCGGCATCTCCCGCTTGGGGCCGTAGCTTTCCAGCTGGCACGCGCCCGCAGAGGTCAACCGGTCCACAATGGCGGGCAGCGCCGCGTTGGAGCCGATGCCCACAACGGCATCCACCTCGGGCATTTCCTGCATGATTTCACTTTTATAGCGCTCCGCCAGGCAGCCGGTGACAATCACCTTGAGGCCGGGGTTCCCCTGTTTGTACTGGCAGGCCATGAGAATGTTCTCGATGGCCTCCTCCTTGGCGGACTGGATAAAGCCACAGGTATTGATGATGATGACGTCCGCCTCGGCCGGGTCGGCGACGGTCTGGTGCCCGGCCTTGAGCAAGGCATGGCAGAACACATCGGCATCCACCTGGTTTTTCGGGCAGCCGAGAGAGATAATGGCAATGTTCATGATACACAAAATTCCTGTCTTTAATGAATTGGATTCGGACCGTTGCAGAGCTTATTCCGTCCCGTACCGGTCCAGGGCCTGACGGATAACCGCGTGGGAAAAGCCGCGGCGGGCCAAAGCGGCCGCCACCTGCTGCCATTTGCCGTCCGCGAGTTTGGCGGCATAATGGCGCTCCACCAGCGCGCAGGCGTTGGCCAGCTCAGGGTCCTCCTGTTCGTCGGGTGCGTAGAGCTCCTCCACCGCCTGAACTGCGGTATCCCGGTCAATGCCTTTGGCGGCAAGATCCTCCAGAATAGCGCGGCGGCTCTTGCGTTTGCGCATCAGCTCGGCGGCACGGCGGCGGGCGAAGGCCGCGTCGTCCAGCAAGTCGAGCTCCTGCATTTTGGCCACCGCTGCCGCCGCGCTATGGGCGTCAAATTTGCGGCACAGCTTGTGATACAGCTCCCCTGCCGCGTGGTCCCGCACGCCGAGAAGGTCCATCGCCTTGTCCACCGCCTTGCGGGTCTCGCTTTTGGCGCGCAGCGCGGCGATTTCGGATTCCTCCAGCGTGTCGCCGGTGTGAAGACCGGCGGCGGCAAAGGTTTCCTCGTCCAGGGAAAACGCAAACTCCCCGTCAAAAAAGAGGGCATACCGTCCTTTTTTGGTCTGGGTGATCTGGGTCAGTTCCGGCATTATTCGTCAACCATGATGTCCAGATCCATCTCGCTGCCCGTGGTCTGGGGAACCTCCGCCGCAGGCGCCGGGGCCGGGGCTACCGGCGTGACGGCCGGTTTTTCCACCGGCTTGACGGCGCCCTTCTTGCCGGCGGCCAGCAGACGGTCCGCATTGGCACGGACCTGCTGCTCGATCTCGTCGGCAAGTTCGGGATGCTCCTTGAGATAAATCTTGGCGTTGTCGCGGCCCTGGCCCAGACGGGTTTCGCCATAGTTGAACCAGGCGCCGCTCTTCTGGACAATGCCCAGCTTGACGCCCAGATCCACCAGTTCGCCGATCTTGGAGATGCCCTCGCCGAACATGATGTCAAACTCCGCCTCACGGAACGGCGGGGCGACTTTGTTTTTGACAATCTTGGCGCGGGTGCGGTTGCCGATAAAGGCGCCGTTGGAGTCCTTGAGGCCCTCAATGCGGCGCACGTCAATGCGCACGGAAGAGTAATATTTGAGGGCGCGGCCGCCGGTGGTCACTTCAGGGTTGCCGTAGACCACGCCGACTTTTTCGCGCAGCTGGTTGATGAAGATACACACCGTGTTGGTCTTGCCGATGATGCCGGTGAGCTTGCGCAGCGCCTGGCTCATCAGGCGGGCCTGCAGACCCACATGGGAGTCGCCCATCTCGCCCTCAATCTCGGCTTTGGGCACCATGGCGGCCACCGAGTCCACAACGATGGCGTCAATGGCGCCGGAGCGGACCAGCGCTTCACAGATTTCCATGGCCTGCTCGCCGGTATCGGGCTGGCTGACCAGAAGGCTGTCGATGTCCACGCCAAGGGCGCGGGCGTAGGTGGGGTCCAGCGCGTGCTCCACGTCGATAAAGGCCACTTCGCCGCCCAGTTTCTGGGCCTCGGCCAGAACGTGGAGGGCCAATGTGGTCTTGCCGGAGGATTCGGGGCCGTAAACTTCCACAATGCGGCCGCGGGGCAGACCGCCGATGCCCAGGGCCAGATCCAGGCCAAGGCTGCCGGTGGAGATGGCGTCCACCTGCATGGCCACATTGGTGCCCAGCTTCATGACGGCGCCTTTGCCAAACTGCTTTTCAATCTGAGCCAGCGCGGTTTCCAGCGCGGCTTTCTTATCCCCCGCAGGGCCGGTGGGAAGCTGTTTCGAGGAAGTATCCTTCTTTGCTGCCATAATGTTCTCCTTCGTAACCGATGGAATCGGTAATTTCTCTATGATGGTCTTATTATATACGATTCTTCCCCAAAATACAACTATTAGTTGTGTATTTTTGGAACTTTTTATGGGACTTTTTGGAAAGCCGCCGGCTCACAGCGGGCGGCGGGCCGACAGGACCCGGTCATTGCCGCCATAGTCCCGGCGGCTGGCGATTTCGGTCCAGCCGGCACGGGAGAGAATGCCGCGCACCGCTTCCCGCTGGGCACAGCCGATCTCAAACACCAGCCGCCCGCCGGGACGCAGGACGTTCCGGTAATGCGCCGCAATGGCGCGGTAGAAATCCAGTCCGTCCCTTCCGCCGTCCAGCGCCATGGCGGGTTCCCGGGCAGTTTCCGGCATGAGGCGGGTCATCTCTTCCGCAGTCAGATAGGGCGGATTGCAAAGGATCAGGTCCACGCTGCCCGGCGTCAGGGTGCGCCAGTAGTCCATCACGTCGGCCCGCAGCGCTTCCACGGGGGTGCCACCGGTATTGGCCGCCAGGTAGCGGAACGCATCGTCACTTTTTTCCACGCAGGTTACGGCGGCATGGGGCACAAAGCGCTGCACCCCAAGACCCAGGCAGCCGGTTCCGGCGCAGAGGTCCAGCACCCGGGGCGCGGGGTTGGCATCCCGTCGGAGCAGTTCAATGGCAGTCTCGCAGACCACCTCACTGTCGGCGCGGGGGCAGAGAACGCCCGGCCCCACTCGGAGGGTTAAGTCCAGAAAGTCCCACTCCCCCGCCAGATACTGGAGCGGTTCCCGGGCGGCACGGCGGGTGGTCAGTCCGGCCAGGCGGTCCGCCTGTTCCTTTGTAAGAGCGTCGGGGGCCAGGCGGGGGTCCCGGCCAATCACCATCCGGCAGAGTTCCATGGCGTCAAAGTCCGCGTCCGGGCAGCCGGCCGCCGCAAGTTCCGCCTCCACGGCGCGGACGGCGGCGCGGGGGACCAAGCCGCAGAGGGTTTCGCTTACCAACGTCCTTCCTCCGGTCTCCGGGGCAGGACGGGGGTGACGGCGGCGATGGCCACCTCAATCATGTCGTCGGTGGGCTCAAAGGTGGTCAACCGCTGGAGCCAGAGTCCCGGCACTGCAATGGCCCGGGCCAGCAGCGAGTTGGAACGGCCGGACCACTTGAGAATCTCATAGCAGACCCCCACCAGCAGCGGCAGCAGGGCCAGCTTGTAGACAATGCGCAGCGCCGTGCTGGTCCAGGGCAGCACCGCATAGAGGAAAATACTGATGAGGATAACCAGTATCATAAAGCTGGTGCCGCAGCGGGGATGGAACCGGGTGTGTTTGCGCACATTTTCCACCGTCAGCTCCTCCCCCGCCTCATAGCAGGCGATGGTCTTGTGCTCGGCGCCATGATATTGGAATATCCGGTGGATTTCCTTCATGCGGGTGCAGAGGAACAGGTAGCTCAGGAAGATGATGAGCTTGAGGGCGGCTTCCAGAAGGACCTTGGTCCAGCGGCCAAGGGGAAGCGCCCGGCTCACCAGCCCGGTGAGGAAGGTGGGCAGAAAGGTGAAGAGGAAAAGGGCCAGCACAATGCCCAGGCAGGCGGAGACCGCCATGAGAGCATTCTGAAATTTGGGACCGGTGTGCTCATCCAGCCATCTGTCCAGCTTAGACTCCTCCGCCTGCTGCTCCTCCTCGGTCATGGAAACGTCGGCGGAGTGCATGAGGTAATGATACCCGTTGTACAGGTTCTCCACCATGTTGAAAACGCCCCGCACCAGCGGAACACGGTTGTACCAGTGGGTGTGGACCTCGCTGTAAGTCAGGTCCAGCGTGCCGTCGGGACGGCGGACGGCGCAGCAGATTTTTTCGGGACCGCGCATCATGATGCCCTCCATGAGGGCCTGTCCCCCCACAGAGGTGCGGAATTTTTCGGTCGGACGGGATTCCTGTGGCATAGTTTCTCCTTTATGTGTTGGTTTTTTCGGTTCAGATGGGGTCGTGCAGATGCTCCTGCCCGGCATGGTAGAGGGGCAGCGTCACCGACACCGTGGTGCCCTGCCCGAGGGTGGAGGCGATCTCGGTGGTACCGCCCAGGGCGGTCACGATCTCATCCACCACGGCCAGACCGATGCCCGAACCCCGGACCGAATTCTTTGCCTTGAAAAACTTGAGCTTGACGTTTTGCAGATCCTCCGGCGCGATGCCGCGGCCCTGATCCCGCACCGAGGCGGTGACGGTGTCCGGCCCGCGGGTCAGCGTCAGAAAGATGGCGCCGCCGGGGGGCGAATACTTGATGGCGTTGTCCAGAACGTTCACAAAGACCTGGCGCAGACGGGCCGGGTCCGCCCAGACCGGAAAGGGGTCGGGCGGTTCCTCATAAACCAGCTCAAGCCCTTCCTGATGGATGCGGGCTTCCACAAAGAGGGCGGCGTCGGTGGCTTCCGCCACCAGATCCAGCACCTGGCAGTTCATCTTGATGCCGCTCTGCAGGCGGGAAAAGTCCAGCAGCTCCTCCACCATGTCGTACAGGCGGTCGGTCTCGCTGCGGATGATGGAAAGACCCTTGCGGTAGTTTTCATCCCGGGGGTCCTGGATGGTCTCGATGGTTTCCACCCATCCCTTGATGCTGGTGAGGGGGGTGCGCAGCTCATGGCTGACTGAGGAGATGAACTCGTTTTTCATCCGCTCGGTCTTGGTCAGATCCTCGGCCATCTGGTTGATGGTTTTGCACAGGCGGCCAATCTCATCGTTATAGCGGGTATCGGGCAGGCGGGTCTTAAGGTCGCCGTGGGCAATGCGGTTGGCGGTGGCTTCCACCTGCCCCAGCGGCCGGACAATGGAACGGATGAAAAACAGACCGCTCCAAATCGTAAAGCCCAGCACCGCCAGCACCACGCCCAGCGAGAAGGCCACCGTCTGATACCACTGCCTGTCCACCAGCGTCAGGCTGGTAACCAGGCGCATGGCAGTGATGGACCCGGAGGCATAGGGAACCAGACTGGTCACCGCCATGACCCGCTCCCCGTCTGCGGTGCGAAAGATCACGCTGCCCGTCCCCGTGGTTCCGGTAACCGCCTCATAGAAATCCTGGCCGACGCTGAGAAGATTCGCGTTGCGGGTGCCGCTGGAGGTGGCAAGCACCACGCCGGAGGAATCCAGCAGCATAAATTCAAACTTGTCCTTCTCCTCAAACTGCTCCACGGTGCGGCGCAGCGCCTGGCTCCGGCTCTCGGAGGTGCTCAGCGAGCTGCCGGCGGTGCCGGTGGCCTGCAGTCGGCCCACAAAGGTGGAAAACCGGCTCTGCATGGCCCGCTGCACACCGCCATACAGATTTTGATAGCTGTTGTACAAAAACAGCCCTTCCGCCACCAGCAGGACGAGGACGGTGATGAGCAGGCTGCCTTTGAGCCAGCGTCGGGTAATGCTCTGCATCCGGGCAGCCTCCTTTCCCGCAGCAGCAAAATCACAGCAAAATCAAGCGTTCCAGCGATACCCATAGCCCCAGACGGTAAGGATGTGCTGGGGGCTGCTGGGCTCGTCCTCAATCTTCATGCGCAGACGGCGGATGTTCACATCCACAATCTTGACGTCACCGAAATACCCCTTGCCCCAGACGCCTTCCAGAATTTTTTCCCGCACCAGCGCGGTGCCGGGATTGCGGAAAAAAAGCTCCATGATCTGGAATTCCACCTGGGTCAGGTCAATGGGCTTGCCGGATTTGTAAAGCACCCGGCTCTTTTCATCCAGCACAAAGGGACCGCTGACCAGCTGGTCCGGCTCGCCGTTGTCGCCATTCCCCCCTGCGGCGCGGTGGACCCGGCGGGCCAGCGCCTCCACCCGGGCCACCAGCTCGGAGACCGAGAAGGGCTTGGTGATGTAATCATCCGCGCCAATGGAGAGGCCGCGGATTTTATCGGACTCCTGCCCTTTGGCGGAGGCCATGATGATGCCGATGGTGGGGTCGCTGCGGCGGATGGTCTCACACAGCGAAAACCCGTCCATGCCGGGCAGCATGATATCCAGAAGCGCCACATCGCAGGGCGGGTTCTGGTGCATCAGTTCCAGCGCACGCTCGGCGCTGGGGGCCTCCAGCACGTCCCAGCCCGCCATTTTCAGGTTGAGGGCCACCAGTTCGCGGATGCTGGTTTCATCTTCCACGACCAGAATGCGTTTCATTTGTCGTTCCTTTCCCGGCCAGGCGGCCGATTGTTTCTATTTTAACGGAACACCGTGGTTCCGTCGATGATCTGTTGCAGGCTCAGCCCATAGTAGGGCGTCACAATGCGGACCTGAAGCTGCTGGCTGCCGATGTTGGCCACCCGGTGATATTCCTCGCCGTCGGTCTCCCGGAGCGCGGGCTCCTGCTCCTCCACCGCCTCTGCCGGATCAGCGATCCGAAGTTCACAGTAGACGGTGGTTCCCTCCGCGTTGCAGATCAGCCAGCCGGTGCCGTCCCGGTTGGTGCGCAGCAGCACCGATCCGTGCATGGACTCCGGCAGGGCCAGGAAAAAGCGGTACTCGCTGTCATAGACGCCAAAGGAGCTGCCGCCGTCCTCCGCGTCCGCGTAGTCCCGCCAGAGAAGAAACCGCAGACGCTTGTCCATGGGGGAAGCAGTTTCGCCGCCGTCATCGATGACGCCGGGAATCTCTATGGTTCCGTTGCCGTCCAGATCGGTGCTGACCAGGGCGGTGTCATACCGGAGGGTGGCGCGGTACAGGTCCTGGACCCCCGCCGGAAGATAGGTCTTGAGGAAGCGGGTTTCGGGGTCGTAGAGAACAATGGAACTGGCCAGGCTGTTGCCGCCCGCGCCGGCCCAGCCATCCACCACCAGGTAGGCACCCTTTTCCCCCACCGCCCCGGCATAAAGCCCGGCGCAGCCGTTGTAGATGCCGTCCCCCACCGCAAGGGTCTGGGCGGAGCGGAAGCCGTCCTCGGTGTTGGTGAGAAGCTGCAGGTTGACGCCGCCGTTCTCCCTCTCGGTGGGAAGGGCAAGCACCAGATCCTCGGTTCCCTCGCCGCCGGTGAGGTTGGCGAGAATCATATCGGTATAGCTCTGCTTGATGATGACCTGGAGGGTTTCCTCGCTGTAAAGATAAACCACCATATACAGGTCGCCCTGGGCACTGCCGTAGCCCACAAGAATCTGCAGCGAATCGGCGTCCTTCAAATGGGCACAGGTGACGCTCTCCACCTCGCCGGAAAGGCCCTCGGCCGTTTGGGCAACCCGCCAGCTGTCATCCCCGGTGGGTTCCAGCACCGCCAGCCAGACATTGCCCGCCGCAGCGTCCATGGTATAGAGGACGGCGGCTTCCTCCTGGCCATCGCCGTCCCAGTCACCGAACAGGAAGGGGGAAAGGAAATTGCCGCTGGCCGGATATTTGAGGTTGGCACTGACGCTGAGAGCGCTGTTGAGCGCCTTCTGCACCGCGCTGGTCGGGCCGGAAATCTGCGGTGCGCGCAGCAGTGTCTCCACATCGCCGCCGGTGATGGTGCCCGAGCAGCCGGTGAGCAGCACGGCGGCCAGAATGGCCAGTGCGGCCAGAAAATGCAGCCTGCGGCGGTGCGGCATACCATGTTCCCTCCCCTGCCCTTTTTGTACAAGAATACAGGGTATAGTATACCACAATCAGTTCAAAGCCGCAATGCCAAGAATCATCACCAGCGTTCCAAACGCAAACCCCACAACGCCGGTTTTGCGGTTGTCCGCCTCAAACGCCGTGGGCAGCAGCTGGTCCGCCGCCACCCACAGCATAATCCCCGCCACCAGCGCCACAATGCCGTTGAGCAGCCCGGGGGTGACGAAATTTCTGAGAAACAGCCAGGCCAGAAGTGCCCCCGCCGGTTCCGCCAGCCCCGAAGCCAGCGCTGCAGCGGCTCCCTTGCCCCGGCTGCCGGTGGCGCAGGCGAAGGGCACCGCCACGGCAAGGCCCTCCGGGATGTTGTGCAACGCGATGGCAAGGGCGGTGCGTGCCCCCATGGAAGGGTCGGCCACACCGGACACCAGCGTGAGGATGCCCTCGGGCAGATTGTGCAGCAGCAGCGCCGCGCCGGTGACCAGCGCGGTGCGCATGGCGGCGCCCTGCGCCCGGGAGCCGAAGCGGGCGGCCAGAGTCTCCTCCCCGGGCAGCGCTTTGCCCAGGAACAGCGCAGTGAGCATACCGCCCAGCAAAAGCCCGGTTACCGCAAAGCCGCATCCCAGCATGGAAAGACTTTGCCCATAAAATTCCATGACCGACGGCGCCAGATCAGCCAGGCTGACGGTCACCATGACCGCCCCGGCAAATCCGCCGCAGAAGGCCAGCAGCCGGGGCGTGGGGCGGAACAGCGCGGCAATCACACCGCCCAGGCCGGTGGAGAGCCCGGCCAGTGTGGTAAGAACAAAAGGCGTGACAGGCATACGGGGGCCTCCCTCCCAAATAAGATCAGTCATATCTATTCGGGAATGCGGCAAAATATTTTTGCAAAGTTCGCTTGACATTTTATGCAAAGCTCGCTATACTAAATTTGCAAAGCAAGCTTAGCAAAACGAGGTAACACATGAAAACCCGAATCCCGGAACTGAGAAAGAAACAAAAAATGAGCCAGCAGGAGCTGGCGGATGCCGTGGGGGTAACGCGGCAGACCATCACCTCCATTGAGGTGGGACGGTACACAGCCAGTCTGGAACTGGCTTACAAGATTGCCCATTATTTTGGCCTGGCCATTGAGGAAGTGTTTGATTTCAGCGACATTGGCTGATGTGGCCGCTGCAATACACCACAGGAAAAGAGGATGGATATGTTATTTTGCGCACTGGCCAACCGGAAGGCCCAAACGCCGGAGGAATTCCGCAGGTCTCTCAAAAGCGTCTCCCATTTTTGCATTTTTACCGTTCAGTTGGGGCTTGTCACCATTCTGTTCGGTCTGCTTGCCGCGCCACGGCTGGTGGCACAGGCCCGGCAGGGGGAATTTATGAGCGGATTTTATACCGGACTGGGGAGTGCCGTGGCCGTGGCCTCGGCGGTGAGCTGGTTCCGCATCCGCAAACTTCTGCAGGATGAGACCGCCCTGCGGCGGGAATACATCAAGGCCACCGACGAGCGCAGCCGCAACGTGGCGGCACTGGCTTTGCAGGCCGCCGGGATTGTGACGGTGATCGTCCTTTATCTGGTGCTGCTGGTGGCGGGTCTGTTCAATCCCGCTCTGTTCCAGTTCTGCTTTGTGGGCGCGCTGGGCTTCTCGGTGCTGTTTCTGATCTTCAAAACCTATTATGACCGAAAACTGTAAGGCTCCCGCGACCCGGGCCTGGAAAACCGAAAATGACATCCAATCAGGTGATTGACATGAAAAAGAAAGACCCTGTACTGAAAACCAAACGGATGCGCATCCAGCCGATGTCAGACCGCGAAATTGAGGAACTGATTCAGACATCCGACTCGGACGAACTGCGGTCCGCGTATCGCGAAATGTTGGACGGATGCAGGCGCGATCCCGAGCACCGGATTTGGTATACGCCGTGGAAAATGGCGCTGAAAAACGGACCCGCATCCATAGGCGACCTCTGCTTTAAAGGTCCCGCCCGGGACAGCGCCGTTGAAATCGGCTATGGAATCCTGCCGGAATTTGAAGGAAACGGCTATATGACGGAGGCGGTCCAGGCGATGACCCGGTGGGCATTTGATCGGTCCGTTGTGTTTGTTGAGGCGGAAACCGAACCGGAGAACAAAGCGTCCCAGCGCATTCTGGAAAAATGCGGGTTCATCCCCGATGGGGAGGGAAAAGAAGGCCCGCGTTTTGTTCTGGAGTCTCCCTTGACCAACTGGATGGCCATCTTTATGCTTTTGGGGATGAGCCTGGGCACCTCTTTTGGCGCCTTGTGGGGCAACACGGGAACCGGCATATCTCTGGGGCTTTGTTTCGGACTGTGCATCGGCGCCGCTCTGGATTCCTCCGCGCAGAAAGAACGGAAAGCCCAGTGGGACCAGCGTAAAAACCGTCCTCAACTGTAAGGCAGCGGAGCGGCTGCGCATCAAGCGCCGCACCGCAGCAAAGGGCCAGTCCATTCAAAGAACAACAAAAGAGGGGGCCGCTGTGCAAGGGAAGTTCCTGCACAGCGGCCCCATCCTGATGTTTGGGAATTATTTCAGCAGTTTGACGGCCCGGGAGGTGCCCAGGCGGTCAGCGCCCAGATCCAGAAATTTTTCCATATCCTCCACGGTGGAGATGCCGCCGGCGGCCTTGATCTTGCAGCGGCCGCGGACGCAGCGGGCAAACAGCTCAATGTCATGGAAGGTCGCGCCTGCGGTGGAAAAGCCGGTGCTGGTCTTGATAAAGTCAGCCCCCGCTTCCACCACCAGGTCACACATTTTTTCCTTTTCCTCATCGGTGAGCAGGCAGGTCTCGATGATGACCTTGAGAACCTTATCCCCGATGGCCTGCTTGACGGCGGCGATATCCTCGCGCACGGCGTCATACTCGCCATTTTTCAGGCGGCCGATGTTGATGACCATATCCACCTCATCGGCGCCGTTTGCCACAGCGGTTTTCGCCTCAAAGCATTTGGACGCGGTGTCCATGGCGCCCAGAGGGAAGCCGACCACGCAGCAGACCGGCACGCGGCCCGCCAGGTACGCGGCCGCCTGACGGACATAGCAGGTGTTGATGCAGACAGAAGCGGTATGATATTCCATGGCTTCATCACACAGCGCCTTAACCTGCGGCCAGGTGGCCTCCGGCTTGAGGAGGGTGTGATCCACCCTGGAAAGAATCTCTTCCCGGGAATAGCGGCTCATTTAAACTCGGCTCCCTTCTTGCAGGTCTTGCACAGATGGGACTGATGCAGGCCAATGGCAGAGAAAACAATGGACGTAATGCTCACGGTGGCACCAATGATGCCCAGGATCAGGCCGGTGAGGCGGAAGGCTCCGCCGCGAATCTTGTTTTTCATAAGGTTGCCTCCTTTTGGGTGTGGCCCGGCTCACGGCCGGGCGGATATTGAAGGGAGCCCGGGGAACCGGACCCCGCAGGGAAACAGAGGGGGATGCGGCGGCTCTTATTTCTTTTTGAAGATCAAGAGCTTGCTGAACACATAGTTGGATACGATGACAATGACCTGGCTGAACAGCTTGACGCCCATGGCCCACAGTTCACCGTTGGCCGCAGCGAACGCCACATGGGGCGCCAAAATGGTAACGCCCAGCCAGATAATCACCTGATCCAACACCATGGTGAAGATCCGGCAGGACACAAACTGCCCGAACTCCGCCCAGGCAGCCTTGCCGGTGTTTTTGCTGCGGAACACAAAGGTGCGGTTGGTCCAGTACGCAAAGAGAATGCAGATGGCATTATCCAGAACATTGCCCGCACCGGTGGCAAAATCGGTGCCAAAAACCGCCTGAAACAGGGCGAACAGCACCAGATTGAGCAGCGTGGCCACCCCGCCAAAGAACAGGTAGGACAGGCCCTCGTAATATTTTTTGATCAGTGCTTTGATTTTTTCCATGGGAATCCTTATGTGATGGTCCCGCGCCGGGGCGTCGGACGGAAAAGCAAAAGGGGCCCGCCTGTTGCCAGGCAGGCCCCTGCGGTAAGACGGGGATTACTCAGCGTCGCCCTCAGCGGCCTCATCAAGGCAGGCCTTCATGGACAGGCTGATGCGCTTACGGTCAAAGTCCACATTGATGAGCTTGACCTTGACTTCGTCGCCGACCTTCAGAACGTCGGAAACCTTGTTCACACGCTCATTGCTGATCTCGCTGATGTGAACCAGGCCGTCAACGCCGGGCAGGATGCGGACAAAGGCGCCGAACTTGGTGATGGAGACCACCGGAGCGGTGAACTCAGAGCCGATGGGATAGTTGTTCTTCAGCTGCTCCCAGGGGTTGTCCTCTTCCTTCTTGAAGCCCAGAGAAACCTTCTGGTTCTCGGGATCGTAGCTCTTGACATAGACCTCGATGGTGTCGCCCACGCTGACAACCTCAGAGGGATGCTTGATGTTGGACCAGCTCAGCTCGCTGATGTGGCACAGGCCGTCCACACCGCCGATGTCCACAAAGGCGCCGTAGGAGGTCAGGCTCTTGACCACACCGGTGTACTTCTTGCCAACCTCGACGCTCTGCCAGAACTCTTCGCGCTTGGCCTTGTTCTCCTCAGCGGTCACCTTGTTGATGCTGCCAACGATCTTGCGGCCGGCGCACTCGGTGATGACCAGCTTGACGTGCTGGCCAACCAGCTTGGTGTAGTCCTCATCACGGCGCATGGTGGCCTGGGAACGGGGCACAAAGACGCGCACGCCCTTGACGTTGACCACAACGCCGCCCTTGTTGGCCTCCATGACATCGCCTTCCATGACGGTGCCGTTCTCGGCAGCTTCAGAAACGTCCTTCATGCCCTTCTGGGCCTCAAAACGGACGCGGGACAGGGTATCGACACCCTCCTGGTCATTGGTCTTGACCACAACCAGATCCAGCTCGTCGTCCACCTTAACAAGGTCTTCCATCTTGGCGTTGGGATCATGGCTCATCTCGCTGAGCTTGACGATACCGGTGTGCTTGGAGCCGTCGATGCCCACAACACACTCCGTCGGGGAAACGCTGATGACCTTGGCTTTCACGATCTTACCTGCGTACAAGGGCTTGGCCTCGGATGCCTCCAGCATCTCGGCAAAGCTCATGTCGTCACGGATTTCTTCACTCATACAGTTAAGTACCTCCTCAATTATAGACGAAGGCGTTGAAGCCCCGGCTGTTACCCCCACCGTCCGGGCACTGCGGAGCCAATCCCGGTCGAGTTCATCAGCTGTCTCGACATTGACGGCTCTGGTATGCCTGGCGGCGACCTGCAGCAGCTTTTGGGTATTGGAAGAATGATGACCACCAATGACAACCATATGGTCGCATTTTTGGCTGAGGTCTTCCGCTTCCTGTTGCCTCGCCCACGTTGCATTACATATTGTATCAAATATTTTTGAATTTGTACACTGGTTTTTCAAAAATTCCTTGCAGATTTCCCAGCTTTGCACATTGAAGGTGGTCTGGGCCACCACATAAATGGATTTTTGTTTCTCAAGCTCCGGGGCGAGTCTTTTCAGCTGCTCCAGATTTGCAAAAATTCTCACTTCTCCCGAAGTATGGCCCACAATTCCCTGAACCTCCGGGTGCGAAGCATCCCCTGCGACCAGAAGGAGCGCCCCGTTTTCCCCTGCTTCCGCAGCAATCTTATGGATTTTTGTAACGAACGGGCAGGTGGCATCATGAAACGCCAGGCTCCGTGTGTTGATTTTGTCATAGACCTCCCGGGGGACGCCATGGCTGCGGATCACCACCTCATATCCGTCGGGTACCTGTTCCACCGTGTCACAGGTAACGGCGCCCCGGCGCTCCAGGTCCTGAACCACCTGGGGGCTGTGGATCAGCGGACCCAGGGTGGCCACCTTGCGGCCTTCCCCCAGCAGCTGGTAGGTCATCTCGACCGCGCGGTTCACACCAAAACAGAACCCGGCGGTTTTGGCAAGAATTACCTTCATGGAATTACCTCATTCCGCTGGCACAGGGCCGCGGCTCATTGGAACTTGTTTTGCTCGTACAGCCGCTCCAGCTCCTCCTTAAGGCGGCTGCGCAGGGCACGCAGCTTGGGGACCGAGCGGCGGGGGTCCTCCACCTTCATTTCGGCGGCGGGGATGGGGGTGCCAAAACAGATGCGCATCCGGCAGAACAGGTGCATCCGATGGTCGGGGGTGTCATAGATGATGCGGCAGGGCACCATATCGGCGTCCGCATTGCCGGCGATCAGGAAGGCGCCGCTCTTGAGGGTGCCCAGTTCGCCGGTTTTGCTGCGGGTACCCTCGGGAAAGATGAGAATGGGCGTGCCGTTTTTGCATTTCTCCGTCACTTGATCGATGGTGCCCATATCGCCCTTGCCCCGGTCGATGGGCACAGCGCCCATGCAGGAGAGGAACCACCCAATGAGAGGATTGCGGAACAGCTCCTGCTTGGCCAGAATGGTATACCGCTTCCAACTGAAAATGCAGTCCAGAATATAGACGGGGTCCAGGTCCGAGAGATGGTTGGAGGCAATCACATGGGCGCGGTCTTTGGGGATATTTTCCCGGCCGATGACCTGGATGCGCCAGAGAATGTGAATCAGCGGCCAGACAATGGGCAGCAAAATCCAATAGAGAAGCATAAGCAATACCACCGTTTTCTTTTATTTTGACGTCCTTTTTGGGCTGCGTCAGATCCGTTGCTGAATCGTCTGTTTGAGCAGGCGGAAGCTCTGTTCAAAATCCAGATCGCTGGTGTCAATCCGAACGGCGTCAGGGGCCTGGCGCAGCGGCGCGGCGGCACGGGTGGAGTCCTGCTCGTCCCGACGCTCAATGTCCGCCAGAACGCCGGCATACTCCACCGCAGCCCCCTTCTCCTTCAGTTCCCTGTAACGCCGGTCTGCCCGGGCCCTGGCGGAGGCGGTCAGGAAAATCTTGACGGTGGCGTCGGGCAGCACCACGGTTCCGATGTCCCGCCCGTCCATGAGCACATCCCGGCTGCGGGCCAGGGCGCGCTGGGTCTCCAGCAGAAAAGCGCGCACCGCCGGGTTGGCCGCCACGCCGGAAGCCGCCATGCCGATCTCCTCGGCACGGATGGCGGCGGAAACGTCCTCGCCGTTGAGGAAAATGTGCTGGGTCCCCTCCTCCATCGTTATGTCCAGATGAATTTCGGGCAGCAGGGCTTCCACGCCGGGCTGGTCCTTGGGGTCCACCCCATGGCGCACCGCATAGAGGCCGATGGCGCGGTACATGGCGCCGGTGTCCACATAGGTATAGCCCAGTTCGGCCGCCAGGCGCTTGGCCATGGTGGATTTTCCCGCGCCGGAAGGGCCGTCAATGGCAACTGAAATCATAGCAAGGAACTCCTTTTCTTGATCATATCTTTCATCAAGCAGAAATGCGTTCAAATATTGTTGAATCGTTATACAAAAACACCAAGAACACCCGATTTCCCTCAAAAAAGGAGTGCGCCATCACATGGCACGGACGGCGGCGCGGGCGGTGGACCAGGCAATCTGAAGATTGTACCCGCCGGTGCGGGCATCCACATCGAGAACCTCCCCCGCAAAGAAGAGGTTGCGGCAGAGCTTGCTCTCCATGGTTTTGGGGTTCACCTCCCGGGTGTCCACGCCGCCCGCCGTGATCACCGCGTGTTCCAGATCCCCCAGCGCCGTGACCGGCACCTGCCAATGCTTGCAGAGCTGCACCAGAGCCAGCTTCTGTTCCCGGGTGATCTGGGCTGCCCGGGTGGCCGGGTCAACGCCCCACTTTTCCACCGCCACCGGACGCATGGAGCGGGGCAGCAGCTTGTCCAGCGCCCCCTGGGCGCTGTGACCGCCCAGAGCGGAAAAATCCCGGGTCAGGCGGTCATAGAGGGTTTTGTCATCCAGAGCGGGCTTGAGATCAAACTCACAGATATAATGGTGCTTGTCAATGTCATCGATATAGGTGGAGGCCGAGAGCACCAGCGGGCCGGAAAGGCCAAAATGGGTGAACAGCGCCTCGCCCTGCTCGGTGAAAAGCGGCTTGCCGTCCCGCAGCAGCGTAAGCGTCACATTGCGCAGGCTGAGGCCCATCATGCGGCGGCAGGCGGAATCCGGGCTGACCAGGCTGCACAGGCTGGGCTGGGGCGGCACAATGGCGTGCCCCGCCTGGCGGGCCAGACGATAGCCGGACCCGTCGCTGCCGGTGGCGGGATAACTGGTGCCGCCGGTGGCCACCAGCACCCGGCAGGCGGGCAGTTCCCTGCCCTCCGCCGTGACGGCGCCGGTACAGGCGCCCTGGGAAATCAGCAGTTTTTTGGCGCTGCCGCGCGCAAACTGAGCGCCGTCCGCATAGCCGCGCAGTGCGGCCAACACATCGGCGGCGTGGTCGCTTTGGGGAAACACCCGGCGTCCCCGCTCGGTCTTGAGGGGAACGCCCAGCCGCTCAAAAAGGTCCATGGCCGCCGACGGCGGGAATGCATACAGGCTGGAATAGAGAAATCGGGGGTTATGGCGCACATAGTTGAGGAACTCCCGCGGGTCACAGTCATTGGTGACATTGCAGCGGCCCTTACCGGTGATGAGCAGTTTTTGGCCGGGGCCTTTGGGGTTGTGTTCCAGAACGGTGACGGTCATTCCCTGCTCCAGCGCGGTGCCGGCGGCCATCAGCCCGGCGGCGCCGCCGCCGATGATGAGAAGATCGGTCATCGTGTGGTCTCCTTTTTATGATACAGCACCACCGCGCAGAACGTGTAGAGCAGCAGCAGCGGGTGGACGGTGGCAAGATACATGGTGGACGTGCCAATGCCAAAGCTGGACACCTCCACAAAGGCAATCATGGCGCAGCGCAGCGCGGCCATCCCCACAAAGCCGAGAAGCAGCAGCCACGGCACCACCCGGTCCGCCGTGCGCCGGCGCAGCACGCCGGGCAGCGCGCGCAGATGGAGCACCACGGCCAGAACAAAGCCCGCCGTGAGCGCAGCGGCATAAACAAGGCGGACCCCATCCAGCAGCCGGTAAACCAGCAATTGGAGCGGGCTGTAGTAGGGGGTATCCTTCCCCGCCTGGGCTGCCCCGTTGAAGGAACAGTGAAGATAGCCGGACCACTGGGCAAAATCCTCCTGCGTTCCGATGGAGCGCAGTTCCGCATAGTAAGCCGGGCAATCCTGGAAGGTCAGCGACCAGACGGCGCTGACGGCGGCCTCCTTCAGCGTGGGCAGCACATACTGCGCCCGGATGGGCTGGCTGGTGCCGCTGCGCGGCCCGCTGCGGGTGGGCAGCGTACCGTCCTCGCAGGCGGCGTTGATCTTGTCCGCCACGGTGCGCCAGTAGGTTTCGGCGGTGGCGGCGGACGCATAGATGCCCTCAAACTGGGCAGCCCGGCGGACAGCCCAGTAGAAGCTGCCCGCGCGGTAATCGTTCCGTTCGGGGTCCCGGAAATCGTTGCGGAGCTGGGGGTCCTCCTCCAGCCAATATTCCAGGCATTGCAGCTCGGGCACCGCGTCATAGAGCTTCTGGCGGGCGTCGGCGGGCACGCTGAGCAACGGGTCCTCCGACGCGGTGGCAACCCGGGTCATGGCGCCCATGGCGTCGGCAAATGCGCCCTCAGAGAAATCCGAGAGGGCAAACACGCCGTAATCATGCTGATTGAGCCCGCAGAAAATGAGCACACCCGCAGCCAGAAGCCCGTAAGGAATGGCCTGCGCGGCACAGCAGAGCCAGCGCCGTTTGCGCAGGAGCACCACAAGAATGACAACGGTGGCAAGGATGGCGAAGGGCAGCAGAAACAGCCCGGCGTCCTCCCGGTTGAGGGTTCCGCAGGCAAGACCCGTTCCGGCCGCCAGCAGCCAGGGCCACAGCGGCGCCTCTTTGGGGGAATAAAACACCGCCCGCAGCGCCGCCCCCGCAAAGCCCGCAAAGCAGAGCAGACAGAGGGCCGGGAAAATATTGTCCCGGTAGACCCGCAGCGTATAGGATGCCCAGGATGAGGGCAGAAACGCCAGCAGCGCGTAAAGGGCCAGCGTCAGACAGCGGCCCCGGGCGGGGTCCAGCTGGCGCCACAGAGGCTTGAGCGCGTGGGCGGCCAGCAGCGCGGCGGCACACCAGAGCAGCGCGCCGCCCAGCAGGTAAGGAATGTGCAGCAGATTGAGCAGCGCCAGCCACACCGGAAAAAACATACTTTTGGAGAGGGTGAGATAGTCATACTCCCCCAGCCACTGTCCGTTGGTGATGGCGTTGGCGGCGCGGAACATCAGTTCATCGTCCAGCGGTGCGCCGCCCACCCAGGTATAGGCGAGCTGAAAACGGGTCACACCGCAGCGAAGCACCGTCACGGCCAGCACCCACAGCCAGAACGCGCGGGCAGAGAGGGCCGGACGGAACCGGTTTTTACGGGAATTGGGAGTTGGCACGGCAGCCCGGACCTCCTTTTTTCAGGAATTGGGTTGCTGCACTTCTGCCAGGCCGGCAGGGGTGCAGCGTTCTTTGGCGGAACGGAAAACGTAATACAGCGTCGCAAGAATGGCCAGCGTTTCCGCCAGCTTTGCCCACGGGTACACCGCGTCCCTGGGCAGACCGAGGAGCAGGGTGCAGAGCTTGGGGACCCCGAAGGCGATGACATCCACCAGAAGAATGAGGATGCTGCCCCAGGCCGGCAGTGTGACACGGCGCAGGCAGAAGATGGCAATGGCGGGCAGCGCCAGAATGATATAATCGTGGCCCTGCTTATAGAACCAGAACACCGAGACCACGGCGGTCACAGCATACCCGGTCAGCCAGTCCTGTTCCAGATGATTGCGGAAAATCCACCACGCAGCCACAATCAGCACCGCCAGACCCGCCGCCATGTCCAGCACCAGCACCAGCTTGGTGGAGGCGCCGAAGGAAAGCATCCAGTTGAACAGTCCGTAATAGGAAGAACTGTAACTCAGCCCCTGCCGGAGCATCTCGGCCGCCAGGGCAATGGGACCTTTTTCCGTGAGGATGGAAGCCAGCAGCCATGCCCCCAGCACGGTGCCCGAGGTGACCCCGATGACCTTCCATCGCCTGCGGCAGAGCAGCGGAAACAGGAACGGAAAGGCAATCTGGGGTTTGCACATGGCCACCGCCAGCAAAAGACCGGCCACAATCTCATTTTGGTCCAGCAGACACATGGAAAGCATGACGCAGCAGCAGACGATCCCGCTCTGGTTGCCAAAAAGCACGGCATTGGCCCACATACTGGGAGCAAACACCAGCAGCGCGGCCAGAACGGCCGTGTAGCGGTCCTGCACACAATGACTGCGCAGAAGGAACCGCGCCAGAAAGAACGCTGTGACCAGCGGAGCAAGAAAGTCCAGCACCAGCAGATAGACGCAGGCAACCCGGCAGGGCAGAAATCCGGGGTTGATCAGGTTGCCCAGCACATAGGCCCAGGGCACCGTTCCGCCCAGGGAAGCATCCACCCAGCCGATCTCCTCAATGGGAGGGACCCGGCTTTGCATCACGTCAAAGGGGTCCAGGCCGTGCTGCACATAGGCACACTCCTGCCAGCGCAGGCGGGCATCCCACAGGTAGAGCCCGTCAAAGACCAGGTATCGGCCCAGATTGGCAACCATGACCACCAGGAAAAACGCCACCGCGAACAGCCGCAGGCGGCGCTGGGTCAGAGGGCATTGCAGCGGCATGGCGGCGGTCTCTCCTTTCTGCTGAGATTTGCGTGGCCGCTATTTCTGGATTTTCTCGATGCTCTCAATCAGGTAGCGCTGCTTTTTGAAGGTCAGGTCCACCAGCAGCGAGAGATATTTGATGATGATGGTCAGCACCGCAAACAGCCCGGCAAAGCCAAGCGTCAGCACGAACATGGTGGTGGTCCAGCCCTCGATGGGGTGGCCGGTGCAGAAGACGATAAGAGTATAGGCCAGTTCCGCCAGCGCCAGAATCATCATGACAATGGCGATGCCGGCGCTCAGCCGGAATCCGGCGTCGGTGTACAGCGCAAGGCTGTCCATGGCGAGATTGAAACGGCCCTCGCCATGCTCGGTCAGGCGGCCGTCAAATTCCAGATCGGACATTTTGAGGCCGGACGCCGCATAGGCCGCCTTGCGGTAGGGCAGGTTTTCGCTGGAGGCGTGCACCCGGTTGATGGCGCGGCGGCTCACCAGGCGGAAGGCGTCGGTGCGAAGCTGATACGCCGAGTTGCTGTTGGCATTGAACACGCGGTAGAACATCCGGCTGCTGCCCTTGGTATGCCTGGGACAGACCGAGACGATATCGCTGCCCGAGAGGGCCGTGCGGTAGGCATTGACCACCAGGTCCATGGCATAGGGCGCCTCACAGGAATCAAACTCATACACATAATCCCCGATGGCGGCGTCGAGACCGGCGTTCATCGCCAGCTCCAACCCCTGGTGAAGGCTCATGTGCAGCACCGTGAGGGGCTTTTCCAGGTCCTTTGCCCACTGGCGCAGGGCGGGAATTGTGTCGTCGGTGCAGGCGTCATCCACCGCCACCAGTTCATACTGCTCAAAAGTGGCGTCCAGCACAGTGGTGAGCTGACGAAGAAATGTCACCGCCCGGGCGCCGTCATTGTGCAGATAAATCACCGCTGAAATAAAATTCTTTTCCTTGTTTGTCGTCGTCATTTGAGCACCTCATCCAAATCATAGACGGTATTGATCTTGCCGGAAAGCACGCTCACCAGCATGGGCGAGGTGTTCATCACCCGCACCACGGTGGGGCGGGAATCATCGATCTCACTGGCTTTCAGGATGGGCTTCATGCTGAACAGGCTGCCGCGGTAGGCAAAGCCGTACTCCTCCCTGAGGTATTTGCGGGCAAGCTGGCTCATGTAGGGCCAGGCGCTTTTGGGGCGGGCCGGGCACTCGTTGCAGTTGTACAGGCTGCCCGGCCGGCAAAGGCCGCCGCTCTCCTGCTGGCAGGGGAAGGTGGCCACCGGATCATAGCTTGTCTCATGGGGGGTGAAGGTCACGCTGGTCAGGCTGTGCAGGCCGGTCTGGCCGAAGGGCATCAGGCTGAAAAAGGGACCGTCCATGACGGTGATGCCGGTATTTTTGAGCCGCTCATCCACGGTGCAGAGGATGATCTCGCACTTTTCATATTTGATGCCAAACGGCGGCAGTCCCAGCATGGCGTGGATGTCGTTGACGCCCGCGTAGGTGGCGTTGAGGATGAAGGGCGCCTCGGCAGCAACGTCCCCCGCCCCAACCTGCCAGACATCCCCCACGGCGCGGATGGACTCGGGCCGGTGATTGTAGAGCACCGTCACGTTGGGCAGCTTTGCCAGCTCTTGTAAGAACCATTCCTTGAGAACCTGGGCGTCATAGGTGTACTCGGTGGTGAGGAACGCGCCGTCGCACATACCGGGGTTGAAATAGCGCTCGGGGGCCACATCGTCACAGCGGATGCCTGCGGCACGGCAGAAACGGCGGAATTCCTCGGCGTTGGTCCAGCTGAAATGGGAGCTGGTGGCATAGATTTGATCAAATTCCTTGTGAAGGCAGAAGTCATAGTCCCGGCAAAAGCGCTCAAAATACCGCGCACTCTTGATGGCCGTGGAATAGCTGCGGGGATAGTGGTACCCCATATGCACCCGCGCCTGATTGATGTAGGTGGCGCGCATGAAGGGGGCCGGGTCCCGCTCCAGCACCAGAACCCGCTGGCCCATGGCACCGCATTTCTGGGCGGCGTAAAGGCCGTAGAGACCGGCGCCAATGATAATTTTGTCCACAGTCATAAGCCGTTGGACCTCCGCTCATTTTTATTCTTCAGGGATTGTACTTCCCCCGGGCGGCGGCAAACAGCACCTTGAGCAGATCACTGTTGCCCTTGACGCCGCTGATCTTGGTGGGTGTTTTGCCCGACGCCGGATAGGCGCGGGTCACGGGGACCTCGCAGGCCTTGAGCCCCAGCTGGGTGGCGCGGATGCTCAGGTAGGCCAGCAGCTCGTAGCCCATAAAGACATCCCGCAGCGGCCGGACCCCGGGGTGGGTCAGGTACTCCCGGCTGTAGGCGCGATAGGCGTTGGTGGTATCGGTAAACCAGTGACGGGCCGCCGCGCTGATGACCGGCGCATGGATGAGCCGCACCGCCAGATAGCGGGATTCGGGCGTATTGATGGCATGGCCGCCGGGCACAAAACGGCTGCCTTGCACCAGGTCATACCCCTCCTGCAGCTTGGCGATGAAGCGGGGAACATCCTCGATGGAGTCCTTGTTGTTGCCGTCGATGGTCAGGATTCCTTTATAATTGCGGGCCAAAGCAAAGTGCAGGCCCATGCGCAGCTGGGCGCCCTGCTTGCCGGGGCCAGTCTTGATGAGCAGCGTATTCACGCCGTAAAGCTCCAGCGTCCCGGGCTTCATGCTGCCGTCGGTGGAGCCGCCGTCGCACAGGATGATATCCACCACCTTGTCGATGCCCGCCTTCTGGGCGCGACCCAGCTCGGTGAGAATGCGGGACCCTTCGTTGATGACGGGGATGAGCAGGCAGTACTCGCTGCGCCGGGGCGCAAAGACGGTGCAGGTGTAATCCGGCACGCCGGGAATGTTGGCAACGGTGGCAGTGTTCATGCAAATACCTCCGCAATGTAATCCATGGTGCGGCACACGGTGTCCCGATCGGTTTTGCCCATCTCGATGGAGACATAGCCGCGGTAGCCCACCGCCTTGAGCAGCATGGCCAGTTCGGCGTGCTCGGGGCGTTTCTGAATGGGGACAAGGCCCGGCTCACTGATGTGGACGTGGCTGACATAGGCAATGTCATCCACAAAATCCCGCAGCCGTTCGCCGTTGGCCAGAATGGTAGAGAGATCCAGATTCACCGCCAGGCCGGGGCTTTGCAGCCGCTTGACCAGGGCGAAGGCTTCCGCCGTGCCGTTGAGGAAGTTGGTGTAGATGGGCGGGTTAGCCTCAATGGCCAGCACCACGCCATAGCGCTCGGCCAGGGAACCGGCGCGGGCAAAGAAGCCGTCCGCCTCGCCGGCGGTGTGGGGCGGGTTGAGCATCCGGTTTTTGGGGCAGCCGAACACCAGGCTGGGGCAGTTGAGAGAATGGGCAAACTGGAAGGCCCGGGCGGTGTAGTCCAGAAGCTCCTCCGCGTCGTCCGGCTCAAAAATGCTGCCGGTCCGGCCGTACCAGATGCTCTGGAGACTGGGAACCGTGAAGCCCCAGCGGTTGAGCAGATATCCGCCGAACAGCGCGGTGGAGGTCAGGTTTTCATAGGGTTCCTCGGGGAAAATGCGGGTGGGCGCCAGCTCCAGTCCGGTGAAGCCGGTCTGCTGCATGGCGGTATAGACCGCCTCATCGTCCGCCTTATCCCAGGCAATGTTGGAAATGGAAAGCTTGATTCCAGCCATGGTCAGTCCCTCCAAGCGCTCATAAAGGCGCAGATTTCCCGCAGCTCCTCCGCCTCGGTGCAGAGGTAGCCGTCCCGCCCGCCCAGCAGCGCCGCGTGGCGGCTGCGCAGGTCATAGTCATAGGGCGGGACGGACAGTTCGTTGTGCCAGTCGGTTTTTCCGGTCACCGCCGTGTAGACCGCTGCGGCGCTCACCGGCGGGGTGGCCAGGTTGAGCACCGTCAGGCCGGCGGCAAGGGCGGTCTGGATGTCACGCCACAGGCGGGCCAGCGGGTAATACTGGTAGCGGCTGCGGGAATCGGTGAAGGCAAGGGCGTTGAACTCGTTGTGCGCAAACCAGTCGCGCAGCGCGGCACGGTCCGCGGCGCCGTTGAGCTTGTAAAATCCATTGCCGGCCAGCGTGTAGCCGGTTTTGACCAGCTCACTTTCCGCCGCCAGCTCCCGGTATTTTTCAGGGCGGAGCATGGCGGGGGTGATGGTATGCAGGTCGTACAGAAAATTCTTTTTCAGCCCCTTGCCGTACAGCGCGGGCAGGCGGACAATCAGGGCGTCGGGGAAATCCTCCCGCACCCAGCGTTCCAGCTGGAGGCGGTTTCTGCCGTAAGCCGGCAGCTCCCCGGCGGGCAGGGGGCTGGTCTCATCGCAGCCACGGCTGTCCGCATAGACGGCAATGGTGGAGACAAGCACCACCTGTTGGGGCGCAATGCGGCGCAGGTTTTCCCGCGCGGCGGCCATCACGGCCAGATCCGCGTCGGGATCAGCGTTGGCCAGGAACATGGCGGCGGGAACCCCCGCATAGACACAGAGCTCCGGCCGGGTGCCATACCGGGCGGCAACGTCGCTGGAATGGCAGGCATCGGCAAAGCCGTGCTCCGCCGCCAGATTGCCCCCCACAAAGCCGGTGGCCCCCACCAGAAGATCCCTCGCCATACAGCATCCCCCATTTTGCATATTAGTACAGAATAGATTATACCGCAAAAGCCGGACAAAAGCAATTCTTTTGCCCGGCTTTTTGGACATCAAAAAGTGCCCCGCACCGGAAAACAGCTTCCGGTACGGGGCGCGGCAGGCTCATACGAATCAATATTGCGTGCGTGCAGGCGGGGCATGGTCCGCCACTGCGGCTTCCAGGCGGGAGACAATCTCCTTCATGCTGGCGTCAAACTCAGCGTCGGAGGAGTTGTGGAAAATCAGCAGGGAATCCGGCTGATCGGGCAGCGCCAGATTGGCGGGGGCCTCAAAATTGACGCCCAGAATATACTCGTCCCAATGGTTGAGTTTCCACATATCGCGGTCACTGGCGCGGTCAATCATGCGCTGATGGCAGACCTCGGGCTTGGTATCCACCCAGATGACCACCAGCTCGGCGCCCTTCTTTTTCAGTTCGCCGCGCAGCGTGTTGATGTAGGACAGATTGCGGATCTCCCGGGTGAAGGGGGCGTTGATGAGCACAATGTCATCGTATTCCAGCGCTTCCATGGCCAGGTCCAGCACAACGCGGTATTCCAGGTCACGAATGTACTTTTCAAAAAAGATGCTGCTGCGGTCATAGGGCTGATGGGCCACCGCAAAGATCTGCTTGGAAAGGGGAATCAAGGTGTCTTTATCCAGATACACCACATGGTTGAGCGCCTTGGCCAGCTGCTTGGAAATGAAGGTTTTTCCGCAGGCCGGGGGACTTGTGACCAGGATCAACTTTTTCATAAAGCACCTCTTTGTTCTGCTGTTCTGCGCGTAGTTTGTCATTTAATTAACCATGTTACAGATTGATTATACAACAAACTTTCGGCCTTGGGAATAGATAAATAATCGAAAAATCGCTTTTTATGGACTTTTGGTGCATCCCCCGTCTGCCCGAAACGTAGAAAATGCACAGTGTTTGCCGCTGATTTTTCAGGTATTTTTGACAGATCCTAAAAAAGCAGGGGGCGGAATGCGGCTCCGCCCCCTGCTGACCGGCAAGGATTTTACTGTTCGCACAACTTGAGGTAGTTCCGGATGATGCTCAGACCCACGGGGCCGGATTTTTCGGGGTGGAACTGGGTACCTACCACGCGGCCCTTCTGCGCCGCAGCGCACACAGGGCGGCCGCCGTAAAGGGCATCCGCCAGGCGATACTCCTCCCGGGCGGGCCTGGCTTCGTAGGAGTGGATGAAGTAGCACTCCTGCCCGGGCGCCACATCCTGCAGCACGGTGCCGGAAAAATCGCTGCGCCCCCCGGCGGGAAGCAGCGGTTCCCAGCTGATGTGGGGCACCCGCTGGGGGCAGCCGTCGGTATCGGTATCGGGAATGCGCACCACACGGCCGGGGATGAGACCCAGGCCGCTGTGCAGGCCAAATTCCTCCGACGCGTCAAAGAGCATCTGCATACCCAGGCAGATGCCCAGAAGCGGGGTCCCCTCCCCTGCCTTTTTGCGGATGGGCTCCATCAGGCCCAGGCGGGCCAGGCCCTCCATGCCGTCCCGGAAAGCGCCCACACCGGGCAGAACCAGCGCCCGGGCGGCCAGAATCTCCTCCGGCTTGCTGGTCAGCTCCACCTCGGCGCCAAAATGGGCAAAGGCGTGCCGGACGCTGAGCAGGTTGGAAAGGCCGTAATCAATGACTGTCACTTTCATCTGCGCACCTCCACACCGCCGGCGCGGATTTCTTCCTTGAGCTCCTGCACGGTCTCTTTGCCGTAATGGAGAACCGCCGCGCAGGCCACCGCGTCGGCGCCGGCTTTGGCGCCGTCCACAATATCATCGCCGCAGCCCACGCCGCCGCCGCAGATCACCGGAACGTTGACCGCTTGGGTGACGGCCTCGATGAGCTCCAGATCCATGCCGCGCTGAAGGCCCTCGTTGTCCACGCTCATGAGCAGAATCTCACCCGCGCCCAGTTCCACGCCGCGCTTGGCCCACTCCACCACATCGTAGCCGGAATGGGCGCGGCCATTGTCATAGTAGGCCTCCCACTTGCCGGGCCAGGTGCGGCTGCGCTTGGCCTGGATGGAGAGCACCATGCACTGGCTGCCGAAGGCGTTGGCCACCTCGGTGATGAGCTCGGGGCGCTTGATGGCGGCCGTGTTGATGGCCACCTTGTCGGCGCCCATCGAGAGGATATGGCGCACATCCTCCACGCTGCGCAGGCCGCCGCCCACGCAGACGGGAATATACACATCGTCCACCGTCCTGCGCACGATGTCGGACAGGTTGTTGCGGTTGTACAGGCTGGCCACAATGTCAATATAGAGCAGCTCATCGATGCCCTGCTCATAATATTCCCGGGCAAATTTGTTGGGGTCGCCCAGCTTGCGCAGACCCTCGAGCTGAATGCCCTTGACCAGATTGACGTCCTTCACGTCCAGACGGGCGATCAGGCGGATCTTTTTCTTTGGCATAACGCCCTCCCTGAAAGCAGTAATAAAGAAGGAAACAAAATAAGCAAAAGCGATTTTGACGGATCAGATTTCGTGGTGGGTGCCGCGGGGATCGCCCCACAGAACCTCACTGTCGCCCTCATAGGGGGTGTGGCGGAGTTTCCACATATTGTCCTCCCACTTCCAGAGATGGGGGCTGCGGAACCGGTCAGCCAAGTGCATGAAATACTCCCGGTCCATCCTGGGCTGTTCAAAAAGCTTGCTGGCATGGGGGAAGTGCTGCCGGTCGATGGAGAGGTACTGGAAGATTTCCTTCTCAAAACGGTCGGGGTACTCGCCGTCAAACTTTTTGCACAGCGCCTTGCCCTCGTCCAGGGTAATCTCCTCGTTGCGGATCTCCTGGGCGGCGTCATTTTATCGTCGATGGAGTTGTATTTGGAGTAGGTGCCCTGGGTGCGCTCCGGCGCGGGGCGGAAACCGCCGTGCTCCACGGCGTAGTAGTAAGCGCCCTGGGGATGCCACTTTTCGTAGTAGCCAAGATAGCGCACCTGGATGTGGTTTTTCTCAAGGTCCGAGGTCTCACTGGGCAGATAGATGGCCAGATCGGCTTTGTCGATCTTATAGTCCTCCTCCAGCTCACGCAGGCTGACGCCGCCCAAGTAGATATGGTCATAGTCATTGACGGCAAAGAAGTGCTCGTCGCGCAGGGCGGAGTTGTTGTCGGCGATGGGGTTGCCGAATTCCGCCTCGTTCTCGCCGTAGAACACCAGAGGAATGCCGAACTTGGCCGCCATCTTGGGGGCTAGCTGTTTCTGGCCCAGAATGAAGGGCTGGAAGGGGTGGAACAGATTCTCGGTGGCAAGCCGGGTCAGCAGACGGTGGGTCTGGCCGTTGGGGGTGCAGAGGTAGTTGTCAAAGCCGGCGTGAATCCAGGCCTGCATATTCTCCCAGCCCCAGGGGGTATACATATGGGGCGCCCAGGTGACGGTAAGGGGGTGCATCCCGTATTTGTATTTCAGCAGGTGGGCGGCGTAAAAGCTGTCCTTGCCGCCGGAGCCGGGGACCAGGCAGTCATAGCTGCCGTCATTTTTGCGGTACTGGTCGCACAGGTCGCGCAGTTCCCGCTCCCGCTCGGCCCAGTCAATGGTTTTGTTGGTTTTGTTGTGGCAGGCATGGCAGGCATCGCAGACGCCGTCCTCCTGGATAACCATGGTCTTTTTGATGCTGTCCCGGGTGTGCTCAAACTCATAGCAGGAGTTGGGCTTCTGGTTGCTCATGACGCATTCCTTGCAGAACTGCACGTGTTTGGGCAGGCCGTAGTATGCCTCGAGCTGATCCTCGGGGATATCGGGTGCATATTTGGAGTAGTCAATGGGCAGATAACGGGGATTTTTTTCCATATTTCTCACTCTCATTCCGTGGCTTGATACAAAAGAGCAAGCGCCGTCCGTATGGCACTGCCATCGGACGGCGCCTTTGCCGTTCTTGCGTATTATAGCACAGCTTTTGTTCTGTTGCAAGGGGGGCGGGTGTAAATTCCCGCAGGCCGGGCCGGGTCAGAAATCCATGGCCATGCGGGCGGATTCCTCCTCGCTGAGTTCCGTAACCCGGGTATCCACTACGCGATAGACGCGCTGGCAAAGGTTGAGCACACTGGGACGGTGGGTGGTGACAATACAGGTCTTATTGGGTTTCTGCTGCACAATGTTTCTGAGCACCCGGCGCTCGGTGGTGACATCCAGCGCCGAAGTTGCCTCATCCAGCAGCAGCACCGGCGCGTCACGCAGCACGGCGCGGGCAATGGCAATGCGCTGGGCCTGGCCTTCCGAGAAGCCGCAGCCCCGCTCCCCCGCTTTGGCGTTGATGGTATCCGGCATTTTGGCCACAAAATCCCAGGCGCAGGCAATTTTGAGGGCTTCAATGATTTCCTCGTCGGTGGCATCTTCCTTGACGGTACGCATATTCTCGGCAATGGTACCGGAAAGAATGGTGTTGCCCTGTGGTACATAGGCAAAAAAGATGGCGGGTTTCGGCATTCATAGTCACTTCGGTGCCATCGGCGGCACGAATCAGCGCGCGGCCGGACTGAGGGCAGACCAGGCCAAGAATCAACCGGATCATCGTGGTTTTTCCCTCGCCGGAAGGACCGATGAGGTCCACAATCTCGCCCGGGCGGGCTACAAACCGGGAATCGGTGATCACGTTGGTGCCCTCCACATAGGCAAAGCTCAGATCCTGCATCTGCTCGGTGAAACCGTTCTGGGCCAGTGCATCCAGTTCCGCACTTTCGGGGATATGGACTTCCCTGGGCAGCTCCACCAGTTCCCGGATGCGGTGGGCCGAGATGGAGCTGTTGAGGAAGGAAGGGATAATAGAAATCACATTGTTGAAGGCGCTGGACAAATTGCTGCGCTGCTGCAGAAACAGCGTCATGGTGCCGTAAGTGATATCGTGGGTCCAGAGACGGAACAGACAATAGCCGATCCGAAACAGGCGGTTCATGGGTATTTTCCTCCTGAAGAAGCTGTGCACAGGCCCCGGCATAGCGACAGAGATAGTCCGGCACGGCATCATAGCGCCCCATTTCCCAGTGGGCTGCGGCAGGGCAGGTTTTGCACAGGGGCCGCAGACGGCAGCGCCCGCAGTCCTCATGAATGCGCAGCTCCGCAATCTGATTGGCGGTGGCAGCCCAGGTAGACTCAAAATCCTGCCGGAACGCATTGGCGCGGGACTCCAGAAAACTGACGCAGGGCCGCATGGCTCCGTCCCATCCCACGGCAAAGGAGGAGCGGCCCGCCTGGCAGGTGCTCTGGCGGGGATAATCGGGGTTGGCGCAATCCAGCGCAGCAAGCGTCTGGCAAATCCAGCCGTGGAACTGATCGGGCGGCGTTTCCCGGCGCAGCATCAGCAGCTCGGCACGGGCCGCGTCCCCGGGATTGAGGCGGGACTGTTCCTCAAAGGGCGCAAAGCGGTCCCGCAGACCGGGCAGCATATAGCTGTCCAGATGAACCGGAACGTCCAGTTCCCGGCCAATGCGGTAAATGGATTCCAGGTCATCCCGGTTCGCCTTTGCGGCACTACTATTGATTTTAACCGCTACACCCCGATCTTTTAAGAGGGAAATGGCACGAATTGCTTTTGGGAAGCCGCCGGCGGCATGGCAGAGCGCGGCATAAGCGGCATCGCTGCCGCCATAAAGGGTAATATTGACCCGCCGGGGCGGATGGGCCGCAAAAAAGTCCGCCCAGTCCCGGGCCAGCAACGTGCCGTTGGTGTTGACGGTGACGACCATGCCCAGCCGCCGCAGCTCAAGATACAGTTCCCGGAACCCGGGAAAGAGCAGTGGTTCGCCGCCGGTGAGCAGCACAAAAAGCACACCGGCATCGGCCATACGGCGGGCCAGCACAAGCCAATCCGCCACCGGGTGCAGGCCGCCGCGGCAGCGCATCTGCTGCCGGTCCAGGCGGATATAGCACATATCGCACCGCAGATTGCACAGCGGGGTAAGCTCCAGCGTGGCGGTGATGGGGCGGCCTTTGGACGCCGCCGACTGAATGAGCATTTTTTCCACGGTGGTTTCGGGCAGATGAGGTTCCATCGGGGCAGGCTCCTTTGCAAGAAATTGAAAATACCGGAATTGAAAAAAGAACCGGAGGGGAATCCGGTTCTTTGGAGGCAATGGGGTAGAATATGCGGCCGCCTAGGGATCAGGCCCTGTGAAATTCTTTCTGTAAAAGTCAAACCGGCCTTCCCGCAGCCCCTGGGCAATCTGGTCGGAGGGCATCTCGTCGGAATAGATGCAGCAGCCCCTGCCCTCCTTCTCGCTGAATTCCCGCAGAAGCCTGGGGATATAGGCATCCGCCAGCGAGAAGGTGTAGGCGATGCGCACCTCGGCCCGGTCCCGCTGGGCAAACTGCTCCATATGGGTGGCGGCCAGGTCTGCCTGGGTCAGGATGTTCTGGGCGTCCTGCAGGAAAATACGGCCCGCCTCGGTGAGCACGGCGCCCTTCCGGCTGGGCTGAAAAAGCTGCACACCGAACTCCCCTTCCAGCTTGCGCACCGCGATGCAGAGGCTCGGCTGGGAGATATGAACGGTTTCCGCCGCCTTGCTGAAGCTGCCCAGCTGCGCGGCGGCACAGAAATACCGGATCTGATCGAAGGTCATGGCGCATTCCCCTTGCAAAAGCTATGATAGCATTGTTATTATATATTTTACAAACAGGAAAATCAACGGTATACTGAAAAGCAGAGAAAAAACATTGGGAGGAATTTTCATGGCAACCCAGGGCGCTATGGACCTGACGCAAGGACGGCCCATCCGGCAGATTCTGTTCTTCTCGCTTCCACTGGTGGTGGGCACGCTGTTTCAGCAGCTTTATTCCTTTGTGGACACCGCCATGGTGGGCCGCCTGATCGGCGAGCAGGCGCTGGCCGCGGTGGGCACCACCTATTCGCTGAATTTTGTGACGCTGGGCTTTGTGCAGGGCGCCTGCATCGGGTTTGGCATTCCGCTGGCCCAGTCGGTGGGCGCACAGGACCCAAAGGGATTCAAGCAGTATTTCTGGAACGGCGTATGGCTCTGCGCCGCGCTGGGGGTTTTTATGACGGCGGGCACCCTGCTGCTGGCCGAACCGCTGCTGCGGCTCATCCACACGCCGGCGGAAATTTTGGCGGACGCCACGCGGTACATTCGGGTCATTTTTCTGGGAATCCCTGCCACCATTCTCTACAATTTCTGCGCCGGAGCGCTGCGGGCGGCGGGGGATTCCCGGCGTCCCACCATCTTTCTGCTGGCCACCAGCGCGCTGAACATCCTGCTGGACTATCTGTTCATTGCCCCCTTTGGCATGGGCGTGGCGGGCGCGGCGCTGGCCACCGTGCTGAGCCAGGGGGTCAGCGGCGTGCTGAACCTGCTCTGGATGGTATACAAAACCGACCTTTTGCGGGACTGCGGCGGTCTGCGGGGTGTTTCCCGCCCCCACGCGGCCAAACTGTGCCGCATCGGCCTGCCCATGGGATTTGAGTATTCGGTGTCCGGTCTGGGCGCGGTCATCATGCAGGGGGCCATCAACAGTTTTGGCACTGCCGCCATTGCGGGACAGACCGCCGGCGAAAAAATCCGCCAGATGTTCACCCTGCCCATGGAGTCGGTGGGCATGGGCATGGCCACCTATGTGGGCCAGAATGACGGTGCGCGCCGGTATGACCGCATCAAGCAGGGCATCGGCGCGGGGCTGGTGATCCAGTGGAGCTACTGCGCGGCGGCCTGGGTGGTCATCTTCTTTGGCAAGGGGACCTTTACCCGGATGGTGCTCGGCACAGGGAGCAGCGAGGCGGCAGCACTCTCGGTGGAATACCTGAGCGTCATCAGCTGCCTGTTCTGCCTTCACGGCGCGCTGATGATCCTGCGCAACACGCTGCAGGGCATGGGCTACAGCTTCCACGCGGTGCTCAGCGGCGCGGGTGAGCTGGCCGGGCGGGCGCTGGGCGGCTGGCTGGCGGTCAACTGGCTGGGCTTTGTGGGCATCAGCCTGGCCAATCCTCTGGCCTGGGGGCTGGCGCTGGCGTACTGCTCCTGCATGGTCGTACACTTTTTGGGCCGGCGGCTCCGGGAACAGAAAGAGGCGGTGCTATGAAAGGCGATCTGACCACCGGCTCCCCCGCCCGCAAGCTGCTGGCCTTTACGGCGCCTATGCTGGTGGGGGCACTGTTCCAGCAGCTTTACAGCATTGTGGACAGCGTCATCATCGGCCGTTTTGTCAACCTGGATGCCCTGGCGGCGGTGAGTGCCTCCTACCCGGTGACGACCCTCTTTGTGGGCATGGCCACCGGCGGCAGCACGGGGGCGTCCATCCTGGTGAGCTACCATTTTGGCTCCCGGCAGACCGACCGCATGATGACCGCCGTTCGGACCTGCCTGATCTCCTTTGTGGTGTTCTCTGTGGTGCTGGCGGGGGGCGGGCTGGCACTGGACCGCCCGGTTCTGGCGGCGCTGCAAACCCCGGCGGAGATCACCGGAACCGCTCGGGAATACCTGGACATCTTTTTGCTGGGACTGCCCTTTCTGTTTCTCTACAACGCGGTCAACGGCTGTTTTCAGGCCATCGGCGACAGCCGCGTTCCGCTGGCGCTGCTGATTTTTTCCTCGGCGCTCAACGTGGTCCTGGACCTGTGGTGGGTGGCCGGGCTGGGCTGGGGTGTGGCCGGCGCGGCGGCGGCCACCTTATTGAGCCAGTTGATCGCCAGTCTGGCGGCGCTGGGGGTCCTGTTCCGCCGTCTGCGGCCCTGGCGGGGGCTGGGGGACCGGTTCCGGGCCGAAAGCCTGCGGGAGCTGGTGGGCTACGCCGTGCCGGGGATGCTCCAGCAAAGCGTGGTCGCCGTGGGCCAGCTGCTGATGCAGAGCCGGATCAACGGCTTCGGCACCGCCGTGGTGGCGGGGCACGCGGCAGCATTCAAGGTCAACACCATCGTGCTGGCGGTGGCAAACGCCCAGAGCAGCGCGCTCTCGGCCTTTACGTCACAGAACTTTGGCGCCAGGGCCCGCACACGGATCAGGGGCGGTTACCGCGCTGCGCTGGCCTTTTCGCTGGCGATGTGCGGCGGCATTGCGGTGTGCGCCTTCTGTTTCAGCGGCGCCTTTGTAGGGATTTTTCTGGAAAAACCCGTCAACGGGCAGGCGCTGGAAACCGGCGTGCGTTTTTTGCATCTCGTCAGTCCTTTTTATCTGTTGCTGGCCTGCAAAATGTGCGCCGATGGACTGCTCAAAGGGCTGGGCAATATGCGGGTCTTTACCGTTTCCACCGTTCTGGATCTCTGTGTCCGGGTTGGGTCGGCGTTTTTGCTCAGCCCCACGCTGGGCTACACGGCCATCTGCCTGGGCTATCCACTTGGCTGGGTGGTGGGTCTGACGGTGACGGAACTGGGGTTGCGCCGGGAGTGGAAAACGCTGGCAGCACACTGAACGGCAATCTGTGTTTTGCGGCCGGTCCTTTCGGGGACCGGCTTTTTTTGCAATGCAAAACGCCCCTTCCCCCGCAGCAACCTGCGAAAGGAAGGGGCGTCAGACTGGCAAACGTCAGTTTATTGGGCGGGAATCCCGCCCGCGAAGCACTTTACCAAAGCAATTACAGCTCAGCGAAGTACTTGATGGTGCGGACCATCTGGCTGGTGTAGGAGTTCTCGTTGTCGTACCAGGACACAACCTGAACCTGATAGGTGTCGTCGTCGATCTTGGTGACCATGGTCTGGGTGGCATCGAACAGGGAGCCGTAGCGCATACCGATGACGTCGGAGGAAACGATCTGATCCTCATTGTAGCCGAAGCTCTCGGAGGCGGCAGCCTTCATGGCAGCGTTGATGCTCTCCTTGGTGACGTCCTTGCCCTTGACAACGGCAACCAGGATGGTGGTGGAGCCGGTGGGGACGGGAACGCGCTGGGCGGAGCCGATCAGCTTGCCGTTCAGCTCGGGGATGACCAGGCCGATGGCCTTGGCAGCGCCGGTGCTGTTGGGCACGATGTTCTGAGCGCCGGCACGGGCACGGCGCAGGTCACCCTTGCGCTGGGGGCCGTCCAGAATCATCTGGTCGCCGGTGTAAGCATGAACGGTGGTCATGATGCCGGAGACGATGGGATAGGTCTTGTTCAGAGTGTCGGCCATGGGAGCCAGGCAGTTGGTGGTGCAGGAAGCGGCGGAGATCACCTGATCGTCAGCGGTCAGGGTCTTCTCGTTGACAGAGTAGACGATGGTCTTCAGGTCGTTGCCGGCGGGAGCGGAGATGACAACCTTCTTGGCGCCAGCGGCGATGTGGGCCATGCTCTTCTCCTTGCTGGTGTAGAAGCCGGTGCACTCCAGAACAACGTCAACACCCAGCTCGCCCCAGGGGCAATCCTTGGCATCCTTCACGGCGTAGATCTTGATCTCCTTGCCGTCAACGATGATGGAATCCTCGGTGGCCTCGACAGTGTGCTTGTTCTCGCCGATCTTGCCCAGGAAAGAGCCCTGAGCGGTGTCGTACTTCAGCAGATGAGCCAGCATCTTGGGGCTGGTCAGATCGTTGATGGCGACGACTTCGTAGCCCTCAGCCTCAAACATCTGACGGAACGCCAGACGGCCGATGCGGCCAAAACCATTGATAGCAACTTTAACAGCCATAGTAAAATCCTCCCAAAGATTTTATATTTGGAGCAGTTCTGCTCTGCCCTACCTCCGCGGCGGACTGCCGCTTTTCGGTCTGGTCTTATTGTACCCTATTCTTTCGCAAACTGCAAGGGGGTTTGTTATTCTTTTAACGCCAAAGCTGCAAAAATTCCGTTTTGGGCAAAATTATTTCGATTTTCCGGGATTTCTTTTGGCGTTATGTCAATATTTCCCACCGCCTTGCAGGGCCCTTCCGGGCAGACTAAGCGGGGATTGACCGGGAAGGGGGAAACGCCATGGAACCGCATGCCGCAGACCGGGATGCTCTGAGCGAACAGGCGGCCCGCCGCGCGCTGACGGGGCGCACAACAGCGCCGGTTCTGCCGGCGCTGCGGCAGCTGACCAAAGCCGAGCTGCTCTGCGCGGCGCCGCCGCCTGCCCGCAGCACCGATGCCGGCGCCGTGCTGGAGGCGCTGTGCGAGGCGCTGCGGGGCTGTGTGCGGCGCAGGCCGGGATGGCTCTACGCAGCGCTGCCCGTGGGCGAAACGTTGCCGGTCCGCGTCCGTCCTGCCCTGCTGCACGCGGCGGTGCTGGACTGCCTGCGGCGGATTCTCTGCCGCGGGGACGCCGCAGTGGTGGAATGCCGCCGTCAGGGGGAGGGCGTGCTTCTGTGCGTGCGGGGCGGACGCGGCGGCGGGGCGGTCCCGCCGCTGTGGCGGCGGATGGCCCGGGAGGGCGGCGGTACGGCGGTGAGCAGCGCCGGGCCGGGGTTTGCGGCGGCGGCCTGGCTGCCCTGCCGCCCCGGGCTGCCAATGCAAAAGGCCCCCGGCAGCGAATCACTGCTGGGGGACCGGTTCAGTCTGCCTTATGTATTTTTGTCCGAGTTCTGCGCGGGACCGGACGAATAGGCCATCGCCAGCCCGCAAAGGCCCAGCGCCCCCTGCCCCAGGCTGAACGCCGCGCGGGAAAGCCCGCACAGTCCGTGGGCCAGGCCGTACACCGCCTGGGGCGCTTCATGGCAGGTGCAGAGCAGCAGCGCCGCCACGCCGCAACGGAACGCCAGCCGACCGCAGGGGGTGCCCGGCGCAAAGAGAAGCTTGAACAGGGCGCAGAGCAAAAGCAGCGCCGCCGCACCGCCCAGCACCCGGTAGGTGCATTGCAGCCGTGCCGTGGAAGCCGGCACCACCGAAAACTGGCGGACCAGCGCCCAAAGCTCGGGCAACAGCACCGGGAGGCACCAGGCGGCAGGCAGGGGCCGGACACTGCCCCGCAGCAGCCGGACGCCGAAGCACAGGCACCATCCCCCCGCCGCCAGCGCAAGCAGTGCCTGCGGCAGGTCTGCCAGACCGGTCAGACCGGAAATCGCAAAGAAAGCGCCTGCCGCCAGCAGCGCCGCGCCCTGGGCGGGCGTGGCACGAGGAACCGCATCCCGGGGCAAAAGGCAGCCCAGCAGCCACAAAAGGACCGACGCCCCCATGGGAACCGCCCAGCGCAGCCAGGCGGGGCCGGCCGTGACAAAACCGGTGGCCGGATCGGTGAAGAAAAGCAGGTCCACCACGCGCAAGGCCAGCAGGGCCAGGCACAGCGCGAGAGCCGGAACCGCAGGACGGGGATTTTTTTTCATAAAAATGCCTTTCCCGCCGGGCATAATGCCGCACGGCGCCGAATAGAATGGTACCAGGCAGAACGGGGACAGGCTCGGAGACATCCATTCGGAAACGATGCTCTTATTATAAGATTCCGCGCCGCAAATTGCAAGCCGTCTGCCCGGAGGTGGCGATTTGAAACGGACAATCCTTTGTGCCGCACTGCTGGTGCTGCTCTGTGCCGCAGTGCCTTTTCTGTGCCTGCTGTTTCCCGCCGGGGCGGTGCAGCAGACCTCGGCCCAGCCCGCTGCCACCGCACAGGCGACAGCGGCCCCCTCCCCCGTTGCTGCCGCAGAGCCGGAGCAGGTGACAATTTATGACGCCGGGCAGCAACAGCAGGTGACCATGACGGCGCAGGAGTTTTTGATCGGGGCGGCGGCCTGCGAGATGCCGGTGGACTGGCCCGACGACGCGCTATGCGCCCAGATGGTGGCCAGCCACAGCTATCTGCGGAACCTGGCCGGGGAGGGGGAGGTTTTCACAGTGAACAGCGCCCAGTGCAGCGGCTGGGCGGGCGAGGAGGTTCTGCGCGCCCGGTGGGGGGATACCTATTCCGCCAACCGGGAGCGGCTGGCGGCGCTGGCGGACCGGGTGGACCGTGCGCTGCTGTGCTACAACGGGCAGCCTGCGGCAGCCTGCTACCACGCCATCAGCTGCGGCCACACCGAGGCCAGCCAGAACGTCTGGGTCAGTGCGCTGCCCTACTTACAGGGGGTGGATTCCGCCTGGGACAAGTATTGCGACGACTATGAGGTAACCATCCAGTACAGTGCCGATCAGTTCCGGCAGGCCGTGGCGGAGCTGGGGCTGGACCCTGCCGGTGAGCCGGATACCTGGCTGGGCGCCGTCACCTGGGACGAGGCGGGATATGTGAGCACCATGGAGCTGTGCGGCCAAACCGTCAGCGGGGTGCGGGTCCGTCAGGCGCTGGACCTGCGCAGCGCCTGCTTTGCCATGGCGTGGCGCGGCGGACAGTTTGTGATCACCACCCGGGGCTACGGCCACGGCGTGGGCATGAGCCAGTACGGCGCCAAAGCCATGGCGGAGGGCGGTGCCAGCTGGCAGCAGATCCTGGAGTATTATTTCCCCGGGTGCGAGGTTGTGGAAGAACAAGAAAAAGCCGAGAGCTGAATTTCCGTGTGCCGTTGCACAGGCACAGGGTGGTTCAGCTCTCAGCCCTGGATTCAATTTTCTTCCACTGCCGGAGCCTTGAGCGCCGCCAGCATCAGGGCGGTGATCAGGCCTCCCACGGCCAGCGAGAGCAGGAACAGCAAGGGGTGGCTCGCCAGCGGGAGAAGGAACAGCCCGCCATGAGGCGCCGGAACGGTACAGCCGAAATAGATGGACATGGCCGCCGCCACCGCAGAACCCACCATGCAGGAGGGAATGACCCGCAACGGGTCCCGCAGCGCAAAGGGTAGCGCGCCCTCGGTGATAAAGCAGGCGCCCATGAAATAGTTGGTCAGCGCGGTGTGGCGCTCCTTGCGGGTGAACTTTTTGGGGAACAGGGTGCAGGCCAGCGCCACGCCGATGGGCGGCACCATACCACCCAGCATGACTGCCGCCATGAAAGTCTGCTGCCCGTTCACCAGGGTCACCGTGCCGAACAGGTAGGCGGCCTTGTTGATGGGTCCGCCAAAATCCACCGCCATGAGGGAGCCCAGCACCGCGCCCAGAACAATCCGGCTGCCGTTGCGCATGGTACCCAGGCAATGGTACAGCCAGTCGTTAAAGCGGCCCAGCGGCGGGTTGATCAAAAACGCCATCATCAGGCCAACCAGCGCCATACCGGTGACGGGGTAGATCAGCGTGACCTTGACCTGTTCCACGGCGGCAGGCAGGCGGGAACAGAGCCGGCGCAGCAGCCGGATCAGCAGGCCCGCCGCAAAGCCCGCCACCAGCGCGCCCCAGAAGCCGGAGGAGACCCATGTGCTCTGATCCGCATAGGCCATGCCGGACTGGGCCATCAAGCCGCCCAGAAGTCCGGGCGCCAGAGCAGGCAGGTCCCCCACCGCCACTGCGATGAAGCCGGCCAGAATGGGGTACATCATTTGGAACGCGGTATTGCCCAGTGAGCGCAGCAGCCATGCCAGGGAGTTGCCGGTGCCAAAGGCGGCCGCCCCGGCATTGGACCGGTCAAGGAAATAGCTCAGCGCCAGCAAAATGCCGCCGCCGGTGACAAAGGGGATCATATGGCTGATGCCGTTCATCAGGTCACTGTAAACCTTATGGCCGAACGCCTCGAGCGCCGCGCGGCGGGATGTTCTGTCGCTGAAATCCACCCGGTTCCGGGCAAGTGTCTCCTCTGCCGTTTCCGGCCGGAACACCGGCGTGGTGCCCGAGAGTGCCCGGTGCAGCAGCTGTTCGGGCGATTTGAGGGCCTGAGCCACCGGCACGCGGATTACGGGGCGACCCGCAAAGCGGGCGGTCTCCACCGCCTTGTCGGAGGCGATGAGGATGCACTCCGCTCCGGCGATCTCCTCGGCGGTCAGGGCATCCCGCACCCCGTCGGCGCCGTTGGTCTCCACCTTGATGGCAACGTTCATCCTCTGAGCGGCGGATTCCAGCGCTTCGGCCGCCATATAAGTATGGGCAATGCCGGTGGGGCAGCCCGTCACAGCAAGAATCCGGGGCCGGGGCGGGGGCGGCGGAAGGGACGCGGCTTCCCCGGCACGGGCCTCGTGGGGGGTGGCGCCCTGCTCCCGGCGGGCAACCACCTCCAGGAAGGCTGCCGGGGTGTCGGCCGCCAGCAGCTCCCCGCAGAAATCCGGTTCCATCAGCAGCTGGGCCAGCCGGGCCAGCACCTGAACATGGAGGTTGTCCTGTCCGGCGGGTGCGGCAATCAGAAAAATCAGCCGCACCGGCTGGCCATCCAGCGCGTCATAGTCAATGGGGTCCCGCAGCGTCAGCGCGGCCAGGGCGGGCTGCCTCACCGCCCCGCTCTTGCCGTGGGGGATGGCAATGCCGCCGCCCACGCCGGTGGTGCCCTGGGCCTCGCGGTCCAGAACAGCCTGCTCATATTGCTGCGGGTCATTCAGGCAGCCGGTGCGCTGCATCATCCCCACAAGGGCATGAATCGCCGTGCGCTTGTCCCCCACGCTGACGCCCAGAGCGATGCGCCCCGGCGTCAGAAGGTCGGTGATCTGCATCCCGGCCACCTCCTTGTTGTAAAAAAGCGGCTCCGCCGGGATAGGGCGGAGCCGCTTTGGCGGTTTTGGATCAGTTCAGCAGAGTGAGCTCGGTCTCGGGATCGAACAGGTGGATCTTGTGGGTATCCATGGCCATGGTGACGGTGTCGCCGCGGCGGGACTTGGAGGTGGGAGCCACACGAGCCATCATGTTCTGGCCCTTGTAGGTCAGGTACAGGTAGATCTCGGCGCCCATCAGCTCGGAGACTTCGACCTCAGCGGACAGATGGCTGTCGGGATGCTTGGCCAGGAACTCCTCATCGTCCTTCATATCCTCGGGACGGATGCCGACCTTCAGGCTCTTGCCAACGTAGGCTTCCAGCTTGCCGTCGGCGGTCTTCTCCTTGGGCAGAGGAATGACGGTGCCGGCCAGATCGATGGCGTAGCCGTCGCCCTTCTTCTGCAGGGTGCCGTCCATGAAGTTCATCTGGGGGCTGCCGATGAAGCCGGCAACGAACATATTGCAGGGATAATCGTACAGGTTCTGCGGGGTGTCAACCTGCTGGATGACGCCGTCACGCATCACAACGATGCGGTCGCCCATGGTCATGGCCTCGGTCTGGTCATGGGTAACGTAGATGAAGGTGGTGGCCAGCTTCTTGTGCAGCTTGATGATCTCGGTGCGCATGCTGGTACGGAGCTTGGCGTCCAGGTTGGACAGAGGCTCGTCGAGCAGGAAGACCGCCGGGTTACGAACCATGGCGCGGCCCAGCGCGACACGCTGACGCTGACCACCGGACAGAGCCTTGGGCTTACGGTCGAGCAGGTGCTCGATTTCCAGGATCTTGGCGGCTTCGCGCACGCGCTTGTCGATCTCGTCCTTGGGCATCTTGCGCAGCTCAAGGCCGAACGCCATGTTCTTGTAAACGGTCATATGGGGGTACAGAGCGTAGTTCTGGAACACCATGGCGATGTCGCGATCCTTCGGGGGAACATCGTTGATCAGACGGTCGCCGATGTACATTTCGCCCTTGGAGATTTCCTCCAGACCGGCGATCATACGCAGAGTGGTGGACTTGCCGCAGCCGGAAGGACCGACGAAGACGATGAATTCCTTATCGGCGATTTCCAGGTTGAAGTCCTTAACGGCAGTGACATTGCCGGGATAGATCTTGTAAATGTGACGGCAACTAATGCTGGCCATGAGTCATTACCTCCGAATAATTTTTTATTGATGCGCCGCTTTGGCGTATCCTCTTGACAAGTCTATAATATCAGCTTAGAATCAAAAAAGATATAGCACTTTATTGATATTGGAGGGTAAAAATTGATTTTCGATCACAATGCCGTCTGCCGCCGGGCCGAGGTGCGGGAAACCCAAGGCCAGGAGCCGCTCGCCCTTGGGGGGCAGGGACTTTGGGCGGGGGTGCTGTCCAGCGGCGGCTGTGTGCTGGAATGTGCCGGCCAGCAGGAACAGGTGGGCGCGCCGGGGGACCTGTTCCTGGGCCGGGGCGGGTTCGGGCTGCGGCCGCTGGCGCCCTGCCACCTGCTCTGCGTGCGGCTGACGGGGACCGCCGTGGAGGAGTTTCTGCGCGGGCTGCCCGGTCCCCGCTTTGCGGACAGCGCCGCCTGTCCCGGGGCCGCGGAGCTGCTGGCCCGGGTGTGCGGGGCGGATGACCCCGACGACCCCGCCAACGCGGCGGCGGAATACGGCCTGCTGTGCGCCCTGGCCCGGGCTGACGAGGAGGTACGCCACCTCTCGCCGCTGGTGGCCCGGGCGGTGCAGGCCATCCGGGACAACTATATGGCGCTGTACGGCGTGGAGGAGCTCAGCGCCCAGCTGGGGGTGAGCAAGTGTCATCTGGTGCGGGTGTTCTCGGCCGAGATGGGGATGCCGCCGGGCAAGTACCTGACCAGCGTGCGCATCGAGGCCGCCAAGCTGCTGCTGGCCGAGCGGGAATACAATCTGGAGATGATCGCCGGGCTGTGCGGGTTCTCGGGCGCCAACTACCTGTGCCGGGTCTTCAAGCGGGAAACCGGGCTCTCCCCTGCCGCCTGGCGGGAGACCGCCGCCCCCAAAGCCGCCGTGCAAAAGCTGCCGGCACGCAACAACGAGATTTATGTGTGATGCCGCAAAACGCGCCGGCGTCCCGGGGAAATCCGGGGCGCCGGCGCGATGTTGATTGTTGCGGGGTTATTGTGCGGTCTTGTAGCCGTCGGGGTTGTTTTTCTGCCAGTTCCAGCTGTCGCGGCACATCTCGTCAATGCCGTACTGCGCCTGCCAGCCCAGCTCGTTTTTGGCCCTGGTGGGATCGCACCAGCACTCGGCAATGTCGCCGGGGCGGCGGGGATCAATCACATAGGGCAGCTCGCGGCCGCAGGCCTTGCTGAACGCATGGATGACATCCAGCACGCTGTACCCGTGGCCGGTGCCGAGGTTGCAGATAAACAGGCCGGGCTTCTGCTCCAGCTTTTTGATGGCCGCCACATGGCCGCGGGCCAGGTCCACCACATGAATGTAGTCCCGCACGCCGGTGCCGTCGGGGGTGGGATAATCGTTGCCGTAGACATGGACCTTTTCCAGCTTGCCCACCGCCACCTTGGCGATGTAGGGCACCAGGTTGTTGGGGATGCCGTTGGGGTCCTCGCCGATTTTGCCGGAAGGATGCGCGCCGATGGGATTGAAGTAGCGCAGCAGCGCCACGTTCAGCTCGGGGTCCGCCTTGCAGCAGTCGGTCAGGATGCGCTCGGTGAAGGCCTTGGTGGTGCCGTAGGGGTTGGTGGTGCCGCCCACGGGGAAGTCCTCCCGGATGGGCACGCTGGCGGGATCGCCGTAGACGGTGGCGGAGGAGGAGAAGATGATGTTATGGCAGCCGTAATGGCGCATGACATCCAGAATGTTGAGGGTGCAGTTCAGGTTGTTGGAGTAATACTCGATGGGCTTGGAGACGCTCTCGCCCACCGCCTTGTAGGCCGCGAACTGGATCACGCAGTCGATGCCCGGATAGGCCCGGAAGATGGCCTCCACCTGGTCGCGGCAGGTCATATCCGCTTCCACAAAGGCAAACTCCTTGCCGGTGATCTCACGCACACGCTTGAGGGCTTCCGGGCAGGAATTGTAGTAGTTGTCCGCCACCACAATCTCGTATCCGGCGTTGAGAAGTTCCACACAGGTATGGCTGCCGATGTAACCGGCGCCGCCGCTGACCAGGATGGACATAATGATCGCTCCTTTTCTGTATTTAATTTATCACATTGTTGCAGATTGCTCCCGCACGGAACCGGCGGAAAAACGGGCCATATCCGATGCTTCCGTCCCCCGCCTGTCTGCTTTTATTGTAATCTGTGCCGCCGCCGTTTGCCATAGAGCTTTCCGCGTTTCCCATGGAGTTTTGTTGTATGTCTTACCACTCGCACAGGTGAAGCGGGCGGGGGGCGCGGCGGTACTGGCCGGGGGTCTGGCCGGTCAGGGCGGTAAACCGGCGGCTGAACCAGGCCTGGGAGCTGTAGCACAGCATCCGGGCCACTTCGCCGGAGCTGTAGCCCTGGGCCAGCAGCACACCGGCCTGTTCGGCCTTCATGCGGGAGAACACCTCCATGGGGCCCAGATGCACCCTTGCCTTGAAGGCCTGCTGAAGCGCCGCCCGGTTGCAGTTGTTGGCGCGGCAGACCTGGGCCAGCGTGAGAGGCTCATCGATATGTTCGGAAAAATACAGCCGCACCCCGTCCACCAGCGCGGCCTGATTCTGCTCCGCCCGGGCGCGGGGGCCGGGGCGGCGGGTGCGGCGCATCCGCCGGGCCGTGAGGTAGAGCAGCTGGCTGAGATAGAGCGCCAGCAGTTCCCGGGCGCCAAAAGGCTGCTCACTGCGTGGAACCGGGCGGTCGCCGGGGGCGGCGGGGGGCACGAACACCTCATGGGCGGCGTCGGTGAGCAGGCGCAGGCAGCTGCGCTCGGCGGCATTGGTCAGCAGATGGCGGCCCCGGAACAGGTCCATGCCGGGACCGTCGCAGGTAAACTCCACGCGGAGTACCTCCGGCGGAACCTCGCCCACGGCGCGCATGGCGTGGGTTTCCTCGGGCTGATGAAACAGGATGTGCCCCGCCCGCAGCGGGACGCGGCGGTCATCGCAGAACTCCTCCACAATGCCGCTGCGCACATAGACCAGCTGCCAGCCCCCGGCACGGTTGGGTTCCAATTGGTCACCGGTACGCCACTCGGTCAGGGCGGCCGCCGTGACCGACTCCACCCGGATGGGCCATTCTGCGCTGTTCATGGGCCGTTCCTCCCTCCCGGATCAGGCGGCCACACCGTCCAGCAGAAAGCCCAGGTCCCTGCCGGACCCGCCCGGCTCTGCGGAATAGGTGCCCGGCGGGTCCGCCGCAGCGCCGGGGAACCGCTCGATCCCGGGGAAGGTATCGCACAGTCCCAGCCGGTAGGCGGTCAGGGGGCAGATGGTCTTTTCGATGTGGTCGTAGCTGATGGAATTGTCGTCATTGTAGGTGTAGTACATGATGGCGTCGGGCCACTGCCGGGCCACATAGCCGGTCAGCTCGGGCGTCACATAGACGTCACTGCTGTCCTCATAGAGGTCGGAGGCGCCGAACAGATGCAGAATCTCGTGGGCATAGACCGCAGGTCCCTCAAAGGTGCCGGGGTCCTCATACACATCATAGAGATACAGGCAGGAGAACTCGTTGAGATAATATTCTCCGTCCTCCAGATAGTGGAGAATGGAGTAGGAGCACCCCGCCGCAGGCACAAAGATGAGGTAACCGATGCTGGAAGTGCCGTAGGCCCGGGCGATGGCGTCGGTGTCCACTGCGGCGGTGAGGGTATCCACATAGTCGTAAAAATCGTTGCCGGAGGTGGCGTCCTCGGTCAGCTCCACGGGGCAGGAGACAAAGGCGGTCAGGTCCCCCTCCCCCTGATCATAGTAGAGCCTGGGGACGGCGCGGTAGGCTTCGGCCTGCCGGGTGATCCAGTCCACCGCCACTGTCAGGTTCCGGCGGGTCTGGGCCAGGGTTTCCTCCGTCCAGGCATCCCCCTCGGGGGTGTCCAGATAGATGCTGTACAGCACGCAGGGCCAGCCCAGCAGGAGGGCGCTGCCGTAGACATTGGTCAGGTCCTGCGCCGTGGAGGCCGGACGGGCCGTGGGCTGGCCGCCCTCCGGGTTCTGCCGGGCGTCCCAGGGCGCGTCCACCTTGGGGATGACGGTCACATATTCCACATGGGCAGGGGCACAGCCCGCCAGAAGGCAGGCGGCCAGCACCGTGCAGAGTCCGCGCACGAATTGTTTCATGAGACTGTCCTCATTCCGGCAGGCGGAGTTCCGGCTTGCCGTCGCCGTCCGCCGCCAGGGTGACGGTCTGGCCGTCGGTGAGGCGGCCGGAAATGAGCGCTTCGGCCAGCGGGTCCTCCAGCACCTTGCGGATGGTCTTGCGCAGCTCGCGGGCGCCCAGACGGGTGGGGGTCTGCCGCACAATGGCGGACAGCGCCCCGGGGGCAATCTCCAGCGTCAGGCCGCGGGCGGCCAGGCCGGGACGGTATTCCTCCACCATCAGGGCGGCAATGCGTTCCAGGTCGCCCTGATCCAGCGGACGGAAGGTGATGATCTCATCCACACGGCCCAGGAACTCGGGGCGCAGGAACTCCTGCAGGGCCTTCATGCTCTTGTCACGGCTGGTCTGCTCGGCGGTGCGGCCAAAGCCTGTGAGGGAGGTGTGGTCGGCGGAACCGGCGTTGGAGGTCATGCAGATGACGGTGTTGGAGAAGTCCACCGTGCGGCCCTGGGCATCGTTGATCTTTCCCTCGTCGAGGATCTGAAGCAGAATGTTCATCACATCGGGATGGGCCTTCTCGATCTCATCAAAGAGGACCACGCTGTAGGGATGGCGGCGCACCTTCTCGGTAAGCTGGCCGGCCTCGTCATAGCCCACATAGCCCGGCGGCGAACCGATCAGGCGGGAGACGGCGTATTTCTCCATATATTCGCTCATGTCGATGGAGATCAGGGGGTCCACCGTGTCAAAGAGCTGGCCGGCCAGCTGCTTGACCAGCTCGGTCTTGCCCACGCCGGTGGGACCGACAAAGATAAAGCTGGCGGGGCGGTGGCGCTGGGACAGATCGGCCCGGGAGCGCTTGACGGCCTGGGCCACGGCGTGAACCGCCTCGTCCTGGCCGATGATGCGGGCCTTGAGGGCGTCCTCCAGCCCCAGAAGCCGGGTGTATTCCGTCTCCTTGATCTTGACGGCGGGCACACCGGTCCACAGCTCAATCACCTGGGCCACATCGTCGGTGGTCACCTGGATGTCGGCCACCTGAAGCTCCAGGGCCGGCAGCTTCTGGCGCAGCTGGGCCAGCTCGGTCTTGGTTTTGGCCAGCTCCTCATAGTCGATGGCGGCATCGCCCTGTTTGTCGGGGTCGGGGTTTTCCAGCTCGTGCTCGTGCTCCTCCAGCTCGGCCACCTGTTTCTGGGCGGCCAGATACTGGGTAATCTCGGGATGGCGCAGGTTGCAGCAGGCGCAGGACTCGTCCAGCAGGTCGATGGCCTTGTCGGGCAGGAACCGGTCGGTGATATACCGCTCCGAGAGCTGCACCACGCTGGTCACAATGGAATCCGGCACCCGGACGCAGTGGTACTTTTCATAGTAGCCCTTGACGCCCTGCAGCACCGCGATGGTATCCCGGATGGAGGGTTCCTCCACCTTGACGGGCTGGAAGCGCCGTTCCAGGGCGGAGTCCTTCTCGATATATTTGCGGTACTCGGCGAAGGTGGTGGCGCCGATGACCTGAATCTGGCCGCGGGAGAGCGCCGGTTTCATGATGTTGGCGGCGTTCATGGCGCCGTCGGAGTCACCGGCCCCCACAATGTTGTGGATCTCGTCGATGAACAGAATGACGTTGCCCGCCGCCTTGACCTCGCTGAGCAGGCCCTTGACCCGCTGCTCAAACTGGCCGCGGAACTGGGTGCCGGCCACCAGGGCGGTGAGATCCAGCAGATAGATCTCCTTGTCCTGCAGGCGGGCCGGGACCTTGCCGGCCGCGATGCGCTGGGCAATGCCCTCGGCGATGGCGGTCTTGCCGACGCCGGCTTCGCCGATGAGGCAGGGATTGTTCTTCTGGCGGCGGCAGAGGATCTGCACCGTGCGGTAGATTTCCCGGTCACGGCCGATGATGTTGTCCAGCTTGCCCTCGCGGGCTTTGCGGGTCAGGTTCTCGCAGTAGGTGTCCAGGAACTTGCGCTGGCCATGGCCCTTCTTTTTGCGCTCCTTGCCGCCGTCCTCCGGCTTCTGGCCGGAGACCCCCATCGCGAAGGGGAAAGCCGGGGAACCGCCGGGGATAAACCCGTCGCCGGACTCCTCGTCGGGGTTCATCACCTCGCCCCCGGTCTCTCCGTTGGGGTCGGACAGGCTCTGCCCGGCCTCCTGCAGGAAGCTGGACATCCGCTCTTCCATGTTTTTGAGATCATCGTCGGACATACCGAACTGTTTCATCAGATCGTCCACCGGCTGGATGTGCAGCTCCCGGGCGCAGGTCAGGCAATAGCCCTCCTGCACCGGCTTGCCGGCTTCCAGCCGCTGAATAAACACCACGGCCTGTCGCTTTTTGCAGCGGGCACATAACATAAAGGTTCACCCCTCTATTCAAAAAGAAAAATAAACAACCAATCAGGATCGAAGAACCGGAAACGCGGAAAATTCGGCGCGCAGCGCGGATGGCGCTGTGCTCTGCGGCAAAACCGCGCGGCTTCCGTGTTCCCTATTTTGTTTATTATCCCCCACCCTGCTCCGGTTTGCAAGATTTTGCAGCGATTGTTCAGACAAAATTCATCAGTAACGCACCACAAAGGGGTTGAGCGGCTCCAGCAGGCGGTACAGAGCGCTGCTCTGGAGCACGCCGAAATTGAGAATTTCCAGCTTGCCGCCGCTGAGGTTGGCCACCAGCCACAGCGCCACCGACAGCACCCAGCAGTTGAGGGTACCCGTGACAAAGCCCAGCGCAAAGCCCAGCACCTTGTTGAGGGTTCCCACCAGGGGCAGCGCGTTGACGGCCCGCAGCCAGCGGGCCAGCAGGTGGACCAGCGCCCGGACCACCAGCCACACCACAAGAAACAGCACTGCCTGAATGAAGGGCAGCAGAACCGGCTCCAGCGCGTTGACAATCTGGGGCACCGCCGTGGCAGTCAGCGTACTGAGGGCCGCAGCCATCTTGTCGCGGGCGGCGGCGGGCAGAAATTCCATCTGGTTGAGCGCGGCGGTCAGGTCACCGCCGGTCTCGGCCAGGGCTTTGGTGACCGCCTCGCCGATGGTGACGCCCAGGTGGTCGCGATAGATGCCGCCTGCCCAGGCGCGGGTGGCGTAAACGCCGGCAATGATGCCGGCCACCGAGCCCAGCAGCCCCACCAGGCCGCTGACAAAGCCCCGGCGTTTGCCAAGGATGGCGCCGCCGATGAGCAGCGCAAGGAAAATCAGGTCATAGACAAGACCGAGGGAAAATTCCATAGTTGAGGGTTCCTCCTGTGTTTACATCGCTGCCGTCCCGGGCGCAAACGGGCAGGGACGGGCGCATCGTTCAGTCCCCGGTAAGGATTTCCGCCCTGCCGGGGGTAAAGACCAGCGTCCGGGCGGCGTCCAGCACCGCCTGGGGGCGCATACCAAGATCTTTGGACCAGTTCTGCACGCCGTCAAAGGAATAGCTTTCCACCCCGATGTCGGTGAGCAGATAGATGGTGGTGGCGGTGCAGGTCACCTTCTCGGCCTGGCCCGCCGGGATCATGGCCATGGGGGTCAGCTTGTCGTCCAGCGTGACCAGCGTGTTGCCGCCGCGAATGGCCAGCAGCAGCGCCGTGCCCTTGCCCGACGAGGAGACGCTTTGCAGCGTGGAGCCGCCGTAATCGTAGCGGGACACCTCGGCGGCCGTGGTGGCGTCCAGCACCGTAAGGTAAGTATCAAAGACCGCCAGCACCCGGCTCGAGGAGAGCCACTGCAGCTTGAGCACCATGCTGCCGGTGTCGGCCTGGTAGACGCTGCCCGCCGTGTCGGAGCTGAGGTTCATGAACCGCACTGCGGTACAGAGCTGGCCGTCCCGGGCGGCGACGGTGCCCGCCACAAAGCGGCGGTTGTCCGGCGCGAAGCTGAGCACAATGGGGGTGCCGTCCTCCTGGGTGATCTTCCACACATAGGGGTCGCTGCGGAAGGACGGGTCATAGACGCTGACCTCGGCGGCATAGCGGTCGGATTCCGTCACCACCGCCAGCGTGCCGTTCTGGGACATGGCGCACAGCATGATGGGATTGGCAAAGGTTTTGGCGTAGAGCTGCCGGGTGCGGCTGTGGACTGTGAGCTCGCTGCCTGCGCGGTTATAGACCACAAAGCGGGTGTTGCCCACCGCCAGCGTAGGGCGGGCGTAACCGGGCTGGAAGGCCCGGATTCTGGCGCCGTAGGCGGAATAGACCGCCACATCCCCGGAATCCAGCTCCACAAAGCCGCCGGCCAGCTCCTCCACCTGCAGGGGGGTGCGGATGCCGGTGCTGGCCGGGTACCCGCCGCCTGCGCGGTTGAAAGACAGAACGATGGAATCCGTCAAATCCCCCAGCATGGCGATGGAGGTGCTGAACAGCCCGCTGGCCACCGCCAGAACCGCCGCAATGACCAGCACGGCGGCGATCATCAGGGTGGTGCGGCGGCGCTGGCGGCGCTGGAGCTGAACCGAGATACTTTTGATTTTTGGGTTTTCCGGCGGCGGATTCTGTTTGGCGGAGCGGGGCGGCGTTTGCTCCGCCCGGGGCCTGCGCCGCTGCGGCTCCGGCGGTGGGGGGGCGGCGGCGGGGGCACTGCCCTGTTCCCGCGCCAGCATTCTCTGACGGCGTTCCAGCCGTTCCCGGTCCTCCCGGTTCATGGGCAATGCCCCCTTTCCTTCCAACATACAAAATCAGCAGCGTCTTTGCCCCCGGTCAGGGAACGGGATTCTCCAGCCCGGGATAGCACACCTCCCACAAAAACAGCCCCCTGGCGGGCATGGTCGGCCCGGCGCGGCGGCGGTCACGGGAGGCAAGGATGGCGGGCACCTGCGCGGGGTCCAGTTTTCCCTGCCCCGCCTGCAGCACAGTGCCCGCCAGAATGCGAACCATATGGTAGAGATAGCCGTCCGCCGTGACCGAGAGGGTCAGCACCTCGCCGTCCCGGGCGACGGTGCAGCCGGTGACGGTGCGCACCGTATCGCCGTGGGCGGCAGCGGAGGAGCCGGCGGCGCACAGCGCCGTGAAATCGTGCCGGCCCACAAAGCCCGCTGCGGCCGCCTGCATGGCGGCCAGGTCCAGCGGACCGGGCACCCGGACACAGGTATCCAAATCAAAGGGATCGTCCACCCGGGCGCAGCGCATCCGGTAATGGTAGGTCTTGGCGTGGGCGGCGTAGCGGGCATGAAAATCCTCCGGCACCCGCTGTGCCGCCACAACCCGGATATCCATGGGGAGCCGGGCGTTGAGGGCGGCGGGGAGCTTTTCGCAGGGGATGCGCGTTTCCCAGTGGAAATTGAGCGCAAAGCGCCGGGCGTGAACCCCCGCGTCGGTGCGGGAACAGCCCTTGACGTCGGGCCGGGCGCCAAACAGATCCTGCATGGCATCCTGCACCACGGCACAGACCGTCACCCCGTTGGGCTGAACCTGAAAGCCCGCATAGCGGGTGCCCTTATAGCTGAGCCAGAGCAGGATGTTCATGGCGTTGCCTCCCCCGGGGTTACAGCCCCGGCATGATCCAGCGGGTGGAAAGAATGACGGCCAGACCGGCCGCAAGGACCACGGCACACTTGACATCGTCCCTGCCGAAGCGCAGCACCTTGAGCCGGGTACGGCCCTCGCCGCCGTGGTAGCAGCGGCACTCCATGGCCATGGCCAGCTCGTCGGCGCGGCGGAACGCGCTGATGAACAGCGGGATCAGCACCGGAACCAGCGCCTTGATGCGCTCCATGAACTTGCCGTTGTCCAGCATGGCGCCGCGGGCCTTCTGGGCGTTCATGATCTTTTCGGTCTCCTCAATGAGCAGCGGGATGAACCGCAGCGCGATGGTCATCATCATGGCCAGCTCATGCACCGGCAGGTGCAGCCTGGCAAAGGGCTTGAGCAGCGCCTCGATGGCATCGGTGAGCACGATGGGGCTGGTGGTGTAGGTCAGCAGGCTGGTGCCCGCAATGAGGGCCACAATGCGCACCGCCATAAGCACAGCGTAGCGCACGCCCTCGGCATAAATGCGCACAAAACCGAGATGAACCAGCGGATCGCCCTCCCCCGTGATAAAAAACAGGTTGAGCACCGCCGTGAAAATCACAATGGGGAAAATGGGCTTGAGGCTCTTGAGAATGAGTTTGAGGGGGATTTTGGCCGCGCGGTAGAGCAGGCCCAGCAAAACCAGCGACAGCACCATGCCCAGCGGGTTGGAGGCCAGGAACAGCACCACAATATAGGCGATGGTGGCCACAATCTTGAGCCGGGGATCACACCGGTGGATGATGGAGTTGCCGGGGAAATGCTGGCCGATGGTGATATCACGAAGCATCTGCGCCGCCCCCTTTCTTGCCCTCCGGCACCGCCTTGTCGGGGTGCTTTGCATTCCATGCCCTGAGCACCGTCTTGACGGCGTAGGGCATGGTGTAGACGTCGGTATCGATGTCCAGACCCATGCCCTTGAGCATGAGGAACACCTGGGTCACCTGGGGCACCGAGAGGCCCAGCTGGAGCAGCTCGGGCGCCCGGGCAAAGACCGCCTCCACGGTGTCGTACATAGCAACCTTGCCGTGGTCCATGACCAGCACGCGGTTGGCGTAGCGGGCAATGTCCTCCATGGAATGGCTGACCAGAATGACCGTGATGCCGGTGGCCTGATGGTAGTTTTTGATCTGGGTCAGGATGGTGTCCCGCCCTTCGGGGTCAAGGCCGGCGGCGGGCTCGTCCAGGACCAGGATCTTGGGTTCCATGGCCAACACGCCCGCAATGGCCACACGGCGCTTCTGGCCGCCCGAAAGCTCAAAGGGGCTCTTTTGGAGCAGTTCGTCGCTCAGGCCCACAAAGTCGGCGGCCTCCCGGACGCGGCGGGTGATTTCCGCCTCGTCCAGGCCCATGTTGCGGGGGCCGTAGGCGATATCCTTCCAGCAGGTCTCCTCAAAGAGCTGGTATTCGGGGTACTGCATGACCAGGCCCACCAGGAAACGGAAATCCCGCAGATTCTGCCCTTCCGCCCACATATCCCGGCCATCCACATAGAGCTTGCCGGAAGTGGGGCGGTTGAGGCCGTTGAAATGGGCGATGAGGGTGGATTTGCCCGAGCCGGTGGACCCCATCACGCCCACAAAGTCCCCCTGCTCGATGGAAAAACTGACGTCATCCAGCGCGGCGGTCTCATCCGGCATGCCCGGATTGTAGACATAGCGCAGATGCTCTGCCTTGATGATCTCTGACACTGTACTTTCCTTCCCGCAGGGTACCGCCCCGGCGCGCCGGGTGCCGTCCCCGCCTTTCTTTTGGGGATTGTTACGCCAGCAGGTCGTAAATGGCCCTGGCACATTCTTCGGGGGTGATGACGCCCTCCGGCATGGGAAGCCCGGCGGCGCACAGCTCGTCCCGCAGCTCGGCGGCCTGGGGCACATCCAGATGGTAGGAGCGCACCCGGCGGGTCTGGCTGAAGACCTGGGTAGGGGCGCCCTCCATGACAATGCGGCCCCGGCTCATGACCAGCACCCGGTCGGCCTGGGCGGCCTCCTCCATATAATGGGTGATGGACACAATGGAGATGCCGGCATCCCGCAGGCTGCGGATGGTCTTCATGACCTGGGCGCGGCCCCGGGGGTCCAGCATGGCGGTGGCCTCATCCAGAATCAGGCAGTCCGGCCGCATGGCGATGACGCCCGCGATGGCGACCCGCTGTTTCTGGCCGCCGGACAGCTTGTGGGGGGCCTTGGTGCGCTGGTCATAGATGCCGGCCAGCTTCATGGCCTCATCCACCCGGGTGCGCATCTCATCGGTGGGAACGCCCAGATTTTCCAGCGCGAAAGCCACATCCTCCTCCACCACGGTGGCGACGATCTGGTTGTCGGGGTTCTGGAACACCATGCCCACCTTCTGGCGGATGTCATAGAGCTTTTCGTCGGTGCGGGTGTCCATGCCCTCCACCAGCACGGTGCCGGTCTCGGGCAGCAGGATGGCGTTAAAATGCTTGGCCAGGGTGGATTTTCCGCAGCCGTTGGCCCCCAGAACCGCCACAAACTCGCCGCGGCGGACCTTCATGCTCACGCCGTCCACCGCATAGGCGGCCGTTTCGGCGGGCTGGTCCCCGTCATAGCGGAAGCGCACCTCCTGCGCTTCCAGAATGGTATTGTTTTCCATATCAGGTTCCTTCTTCCTCCGGTTGCTCACTCCTGCCACACCGCCGTGGCACCGCAGGGAACCACACCGCCGGTGGCGGTCACCGGCAGGCCGATCTCATCGCACCCGGTGCGGCCGCCCCACGCGGGGCAGAGCGTAGTTTTGAGGATATATTCCATCACCGCCGGGCTCAGGCCCTCGGTGTAGGAGTTGATGGCAAAAAAGAGCGGTGTATCGCTGAGCACCTGGGCGGTGAGGGCAATCAGGTCATAGACGTTGTCCTCCAGCTTCCACACCTCGCCCCCCGGGCCGCGGCCATAGCTGGGCGGGTCCATGATGACGGCGTCATACCGGCTGCCGCGGCGGATTTCCCGCTGCACAAACTTGGCGCAGTCATCCACAATCCAGCGGCAGGGCCGGTCGGCCAGATTGCTGGCGGCGGCGTTCTCCCGCGCCCAGGCCACCATGCCTTTGCTGGCGTCCACATGGGTCACACCGGCCCCGGCCGCCAGGCAGGCAAGGGTTGCGCCGCCGGTGTAGCCAAAGAGGTTGAGCACCCGGACCGGGCGGCCCGCTGCGCCAATTTTTTCGCGGTACCACGCCCAGTTCACGGCCTGCTCGGGGAAAACGCCGGTGTGCTTGAAGCCGGTGGGGCTGACAATCAGCGTCAGGTCCTGCCAGCCGATGTTCCAACGCTGGGGCAGGCGGCGGTGATACTCCCACTGACCGCCGCCTTTGGCGGAGCGGTGGTAGACGGCGTCCGCCCGGCTCCACAGAGGGCTGGCCTGGGGGGATTTCCAGATCACCTGGGGGTCGGGGCGGATGAGCACCGCTTTGCCCCAGCGCTCCAGACGGTTGTGGTTGGTGGCGTCCAGCAGTTCGTAATCCGTCCAGGAATCTGCGGGGCGCATCACTGCACCCCCGGAATGCGCTGGCGGATCATATCGGCGATGCGGGCGGCGCTCTGGTTGATGGCGTCCATATCCTGGCCTTCCACCATGACGCGGATCTTGGGCTCGGTGCCAGAGACGCGCACCAGCACGCGGCCCATGCCCATCAGGTTCTGCTGCTGGCTCTCGATAAAGCCGGCGATGTATTCATCCTCTTTATATGCCTGCTTTTGCTCCTTGTTGGCCGCCAGATTGATGAGCACCTGGGGATACTTGGTAAAGACGGCGTTGAGCTCGCTCATTTTGGTGCCTTCCTCGCGGTGCTTGCGGGCCAGCAGCTTGAGCAGCTTGCCGGCGGTGAGCTCGCCGTCGCCGGTGGTGGAATGGTGCAGGAAAATCACATGGCCGCTCTGCTCGCCGCCGATGGCATAGCCGCGGTTGCGCATTTCCTCCAGCACATAGCGGTCGCCCACGGCGGTGCGGGCGGTCTCGATGCCGATGGACTGCATATACTTCATGAAGCCCAGGTTGGACATGACGGTGACCACGGCGGTGTTGCCGTCCAGGCGGCCGCGGTCCTTCATATCCTTGGCCACCAGGGCGATGATCTTGTCGCCGTCCATCTCGGCGCCCTTCTCGTCACAGGCCAGGCAGCGGTCGGCGTCGCCGTCAAAGGCGATGCCGCAGTCATAACCGCCCGCCACCACAGCCTTTTCCAGCGTTTCCAGATGGGTGGAGCCGCAGCCGTCGTTCACCGAAACGCCGTCATCCCTGGTGCCGATGAAGCCGCACTGGCAGCCCAGGCGGGGGAACAGCTTCTGAGCCACTTTGGCGGAAGCGCCGTTGGCACAGTCAAACAGCACGTTGAGGCCCGACAGGTCGGCGTCGATGTGGGCCTGGAGGGCGTCCACATAGTCGTCCACAGCGCAGTCCAGACGGCGGACCCGGCCGATGCCGGCGCCCTCGCAGAGCTTGATGTCCTTGCAGCCGTTGAAAATATGGCGCTCAATCTCGTTTTCCACCTCGTCGGGCAGCTTGTAGCCGTCTCCCTTGAAGATCTTGATGCCGTTGAACTCCATGGGGTTGTGGGAGGCAGAGATCACGATGCCGGCGTCGGCCCCGTACTGCCGCACCAGGTAGGCCACGCCGGGGGTGGGAATGACGCCCAGCAGGTCCACGTCGGCGCCCACGCTGCACAGGCCGGCGGCCAGCGTACACTCCAGCATATCGCCGGAAACGCGGGTGTCTTTGCCGATGAGGATGCGGGGACGGTGGCCGTCCAGCCCGGTGAGCACCGCAGCGGTGGCGCGGCCGATCTGCATGGCCAGTTCACAGGTCAGGTCGCGCCCGGCCACGCCGCGCACGCCATCGGTTCCAAACAGTTTACCCATTAAAAATCAAGTCCTTTCTTTCGCGGGCCGCCCTGCGGGCGGACCATCGCCCCCTCCGGGGGATCTCTTCAACTCAGCATACGAATGCTGCGGAAAAATCAGTACATAGATTGCTGGCCGCTGTCTTCGGGGTCCTCCTCGGCCCGCAGGTGGCGGGGCACCGGCAGGTGCAGATGCTCATAGGCCAGGCGGGTCACGCAGCGGCCCCGGGGGGTGCGGGTGAGCAGGCCAAGCTGCATCAGATAGGGTTCACAGACGTCCTCCAGCGTGACGGCCTCCTCCCCCAGATTGGCGGCCAGCGTTTCCAGACCCACCGGGCCGCCGCCGTACAGCTCAATGATGGCGCGCAGCACACTGCGGTCCAGCTCATCCAGGCCGGCCTCGTCAATGTCCATCTGTCTGCGGGCGGCGATGGCGGTGGGGCCGTCGATGGAGCCGTCCCCCTGCACCGTGGCAAAATCCCGCACCCGCTTGAGCAGCCGGTTGGCCACGCGGGGGGTGCCGCGGGCACACTTGGCCAGCTCCAGAGCGCCCGCATGGTCGATGGGCACCCCCAGAATGCCGGCGCTGCGCAGGATGATGCGGGCCAGCTCGTCAGGGCTGTAAGGTTCCAGCTTGAGCAGAATGCCAAAGCGGTCCCGCAGCGGTCCGGTGAGCTGCCCGGCCCGGGTGGTGGCGCCCACCAGTGTGAAGTGGGGCAGATTGATGCGGATGCTCTGGGCGGACGGTCCCTTGCCGATCATGATATCCAGCGCGTAGTCCTCCAGCGCGGGATAGAGCACCTCCTCCACCTGGCGGGAGAGGCGGTGGATCTCGTCAATAAAAAGGATGTCCCCCTCCTGCAGGTTGGTGAGCAGCGCGGCCAGGTCGCCGGGCTTCTCGATGGCGGGGCCGGAGGTGATGCGGATCTGCACCCCCATCTCCTGGGCCACAATGCCGGCCAGCGTGGTTTTGCCCAGGCCCGGGGGGCCGTAGAGCAGAATATGATCCATGGGTTCGCCCCGCTGCTGGGCGGCGCGCAGATAGATGCGCAGATTGGCTTTGGCCTTCTCCTGCCCCACATAGTCATCCAGCGTTTTGGGGCGCAGGGAAACTTCCTCGGCGTCCTGGGGCGCCGCGTCGGGGCTGACCAGACGCCCCGGGTCCACGGTATATTCGGTGTTCATGTTGATCCTTCCTGTCGTATCATCTCAGGGCGTCAGGTGCGGGAGAGGCTGCGCAGCGCAATTTTGATGATTTCCTGCACCGGCAGGTCCTCGTCAATGCGGGCCACCGCCTGGGCGGCGTCGGAGGTATTGTAGCCCAGCGAGACCAGCGCCGCCACCGCCTGGGCGGGCGCGCCGGCAGGGGCCGGGACGTCTGCGCCGGAGGCAAAGCCGGTTCCGGCCCCCAGGCCCTTGCCCACCTTGTCCTTCAGCTCCAGCGTGATGCGCTGGGCCAGCTTGGGGCCGACGCCGCTGGCCTTGGTAAAGGCTTTATGGTCGCCGGAGGACGCCGCCAGCGCGACCTTTTCCGGCGTCATAACCGAGAGGATGGCCAGCCCCGCCTTGGGGCCCACACCGGTGACGGCGGTGAGCATTTTGAAGCAGGCGCGCTGGTCCTCGGTGGCAAAGCCGTAGAGGGAAACATCGTTCTCGGTGACGTTCATGACGGTATAGAGGGTGGCTTCCCTGCCGGGGGCGGGCAGCGAACCGCCGGTTGCGGCGGGCACCTGCACGGCAAAGCCGATGCCGCCGCAGCTGATGACGACGGTATCGGGGGTCTTTTTGAGGATTTTTCCGGTCAGACAATCAATCATGGCAGGGTACCTTCTTTATCTCTCACGGTCCGACGCCTGCCGGGACACGCCGGGCAGGTGGGACAGCCGGTTGCCCGCACAGTGGCAGTGGGCCACCGCCATGGCCAGCGCGTCGGCGGTGTCGTCGGGGCGGGGAATCTCAGGCAGGTGGAGCAGAATGCGGGTCATCTCCTGAATCTGCTTTTTGACGGCCTTGCCGTAACCGGTCACGGCCTGCTTGATCTGCATGGGGGTATACTCATACACCGGGATGTCGTACTGGGCCGCCGCCAGCAGAATGACACCGCGGGCCTCGGCCACCCCGATGACGGTGGTCTGGTTGTGCTGGTAGTAGAGCTTTTCCAGCGAGAGCGCCCCGGGCTGATACCGGCGGCAGATATCGCAGACATCCTGATAAATCTGGGCCAGGCGTTGCTCAAAGGGGGTGTCCTTGTCGGTACAGACCGCACCGTAAGCCACCGGCGCAAACCGCCCGCCCGCATAGTCCACCACGCCCCAGCCCACAATGGCATAGCCGGGGTCAATTCCCAAAACCCGCATTTCGTACACCTCTCCATATTAACTGTATCAGTATACCACAAACCCAAAGCCTGAGCAAGAAAAAGCCGTGGGTCCGTCCCAAAAATATTTTTTCGATTTTGCGCCGTTTTTTCGCATTTTCCAAAAAAGTTTAAACTTTTTTCAAAAAAGGGCTTGCATTTTGGGCGGGAATTTGGTATAGTAATCAAGTCGCAGGACATGCGCGGTTAGCTCAGCTGGTAGAGCATCTGCTTGACGTGCAGGAGGTCACAGGTTCGAGTCCTGTACCGCGCACCACATTGATTGGCCGATTTTACTGTCGGCCAATTTTTTATTGTTGTATCGTCAGAAATTGACGTTTTGGAGCCTGCTGAACGCAGTCTTTTTCCGTTACTGTCACCACCGCTGTCAGGCGGTTTTGGCAGGGATTTCCACACAAAACAGGCCGTCAGGCTCCCCCATTCCGGGAGTTTGGCGGCCTGCTTCGGTTTTGGGCGAAAAAATCGCTACAGAAGTATGGAAAATTTTCCGGCGGGATTTTGTTGGTTCTGCCGGTTTTCAGATAAACGCAGCAAACCACCACCGACAAGGACGGAAAGCGCAGTTACCGCAGCACGCCAAAGAATTGCCGGGACTGCCCTTACAAAGCGAAATGTGGAGCAAATGAGAAAGAGCAGAAGCTCCTGACGAGACACATCTGGCAGTCCTATCTGGATGCTGTAGAGTGTATCCGAAAAACAGAAGATGCGAAATGCATTTACGCGATGCGCCA
>SFVK01000017.1 GCA_004561545.1 bacterium
GCACCAGAAAAGACGTTGTAATGAAAATTACAACGTCTTTTTTTAGTTGTCACTTGTTTGCAGTGCAAGCGAGGAAAGGATTAGCGTCTATCTCACGCTAATCCTTTTTCTTTTGCAGATATTCCAATATTTTTTGAGTGACTGAAATCGTGGCATAGATGCAGCCGCCGAGTAATCCTAACAGGATCGCAATGTCAGCGAAACTCATTGCATCACCTCCTGCCTGTAAAAGTGGCAGTGCAAACAGTGACTCTCGAAGTTTATCACTGTATAGGTGATATGTCAATACTGGTTTACGTTAATTAGGATCACCGTTTGAAGCGGTAGTCCTAATTAGACTACTATACACCGTTCTTTATCAATTATCTATATCGAATCAAAGAATGTTTAGTGTATATACCCAATGTCCACCCTCACGGCATTTTTTGAGCTTGCCATCCGCAGTAAAACCTGAAAGAATCCAGTTTGCGGTAGCGGCAGAAATAGTACAAAGTATTCTCACATCAGCGTTCATGATATACGGATGAGTTTCCAAAAACTTCTCAATCTGCTTCCAGCGCATTGTGGCCTTATCCATTTTTCCATCGCTCATTCCATCAATCAGAAAATATGACCGAACTGGTGAATTTTGCGCAGGCCTGGGGCATCTTCTAGGTCAAAGCACAATCGAAACCGTTGGCGGTAAAGGATCCGTCATGCTGGGTGACATCCCAATAACGTTTTGGACCAAAAGAAACACTTCGACCTCAAAATAGCCGGTCACTCACGCAGGAGAATTGCAATCTATGTGATATAAAGAGTTCAGAATTTGAAAGGTTATCCAATCCATGAAAAACAGAAGATGCGATTTGGTGAGCCTGCCTATTGAGCAATGGCGCGGTACCCGGTATAATAGGCTCAGAAACCAACCCGACAACAAAATCCACAGGAGGTAATACACTATGAAAATCGGTTTGATTGGTCTGGGCATTATGGGCAAGCCCATGGCGAAGAATATGCTGAAGGCCGGCTATGACCTGACGGTCAGCGACCTGAACAAAGCCAATGTTGACGAAGTGGTGGCGGCGGGCGCCAAGGCGGCCTCCAACAAGGAAATCGGTGAGACCTGCGATGTGGTCATGACCATGCTGCCCAACTCTCCCCATGTGAAGAGCGTCATGCTGGGCGAGAACGGCGTGGCCAGCTTCATGAAGCCCGGCTCGGTGTTCATTGACATGAGCTCCATCAACCCGGTGGCCTCCAAGGAGATCGCCGCGGCGCTGGCAGAGAAGAATATCGAGATGCTGGACGCTCCCGTTTCCGGCGGCGAGCCCAAGGCCATTGACGGCACCCTGTCCTTCATGGTGGGCGGCAAGCAGGAGGTCTTTGACGCCCACAAGGCGATTCTGGAGACCATGGGCGCTTCCGTGGTGCGCTGCGGCGACGTGGGCGCGGGCAACACCACCAAGCTGGCCAACCAGATCATCGTGGCCTGCAACATTCAGGCGCTGGCCGAGGCGCTGACCCTCGCCCAGAAGGCCGGCGTGGACCCCCAGCTGGTGTTTGAGGCCATCAAGGGCGGTCTGGCCGGTTCCACCGTCATGAACGCCAAGGCACCCATGATGATCGCCGGCAACGACAAGCCCGGCTTCAAAATCGACCTGCACATCAAGGACCTGAACAACGCCCTTGACTGCGCCCATTCGGTGGGCGCCCCCGTTCCCATGACCGCCGAGGTGCAGGAAATCCTGCAGTGGATGCACAACCACGAGGGCGGCCAGAAGGACCACAGCGCCATTGCTCAGTATTATGAGTATCTGACCGGCATTCAGATCGGCCGCTGATTTTTGAGATTCCCTTCGTACATGAGTTCTCCTTGACAGCAGGAAAAGATCGGGCCGAGCGTCCGGTCTTTTTCTGCTTTTGAGGGAAAGGAGCCAAGCATGGAATTTGTAACCGTAAACGGAAAAAGGCCCGGCCCCATCGGGCAGGGCACTTGGTATCTGGGGGAGGACCCGGCCAGCTTCGGGCAGGAACGCAAGGCATTGCAGGAGGGCATCGAGCAGGGCATGACCCTCATCGACACAGCGGAAATGTACGGCGACGGCGCGGCCGAGGAGCTGGTGGGCAGCGTCATCCAGCACTATGACCGGGAAAGCCTGTATCTGGTGAGCAAGGTGTACCCCTTCAACGCGGGGCGCAAGAACATTTTCAACAGCTGCCGGAACTCTCTGCGGCGGATGCGCACCGATTATCTGGACCTGTATCTGCTGCATTGGCGGGGCGGCGTGCCATTTGCCGAAACGGTGGAATGTATGCAGGAATTGCAGCGGCAGGGGCTGATTCGGGCGTGGGGCGTCAGCAATCTGGACACGGAGGACATGCAGGAGCTGCTGGCGGTGCCCGGCGGCGGGGCCTGCGCCGCCGATCAGGTGCTGTACCATCTGGGCAGCCGCGGCGTGGAGTATGACCTCCTGCCTTTTTTGCAGCAGCGGGAAATTCCGATGATGGCCTACTGCCCGCTGGCGCAGGCGGGGCGGCTGCGGCGGGGGCTGTTTGCCAACGACACTGTGCAGGACATTTCCTTTGCCCACGGCGCCACCCCGGCGCAGGTCCTGCTGGCCTTTTTGCTGACAAAGCCGGGGGTACTGCCCATTCCCCGCACCGGGCGCGCACTGCATACCGTGGAAAACGCCGATGCCGCCGCGCTGCGCCTGACGGCGGAGGAGCTGGCGGCACTGGATGCGTCTTTTCCGCCGCCCACTCGAAAACTGCCGCTGGACATTCAGTGATGCTTGACAGAATGTGAAACAGCCTGCTAAAATGGAATAAGCTGAAACGGTTTGAAAGGATGATTTCACATGGCAAAGGTGGCCATTCTGGTGCCCTACCCGGAGATGTGCGACATTGCCCGCCCTCTGCTGGAATATTGCACCGAGCATCTGGATGTGCAGAATCTGGAATACATCGAAACGCCCAAAGCGGCCCAGCGCGCCCGGGAACTGGAGGGGCAGGGCTGTGAGCTGATCATCGCCCGCGGCACCCAGGCGGCGCAAATCAAGCAGGCTGTCCGCATTCCGGTGGTGGAAATGTGCGTCACCACGCAGGAACTGGGCATGGTCATGCTGGAGCTGAAAACGCTGTTGGGCGAGGAACGCCCGGTCATCGGGCTGATTGGCTTTTCCAACATGCTGTGCGACACCACCCATTTCAACGAATTGTTTGGGCTGGAGCTGCACAGCTATCTGGTCAAACGCTCCGCCGACCTTGCCCCGGCGGTGGAGCTGGCGGCGCGGGAGGGCTGTCAGGCCGTCATCGGCGGCGAGATCGTCTGTACGCAGGCGGAGCGTTTGGGGCTGCCCGGCCGGTTTATCCCGGCGGGGGAGGAGAGCATGCGCAACGCGCTGCAAACCGCCGAGCGGGTCTGCTACGCCATCGACCAGGAAAAACACAACAGCGCCGAGATGGACACCATGCTGAATTACACCTTCAGCGGCATCATGCAGGTGGACCGGGAGGGCAACATCCAGCGGGTGAACCGCGCCGGGTACGATTTGCTGGAGTGCGAGCCGGGCGTGTTGATGGGTCAGCCTGTGACGAAGATTCTCCCGGCGCTGAGCCAGTCGGTGCTGGAGGAAACGCTGCTGTTCGGCAAGGAATCCTACGCGCTGGTCATGGACATCCGCCGCAAGGCGGTGGTGGTGAACGTGGCGCCCATCCGCTATGAAAACTATGTGGAGGGCGCGCTGCTCACCTTCCAGGAAGGCCGGCGCATCATCGAGATGGACAGCGAGCTGCGCCGCGAGCTGTTCCGCCGCGGCTACATTGCCAAGTACAGCTTTGACAACCTGCCGGTGTGCAGCAAACAGGACGAGGACGCGGCGGCGATGGCCAGACGCATTGCGGTATACAATTCTCCGGTGCTGCTCACCGGCGAGCCGGGCACCGGCAAGACCACGATGGCCCAGTGCATCCACAACGAAAGCCTGTGCCGCACCAACGCCTTTGTGACGCTGGATTGCAGCGCCTGGCTGCCTGAAACGCTGGACACCATGCTGTTCGGCACGGTGTCCTACCGCAAGGAGAGCGCCGCCTGTCTGGCGGAGCTGGCGCAGAACGGCACGCTGTATCTCAGCCATGTGGAGGCGCTCCCCTTTGAGAGCCAGTACAAGCTGCTGAACCTGATTCAAGGGAAGTTTCTGCACAACGGCGCCAACCAGCCGGTGGCGGCCAGCGTGCGGGTCATCGCCTCCACCGGCGTGAATCTGTCTGCGCGGGTGGAAAAGGGGGAGTTCCGCAGCGATTTGTACTATGCGCTCAGCGTGCTGAGTCTGGAACTGACGCCGCTGCGCCAGCGGCGGGAGGCCATCCTTCCCTGGGCAGAACGGTTTTTGGAGGAATGGCAGGAAAAATACAAGCGCTATGTGCATCTGACGCAGGGGGCCAGCCGATTTTTGCAGGAGTACGACTGGCCCGGCAATCTTGACCAGCTGAACAGCCTGTGCGAGCGGGTGGTGCTGCTCACCGAAAAGCGCAACATTGACGAGGTGTTTCTGCGCCGCCAGCTGGAGCAGGTCACTCCCAAGCTGCTGCCGGGCACCGAAAAGGTGGTGCTGTTCAAGGACCAGAAGGCGGTGCAGATCGCGGAGGCGCTGCGCCGCAATGACGGCAGCCGGGAAAAGACAGCCGCCGAGCTGGGCATCAGCAAGACCACCCTGTGGCGGTACATGAAAAAATACGGCATTGAAACGGAATATACCTATTAACAAAGCGGCCCGCCCCGGAAAGGGACTGGCCGCATCGTTATGCCGCGCCATGAATGACCTTGATCCATTTCCGGCTGCGCAGGCGGGTGACGCACCAGAACGCCTTGAGGATCTGGTCGATTTTCAGGCAGACGTAGATCCAGAAGGGCGGCAGATGCCACACAAGCCCTGCCAGCGCACCCAGCGGAATACTCACCGCCCACAGAAACAGGATATCCGCCACCATGAGAAAGCGGGTATCGCCGCCGCCCCGCAGCACGCCCTTGGTCATGATGTTGTTGCAGCTCATGAAAATCACGATGAACCCCACCGCCAGCATCAGCTGACGGGCGATTTCCTCGGTCTCGGCGGACACCTGATACATCCCGATGACCGGCCCGCTGAGCAGCATGATGAACCCGCCTGCCAGCACGCCGATGCCCGCGCCCAGCACAAGGAAGGTGACGCCCTCCTGCTGGGCGCGTTCTGTGTCGCCCTCGCCCAGCGTGTGCCCGATGACGATGCAGCTGGCCTGACTGACGCCCTGCGTGAAGGTGGTGGAAAGCTGCTGCGTCACCGTGGTGATGGCGTTGGCCGCCACAAACGCCGAGCCGATGTGCCCCATCACCACCGCCACCGCATTGTTGCCAAGACCCAGCAGCGTGTCGCTGATGAGCACCGGCAGGCTGATGCGCAGATATTCCCCCAGCAGGCCGCCGCAGCGGCAGAACAGGTCCTTCACCCGATAGCCGATGCGTTTTTCCACAAACAGAAAGCTGCCGAAAATGACGGCGCATTCCATCGCCCGGCTGATGAGGGTGCCCAGCGCCGCACCGGCCACGCCCATGGCGGGCGCGCCGAATTTGCCGAAAATAAAGATGTAGTTGGCCCCCACGTTCACAAAAAAGGCGGCAATGCTGGTCAGCAGCGGCAGACGGGTCTCGCCCACGCTGCGCAGCACCAGCGTGGTGGTCAGCGAAAAGCCGGTGAGCCAGTAGGTGGGGACCGACCAGAGAAAATACACGGCGCCCAGCTCCAGCAGCGGGGCCTCGCTGGTGTACAGGGACAGAATGGCGCGGGGCATGGCCAGCGTTGCCAGCGCAAAGCCGGAGGCAATGACAAGGCAGAACCGCAGCATGATGGTGACGGACTGCTTCAGGCTGGCCACATCGCCCTTGCCCCAGAACCGGGCGGTGAGCACCGCCGCGCCCATGCCCATGCCCATGCAGCAGATTTGAAACAGCGTGATGAACTGGTTCGCCAGCGACACCGCGCTGAGCGCCTGTTCCCCCAGCCGCCCCACCATGATGGTGTCCATCATGTTCACGCCCATGGTAATCATGCTTTGCAGCGCAATGGGAACGGCGATGGCGGCGCTTTTTCTGTAAAATGCCCCGCTGCGCACAAGCCCCGCCATCAGCGCAGCCCCAGCTCGTACTCGGCGGCGTGGAGCAGGCCCTTCATGTGGCCGGTGGGATAGGCCATGGAACCAAGCTGCCCGCCGGTGGAGGGGTAGCCCGCAAACCCGTGGTCGATGGAGCAGAACCCTTCAAAGCCGCAGCGCACCAGCGTTTTCATGATTTCGTACATGTTGGCGTAGCCGTCCTCGCTTAGGGTCTCCTCAAAGCGGGGCAGGGGGGAGGACACGTTGCGGAAATGCACCTCCACCAGCTGGCCGTTGGTCTGGAACTCTTGAATATCCTCCAGCAGGTTGCCAAAGCCCGGCTTTTCCAGCCAGCAGCCCACGCACATTTTGACGCCCAGCGCCCAGCTGCCGCCCGCCAGCGCCAGCGCCCGGCGGTAATCCATGGTGGAGCAGATCAAGCTTGCCACGCCGCCCAGCGTTGGCACCGGCGGGTCGTTGGGATGCAGTGCCAGACGCACGCCGGTCTGCTCGCAGATGGGCAGGATGCGCTCCAGAAAGCATGCAAAATTGTTCCATATCTCGTTGAAATCGTACACCCGGTCGTTGCTGATGGGACGGCCTTCGATTTCATACAAATCCGCAAAAAAGGCGGTGCCGCCGCGGGTGTTGCGGCCGGGGCCGCGCCCGGTGCGGAAAATCCCGTTGGGCTGCCATGCCACCGACACCAGCGGCGCGCCCACATCCCCCGCCAGCCGCACAAAATCGGCAAACTGGCTGACGGCCTGTTCCCGTTCCGGGCGGCCCAGAATAATGTCGGCATTCTTTTGCAGCGGCGGGCAGGCAAGATCGGAAATTTTCAGCCCGAACCGGGCCAGACGCTTCGCCTCCTCCCGCATCTGGGGCAGCGTGGCGTTTTCCGGCATGACGTTCAGGTTCAGATATTCCACGCCCATTTCCCGGATAAAGGCCAGCTCCTCCTCCGTGTGGCCAAAACGGGCGGGCAGTTCGACTTTGATGGACATTGGTTTTCTCCTTTCAGGTGATGGGCGCGGGGTTGAAGATGCACATGTCGTTGTGGAAGCCGTACCGGTCGCTGTAAGGCTCTTTGGTGCCGCTGGCCACATCCAGAATGAAGTGGAAGATCTCGGTGCCCACCTCGGCGATGGTGGCCTTGCCGGTGGCCACGTCGCCCGCCGAGATGTCGATCAGGTCAAACCAGTGGTCCTTCATCTCGTTGCGGCTGCACACCTTGATGACGGGGGAAATGTCCAGCCCGTAGGGGGTGCCCCGGCCCGTCATAAACACCTGCAGGCCGATGCCGGAGGCCACCTGGGAGGGGCCGCATACAATGTCCGACGCCGGGGTGGCTGCATAGATCAGGCCGTGTTTGGTGGGCTTTTCGGCGGGGGAGAGCACCTCCACGATGGGACTGGTGCCGGATTTGGCAATGCTGCCCATGGCCTTTTCCACAATGTTGGCGAGACCACCTTTTTTGTTGCCCGGGGTGGGGTTGGCGTCCCGATCCACGCCGCCGGCAGCCAGATAGTCGTCGTACCAGCGCATTTCGGCGGCCAGCCGGTCTCGCACTTCGGCGCTGACGCAGCGGGCGGCCAGCAGCAGCACGCCGTCGCGCACCTCGGTGACTTCGCTGAACAGCACGGTGGCGCCGCCCTTCACCAGCATGTCCGCCGCGTAGCCCGCCGACGGGTTGGCCGTAATGCCCGAGAAGGCGTCCGAGCCGCCGCACTGCATGCCGATGAGCAGCTCCGACAGCGGCAGCTCCTCCCGGCGGCGTTCGTTCAGCTTTTGCAGCTTTTTGTCGGCCATATCCAGAATGGCCTGCATCATGGCGTCGTGGCCCTTCCAGTCCTGCAAGGTCAGGCAGTTTTCGGGGGTGATGTCCTCGGGCGGCAACACCCGGTCGTAGGTCAGCTTTTCGCAGCCCAGACCCACCACCATGATCTCTCCGCCGAAATTGGGGTGGCGGATGACGTTGGTGATGGCCCGGATGGGCGTTTTGGCCTCCGGCGCATTGATGGCCACGCCGCAGCCGTAGGGGTGGGTCACCGCCACCACGCCGTCCACGTTGGGGTAGTGGGGCAGCAGCTCTTTTTTGATGCGCTCCACCGCCACCTTCACCACGCCCGCCGCGCACTGCACGGTGGTCACGATGCCCAAAAGATTCCGCGTGCCCGCCGGGCCGCTGGCGTTGCGGTAGCCCATCCAGGTGGTGCGGGGCGGGGTGGGCAGCTCCTCCGGCGTTTTAAGGTCGGTGCCCCAGGGCATATCGTCCAGCGCGGGGCTTTCGGGCAGGTTCAGCATGTGCTCGTTGATCCAGCTTCCCGCCGGGATGGGGTTTTTGGCGTGGCCCAGCACCACGCCGTAGCGCACGATCGCGCCGCCGGCGGGGATGTCCCGCAAGGCGATCTTGTGGGCCTGGGGAATGGGGTCGCGGGTAGTGACGCCGCTTTCGATCACCGTGCCGGCGGGCAGGTCATGCACCGCCACCGCCACGTTGTCCTCCTGTTTGATTTGAATGGTCAGACGTTCAGCCATGATTGTTCTCTCCTTTTAAGTGTTTGTCAAAAAATGTAAGAATCCGCTGTTTGGTTTCCGGCTGGAAAAACTCCCTTGTGCCGTGGCCTGCATCTTTCAGAATCACAAGCTCAGCCCGGTCCTCCAGACCGGCATCCACAATTCGGCGGTAAAAATCCTCACTGATGGAACAGGGGACTAGCTTGTCTTTATCACCGTGGAGGATGAGCAGCGGGCACATGTCCGAATTGATGTGGTATGCGGGGCTGGCATCCCGGCCGCGCTGCTCCAGCTCGTCGTCCGAGCAGCCCAGCAATGCTCCGGCGTGGGTCTCGCTCATGGTGTGCCAGCGGTGGGAAGGCTCTTGGATGGCGACACGGTCGGCGGCAATGAGGGCGGGCAGATCCACCGGGCCGAACAGGTCGCAGGCGGCCTGAACTTTATCGGAATAATCGCTCCACGCGGAGCCTTGCCCGTTGGGCAGGTTCATGGCGACGCTGGCTGCCAGATGCCCACCTGCGGAACGCCCCAGCACGCCGATGCGTTCCGGGTCGATGTTGTACTGTGCGGCGTTGGCACGCAGGAACCGAATGGCGGTTTTTACGTCTGCAAGCTGGTCGGGCCAGTGCCCCTGCGCGCTGCTGCGGTAATAAAGGGAAGCCAGCACATAGCCGTTGTCTGCTAGAAAGGTCATCTCTGGAACCATCAGATTTTTGTCGCTGCCGCGCCAGCCACCGCCTGGAATCCAGACCAGACAGGGCATGGGGGCAAGAGGCGGCTCGTCGTCCCGGCCGAGGGCAAGGCGCATTTCACTGTTGCCGTCCTGCGCACAGATGGATAGCTTCAGCTCCAGCGGCGCACCGTTCAGGTCGGTGACAGTGTCATAGACAATGTTGTCGGTCATGTTGATGCTGCGGCGGGCACGGCCGGGGTCAATGATGATATGCATTGTGGCGTTTCTCCTTGCTGTCCTTATTGTATCTCCTTGCTGTCCTTATTGTATAGGAAACGAGGCGCTCCCACAATGGACAGGGTGCCATAATATCGCAGCGGGAATTGGTGCAAGTACATAGAATTTCACGGAAAAAAGTGGGATATGACTATAAAATGACGATTTAACACCGAAAAATAAATAAGAAATAAAAAAGAATGAATCATTGCAGAATGTGAAAGATTGTTGGAATAGTGAAACTGAGGAACATTATTTATGGATTCTGCGAATTGTGAACTCTTTGACGGTATGGTAAGCTATAGATGTCAATCAGGTACGGCGACCGGAACGGTCGACTGCGCAGACCGCACCTGAACGAAGAACGGAGAAAAGGAGCCGACCTCTACAAGGCTCCACACAGAAAGGAGCAGCTGGCCAAGCGCAAGGCGGCGAACTGACATGAGAACACGGATACGCAATGTCCGGGTCTTTGACGGCACTCGGCTGTGGGACGCCCCCGCCGATGTGATGTTTGACGAGACCGGGATTCTGGAAAACGACAGCGCCCCCGCCGATGTGGAAATTGACGGCACCGGCAAGACCCTCACCCCCGGCCTGATGGACGGTCACGTTCACATGGGCGGCGAGGGCATGGAGCCGCCCGCCACCGACGCCGGGCTGATCACCATGGGCGCGGTGCTGGCCGCGCAGGCACAGTCCCTGTGGCGGTACGGCATCACCACGGTGCGCAACTGCGGCACCGGCAAAAACGCCGACCTGGCGGTGCGGGACGCCATCCGGGCAGGCAAATGCCCCGGCGTGCGCATCCTTGGCTGCGGCAGGGTGGTGTGCATCACCGGCGGCCATGGCTGGCCCATGGGCTGGCAGGCGGATACCGTGGACGAGGCCCGCAAGGCGGCCCGCACACAGCTGCGGGACGGTGCGGATTTCGTCAAGCTGATGGCCACCGGCGGCATGGGCACCAAAGGCTCGGTGCCCAACGCCCCCCAGCTCACCGAGGCGCAGATGCACGCCGCCGTGGAGGAGGCCGCCCTTGTGGGACGGTTCACCGCCGCCCACTGCACCGGTCTGGAGGGCGCGCAGCGGGCCATCCGCGCCGGGGTGCACATCATTGAGCACGCCCAGCTGGACGAGGAGACCGCCCGCATGATGGCGGAATCCGGCGCGGCCTACTGCCCCACCATCGTGACCCGGTACAACATCCTTCACACCGAGGACCCCCGCTACCAGTGGATGCGGGCCAAGGCGGACCCCGGCGACCTGGTGCGCAAGCGGCAGGCGCTGGCCCACTGCAAGGCTCTGGGCATTCCAGTGCTGGCGGGTACCGACGCAGGCCCCAACCCCATGACGCCGCTGGGCGAAAGCCTCTGGCGGGAGCTGGGCATCTACTGCGAGTACGGCATGACCCCCGTGGAGGCGCTGCATGCCGCCACTGCGGGCGCGGCCGCCATTCTGGGTCTGGCAGACTGTACCGGCAGCATCCGTCCCGGCCTTGCCGCCGACCTTGCCCTGTTTGACGGCAACCCCGCCGAGGACATCACCCGGCTGAATACCCTCTGCCGCACCTGGCAGGGCGGTGTGCAGCGGTTCCAACACTGACAACGAAAGGAAAACCACCATGTCCATTCGTGAACAATACGAGGCCTATCTGGGCCGCCGCGAGGAGATCGCGAAATCCTACTTCGGCAAAATCTGGCTGGACCAAACCAGCCGCTACGTCCACCCCTTCCGGCTGTACGGCAACGTGTGGTATGTGGGCGACAGCTGGGTCTGCGTCCACCTCATCGACACCGGCGACGGGCTGCTGCTCATTGATTCCGGCAACTGCGGGGCCACAGCCATGCTGGTGCAGGCCATCTGGGAGGCCGGATTCAACCCGGCGGATGTGAAGTGGATCATCCACTCCCATGGCCATCTGGACCACATCGGCGGCGCCAACTTCTTCAAAGAAATGTACGGCACCAAACTGTACCTTGCCGAGCCGGACGCCCGCATGTTCCGGGAACGGCCGGAAATCTCCGCCATTTACGATTCCCACAGCGACCTGGACACCCTGTTCGTGCCGGATTACGAAATCAAGGAAGGCGATGTGCTGACCTTCGGCAACACCACCATCCGCTGCACAATGGTTCCCGGCCACACCGACGGCTGCGTGGCGCTGTTCTTTGACGCCTACAACGGCGATGAAGTCAAGCGCTGCGGCTACTACGGCGGGTTCGGGTTCAACACCCTGCAAAAGGACTACCTGCTGGAAATCGGCGATACAGGGCTGAAAACCCGTCAGGTGTATCTGGATTCCCTTGCCAAGGTGCGCAATGAAAAGGTGGAGGTCTTTTTAGGCAACCACTGCATCAACAACGATACGCTGGGCCGCCGCCAGAAGCAGCTGGACAACCCGGATGGCCCCAACCCCTTTGTGGACGAAACCGTCTGGGGTGCCTATCTGGACGAAAAGCGGGACGCGCTGCTGGCCTTTATGGCGGACCCCAACAACAACTGAGGAAGAAACGATGCATACGCCGGAACAATTCCATGACAAGCTGGCGGCCCAGCGCCGCCGCGTTCAGATCCTGTTTGCGGCCCACACGGCCGTCTACGCCATTGCGCTGCTGCTGATGGTGTTCCAACACATGACGGCCGGCATGGTGCTGGGCGTGGCCAACCTGCTGCTGCATTTTCTGCTCATTCGCGGCCAGCTCAAGGGTTACAGCCAGTCGGCTACCGACGCCAACCTGCTGCTGGGCGTCTGCCAGCCGCTGACGGAGCCGCGCTGCACCGGCGGCGCGGGCATGACCAACGAGGCGTTTGACGCGCTGGCGCTGCTGCCCATCCGCCGCGGCAAGGGCCGCAGCCTGATGGCGCACAACGGCTTTGCCGGGCGGTTGAACGACATGGAGGTGCAGGGCTTTGAGGCCACGCTGCATTACCCGGTGGAGAAAAACGGCAAAACGGAGTTTCAGTTTCTGAACGGAACGCTGCTCACCGCCGGGTGGCAGCAGCCGGTTTCCGGCAGCTGCCTGCTGCTCCACAAGCATCTGCTGGAGCCGGGCGCGGAGCAGGCATTTCTGGAACAGCATCGGCTGCGCACCGTCACCCCCGACACCCCGGCGCTGAAGGAGTATCTTCTCTGCGCCGAACACCCGGAGCAGGTGCCACAGGCCGTCTGCCGTCATCTGGCGCTGCTGGCGCAGGCCGCGCCCGGCTTGGGGGCGGTACGGCTGGCCCCCCATCAGGCGGCGGTGTTTCTGGTCAATCGGTTTTATTCCCGGCGTATCAAGGTGCGGGAACTGCCCGACACGGCGGCCCTCACCACCAACCCTCTGCCGGAACGGGACGCGGTCTTTGCGCTGTTCCGCTGGTGGAGCAGATTTGACGATCAGGAGTGATTTGTATGTATAAACCTTACGGCGTAATTCCCCCCATCATCACCCCCTTTGACGAGAACGGCGGCGTGGATTACGCGGCCCTCGCCAAAATGGCTGTGCATCTGGTGGACAACGGCGTTCACGGCCTGTTTCCGCTGGGCACCACCGGCGAGTTCTACGCCATCAACGATGAACAGTTCATCAAGATTCTTGAGACCGTCCGCGACGCGGTGGCCGGCAAGACCAACCGCTACGGCAAGCCCATCCAGCTCATTGCGGGCTGCTCCCACATCACCACCCGCGAGGTCTGCCGCCTCATCAAGCTGACGGAGCAGGTGGGCGGCTACGACGCGGTCAGCGTGCTGACCCCCATGTTCGTCAGCCAGACGCAGGACGAGCTGTACAACTACTACAAGACCATCGCGGACTCCACCGCCATGCCGGTCATCATGTACAACAACAAGCCCAAGACCAACGTGACCATCGCCCCCGCCACCGCCGCCCGGCTGGCTGCGGACTGCCCCAACATCATCGGCGTGAAGGATTCCACCGGCGACATGACCAACACCGAGGAATACCTTCGCTTGACTGCCCCCTACCGTGACCACTTCAACGTCATGATGGGCCGGGACACCCTCATTTACGCCGGCCTGCACTACGGCTGCTCCGGCGCGGTGGCCAGCTGCGCCAACGTGGCCCCCCGCGTGGTGGCCGACATCTACGACAAGTACATGGACGGCGACTGGAACGGCGCGCTGGAGGCCCAGTACCGTCTGGC
>SFVK01000025.1 GCA_004561545.1 bacterium
GGCCGAGCACGCCGCCAAGTTCGCCGAGCTGCTGGGCGAGGTCATCACCGACAGCACCAAGAAGAACCTGCAGATGCGCGTGGACGCCGAGAACGGCGCCACTGCCGGCAAGTTCGAGCTGGCCAAGCTGGCCAAGAAGTACAATCTGGACGCCATTCATGACACCGTGCATGAAATGGCCCGCGACGAAGCCCGCCACGGCAAGGCCTTCGAGGGCCTGCTGAACCGCTACTTCGGCAAGTAAAACGTATAAAAAGAAAGACCGCTCCGGCGGTCTTTCTTTTTATTCCCCGGCGGAAAAAGCAGGGGCGGGATATTCCGCGCCCGGCAAGGGATATTTCGCGCCCCGGCGCGACCTGCGTATTTGCCTCCGGCGGCCCCATTTCTTTCAACAGCGAAAGAAATGGGGGAAAGAACGCCGCCAAAAACCCATGGTTTTTGGATTTCCTTCCACCGCTTGCCGGTGCGTTCTGATTTGTCCGAAATGTTGAATCGACGTATTTCTCTGTGCGCTGCCGCTTTTACTCTGAAATACGCCGGTGCGCAGCTCTATCAAATCTGCGCGGCCCGGAGGGCCGCACCAACACTTGCCGCTGTTGGCGGCAAGTGCGCGATTTGATAATCGCCCAAAACGGTAGGGCCACGCACTCCTGCATTTTGCGTTTTCAGCGGCAGCGGGGATAGGAGCAGGTCAATGCCACATTTCGGGTGGTTTTCGCCCTGCCGCGTCCGCGTGGGACGCAGCAACAGCAAGGCGCAGTGTACGGGGCGCGGGCAGATTTTCAAACCGCAGGTTTGAACGGCGTTTTTGCCCACTTTTGCCGCCGAGGGCAAAAGTGGGTCGCGCCGGAGCGCGAAATATCCCTTACCGCTGCTGAAAGAAATGGGGCCGCCGGCGGCAAAAACGCAGAAGTCCTGAAACCATAGGTTTCAAGCGGTCCTTTGCCGCTGCGGGCAAAAGTGACCCGCGCCGGGGCACGGACCACCCTCCACCTTGCTATTTCCCGCCGCCTGTGCTATAATACCCCTGTATGACCGCAAAATCCCGAAAGGAGCTTGTTGTATGAACGAAGAGCTGAAAAATATCCTCAGCCGCGTGGACCACACCCTGCTGAGCCAGACCGCCACATGGGCGGAGATCAAGGCCATCTGCGACGACGGCGTGAAGTACGGCTGCGCCAGCGTCTGTATCCCCGCCAGCTATGTGAAGCAGGCGGCGGAATACGTCGCCGGGAAAATCGCCGTCTGCACCGTCATCGGCTTCCCCAACGGCTACGACACCACCGCCGCCAAGTGCTTCGAGGCTGCCGACGCCGTGCAGAACGGCGCGTCCGAGATCGACATGGTCATCAACATCGGCTGGGTCAAGGACGGCCTGTATGACCGGGTGCTGGACGAGATCAAGGCCGTCAAGGCCGCCTGTGACGGCCGCCTGCTGAAGGTCATCATCGAGACATGCATGCTCACCGATGCCGAGAAGATCGAGCTGTGCCGCGTGGTGTCCGCGTCCGGCGCGGACTATATCAAGACCTCCACCGGCTTCGGCGGCGGCGGAGCCACCCGTGAGGATGTGGCGCTGTTCAAGGCACACGTGGCACCCCATGTGAAGATCAAGGCCGCCGGCGGCATCGCCGACCTCAACGACGCCCGGGACTTCATCGCGCTGGGCGCGGATCGTCTGGGCACCAGCCGCATCGTCAAGGCCGTCAAGGCCATGGAACAGTAATTTATATAAGGAGGAACCATCACATGCCTACTCCCCACAATAACGCCGCCAAGGGCGACTTTGCCAAAACCGTTCTCATGCCCGGCGACCCCCTGCGCGCCAAATTCATCGCCGAGACGTTCCTCACCGAGCCCAAGCTGGTCAATAACGTCCGGGGCGTCCAGGGCTACACCGGCACCTACAAGGGCGTGAAGGTCTCCGTCATGGCCTCCGGCATGGGCATGCCCGCCATCGGCATCTACTCCCATGAGCTCTTTAACGGCTACGGCGTGGAGAACATCATTCGGGTGGGTTCTGCCGGCTCCATCCAGGAACATGTGAAGCTCTATGATTTGGTCATCGGTCAGGGTGCCTGCACCGATTCCAATTTCGCCGCCCAGTTCCATCTGCCCGGCACCTTTGCCCCCATCGCCTCCTGGGACCTGCTCACCGAAGCGGTAAAGGCCGCTGAGGCCAACGGCGCCCGGTATCATGTGGGCAACCTGAATTCCTCTGACGTGTTCTATGGCGACCATATCGGTGTGCCCGAGGGGCTGGACAGCGTGTACGGCCTGCAGAAGATGGGCGTGCTGGCTCTGGAAATGGAGGCCGCTGCCCTGTATATGAACGCTGCCCGGTACGGCAAGCGGGCCCTGGCCATCTGCACCATCTCCGACTCCATCGTCACCGGCGAGGAGACCACCTCCGAAGAGCGGCAGACCGCCTTTACCACCATGATGAAGGTGGCCCTGGACGTGGCGGTGGCCATGGAAGGCA
>SFVK01000001.1 GCA_004561545.1 bacterium
GTATACTTCCTGTGAAAAAGGTACCATTGAGAACCACAACGGCCTGATCCGCCGATTCCTGCCAAAGGGAAAGAGAGTCGACAGTTACGATGAAGATACAATCCTGGGCGTGGAACTGTGGGCCAATGGTCTTCCGCGAAAGATTCTGGGGTACCGTACTCCGGATGAAGCATTCGAGGCAGAAATGGACCGGATATTTGCGGTTTGACGCCGCGTTCCGGCCCAGTTTCGTCGCTCGCCTGCGGCTCTCTCCTCGACTGGGCCGGATATTCTTCAATAAGCAGACTTCTAACCAACTGAATGCTCAACTTGTTATTGCAATTTACGATAATAATAATATTCCTTATAGTTGAATGAGCTCGGAAAAATCGGTTTGTTTCCGATAGTATACAGCATTGATTGAATCACTATCGTTTTTCCCTTATTATTTTCGTCGCTATATATGATATTGATCCCATCAGAAAATTCGCTTTCGATATATGCCTCATCAGTATTTCCCAGCCCCACTTTAATAATTTTCATGGAAGTAATCCCTCCTTAATCTTTTCTATAAAATACTTATCTCCAATAGCTCCAATAATGTATTTTCTTATCGTGCGCTCATATCCGCTCAATGTGTTTTCTCGCACACTCGCCGAGCGCATCTTCAACCATTTTTCGCAATACTCAGCTACTGTCGGATTATTCTTCCGGAATATTTCATCCTCAATACTGCGCTTCATCTCAACGGATTTATCGTACAGCTCTTCAGGAGTCTGTGCATATAGCGAAATCCATTTTCCATCCGCATCCTGCATTCGTGTTCTGTAATATTGAACCCCCCTCTTCATAATTGTTCCATATTCCGGCACTACTTTTTTTCTTGTCATTATTGCTTCCTCCATTTTCTTGATATCCAAATTGATCTTTACTCTTTAATTATCCAGAATGCTGCTCCGGTTCTCAAGAATGTCGCTATATGTAAAAAGAGCAGGGATTATCCCTACTCTTTTTGATCTCATTCATGAAACTGTCTGGCCTATTCTGCATCCCACAGTGTAAAGGTATCCTCTAATATGCCCGCCAGTTCATCCGGCCGGTTATACTTCTGAATGACTGCTCGTTCTCTTTCTGTCAGATGGTCATACTTCAAGACATCTTCAGTTACTCCATCTACCTGTAAATCGTGGAGAATATTTTCTGGATATGATCGTTTTCTTGCCATGCTTCTTTTCCTTTCCATTCCATTTCAAATTCATATAGGAGCTATATGTAACGGGCAGCGTTTGTCTGCAAAAGGCATCAGCCAGCCACTCGGACTGCGGTACAGATAGCGATGATCCAGTAAGAGAGCCACTGCCGTCTTCTCCGGGATTCCGATTTCCTTACAGAAATTTCGGATGCAGGTGCAATCTTCCGAATTCACAAAGGTGTCGAAGTAGTCTGCCTTGGGCTGTGCCGCATCCAGCTGTTTGCGGATACCCTCAAGCTGCTCCCTCTCGGCTACAAGCTCCTGCGCCAGGGTGTAGATGACCTCCGGATGCTGAATCACCTGATCCAAAATGGAATCGCTCATATACACACCATGCTTGCGAATAGACGGGAGAACTTCATCAAACACCCAGTGTTCAAATCGTTCTGCCGATGGCAGCTTGCTGTGAACGATCAGCCGGTAAACATCGCCTTCTGTGATAAAGGAGATTTCAACGACCTGCTCTCCAGCATCCCCATACTGATTCACCTTCTGCACGACCCCCTCGCGTTTCGTTAGGGGGCCTCTGCAATGGCGTTTCACTGCGGCATAGGGATTCACATACCCCAACGCTTTCGCCACGTCGCTTGCACAGAAGAAGGTCTTGCCTGCCTCCTGCAACACGCGGATCGAACCAAACTCCTGGTTCTCAAACACTTCCATCATCTGCCTCGACTTTCCGCCATGACTGCCCACATCGGTGTCATGGGTCTTCTGATTGAAATCCGTCATACCTGTTACCTCCTACTCAAATTTGTCTCGCCGCATTTCGGGCGAAAAAAATAGAGCCTCGACCCATTCTCGTTTTCAAAGAATGAGCCAAGGCTCTATGTAAATCAGTCAAGTATGTGTTCGTCAGTCGATGGCAAAATTGGACTTCATTTGCTCCTATTGTCCACCAGTAATTTAACCCATAAGAGGTCAAAATGGGCTTGTCCACCAGTAATTTGACCACTATAAACCCATAAATTTCCGTTCAAATTCCATCAAAACCGAACAGGCCAGACAGAATTTTGGGCATAGAAAAAGCCCGGAAAATGGCGTATTTCCGGGCTTTTTTAGCATTTTTAAGTTGTAGATTATCGCTTGCTGAACTGCGGTGCACGACGAGCGGCTTTGAGGCCGTATTTCTTGCGCTCCTTCATACGAGGATCGCGGGTGAGGAAGCCGGCCTTCTTGAGAACGGGGCGCAGCTCGGGATCGTACTGCAGCAGGGCGCGGGACAGGCCATGGCGGATTGCGCCGGCCTGGCCGGAGGTGCCGCCGCCGACAACGTTCACAACGATGTCGAACTTGCCCTCGGTGGAGGTCAGCGCCATCGGGCTGCGGACCATCAGCTTGAGGGTCTCGAGGCCGAAGTAATCGTCGATATCACGGCCGTTGATGGTGATCTTGCCGGTGCCATTGTAGACGCGGACGCGGGCAACGGAATGCTTACGACGGCCGGTGCCGTAGAAATACTGTTTGGTTTCGTACATCTTCTATTGCCTCCTTATTAAAGTTCCACGACTTCGGGCTTCTGGGCGGTGTGCAGATGCTCAGCGTTCTTGTAGCAGTGCAGACGGGTCATAGCCTTGGCGCCGATGGTGTTGGAAGGAACCATGCCCTTCACAGCGTAGGTCATGGCCTTGTCGCTGTTCTGAGCCATCAGGGTCTTGTACTGGGTTTCCTTCAGGCCGCCGATCCAGCCGGAATGGGTGCGATGGAACTTTTTCTCCATCTTCTTGCCGGTCAGAACAGCCTCATCGCAGTTGATGATGATGACGTGATCCCCGCAATCAACGTTGGGGGTGAAATTGACCTTGTTCTTGCCGCGGAGCAGAACGGCGGCCTTGGCAGCGACGCGGCCCAGCGGTTTGCCAGCAGCATCGATCACATACCACTTGCGGTCAGCCATCTCAGCGGGCTTGGCGAGAGTAGTGCTCATAGTTTGAATCCTCCATGTTTTATAGTAACGCATCCGAATCATTCGGTGTATCTGGAGCACCGTTTTGGGCGGTGCAGACTTCGCGCAAGTGTGATTATAGCAAACCGGGCTGCGTTCGTCAAGGTTTTTGTGGCATTATTTTAATTTATTCTTGCGTGCCTCTTGAATTCTCCCGTTTTCTTTTGTTTTCTCTCGTTTTTGAATATGGCATTTTGCTGTTTGGAAGTGCCGGGCTTTCCTGCGGCGGGCACTGGTAAACAGCGCAGCGTTGTGTTATAATAAAGGCCGGTTTCCTTTGATAAAAGGGATAAGGGGTGATGGGAAGATGCAGCGTTTGGAGGGCCTGCTCCGCAAGGCGGTGCAGGATTATGAGATGATCGCGCCGGGGGACCGCATCTGTGTGGGGGTCTCGGGCGGCAAGGACAGCGTGGCGCTGACGGTGGCGCTGGGGCGCCTGCGCCGTTATCTGGGGGTCCCCTATGAAGTGGTTGCCGTGACGCTGGACCCCCGGTTTGGCGGGGTAAAGACCGATTATTCGCCGCTGGCGGACCTGTTTGCCCGCGAGGGCATCCCCTATGAGATCCGCCGCACCGACATCGGTCCGGTGGTCTTTGATTACCGGAAAGAGTCCAATCCCTGTGCGCTGTGCGCCAAACTGCGCCGCGGCACACTGCACACGGCCGCCAAGGAGCTGGGATGCAACAAGGTGGCCCTGGGACACCATCTGGACGACGCGGTGGAAACCTTTTACATGAATCTGTGGCGGGAGGGACGCATCGGGTGCTTCTCCCCTGTCACCTACCTGTCCCGCCGGGATCTGACCCTGATCCGGCCGATGATTCTGGCCACCGAGGCGGAGGTCCGCAGCGCGGTACACCGCGCCGGGCTGCCGGTCATCAAGAGCCGCTGCCCCGCCGACGGTGTGACCGTGCGGGAGGACACCAAGAATTTTGTGCGGGAGATGAGCCGCAAGGACCCGGCGTTCCGGCAAAAGACGCTGCACGCCTTGCAGGAAAGCGGCATTGACGGGTGGAAACCGGTACATACCGGCAGAAAAATAGAGTGGGAGGCGGCGAAATGAGGGACGATCTGTTTGAAAAGCACTGCTGGGCCGAGATTGATCTGGACGCGGTGCGCAGCAATTTTTCTTTGATTCAAAACACGGTGGGCGGTCCGGTGGCGGCTGTGGTCAAGGCGGATGCCTACGGCCACGGCGCGGCGGTGGTGGCGCCGGTACTGGAGCAGGCGGGAGCCGCGGCATTCGCCGTGAGCTGTCTGGCCGAGGCAAAGCACCTGCGGCGGCACGGCATCCGCAAGCCCATCCTGATTCTGGGATATACCGATCCCGCCTGCACCCGGGAGCTGGCCGCCGGCTGCATCACCCAGGCGGTCTTTTCGGAAGAGTACGCGGCGGCGCTTTCGGCCGCTGCCGCCGGGATTGGAGCCGAGGTCCACTGTCATTTCAAGGTGGACACCGGCATGGGCCGCATTGGGTTCTGCGCCCGCACCGACTTTTCGGCGGCGGTTGCCGCCATGGAGCGGTGTGCTGCCCTGCCCGGGCTGCGCTTCACCGGGATTTTTCAGCACTTTGCCGTGGCCGACAGCGTCACGGAGGAAAACGTTGCCTACACCGAGGAGCAGCACAGCCTGTTCCTGAAGGTTGTGGAGCGGCTGAAACAGGACGGCATTTCGCTGAACACCGTCCACTGTGCCAACTCCGCCGCCCAGATGCGCCACCCCGAATGGCGGTGCGACCTGACCCGGGCCGGCATCATTCTGTACGGGCTGGACCCCAGCACCGAGGTGCATTTTGACGGTCTGCGGCCGCCCATGACGCTGAAAGCCATGGTGACCTATGTGAAGGAGCTTGCTCCCGGCCAGAGTGTGAGCTATGGCCGGACCTTTACCGCCGCGACGCCCCGGACCGTGGCAACTGTCTGTGTGGGCTACGCCGACGGGTATCCGCGGATGCTCTCGGGCACCCAGGGCGGCGGGGTGATGTCCGTTCACGGCCGGCCCGCGCCCGTGCTGGGCCGGGTCTGCATGGACCAGACGCTGGTGGATGTGACCGGCATTCCCGGCGTCAGGATGGGAGATGAGGTGACGGTGTTTGGCCCGGACAATGCCGCCCTCGGGGCCGATACGGCGGACACCATCGCCGAAAAGACCGGCACCATCAACTATGAAATTGTCTGTGGCATCGCCCGCCGAGTGCCGCGCATCTATCTTCAGGGCGGTGCGCCGGTTTGTATTTGGAACGATTTGGAGGAAACCTGATGGCTCGCGACAACATCCGCAATTTCTGCATCATCGCCCACATTGACCACGGCAAATCCACGCTGTCGGACCGCATTCTGGAGCTGACGGACAGCGTGGACAAGCGCACCATGGAGGACCAGATTCTGGACGACATGGAGCTGGAACGGGAGCGCGGCATCACCATCAAGGCCCGCGCCGTGACCATGCGTTACACCGCCGATGACGGCCAGGAATATGAATTCAACCTCATTGACACACCGGGCCATGTGGACTTCTCCTATGAGGTCAGCCGCAGCCTGGCCGCCTGCGAGGGCGCCATTCTGGTGGTGGACGCCAGCCAGGGCGTGGAGGCCCAGACGCTGGCCAACTGCTATCTGGCCATTGACCACAATCTGGAAGTGGTGCCCATCCTGAACAAAATCGACCTGCCCAGCGCCGACCCCGACGCAGTGGCCCGGGAAGTGGAGGACGTCATCGGTCTGCCCTGCATGGACGCGCCCCGGGTGAGCGCCAAAATGGGCGTCAACATCAGGGAGGTTCTGGAGCGCGTGGTGAAGGATGTGCCCCCGCCCCAGGGCAACCCCGACGCGCCGCTGAAAGCGCTGATCTTTGACTCCATCTATGACAGCTACAAGGGCGTCATTGTTTATGTCCGCGTGTTTGAGGGCACCGTGCGCCCCGGCGACACCATCCGCCTGATGAGCACCGGCGCCACCTTCCAGCTGGTGGAGGTGGGGCACATGGGCGCGACGTCGCTGGCCCCCTGTGACAAGCTGGAGGCCGGCGAGGTGGGCTATCTGACCGCCTCCATCAAGACGGTGCGGGACACCCGCGTGGGCGATACCGTCACACTGGCGGAGCGGCCCACCGCCGAGGCGCTGCCCGGGTTCCGCAAGGTGACACCGATGGTGTTCTGCGGCATCTACCCCGCCGACGGCGCCGATTATCCCGATTTGAAGGACGCCCTGGAAAAATTGCAGCTCAACGATGCCTCGCTGAGCTTTGAGCCGGAAACCAGCGCGGCCCTGGGCTTTGGGTTCCGCTGCGGTTTTCTGGGGCTGCTGCACATGGAAATCATCACCGAGCGCCTGGAGCGGGAGTTTGATCTGGATCTGATTACCACAACCCCCGGCGTTCAGTATCGCCTGACGCTGACCGACGGCACGGTGGAGGTGATCGACAATCCCTCGGCCTACCCCGACCCGGCGCGCATCGCCAGGGCGGAGGAGCCTTTTGTGGATGCCCACATCTACACCCCCAACGACTATGTGGGACCGCTGATGGACCTATGCCAGTCCAAGCGCGGCGTGCTCATTGCCATGGATTACATGGACGAAACGCGGGTGGATCTTCATTACCAGATGCCTCTGGGCGAGATTGTCTACGACTTCTTTGATGCCATCAAGAGCCGCAGCCGCGGTTACGCCAGCTACGACTACGCTTGGGAGGGCTGGCATTCCTCCAACCTTGTCAAGCTGGACTTTTTGCTCAATGGCGAGATTGTGGACGCGCTCTCCATGATCGTCTTTGCCGACAACGCCTACGCCAAAGGGCGGCGCATCTGCGAGAAGCTCAAGGAGAACATTCCCCGCGCGCTGTTTGAAATTCCCGTTCAGGCCGCAGTCGGCGGCAAGATCATTGCGCGGGAGACCGTCAAGGCAATGCGCAAGGACGTTCTGGCCAAATGCTACGGCGGCGACATCACCCGCAAGAAAAAGCTGCTGGAAAAGCAGAAGGCCGGCAAAAAGAAGATGCGCAAGCTGGGCAGCGTGACCCTGCCCAGCGAGGCGTTCACCGCCGTGCTCAAGCTGGATTCCGACAGCTGAGCCCCTGTGCCGCACACAGAGAAACCGCCGGACGGCCGGCCCTTCCAAAGGGCGCCGTTCGGCGGTTTTTTGTTATTTCGTTCTTTTCCGCTCAATGGCGCCAGCTCCGACATTGCGTCAAAGGGTGCGATCCTGCTCCACAAAGAGCATCCAATCTGCCGGAGCGCGGCGCACAGGCGATCAGACGTCCTCCAGCTCACCGCGGGAGCTGGCTTTCAGGTAGGCGTAGATAAAACCGTCCAGGTCGCCGTCCATCACCGCCTGTACGTTGCCGCTCTCATAGTTGGTGCGGTGGTCCTTGACCAGCGTGTAGGGCATAAAGACATAGCTGCGGATCTGGTGGCCCCAGGCAATCTCATTCTGGACGCCCTTGATGTCGTCAATCTTATCCTTATGCTGCTGCAGGGCAATCTGGTAGAGCTTGGCCTTGAGCATTTCCATGGCGTATTCCCGGTTCTGCAGCTGGCTGCGCTGGGTCTGGCAGGCGGTCACAATGCCGGTGGGCTTGTGAATCAGACGCACCGCAGAGGAGGTCTTGTTGATATGCTGGCCGCCGGCGCCGGAGGAGCGGTAGACCTGCATCTCGATGTCAGCGGGGTTGATTTCCACCTTGATGTTGTTGTCCAGCTCGGGCATGACCTCCAGGCTGGCAAAGCTGGTCTGACGCCGGGCGTTGGCATCAAAGGGGCTGATGCGCACCAGACGGTGGACGCCGTTCTCGCTCTTGAGCATACCGTAGGCGTTGGGGCCTTTAATCATCATGGAGGCGGACTTGATGCCGGCTTCATCGCCGTCCAGCACATCCAGAACCTCCACCGAATAGCCGTGGGCCTCGGCCCAGCGGGTGTACATACGGGTGAGCATCTCGGCCCAATCCTGCGCCTCGGTCCCGCCGGTGCCGGCGTGGAAGGTCAGAATGGCGTTGGCGTGGTCATATTCGCCGTTGAGCATTGTCATGAGCTGAAGCTCATCGATGGCTTTTTCCACGGCGCTGACGGCCTCCTCGCCCTCAGCCGCCAGGGAGGGATCGTTCTCCTCCTCAATCATTTCCAGCAGGGTTTCCGCTTCCTCATACTGGGTGGACAGCTTGCCGAAGCGCTCCAGCTTGTTCTTTACCTCGCCCATCTCGCTGATGACCTTCTGGCTGCGTTCCTGGTCATCGTAAAAGCCGGGCATGGTCATCTGGTGCTCCAGCTCGGCCAGGCGCTTCTCGCTTGCCTCGATGGAGAGCGCGTCCCGCAGGTCGTCCACCGCCGTCCTGAGGCCGCCCAGCTTGGATTTGAGTTCGTCAATGGTGATCATATCGTTACCCCTCGGTTTATTTTCAGTCATACAAAGTAAGTATAACCCAAACCCCGGGGCTTGTAAAGGGGGAACTTTGCGCTGAAAGGCCCGGTTTTCTCCTCTGCTGCCCGCACGGAAACGGTTTGCAGGCTCTTGGCGAAAGTCCTTCGTCCGTTTCCTATGGAAAATCCGAATCCGGTTTTTCAGAAAATATCCCTGTTTTATGGTGTTGTTCACGGAATTTTCTTTGCTTTCCCATAGTATGTGGTGTATAATAATGATGTATTATTCTGCCCTTTGGGCAGACCCAACAAATTCGGAGGAAACCAATGACTGATTATAAAGGCAACCGTTGCCCTGTTTGTGAAAAGACATTCAAAGAAAATGACGATATCGTCGTCTGCCCCGACTGCGGCACCCCCTATCACCGGGAATGCTGGAAAAAGGTGGGCGCCTGTCTGCACGAAGCGGAACACGCTGCGGGTTTTGAGTGGACACCGGACAACGTGATCTCCGGCGGGCCGGAGGATCTGGTCTGCCCCAACTGCGGCGCCCACAACCCGCTGGGCGCCAAATTCTGCAACCACTGCGGGGTCTCGCTGCCGGATCATCCCGACAACGTTCAGCACCGGGAACGCCAGGCCCCGGCCGGCAATGGCCCGGTTTATGCCAATCCCAACTACGATGCCAACGCCAACGCCGCACAGCGGCGCAGCAACGAGCCCGGCCCCCATCTGGAGGGCTTTTCCGCCGGGGCGGACGGCAACATCTACCGCAAGGAGCTTGGCCCCGAGGACCCCATTGACGGCATCAAGGCCAGGGACTGGTCCACCTATGTGGGGCCGTCCAGCATGTATTATCTGATGCAGTTCTTCCGCATGCAGGAAACCCGGCGCCGGGTCTGTGTTTCCTTCTCGGCGTTCTTTTTTGGACCGGCGTATTTCTTCTTCCGCAAAATGTGGAAGCAGGGGGCGTTCTTCGCCCTTTTGGAAATTCTGCTGGCCGTCCCTTCCCTGCTCTATGTGATGGCGGTTTCGGGCGCCGAGTGGATGGTGGGGTTGCCGCTGAGCTGGATTCCCACCGCAGCCAACGTCTGTTATGTGCTGAACTGGCTGCAAATGGTGATCCGCAGCCTTTACGCCGTCTACTGGTACAAAGTGGAGAGCAAGCGCCGCATTGAGAGCATCTATGCCCAGTGCCCCGAGGGGCAGGACCGCAGCGACGCGCTGGCGCTCTGCGGCGGAACCAGCGTGATGGCGGTGGTCATCTATTTTATTGTCTACATCGTGGCAGCGCTCTTTGCCTCCCGCCTGCTGGGTCCCAACCTGAATGCGGTGCTCTCGATGTTCAGTTTGTAAAAATACTGGAGGATCAATATGAAAACTGCACTTGTCATCATGGCCGCCGGGATTGGTTCCCGTTTTGGCGGCGGAATCAAGCAACTGGCCGCGGTCGGCCCCAACGGCGAGATCATCATGGATTATTCCATCCACGATGCGATTGAGGCCGGGTTTGACAAAATCGTCTTTATCATCCGCCACGACATCGAGGACGCGTTCAAGGAGGTCATCGGCAACCGCATTGAGGGCATCTGCGCCGGGCTGGGGGTCGAGATCGCCTATGCCTATCAGGACCTCAACGACATTCCCGCCGGGTATTCGGTTCCTGAGGGCCGCTCCAAACCCTGGGGCACCGGCCAGGCCGTGCTGGCCTGCAAGGGCATCATCCGGGAGCCTTTTGCCGTCATCAACGCGGACGATTATTATGGCAAGGAGGCTTTTGTCCAGATTCACAGCTTTTTGCAGGGCTACGATCCCGCCCGGCCGTATGAGCTGAGCATGGCGGGCTTTATCCTTAAGAACACCCTGAGCGACAACGGCGCCGTGACCCGCGGCCTGTGCCGGATGAATGACGAGGGATACCTTACCGAGGTGGTGGAAACCTCCGGGATTGAAAAAACCGCCGGCGGCGCGGCGGCCGGCGGCCGGGCAATTGACCCCGAGAGCCTGGCGTCCATGAATTTCTGGGGCCTGACGCCGGAGTTTGTGGAGCTTTTGGATCGCGGTTTTGCCGAGTTCTTTGAGAAAACGGTGCCCGGCAATCCGCTCAAGGGGGAGTATCTGCTGCCCATTTACATCGGTGAGCTGCTTCAAAAAAATGCGGTCAGCGTCAAGGTGCTGCCCAGCCACGACAAATGGTTCGGTGTGACCTATCAGGAGGACAAGCCCGTGGTGATCGAGAGCTTTGCCAAACTGGTGGAAGCCGGCGTTTACCGCAGGGATCTGTTCAGCGATCTGAAAAAATAAGTATGGAACCTGAGGGGGGAGTACGCAGAACGGAACATAAGGGGAAAGGTTTCGCCTGTGCGGGTCGCCGCAAAACGTCCGGTCTGCCGCTTCCCCCTTTGTTGGCCGGCTGGCCTTTTGGTTGAATTCTGCAAAAGCATGGGATTTTGTCCCATGGAAAGCGAGGGTAAAATGCGGTATCGTAAAGATAGGAGGGATGTACCCATGGCGAAAAAAAAGATGCAAGCCCTGAATGTTTCTGAACTGACCCCCGAGCAGCGCGACGCCGCTCTGGCCCTGGATGTGGAGCGGCTGCTGCGCTTTGGCCGCAAGCACAAACTGATCCGGGCGCTGGATGATATTGTGGCCCGCAACACCCTGCTGGATCTGTTGGCGCTGAGCGAACCCAGCGGGGAAAAAGTTCCCAGGGAGGACCTTGACACCCCCGCCGCCCTGCTGGACGAGATGGTGGAGCTGGCGGCAGCCAAAGGCCTTTTTGACGGCTCGGTCCCCCAGTACCGCATCAATTTTGAGACCCGCATCATGGGTGCCCTGATGCCCCGGGAAAGCGAAGTCTGCAAAAAGTTCAAAAAGCTGTACGCCAAAAAAGGACCCGAGGCGGCGACCGACTGGTTCTATGACCTGTGCGTGGTGTCCAACTACATCCGCACCGCACAGATTGCCAGGAACATCCAGTGGAACACCGCCACCCCCTACGGCGAGCTGGAAATCACCATCAACCTGACCAAACCGGAGAAGGACCCCAAGGTGATTGCCATGGAGCGCCTGCAGCCCGCGGCCAGTTATCCCAAGTGTATGCTCTGCAAGGAGAACATCGGCTACGCCGGGCGCATCAACTTTCCGGCCCGGCAGACCCACCGCATCGTCCCCCTCAATCTGGCGGGCGAGCCCTTCTATCTGCAGTACAGCCCCTACGCTTACTTTCATGAGCACTGCATCATCCTGCATGACAGCCACAGGCCCATGGAGATGGACCGCAACACGCTGGCCCAGATTTTTGACTTTGTCTCCCAGTTTCCCCACTACACCTGCGGGTCCAACGCCGATCTGCCCATCGTGGGCGGCAGCATCCTGAGCCACAGCCATTTCCAGGGCGGACGCTATGTGTTCCCCATGCAGAAAGCGGACATCGCCGTGGCGCTGCGGGACCCGCGCTACCCCAATGTGCGGGCCGGCATTCTGAACTGGCCGGTCTCGGCCATCCGCCTTGTGGGGCGCAGCTCCCAGCAGGTGCAGAACGTGGCCAACAACATTCTGACCGCCTGGCGGGAATATTCGGATGAGAGTGTGGGCATTCTGGCTTACAGCGGCGACACCCCCCACAACACCGTCACCCCCATCCTGCACTGCGATGAGAAGGACGGCTACATTCTGGACCTGGCGCTGCGCAACAACCGCACCAGCGAGGAGTACCCCGACGGAATCTTCCATCCCCACAAAGAGTACCACAACATCAAAAAGGAAAACATCGGCCTGATCGAGGTCATGGGCCTGGCCATTCTTCCCGCCCGCCTCAAGGATCAGAGCGCTGCCATTGCGGACATTCTGACCGGTGCGGCGCCCAACACCAGCCGCGAGGCGGGCAGCCCGCTGGCCGTTCATGCCGACTGGATCGACGGGCTGATCAAAAAGTACGGCACCGGCATGGAGCGCGCCGCCGCCGAGGCCGCCCTGCGGGATGAGATCGGCATGGTGTTCAGCCATGTGCTGGAGAACGCCGGTGTGTTCAAGCAGGATGAGGCGGGGCAGGCCGCTTTCCTGAGATTTGCCGCCTCGGTGGGCTTCAAAAAATGTTGACAAGTCTCTGATTTGTTGATATAATAAATTGCTGTGCTGAATAAGCGCAGATTCCTTGCCCTTTCCCGGGGGGAAGGGCCTAATGTCCAAAAGGAGGTGCACAGAAAATGGCTAAGTACGAAACCATGATGGTTACCAGTTCCGCTCTGGATGAGGAGGCTTCCGCCGCTCTGATCGGCAAGTTCAAGTCCCTGATCGAGGCGAACGGTACGATCGATTCTGTCGACGATTGGGGCAAGCGCCGTCTTGCCTACCCCATCAACGATGAGACCGAGGGCGTCTACACGGTGATCAAGTTCACCAGTGAGCCGTCTTTCCCGGCTGAGCTGGACCGTATCTACAAGATCACGGAAGGCGTTCTCCGCAGCATTATCGTTGCTGAGGAGGAGTAATTGCATCTGCAATTGCATGAGGGTTTGAGTGAGGTAAACTATGCTGAATGTTGTTGCTATCATGGGCCGCCTTGTGGCGGACCCCCAGCTGCGCCAGACAAACACCGGCAAAAATGTGGCGTCGTTCCGCATTGCCTGTGACCGCGGGCGCAAGGACGCCAACGGGCAGTTCCAGGCCGATTTCTTTGACGTTGTCGCCTGGGATCGTTCCGCTGAGTTTGTCTGCCGCTATTTCCAGAAGGGTTCTCTGATCGCCATTGACGGCCGTCTGCAGAGCCGCAATTATCAGGACAAGAACGGCAACAACCGCACGGCCATCGAGATCGTGGCATCCAACATCAACTTTGCCGCGCCCAAATCCCAGAACCCCGTCGCGTCTGGCATGGGTGCGCCTGCCTACGGCAATCCCGCACCCGCTCCGGCAGAATATGCCCGTCCCGCCGCACAGCCCGCCGCCCCCGCCTATTCTGCGGGCAGCAACGATGACTTTGCGCTGATCGAGGATGAGGGCGACCTGCCGTTCTAAACATCGATCTGACCAAAATAACCTGTAAGGAGGTAACTGGATCATGGCTATGGATCGTTCTTCCCGTCCCATGCATCGTGGCCGCAAGAAGGTTTGCAGCTTCTGCGTGGATCGTATCGACCACATCGATTACAAGGATCTGCCCCGCCTGCGCAAATATGTGAGCGAGCGCTCCAAGATCATTCCCCGCCGCGTGACCGGCACCTGCGCTTATCATCAGCGCGAGCTGACCGTTGCCATCAAGCGCGCCCGTTATATGGCTCTGATGCCCTATGTGAGCGATTGATTTGACGGATTTTTACTTGTAAGCCATCCCCGCTTTGTGCCATCCGGCACGGAGCGGGGTTCTTTTTTGCCCGCCGGATGCAAAATCCCCGCAACACCGCTTGTGCGGCGCTGCGGGGATAAATGGGATTTTGCGGGTTTTATTCTGCCCCGGACGCATCCGGCTCCGATGTGGCAGAATCCATGCCTGCGGAGTCGGCGGGGTCCTCATCGGCAGCGGAGGTGTTGGCCCGTGTCCCGGCGATATAGACCGTGACCACTGTCTTGCCGGCGTCAAATTTGGTGCCGGTAATCACGTCGCACTTGGCCACGCAGTATTCGGCATACTGCCCATCGTTCTCCATGATTTCCATGCGGTACTGAATCCCGGCAGCATCCAGCTGCTTGGCCGCGTTCTCCTGGGTAAAGCCGATGATATCCGGCATTTCCACCAGCATGGGGCCTTTGCTGACCACAATCTGAAGGATGGGATTTTCCTCGGTCTGGAGGGTTCCCGCCACGGGACTCTGGCTGATGACGCAGCCGCTGGGCACGGTGGACGAATATTCCTCGGTCATGACGATGCGGTACCCGGCATAGAGGTCGCTGTTCTTAATCTCGCTCTGGTAGCGCTTGCCCACCAGGTCCGGGTAAACCTCCACGTCGGCCTCCGCGCTGCTCTGGCCGGAAGCCGGTGCAGTGGCGGCGGGTTCCGGCAGATCCTCCCCGGTGGTTCCCTTCATCAGGCTCCACATCAGCAGGGCCGCCAGCACAAAGATTACCACCAGGGAAGCCGCCAAAATTTTCCTGGTCGAGACCTGATTCTCCCCTTTTTCAAACATGGCGTTGGCCACATTGGGGTCGGTGAGGGCGCTCATCAGCTCCGGCACCGTCTGCATCCGGCGGGCAGGGTCCAGACGCATGGCGCAGGACAGCACCTGGGAGAAAAAGGTCGGCACACCGGATTCCAGGCTGTGGGCGGATTCCAGGCTGTCCTTGACCTTGCGCTGGGGCGCCGCCACCGGCGTCTGGCCGGTGACCAGGCGGTAGGTCACGGCCGCCAGGGCGTAGACATCGGTATAGCGTCCCGAAAACTCCGCCGCCGAATACTGCTCCGGCGCGGCGTAACCGGGATAGAGCTGGCTTTTCAGCTCGCTGCCGGCGGTGCGCAGCGCCAGCGTGCCGTAGCCGGTCAGCCGGGCACTGCCGTCGATGGGCAGAAGAATGTTGTCCGGGCAGATGCCGCGGTGGATCAGCCCCGCTTTGTGGAGCTCCGCCACCCCTTCCATGACCGGCTGGAGCAGGGTGCGTGCCTCGGCGGGGGTCAGGTTGCGGGAGCGCAGACCCAGATAGTGGGTCAGCGTCATGCCCTTGGGGTTTTCCTCCACCGCATAGACGGTGTTGTTCTCCTCCCTCACATCCAGAATCTGGGAAAGACCGGTGGCGGGGGTCAGCCGGTGCAGGTCGTCATAGAGATCCTTGAAATCCATGCGGCTGGTCTTGAAGAGAACCTCCCTGCCCTCCTTGGGCATCAGGGCGCCGTCGGGGGCGCGGCCGTTGCACAGTGTGACGGGGAAATACTCCTTGATGAGCACAAAGCGCTTTTCGGCGTTCTCCACGCCGCGGTAGCACAAGCCGTCGCCGTCGGCGCTCTGGTAATCCCCCACCGTATAGCGCCCCGCCAGCTGGGTGCCCAGCGGCAGCGCGCCCTCAGGGTTATGGTTTTCAAGGCTCTTTCCGCAGGAGGGGCAATCCCCATGGTACCCCTCCACAGGCTCCAGGCAGTGGGGGCAAAGAAACTGGTTTGACATGAAGGAATTCTCCTTAATCTATCGCTTTTCGGACGGAGAAGGCGATTCATTTTCCGTTAAATCATGACAACTGCCCCATAAAACCACTTGAGTGTTCCGGCAATTCCCAGAATGAAAAGGAATATCGCCCACATGATCTTTTCCAGAGTGCTTTTCTCTTTCAGAGCGTTGGACGTTTCCATTAGAATCGGAAAGGAACAAACCGTATACCGCGCCATCCCCGCGACAGAAGTGCTCAGTGGGATCAGAACAAATAAAAGGGAAAGCACGCCTTCTGGCCGACGGCGCATGATCTGGCGCAGACTCAGATAAAGCGCTACCAGCGCAAAAATCGCCAAAATAAAATCCGGGGAATCCAAGGCCAACAGCCCCTGGAAAAGATGCTCCAACGGGTTGCCCGGCGTCCGTCCCCATGCCTTTTCGACATGCAGAAACGCCATTCCATCCCCTACCAGGCCATCGAGATATCGCATATAAAGGAAGAACCCCATTGGGATCAGGCAGGTTCCCAAAATCAAAGCAGGCCTTTCAAAAAGCCAGGCAAAAAGTCCCCTTATGCTTCTTGTTTCTTTCTGCGCAAAATATTGCTGCAAACAATAAAACGGGATGACAAACACCAAAAAAATTCCCAGGTTCCGTGTCGCGCTCAAAAGAGCACCGCAAATTCCCATTAAAATCCAGTGCTTTTTGTACATACAGTAGAGAGCCGCACAAAGAAGAAACGCAAAACAGGCTTCTGTATATAGAGTCGAATAGATAAAATTATAATGTCCAAAATTGAGCAAGAGCATAAAAATAATGGCCTGCTGTCTTCCTCCATCCAATTCAATGCAGAACTTGGCGCCCAACCATGTGAGCAGAAAGAGGAATCCTGTATTCATCAGGGAACCGGCAACCCGAAGAGGAAGACCTGTCACCTGACAGACCAGCCGCTCAAGCAGGGGAACCAGAGGGAAAAACGCCCATGACGCCTGACCATTCATCGCCAGCGAATCATCTGTAGGATAGCCGTTTTCCACAATGGTGGAATACCAGCCACAGTCCCACTGAAACAGCGCGCTGAAAAGTCCCTGATCGCTCCCGGTTTCATTTTTCCAGTACCAGTAAACCGCAGCCAGCACAAGACGGGACGCCACGACCACAATCAATGCAATCAGGCAAAGCGGAATATTTTTGGCAGACTTTTGCTCTTTCAACGGAACGTCACCTCCCGGATCGGGAGCGGCGTTTCCACGTCGCCGCCCAACACAAGAACCAATCTCAGTCTTTCATTTGTTTCCTGAGGAGCCGGGATGGGAAAAACAACGGATTTGGGTGTCTCGTCCAGCTTCACAAAAGCAAGCTTCTCATCGCCAGAAAAAAATGTTACTTCCCCTCCCGGTTGTTCCGGTTCAAAAACAAATTCCGCCTCATAATCCACACCGGGTTCCAGCTCAAACATCAGATCTGATTGCCAGGCGTTAATGCAGTATCCGACCCCATCCACGTAGGTCCATTCACTGCTTTCGTCATAAGGGAAATCTTCTGAAAAACAAAAGTGTCCAACGATCTGATCATCGGCGGGCGTTTGTGAATCAAAATGGAGTGTCTTCCCTCTTTGAACCGTGATTCCATTTTGACCTGCCCAACTGTACAATCCCTCTTCCAGATAAAATTGTCTGTATCCGTTCCCCGGATGAGGATTCAGTCCCTGGATCAGCGTCACGATATAAAAGCTGACGAGAAGAGCTGACACAATACAGCTCAATACCGTAAACAGTGATCGAACTCGTTTCATTTTCATATTCACCCTACAAAAAAAGCAATTCGCCTTTCTTGTGAATTGCTTTTGTGTTCGTTATCGGTCGAGGTCTTCCTCGTTTTCCAGGGTGTGCCAGGCGTTCTGGACATCGTCATCCTCATCCAGGGCATCCAGCAGCTTGCCCATGTTGGTGAGCTGGTCGGGATCGGTAAGGGTGGTGGTGGTGGAAGGCACCTGCGCCACATCGGCGGAAAGAAAGGTGTAGCCCTTCTTTTCCAGCGCCTCGCAGACGGCGGTGAAATTGTCGGGATCGGTGGTAATCTGCGCCGCTTCCTCGCCGGCATCAAAATCCTCGGCGCCGGCATCCAGCGCGTCCATCATCAGTTCGTCGGGGTCCTTATCCTCCAGATCCACAACGATGACCCCCTTCTGGGTGAACATAAAGCCCACGCAGCCCATCTGACCCAGGTTCCCGCCGAACTTGTCAAAATAGTGACGCATATTGGCGGCGGTGCGGTTGCGGTTGTCGGTCAGGGTCTCCACCATGACGGCGATGCCGCCGGGGCCGTAGCCCTCGTAGGTGATGGCCTCATACTCGGTCTTGTCGCCGCCCTCGGCGCGCTTGATGATGCGCTGAATGTTATCGTTGGGCACGCTGTTGGCCTTGGCCTTGGCGATGAGGGCCGCCAGCTTGGAGTTGGAAGCGGGGTTGCCGCCGCCTTCCTTGACAGCGACAGAAATCTCGCGGCCAATCTTGGTAAACACCTTGGCGCGGGCGCCGTCGGTCTTTTCCTTTTTGCGCTTGATATTGTTCCATTTGCTATGTCCCGACATGAAAATCCCCCTAAGTATTTGAATTGTAACCGCTCTTTGGCGGAAAAGCCTGCGGTTTTTGGGCAAAACACGCAAGCCGGCAAATTACAGTAGTATAGTATAACACATTTTTCCGCGCTTTTCAATGTTTGGGCGAAGATTTCCTGTTGTTTGCTTAAGAAATTTTTGTTTTTCCCCTTTACCTGATCCGCGTTTTGTGGTATGATACTTAACAGTATTCAGGGCAGTGCCGCCCGGTTTTGCCGGAGGCGCTGCCCTTTTTGTAAGGTGGGAACGTTATGGATCATATTGACCGCAAAATCATTGACATTCTGCAGACCAATGCCCGCGCCCCGCTCAAGGAAATCGCCGATCGGGTGTTTCTCTCCTCCCCCGCTGTCTCGGCCCGCATCGCACGGCTGGAAAAGGACGGTGTGCTGACCGGGTATCAGGCCCAGGTGGACCCGCTCAAGATGGGGCAGCTGGTCAAAGCCTTTATCAATCTGGACATGGACCCCCAGCGCAAACCGGAGTTTTATCCCTACATCCGCAGCTGCCCCAACGTGGTGGAATGCAGCTGCGTCACCGGGGATTACAGTATGCTCATTGAAGTGCTGTACGGCACCACCCAGGAGCTGGACGCCTTTATCAACCACCTGCAGCAGTTTGGGCGCACCCGCACCCAGATTGTGTTTTCCACGCCGGTGGAGCACCGCGGCGTGCCGGTAAGCGAACCCAACGAAACCTGACCCCTTTTCCGGGACGGCAACTCTGCCGCCCCGTTTTTTTTGTGCCGGAGGGTTGACAAGAGTGTATATACCGTATATACTGTTTATATCAAATATGAACAGTTCAGCATCTGGAAGGAGGCAAATCGGCATGGAGCTGTACATCTCCAATGCCGGGCAGGAACCGATCTACGCGCAGATCACGCGCCAGATTCAGGAGAAAATTTTGTCCGGTGAACTCCGGGAGGGGGATGCGCTGCCCAGCATCCGGGCGCTGGCCCGGGATCTGCGCATCAGCGTCATCACCACCAAGCGCGCTTATGAGGACCTGGAAGCGGCGGGGTTCATCACCACCATGCCGGGGCGCGGCAGTTTTGTGGCGCCGCAGAACCCGGCATTGCACCGCGAACAGGCCCTGACCCAAGTGGAGGAAGCGCTCAGCCAGGCCATTGCCGCTGCCCGCAGGGGCGGTGTGAACCTGGAGGAAGTGACCGAAACGCTGAACTTGTTATGGGAGGAATAATCCATGATTGCCAATCCTGCCGCCGCGCTGTGCGGCGTGACCAAGCATTTTCATGACTTCACCCTGGGTCCTCTGGACCTGGAAATTCCCACCGGGAGCATTGTGGGCCTGGTGGGGGAAAACGGCGCGGGCAAAACCACCGCGCTGAAGATTTTGACCGGCGTAAACCGTCCCGACAGCGGTAGGGTGACGCTTCTGGGCGCCGCCCCCGCCGATCCGGCCGCCCGGGCCGAGGTGGGCGCGGTTTTTGAGGAAGCCTATTTTTACGAGAGCATGACCCCCGCTCAGGTGGGCCGGTGCCTGGGGGGAATCTTTGGTTCCCGGTGGGACAGTGCCTATTACGGCGAACTTCTGGGACGGTTTGGTCTGGACAGCGGCAAGCCCATGAAAGAATTCAGCCGCGGTATGCGCATGAAGCTGAGCCTGGCCAGCGCATTGGGGCACCGTCCCCGTCTGCTGGTGCTGGACGAGGCCACCAGCGGTCTGGACCCGGTGGTGCGCGGGGAAATGCTGGACCTTTTCCTGGATTTCATCCAGGACGAACAGCACAGCATTCTGCTGAGCAGCCACATCACCTCCGACCTGGAGCAGGTGGCGGACTCCATCGCGCTGCTGCACCAGGGCCGGCTGATCTTCCACAAGAACAAGGACGAGCTGATGCAGGAGTACGGGATTCTGCGATGCAGCGAAGATCAGTTGCGTTCGCTGCCAAAGGATTGGGTGGTGGCTTCCCACCGCGGCGGCTGCGGATGGGAGAGTTTGATCCACCCGCGGGCCAGGGTGCTGCACGCTTTGCCGGGCGCCGTCTGTGACCCGGCCAACATCGACGACATCATGCGGTTCTATTGCGGGAGGGAGCATCAATGAAAGGGCTGTTGTACAAGGACTTTCAGATCATTGTGACGGGATACAGGAAAAACGCGCTGCTGGTGCTGGTCCTTTACACCGTGATGGCGTATGCCATGCAGCTCCCCTTCCTGTTGTACGCTCTCATCTTTCTCCTGGAGCTGTACATCGTTTCCACCCTGAGCTTTGACGAAGCCAGTCACTGGGACGCCTATGTGCGGACGCTGCCGGTCCCGGCCGGGGCTGTCATGGGGGCCAAGTATCTGCTGGGGCTGCTCCTGATGCTGGCCGGAACAGCTCTGACCACCGTGCTGGTGCTGCTCATGCCTGCCGGGTCCGGGCGGCCCGCACCGGTCGAGTTCCTTTTCAGCTGCGCTGCCGTTTTCTGCATCGCGCTTCTCTATTCGGCGCTGTCCTTTCCCCTCTCGCTGCGGTACGGCGCGGCCAAGGCACGCACCAGCGTGCTGGCGGCAGTTCTCGCGTTGGGCTGCGGGGTCTATCTGGTCTCCTGGTTTGCGTCCCGGCATGGATTATCGCTTCCCGATCTCTCCGGCCTGGGGACTTGTGCCGTGGCTGCGTTTTTGATCGGCCTTTTGATCCTGTCTCTGGCGGCCTACGGGGCAAGCTGGATCATCAGCACCCGCATTTATCTGCGCAAAGAGTTCTGATCTTTTGGATTCTGCCGGGTCAGCAGCAGACCGCCCGCCACGGCGGTGAAGGGCGCCACCGTGACAAGGCCAAAGCTGCCCTCCTCAATGCGCAGCAGGCAGGCCTGCTCCCCGGTGCGCACCAGCCCCACATCCACAATGGCAGAGTCGTCCACCGTTGTGGAAGCTGCGGCAGGACTGGACGCGGAACTGCCGCAGGCCGCCAGACCTGCGGCGAGGGCGGCGGCACTGAGCAGGGCTGTGCCGCCTCCTTCGACGCAGGATTCCTTCAAAAATTTCCTGGATTCGTCAGTTTTTTCCCCAATTCCGGTCCCCGCAAAAACCATACCTCGATTTTACACGCGGTCTTGCCGCAGCAAGGGCTTGACAAACCGGGCCTTGTGTGCGTATAATAGATCGTGTCGCGCAGGTGTCGTACAACGGCCAGTACATCAGCCTTCCAAGCTGAGGACGAGGGTTCGACTCCCTTCACCTGCTCCACAAACAGCGCGCTGTATCGCAAAGATAGAGCGCGCTGTTTTTTTGCTGAATCTCCTTTTCCCGCCCCGTACCTCTTTGATCGGAACCGCGTTGCCCGCACGCACAGACGCACACCGCAATTTCTGCATCGTTCGGCCGCTCACCGGACCGCCGGCCGCAGCGCCGGAAAGTGCTTGCGTTCCAGGGGATTTTATGGTATCATTATTATGCCTTGTTGTATAACATGGATGGGAGGAACCCGTTTCCTCCCAAATTTTAAATATTGGAGTTGATTGTTCCTACCATGGAAGATGGCAGTATCCCCTTACTTGTGGCAATGGTGATCCTTGTGATCCTTTCCGGCTTCTTTTCAGCGTCGGAAACCGCATATTCCTCTCTCAACCAGATCCGCCTGAAGAGCCGGGCGGACAGCGGCGACCAAAAGGCCGCGCAGATTCTGGCGCTCTCCGAGCGGTATGACAGCCTGCTCTCCACCATTCTGATCGGCAACAACATCGTCAACATCGCGCTGGCGTCCATTGGCACCGTGTTTTTCACCGGGCTTTTAGGCGGCGCGTCAGGTCCCACCGTCTCCACGGCGGTCATCACGGTGACGGTGCTGATCTTTGGCGAGATCACCCCCAAGAGCATGGCCAAGGAGATGCCGGAGAAATTTGCCTCCTTCTCGGCGCCGGTGCTCCATGCGCTCATCATGGTGTTCACCCCGGTGAACTTTTTGTTCAGCGCATGGAAGAAGTTCCTTTCCCGTCATTTTCACGGTGAGGAGAACGACGGCATCACCGACGCCGAGCTGATGACCATGGTGAGCGAGGCGGAGAATGACGGCGAGCTGACCAACCACGAAAGCGAGCTGATCCGCAGCGCCATCGAGTTTGACGACGTGGAGGTGGAGGAAGTTCTGACCCCCCGTGTGGACGTGGTGGCCGTGGCGGATGACATCTCGATGCAGGAACTGGCGGATGCCTTTGACGAGTCGGGGTATTCCCGCCTGCCGGTCTATCATGAAACCATCGACAACATCATCGGCGTGGTTCATGAGAAGGACTATTACCAGGCAACGCGCCGGGGCAGCGCTTCCATGGATGAGCTGGTTGCCCCCACCCTGTACACCACCGGCTCCACCCAGATTTCGGCCCTTCTGCGGACGCTGCGGGAAAAGCACCACCACATGGCAGTGGTGGTGGATGAGTACGGCGGCACCGAGGGCATTGTGACGCTGGAGGACATTCTGGAAGAGCTTGTGGGCGAAATCTGGGACGAACACGACGAGGAGACTGAGGAGTTCCGCCGCCAGAGCAACGGCAACTGGCTGGTCTCCGGCTCGGCCAGCGTGGACGATCTGTGGGAGGAGCTTTCCATCCCCGAGGACCGGGAGATTGATTCCATCACGGTTTCCGGCCTGGTCCAGGAAAAGACCGGCCGTCTGCCCAAGGTGGGCGATCATTTTACCATTGACCGGTATGACGGCGTGGTGACCAAGACGGCCCACCGCCGGGTGCTTGAAGTCAGCCTGCGGGAGCGCAAGGTCATTGCCCCCGCCCCCGAGGAACGGCCCCGGGAGCACAGCCGCCGCGAGGCACGCAACCGGGCCGACTGACCGCTCTGAACATACAGCAAAACTCCCCTGCCCCGCAATTGGCTGCGGACGCAGGGGAGTTTTTATTTCTGTTTCAGCCGCAGGGACGGGGAATCAGTCCTCCATGGGGCAGTGCTCGGTAATGGCATGATCCGCCTGGTATTTGAGGGCTGCGGCGATAAAATTCTTAAACAGGGGATGGGCGCGGTTGGGGCGGCTCTTGAATTCGGGGTGGAACTGGACGCCCACATGGAAGTCACGGCCGGGCAGCTCCACGGCCTCCACCAGACGGCCGTCCGGGCTGGCGCCGGAAATCACAAGGCCGTTGTTCTGCATCTCGGCGCGGTAATCGTTGTTGAACTCATAGCGGTGGCGGTGGCGCTCGTCGATCTCGGCCTTGCCGTAGCACGCCCGCAGCTTGGTGCCCTGGGCGGTGATGCAGGGATACTTGCCCAGACGCATGGTGCCGCCCTTGGGGATATTGCCCTGCTGGTCCGGCATGAGGGCAATGACGTTGTGCTCCCCGTCGGGGGCAAACTCGCCGGAATTGGCGTCGGCGTAGCCCAGAACGTCGCGGGCAAATTCCATGACCATGATCTGCATCCCCAGGCAGATCCCGAAATAAGGGATCTGCTGCTCGCGGGCATAGCGGGCGGCCTGGATCATCCCCTCGATGCCGCGGTCGCCGAAGCCGCCGGGCAGGATGATGCCATCCACATCGGCAAGCTGCTCGGCGCAGCGCTGCTGGTCCAGCAGCCCCTCGCTGTCCACCCAGCGGATCTCCACCTTGGATTCGTTCTCAAAGCCGCCGTGGTAGAGGGCCTCCGCCACGCTGAGGTAGGCGTCATGGAGCTTGACGTACTTGCCCACCAGCGCGATGGTGCAGGTCTTGCTGCGGGTGGCAATGCGGGAAATCAGGTCCTTCCACTCGGTCAGGTCGCTGGGCGGGGTTTCCAGATGGAGCTGGCGGCAGACCACGTTGGTCAGGCCGGCGGTTTCCAGCATGAGGGGGCATTCATAAAGGCTGGGCAGCGTCAGATTCTCGATGACACAGTCGGGGCGCACGTTGCAGAACAGACTGATTTTGCGCTTGATATCGCTGCCCACCCGGCCATCGGCGCGCAGCACAATCACGTTGGGGGAAATACCCATGCCCTGCAGCTCCTTGCAGGAGTGCTGGGCAGGCTTGGATTTGTATTCATCGGAGCCGGAAATGTAGGGCACCAGCACCACATGGATGTAGCAGCAGTTTTCCAGGCCCTGTTCAATGCCCACCTGGCGGATGGCCTCCAGGAAGGGCTGGCTCTCGATATCGCCGGTGGTGCCGCCGATCTCGGTGATGACCACATCGGCCTCGGTGCTCTTGGCAAGGTTGTAGATATAGCTCTTGATCTCGTTGGTGATATGGGGAATGATCTGGACGGTCTGGCCCAGATAGGCGCCCTGGCGCTCCTTGTTGAGCACGTTCCAATAGACCTTGCCGGTGGTCAGGTTGGAATACTTGTTGAGGTTTTCATCGATAAAGCGTTCATAATGGCCCAGGTCCAGGTCCGTCTCGGTGCCGTCGTCGGTCACAAAGACCTCGCCGTGCTGCAGCGGGCTCATGGTGCCGGGGTCCACGTTGATATAGGGGTCCAGTTTCTGGGATGCCACCTTGAGACCGCGGGTCTTGAGCAGGCGTCCCAGGCTGGCAGCCGTAATGCCTTTGCCCAGGCCGGAAACCACGCCGCCGGTCACAAATACATACTTTGTCGCCATTTGATATTTCCTCCACATCCGGTTCTTAAAAACATTAGGGCAGCACCGCATCATTCTACGTGCCGATACGGCGTGCGAGGCGCACCAGCTGCTAAGCAAAAAGCGCAGATAATACTTTGTGTATGATCGAGCATTTTTGCAACGCAGATGGTGCGCCGCAGCCGCCGGAGCGGTGCGTAAGGCTTCCGCCGTGAATGATGCGGTGTTGCCTTAGACAATTTATTATACACTACCCATCACAGGAAAAGCAAGCCCGCCGGTGTGAAAAAACCGGCGGGAAAGCGGCGGAAATATGTGTAAAATGGGAGAAGGGCTTTCCCCGGCAGGAACGTGCTCAGACTTTGGCGGCGCTGCGGGCCGCAACCCGGATGGCGCGGTCTGCGGGCGGGCCGATGCCCCCCACACGCCAGCACCGGGAAACGCCGTAGCGGAAACCATACAGCGCCCGGGACATCCCACCCCCACAGGGAGCATAACTGCGTGCCCTTTTCCCCGGGCAGGATGCGCTCTGGACTTGGGGTGAAGAATACAAGGCAAGACAATAAAAAACGAAGCAACGCCTTTCCTAAAAACGGGAAGGTACCGCTTCGTTTTTGGACCATTGCATTTTCTTTGGGGGCCGGCTTTTCTTGCGTTCCGTCCCCGAACCGCATTTCCGCTTGTACCGAAAGCCTTGCGGAGGAAACTCAACCCGAACCTTTTTTCGGGTCGGCCCCACCCTTGGTGATCAGGACGGCGTTTTCCAAATGATCGGTATGCGGGAACATATCCACCGGCTGGATGGCCTGCACGCGGTAGCCGCGGCGGGCAAAGAGGTGCAGGTCCCGCGCAAGGGTGCCGGGGTCGCAGCTCACATAGACGACGCGCCGGGGTTCCAGCGCGGCAACGGCGGCGATGCAGGCGGGGGTGCTGCCTTCCCGGGGAGGGTCCAGAAAAATCACGTCGGGGTGGAGCTTCTGGCTACCGGCCCTGGCGGCGGCGCTCATCCAGGCGGTGGCGTCGGCGCAGTAGAAGCGGGCATTGGTGATGCCGTTGGCGGCGGCGTTGGCGGTGGCGTTGCGAACCGCGTCGGGACTGCGCTCCACGCCGATCACCCGGCCCGCTCCCCGCGCCGCGCACAGGCCGATGGTGCCGATGCCGCAGTAGGCGTCGATGACCAGCTCTTTGCCGGTCAGACCGGCAAAGTCGATGGCGGTGCGATAGAGTTTTTCGGTCTGAACGGGATTGACCTGATAAAAGCTGCGGGGCGAAAGGGTAAACTCCAGCCCGCAGAGGGTATCGCTGATTTTGCCGGGGCCGTAGAGCGTGCGCACATCGTTGCCCAGCACGGCGCTGGTATGGCGGGGATTATAGTTTTGCACCACACTGGTCACCCAGGGCGCACGTTCCCGCAGGGCACGCACAAAATTGTGGCTGCCGGGCAGACGCTCCTGCCCGGTGACCAGAACCACCAGCACCTGACCGCTGACCCTGCCGCGGCGCACCAGCAGATGGCGCACCAGGCCGGTGCCCCGGTCCTCGTCATAGGCAGGCCAGCGGCACAGACGGGCGGCCTCCAGCGCGGCGGTGACGGTTTTGTTGATGATTTCGTCCTGGAGCAGGCAGTCGGTATAGGGCAGGACCCGGTGGGTCCCTTCGGCGTAGATTCCGCAGGTCAGGCGGCCCCGGGGTCCGGTGGCAAAGGTGGCAATGGCTTTGTTGCGGTAATGCCAGGGGTCCTCCTGCCCCAGAATGGGCGCCGGCTCCGCAAAAGCGCCCAGCAGGCGCCGGGCCGTCTGCTGTTTTCCATGCAGCTGTTCTTCATAGGGAACGCCCAGCAGCGGGCAGCCGCCGCAGCGGCGCGCCGTGAGAGGGCAAAGCGGATTGGATTGGGACATGGCGGAAGATCTCCTTTTACAAGGGCTTGCGGCGTATGATATAATGGAATGCGGCGGAACCCGCAGCATTGCGGCGCTCCGCCCCAACATACAACAGGGAGGGTTCTTTCATGAATGTATTGCTGATAAACGGCAGCCCCCATGCGCATGGCTGCACCGATGCCGCGCTGCGGGAGGTTGCCGCCGCGCTGACTGCGGATGGAATCGAGACCCGCATTTTCCACATTGGCTCCGCCCCGGTGGGGGGCTGTATCGGCTGCGGCGGATGCGCCAAGGCAGGGCGCTGCGTCTTTGGCGGTCCGGTGGCGGACGTGGTGCCTTTTGCGGAGCAGGCAGACGGTTTTGTGTTTGGCGCACCGGTCCATTACGCCACCGCTGCGGCGGGGATGCTGGGCTTTTTGCACCGGCTTGGCTGCAGCGCGGGGCGCACGCTGCGCCACAAACCTGCGGCAGTGATCACCAGTGCCCGCCGCGCCGGGACCACCAGCGCGCTGGAAGCACTGGAAAAGGTGCCCCAGTTCTATGAGATGCCGCTCATCAGCTCCACCTACTGGCCCATGGTTCACGGCGGAAAGGCGGAGGACGTGCCCGGCGACGCCGAGGGGATGCAGATCATGCGCAACCTGGGCCACAACATGGCCTGGATGCTGCGCTGCATTGAGGCCGGCCGCGCGGCGGGCATTGAGCCGCCCCAGGCGGAAACCGCCGCACGCACCAACTTTGTGCGGTAATTTCAGCAGATCCCACAGCATTCCGAACAGCTGGAGGCCGGAATGCTGTGGGATTTTTTACGGTTCCGTGGGAGAAACACCCTGAAGCAGCTCGATAATGGGATCGTAGTTGGCCGCGCGGGACGCCGCCGAGACGTAGACCGTCGTTGCGCTGTCGTAGTCGATCTGGACAAAGATGGCCTGATAGCTGCCGCAGTCATACCGGACAGCGGAGGTCCGGGCGTCCGGCACCGTCAGCTCCAGCTCATAGGCAACGGTGTTGGTCTCCTGATTGAGCTCCTCACCGGACTGGGCCAGGAAGTCGGTGTAAGTATCGCACACCTGGATCAGCACGGCCGTGTAATCCAGTTTATTTCCGCTGGTGATGCTGATGGTGTCATCCTGGGCCATGGTGGGCATATTCCACTGGTTGGCATCGTACACCACCGTGATGCCGTTTTCCCCGGCATAGGTCTGGAAATCCCGGGTGTCGGTCTTTTTGACAAAGTCATCCCCTCCGTAAAGGTAGAGCATGATGTCGCTGAAGCTGCATCCCGTCAGGGTCAGGGCGGTCAGAAGGGCCGCAAGCAGCGGCAGAATTTTGTGTTTCGCGTTTGGTTCCTCATTCCTTGTCACAGGTCAGAATACGGGCAGCGCCAATCCCAGCACGGCGGCAATCCCACCGAACGCCAGCCCGGCCAGCACATCGGACGGGTAATGCACCCCGGTGAGCACCCGGGTCAGGGCAATGCCCACGGCGAGAACCCAGAGAAGGACGCCCAGCGGCACAGATACGCTGCAAGCCGTCACCGCGATGGCTGCGGCGGAAAAGCAGTGCCGGCTGGGCATACTTTTCCCTTTGGTATCCTTGGGAAAAAGCGGGTCAAACCCCAGCGCCTCATAGGGGCGGGGCCGGTTGAGGACTGCCCGCAGCGCCGTGCCCGCCACAAACACCGTCGCCGGCACCACAACCGCTCCCATCAGACGGGCATCCCTCCGGAGCGCCAGCACTGCCAGCAGGCCAAAATAGAGGACATAGACCGCCGCCACACTGCCGCTCTGGCACCACCGCAGCGCCCGCAGCGCCACGGGCCGCGCCCGGAACCACGCAAAAATGGACCGGTATCGCCGTGCTGTCACACACCGCGCCTCCCTTCCCTTTTATATATTTAAAAGAATACCATTCTGCAAGGGGGTTGTCAAACCTCTGTTGGGGGAAGTATAATGAAAACAACAAGGGGCCGTCCGCGCCCCATTCTGTTTTGGGAGGAAACCGGTTTTGTTTGGTTTTGCAAATGCGCTGCTGCTGGCATTGTTTGCCGCGGCGGTGGTGGATCTGGCCGGAATGCTGTGGCAAAAAAGCTCGCTGCCTGCGGCCCTGAAAACGCTGTGGAAGGAGGAGCACCTGCTTTTCGGCGGCTGGGGCGGCGTCTGGCGCACCGGCGCCGGCGCTGCGGCCTTTGCGGCGGGGTTGGCCGCCTATGAGGTATCGGTGGTGTTCTGCAACAGCATGGCCCGGGAAAACTGGGCCTGGGTGCAGGGCGTCCTCAGTCCGATTCTGGAATGGACGGCCTTTTTGTGCTTCGGGTTCAAGATTCTTCTGGGCACCCGCTATACCTGGCGGCAGCTGGGGGTGGCCGGAGCGCTCTATTTTATCGCCCGGTGGACCTATTTCAACAGCCAGAACATCTGGTGGATCGGCATTGTGGTGGCCGTGATGGCTGCCAAAGATGTGCCGCTGCGCCGCCCGCTCAAAGCCTATCTGTACAGCGGCGGCGCGGCCATGGCGGTGGTTCTGGCGCTGCATTTTGCGGGCATCGTGGCGCCCGATCTGACCAACGAGCGGATGGGCGTACTGCGGGGTACCTACGGGTACGGCCATCCCAACACCTTCGGCGGCCTGGTCTTTGGTCTGGTCCTGGCCTGGGCGCTGCTGCGGGCAGACCGGGTGCGCCGGGCGGACTGCCTGGGCATCGGGGCGGTGGGCGTCTTTCTGCTGGCAGGACCGTCCAGCCGCACGGCGGCTCTGTGCTGCCTGGCCCTGGCCGCCGGGCTGGCGGTCTGCCGTCTGCGGGAAGGGCGCCGGGTGCCCCGGCTGTGGCCGGGCCTGTGCGCGGCGTCGGTGGGTCTGGCTGCGGCGCTGAGTTATCTGCTGCCGCTGCTGGTCATCAAGGTGGGCCCGTGGAACAACGACATTGGCCCCGCGTGGCTGGCCCGGCTGGACTCCCTGCTGACCTGCCGCCTCTCGCTGGCCTGGATGGCTTACCGGCTGTTGGATGTGCGCATCGCCGGGCAGGTCTTTGACTGGCCGGTGGTGGACAACAGCTTTGTCTTTGCCCTGTTTCAGTTCGGTCCTGTGGTGGCCGCCATTCTGGCCCTGCTTTTTGCCGCAGCACTGTATGGCTGCGCGCGGCAGGGACGCCGGGTGGAGGTCTGCTGCCTGCTGGTCATGCTGGCGTACGGGTACATGGAATGCCAGACCTTCCACCTGACCACCAACCCCACCGCCCTGCTGCTGTGCGGCGCCATGTTCGCCATGCCGTCCCGGGACTGGGCCAAAATCGAATAAACGCGGTCGGCTCTGCGCATACTCCTCTTTGTAGAAAGGGGAGTTTTTTATGTGCAATTCCATTTTTGGCAAGATCTGTCTGCTGCTGGTCATCATTGGCGGTCTGAACTGGGGCATTTTCGGCATCTGGCGGCTGGACCTGGTGGCCTGGCTGCTGGGCGGCCAGATGAGCTGGGGCGCACGCCTTGTCTACATTGTGGTAGGCGTGGCGGCCCTGTGCCTGATCCCGGCGCTCTTTCAGTGCAATGACAAGGGCAGCGGGGAATAATCCCTGATCCTGCTTTTCCCCGGCCCGGCGCACAGGATGCCGGGCCATTTTTCGTTGTACAATTCCCTGCGCGCCCCGATGGCCGGGACGGGACGGCAGCTCCAGCCCCACCGGCAGGCTGTGGCCGTGCAAAGACGGTTTTTCATCATTTTGTGGACGAATACAAAGTGAAAAGACGCTGCCGCACAAGGTTTTTCCTTGTGTGGCAGCGTCTTGTTTTTCGGCAATACCGCCTTTATTCCACCGGTCCGGCGGCAAGGGCGCGGCTGCGCGCCGGGCGGCGGCCGACGGCCAGCACCAGCCCGGTGCACAGATCAATCATGACCACGCTGGACCCGCCCGCCGAGAAGAAGGGCAGCGTCACGCCGATGACCGGCAGCACCTGAAGGTTCATGCCCAGATTGATGAGGCACTGCCAGAACAGCGCCGCAAAGACCCCCACGCAGATGGAACGCCCCAGCGCGTCGGCGCTGCGCAGCGCGGTGGCAAGAATTTTGACCAGAATCCCGAAGAGCAGCGCCAGCGCCGCCAGCGCCCCAAGAAAGCCCAGCGCGTTGGCCAGATAGCTGAAAACAAAATCATTCCAGGCGTTGGGAACAAAGATGTGCTCCCCCGCAAGGCCGGTCCCGGTCAGCCCGCCGGTGCCGATGGCCATAGCCCCCTTGTTCTGCTGGTAGGTAAAATCCGCCAGGGCGGGGTCCTCGGGGTGGAGCACCGCCAGAATGCGCTTGGCCTGGTAGCCCTTGAGAAGATTGGGTTTCAGCCGGAGCAGCACCACGGCGCCGCCGCAGACAGCGGCCAGACCCCCGGCCACCAGCCATCCGCTCAGGCCGCCGGCAAAAAGCATGACCAGTCCGATGCCCAGAAAGACCAGCGCGGTGCCGTCGTCCCCCTGAATGTGGATGACCAGCACCGGCAGGCCGATGTGCAGCAGCAACAGCAGCAGGTTGCGGGGCTTGTTCACCCTGCCCCGCACCGTGTAAAGGTGGAGCGCCAGGGTCAGAATAAAGCTGATCTTGGCCAGCTCGGCGGGCTGGAAGGTCATGCCGCCCACCCGGTACCAGCTATAATTGGAGGTTCCGCCCGCATCGTAGCCGATGGTGAGGAATCCGGCCCGGACATTGTGCAGAAACAGGGTGGGCAGCACCAGCCCCCAGGACAGCACCGCATGGAGCGGCCAGGCCCGGGCCAGGGCATGGATGTCCACACTGGAAAAGACCAGCGCCAGCATCAGCCCCAGCGCGCTGGCGATAAACTGCACCGACGCCTTGTTGATGGAACCCAGCTGGTTCTGGCCGATGGAGACAAGCACCACCACACTCAGCACCGAGCAGGCCGCACACATCAGCAGCAACGGACCGTCGATGCGCCGCAGATACCGCCGCGCCAGTTTGAGCATCGCATTCCCCTCCCTTCCCTGTGGTTCCTGTTCATCATTATACCGCAGTTCCTCCCATTATGCCACCCGGACGGAAAGAATTTACAAACCGGCCGGGATGGTGTATAATATCGAAAATGTGCATCGCTCCATCGAGGAAAGAGGCGTCTGTTATGGAAGAATACATTACCCGCTCCCGGGAGGAAACCGTCGCGCTGGGGCGCAGTCTGGCCGCGCGGCTGGCCCCGGGATCGCTCATCGCCTTTACCGGCGGGCTGGGGGTGGGCAAGACCGCGTTCTGCCAGGGGCTGGCGGAGGGGCTGGGCTGCACCGACCCGGTATCCAGCCCCACCTTTGCCATTGTGAACTACTACCGAGGCCCGCGCCCCTTTGCCCATTTTGATCTCTACCGCATCCATTCCGAGAGCGACCTGGCCGCCGCCGGATTCTATGACTATCTGGATCAAGGCGCCATTGTGGCCGCCGAGTGGAGCGAAAACTGCGCGGAGCTGCTGGCGCTTGAACATCCCATCACCATTGAAATTCAGCGCCTGGACGAGACAACCCGCAGGATTACAATACAAAATGTATCATCGGAGAAGGAAATAACAAAATGAACATTCTTGCTCTTGACACTGCCGGAAAAACCGCCGCCGTGGCGGTGATGCAGCAGGACATCCTGCGCTACGAAACAGCCAGCAACACCGGCCTGACCCACAGCGAGACGCTGCTGCCCATGGTGGACACCGCCCTGCGTGCCTGCGGGCTGACGGCGGCGCAGATTGATCTGTATGCCGTGACCATCGGGCCGGGCAGCTTTACGGGGCTGCGGATCGGGCTTTCGGCGGTGAAGGGTCTGGCCTTTGCGGCCAACACGCCCTGCGCAGGGGTTTCCACGCTGGCGGCCCTGGCCTGGGGCATGGCCGGTCAGGGCACCGTGGTGGGGGCGCTGGATGCCCGCCGCGGGCAGGTGTACTGGGCCGGGTTTGACCTGGAAAGCCATGACCGGCTGACGCCGGACGCCGCCGAGCCGGTGGAAGCGATGGAAAATTTTATAAAAGCCTGCAAAAAACCGCTGATTTTTGTTGGCGACGGCGCTGCATTGTGCTACAATAGGTATGGGTGTGTGCCGGGCGTTCTGCCCTGCCCGCAGCCGCTGCGTGTGCTGCGGGGTGCGGGGGTGGCGCTGGCCGGCAAAGCCCTGTGGGAAAGCGGCGGCTGCGTGCCCCCCGCCGGACTGCTGCCGGACTATCACCGGCTGAGCCAGGCCGAGCGGGACCGTGCGGCCCGGGAAGCCGCCCAAAGCAAAACAGAGTGAGGGAATGTATTGTGAGCGAAACCAAAAACCAGAAGCCCATTGCCCTGGCCGCCGACCACGGCGGCTACGAGCTGAAGGAGGCCATCAAGAGCCATCTGGCGGACCTTGGCCTGGCCGCTGAGGATTACGGCACCTTTGGCACTGAGAGCTGCGACTACCCCGACTTTGCGGCCAGGGCCTGCAAGGCGGTGCAGCAGGGCAGCAGCGATTTTGCCATCCTGTGCTGCGGCACCGGCGTGGGGATGTCCATGTGCGCCAACAAGATGCACGGCATCCGCGCCTGCTGCTGTTCTGACAGCTTCAGCGCCGAATTTACCCGCCGCCATAACGACGCCAACGCCCTGTGCCTGGGCGGGCGCGTGGTGGGCCCCGGCCTGGCCTGCACCATTGTGGACGCTTTCCTGGGCGCCGCCTATGAGGGCGGCCGCCATCAGCGCCGCGTGGATAAAATGATGGCTCTGGAAAACCAGTAACCCGCCTGCCGCCGCAGGCCGCATATACAACAAGATAAGGAGTAACCTGCCATGAGCGTTGTTAAAATCGTTGACCATCCCCTGATCCAGCACAAAATCAGCCTGATCCGTGACCGCAACACCGGCACCAAGGAGTTCCGTGACCTGGTGAGCGAGATCGCCATGCTGCTGTGCTACGAAGCCACCCGCGACCTGCCCACCGAGGAGGTGGAGGTGGAAACCCCCATTGCCCTGGCACGGACCCACGTTCTGGCAGGCCGCAAGCTGGCGCTGGTTCCCATTCTGCGTGCCGGACTTGGCATGGTGGACGGGATGCTGTCGCTGATTCCCGCCGCCAAGGTGGGGCACATCGGCCTGTACCGCAACGAGGAAACGCTGGAGCCTGTGGAGTATTACTGCAAGCTGCCCAAGGACATTGCGGAACGCGATGTCTTTGTTCTGGACCCCATGCTGGCCACCGGCGGCAGCGCCATCGATGCCATCAGCCAGATCAAGAAGCGCGGCGCCCGCCACATCAAGTTTATCGGTCTCATCGCCGCTCCCGAGGGTCTGAAGGCGCTGCATGAAGCCCACCCCGACGTGGACATCTACGTAGCCGCCCAGGACGATCACCTGAACGAGAACGGTTACATCGTTCCCGGCCTGGGCGACGCCGGCGACCGCATCTTCGGCACCAAATAATCCCTTCTTTTCCAGAAAAACACCGCGCTCCGGTCACGCTTTTGCAGCGGGCCGGGGCGCGGTTTTGTCATTGGGATACTTCCAGTTCCTTGCGCAGAATGTGCCGGATGTTCGCCCCATAGCAGGGCGCCGACGCTGCGGCAATGGCATCGCCCATGCAAACGCCTCCTCACGTTCCATTTTGGGCGCCGGCCTGCCGGGCTGCAATGCAGCGGCGCATCCAGCCGCCTTTGGTATAGTAGAACAAAAACAGGATACTGGCCGTGACCCAGGTGAGCGGATAGCTGAACTCCACCGCAGCCATGCTATGCCAGCGGGGAAGCGCCACTGCCAGCCAGAGCACCCGCAGCCCGCAGACGCCAAACACCGTGATGAGGGTGGGCACCCGCACATCCCCGCAGCCGCGCAGCGTGCCGGAAAGAATTTCGACTGTGATGTAGGTCAGGTAGGCGGGCGCCAGAAAGTGCATCATCTGAACCCCCTGGGCAATCACGCCCGGATCGTTGGAAAACAGGCGGAACAAAGGTTCCGCCGCCAGATACATGACGGTGCTCATCACTGCGGTACAGCCCGCCGTCATGGCCAGACAGGTGCGTGCCCCCTGCCGGACCCGGTCATAGAGACGTGCGCCGAAGTTCTGCCCTGCAAAGGTGGTGATGGCAATCCCAAAGGAGTTGACCGTCATCCAGAACAGAAAATCAATTTTTCCGTAGACGCTCCACGCCGCCACCGCAGTGGTGCCAAACCCGTTGACGGCACTCTGGATGAGCATATTGCTCACGCTGTACAGTGCGCTCTGGGCCGCTCCGGGCAGACCAATGCGGCAGATGCCCTCCAGCACGCCCCGTTCCAGCCGCAGCTTTTCCGCACGGAGATGCCAGGGCATTCCCTGGGAACCCGCCAGGCAGCGCAGTGTGAGAACCATGCTGACGCACTGGCTGAGCACCGTGGCTGCCGCCGCCCCCGCCACGCCCCAGGGCAGCACCGCCACAAAGAGCAGGTCCAGCCCGATATTGACCAGCGAGGAAATGATGAGGAAGTACAGCGGACGGCGGGAATCCCCCACCGCACGCAGAAGATTGGTGCCCATATTGTAGAGGGCTTGGGGAACCATGCCCAAAAAGTAGATGCGCAGATACAGCACGGAAAGATCCAGAATCTCCGCCGGGGTCCGCATGAACCGCATCACCCAGGGGCTGACGGCCAGGCCCAGTACGGTGAGCACCGCACCGCCCACGGCAGCCAGCGTCAGAGCCGTGTGAACCTGACGGTCCACAGCCTCCCGGTCCCCCGCGCCATAGCTCTGGGCCACCAGAACCCCCGCGCCACTGCACAGACCCACAAAAACCCCCAGTAGAAGCTGTACAAAAGCGCCCGTGGCCCCCACGGCGGCCAGCGCCTGCGTCCCCACAAAATTGCCGACGATCAGGGTATCGGCGGTGTTATAAAGCTGCTGAAACAGTGTGCCGAACCAGATCGGCAGAAAAAACAACAGCAACTGCTGCGGGATACTCCCGGTCAGAATGCTGTTTGGACTGACAGATGTGTGCATATCGGTTGTTTTCCTCTCCGTGCCGGGGTTCCGGCAAAAAAGTTTGCGCGCCGGGTGGATTCAAGGCGCTTTCCCTATTTCTCACAGGTCTAATTTATGCTATAATCAAGGCAATGTCAAGTATTATGAAAAGGATGGTTTCATGCCCGGTTCTTCCGCTCTTGCGTTTCTGTGGCAGCCGGTGCCCGGCGGGGCGCGGCTGCTGCGCGTTTTTGGCGACAGCCCCTGCCCCGTGCTGCCCGCCGCCATCGAGGGGCTGCCCCTGACGGAGCTGGGGCCTTACTGTTTTTCGGCCCGGGAACGCGCCTTTGGTCCCGACGCACGGCGCACCGGACCGCAGGAGCTGTTTGGCCACGCCATTGCCGGGGATTTTGTACAGCGGGTCACGCTGCCGGGCACGGTGCGGGTGTTCCACAACGCCGCCTTTTACAACTGCCGGGGGCTGACCGAGCTCTGTCTGGGCCCCGGCACACCGGAAACCCTGAGCCTGGGCAGCGACCTGTTCACCAACTGCCGGGCGCTGGAGCGCTTTGTGCTGGACGCCCCGCCCGACGCCCCCACCGGGCTCAAGCGGCTGGCGGGTGCGGTGAGCGCCGATGTGGGCGCCGTCTTTGCGCCGGGCGGGCAGGCGGCGGCGCGGGTGTTTTTCCCGGAATACTTTGAGTATCTGGACGAGAACACCCCCGCCCACATTTTTAATCACAGCATTGAGGGCGAGGGTTACCGGATGCGCCAGTGCTTTGACGGGTCCACCATGAATTTTGACGAATATGACAGTGCCTTTGAGCAGGCGCTGGTGAGCGAGAGTCCCGCATCCCTGTGCCGCATTGCGCTGGACCGGATGCTCTGCCCCTGGGCGCTGCGCCCCGAGGCGGCGGAACGGTACCGCGCCTGTCTGCGGGAGCGGGCCGAAACCGCCGCCGCGCCCCTCATTGCCCGCCGGGCGGAGCAGGCGATGCGTCTGCTCTGCCCGCTGCTGGAACCGGCAGACCGGGCGGCCGTTGCCCGCCGCTGCGCCGCCGCCGGCTGGAGCGAGGGCGCGGCGCTGGCACTGGCCCACGGAGCCCGGCACACCAAACGCTACGATTTTGATGACCTGTAATTTTTGATTCTGCGCCAAAAAAGGGGGTGGCGGTCATGGCTGCGAAGCATCAGCAGACCCAGGCGGAATGGCTGGCCGAACGGGGCCGCCGTGCCATGGAACTGACCCGCAGCGAGCTGTATCTGGACCTGCGGTATCTCAACGCCGCGCTGGGGGCGCTGGAGCTGACGCCCGCCGAAGGGCTGCACAATCTGGCCACCGACGGCGCCCGGCTGTGTTATGACCCCCAGTGGGTGGTGGGGCTTTACCGCACCAACCGGCGGTATCTGCCCCGGGCCTATCTGCACAGCGTCCTGCACTGCATTTTCCGCCATCCCTGGCTGCGGGGCAAACGGGACCCCGATCTGTGGGGTCTTGCCTGTGACATTGTGACCGAGCAGGTGCTGGACACCCTGGGCGTGCCCGCCCTGACCCGGCCGGTGGGCTGGCTGCGGCAGAAAACCTACCGCACCCTGAAAGAGCAGTGTTCCCTGGTGGCCGCCGGGCCGGTGTACCGGTGGCTGGCGGCGCGGGAGCCCGAGGAGCTGAACGCGCTGCAACGGGAATTTTTCTGTGACAGCCACCGTCTGTGGCCCAAAGACCCCGATGACGCCCAGTCCCGGATGCAGGGGCGCCGTTGGGAGCAGCTGGGCCGGGAGACCCAGATCACCATGCAGCAGGCCGGACGCCAGGCGGGCGAGAGCGCCGGGACCCAGGTCCTGCAGGCCCAGGTGGAGGCCGCCCACAGCCGGCGCCTTTACAAGGATTTTCTGCGCCGGTTCGCCGTTGTGCGGGAAGAACCCCGCCTGGACCCCGACGCCTTTGACCTGGGATACTACACCTACGGTCTGCGCACCTACGGCAATATGCCGCTGATTGAGCCGCTGGAAACCCGGGAGAGCAAAAAGATCCGGGATTTTGTCATCGTGATTGACACCAGCGAATCCACCGCCGGGGATCTGGTCAAGGCGTTTTTAAGAGAAACCTTCGGCCTGCTCAAAACCGGGGAGAGCTTTTTCCATCAGTGCAACATTGCCGTGATGCAGTGCGATGACGCGGTGCGGGAGCTGGTTTTTCTGCACAACCTGGACGAGCTGGACCGGTACGCGGCCCGCATGACGCTGACGGGGGGCGGCGGCACCGATTTCCGGCCCGCCTTTTCCCGCATTGACGCGCTGCGCGCCGACGGAACACTGCGGGATTTGCAGGGCGTGCTCTATTTCACCGACGGCAAGGGCATCTATCCCACCCGGCGGCCCGCCTATGAGACCGCCTTCCTCTTTCTGGAAGGCAGCGCTCCGCCGCCCGATGTGCCGCCCTGGGCGATGAAGCTGGTGCTTTCGCCGGAGGAATTTTTGCCGGACCCGGCGCCCCGGGCCATCGACTGGACCGAGAGTGAGCCGGACGAGATGCCCGAGCTGTAACTGAGAGGAAGGAAGTGCTTTCCCATGGATATCAAACGCGCCAAGCAGGAAATTGAACAGGCCGTCAGGGCCTACCTTGCGGTGGACGATACCGGCGAGCCGCTGATTCCCGCCATCCGCCAGCGCCCCATTCTGCTGATGGGCCCGCCGGGCGTGGGCAAAACCCAGATCATGGAACAGATTGCCCGGGAGTGCAACATTGCGCTGGTGGCCTACACCATCACCCACCACACCCGCCAGAGCGCCGTGGGCCTGCCCTTTATCCGGCAGCGCAGCTACGGCGGGGTGGACCGCAGCGTGACGGAATACACCATGAGCGAGATCATTGCCAGCGTGTACGACAAGATGGAACAGACCGGGCTGGCAAACGGCATCCTGTTCATTGACGAGATCAACTGTGTGTCGGAAACGCTGGCCCCCACCATGCTGCAGTTTTTGCAGTGCAAAACCTTCGGCAATCAGGCGGTGCCGGCGGGCTGGGTGATTGTGGCGGCGGGCAACCCGCCGGAGTACAACAAGAGCGTGCGGGACTTTGACCTGGTGACGCTGGACCGGGTGCGGCGCATTGATGTTGAGCCCAACCTTCCGGTGTGGCAGGAGTATGCCCGCGCCCACCGGCTTCATCCGGCGGTGCTGGCCTATCTGGAGCTGCGCCCCCAGCACTTTTACCGCATCGAAAACGATGTGGACGGCCCCCTGTTTGTCACGGCCCGCGGATGGGAGGATCTTTCCGTCATGCTGCAGGCCAGCGACACGCTGGGCCTGCCGGTGGACGAGGAGGTGATCGGGCAGTATCTGCGCCACCCGGAAGTGGCCCGGGACTTTGCCGCCTACTGGCTTCTCTACAAAAAATACCGCGAGGATTACGGCGTGGAGGACATTTTGCAGGGCAAGCCCTTTGACCATGTGCTGGACCGCGCCCTGCGGGCTGCCTTTGACGAGCGGATGAGCCTGGTCAGCCTGCTGCTGGCGGGGCTGAACACCCGCTTTGCCGCTGCCCGCCGGGAGGACGCCGTGACCGATGCCTGCTATCAGGCGCTGCGGAACTTTAAGCGGGCGCTGACTGCCGGGCAGACCGACCCCGCCGGGGAATTTGCGGACCAGTGCCGTACCGCCGGGGAACGGCTGGCCGCCGGGAAGGCCGCCGGGCGGCTGGACCCCGAACAGGCTGCTGCGGCTGCCCGGGCCAACACACTGCTGCGCGGCTGGGCTGACGCGCTGACACCCGGCATGGACGCCGATGCGGCCTTTGACGCGGTGCGGGCCAGCTTCAATGCCCAGGTGCGCCGCCGGGAGGACGCCGTGGGCCTGGCCGGGGACGCGCTGGAATGCGCCTTTGACTTTATGGAGCGCGCCTTCCCCGACGGGCAGGAGATGGTGGTCTTTGTGAACGAGCTGGCGCTGGGGCCGGACTCCGCCGCCTATCTGGCCGAAAACGAGTGCGAGCGGTTTGAGAGTTACAGCCAAAAGCTGCTGCTCCATGCCGGGCAGGACGAACTGCTGGCCGAATTGCAGCAAGATGACATTCGGGCCGGGGAACACAGCGCCGAATTTTGAGAAAACGGGCCATCTTTCCGAACATTTTGTGAACAGTGCGCCAAAAAATTTGACATCGCACGTTCCTGTGTTAAAATGTATATGTGGCCATGTTCAAGCGCATGGACAAGATGGGCGGCGTGGACCCGCGTTACGGCTATGTGCTGCTTTACTCCGATGAGAAGAGCGTGCTCTGCCCCATCCACCACTATATGCACGAAAATCTGCACCTGACCGGCGGCCGGGTCGCCCGGCTGGGCGCCGTGATCGGCGCCCATGTGGGTCCCGGCTGTGCGGCTGTGGTTTTTGTGGCGAAGGAATAACACCCAAATACAAACGGCGCTGTCCCCTTTTTCAGGAGGCAGCGCCGCTTTTTTGATCTGTCAGAACGGCAGGCTTCAGCCCAGCTGGAGCAGGCCGACCTTGCGGTAGACCTTGTTCACGGTGCGGTTGGCCAGGCGGGCGGCGCGCTGGGCGCCGGTGGTCAGAACCTCGTCCACATACGCCTTGTCGGCCAGAATGCGGCCGTACTCGGCCTGCACGGGGGCCAGCGCATCGGCGGTGCACTCGGCCACAGCCAGCTTGAAATCGCCGTAGCCGCGGCCGGAAAACTCGGCCTCAATCTCTTCCATGGTCTTGCCGGTGAAGGTGCTGTAAATCGTCATAAGGTTGGAGACACCGGGCTTGGCGGCGGGGTCAAACCGCACCGCGCCGTCCGAGTCGGTCACGGCGCGCTTGAACTTGCGCACAATGGTGTCCTTGTCATCCGTCATGAGCACAAAGGAATTGACGTTGGTATCGCTCTTGCTCATCTTTTTGGTGGGCTCGGCCAGGCTCATGATCTTAGCGCCCGCCTTGGGAACATAGCCCTCGGGCAGGGTGAAGGTGTCGCCGTAGATGCCGTTGAACCGGTTGGCGATGGTACGGGCGATTTCCAGGTGCTGGGTCTGGTCCTGCCCCACCGGAACCAGGTCGGCGTTATAGATCAGGATATCCGCCGCCATGAGCACCGGATAGGTGAACAGGCCGCCGTTGACGTTGTCGGGATGCTTGGCGCTCTTGTCCTTGAACTGGGTCATGCGGGAAAGCTCGCCGAACTGGGTGTTGCAGGCCAGCACCCAGGAAAGCTCACAGTGGGCCGGCACATGGCTCTGCACAAAGAGCACATGTTCCTTGGGGTCGATGCCCACGGCCAGCAGCAGCGCGGCCATCTCGCGGGTCTGGCGGCGCAGGTTGGCGGGAACCTGGCGCACCGTGAGGGCGTGCAGATCGGCGATCATATACAGGCAGTCATAATCCGACTGCAACAGCGCCCAGTTGCGCACCGCGCCGATGTAATTGCCCAGCGTGGGGGTGCCGGTGGGCTGAATGCCCGAAAGAATGCGCTTGCGCGCCTGTTGTTCTGCCATAATACCTTACTCCTTTACGTTTCCTGCGCGGCGGACCGCGCGGCAAAAAAACTGCCCCCGCACAGAGGGTCAGGCTCTGTGCAAGGGCAGGATTGTTCCTGTGGTGCCACCTTGCTTGCCGCGCTGCGCACGGCCACTTTGCGGGGAGTGCTCCCCTGCCGGATAACGGCGGCGGCCGTCAGCGGGTCCGGCGGCGCCGTTCCCCTGCCCTCCGCGGGTCCATACTCGCCGCCCCGCTTCCGGTTCCCATTCCAGCTCCGGGAACTCTCTGTGCGTGCGCTGCCGGTTTTCCTCCCGCATCCTCGGTTTTCTGCATTGTACCACAGGGCGCGGCGTTTTGCAAGGGGCGCGGTGCGGTTCAAAAATGGTTTTTGCGCAGCGTTTCCACCAGCCCGGCAATCACCGCTGCGGCAGTGTCCACCTCTTCCTCCGTGTTGGAGGCATCCAGCGTCAGGCGCAGGGCACTGCGAGCGCGGGCGGGGGGTTGCCCCATGGCCAGCAGCACATGGCTGGGTTCCAGCGCCCCCGCCGAGCAGGCCGCCCCGGCGGAAGCGCAGATGCCCCGCTCATCCAGCAGCAACAGCAGCGTCTCGGCGCTGAGTCCCGCAAAGCTCACATTCAGATGCCCCGGCAGCCGCCGGAGGTGAAGAGAATCTCGCCGGGGCTGGCGTTGAGTGCCCCCGCCACCGTGCGGCGGGCGGATTCCAGCAGCGCTTTGGCCTGCCGTCCTGGGCCATAGATGGCCGAGGGATTGCCCCAGCAGCGCTCCTGCGCGTCCGCCATGGCCGCCAGCGCTTCGGGACAGGGCCGGGTGGTGGCGGCGTGATCAAGATAGATCATGGTATGCCCCCTTTCCCTCCCATCTTATGCCGTAAAGCCTACAAAGTCAATGGGAAATTTGCGCAAAAATTGCCGGGGCAAAGGCTTGACACCTCTGCCGGGGCCGGGTAAACTAAAGAGAGTGCCAAAATGGTTTGATTCTGCGGCGGCTCGTGCCGCCTGACCGAAAAGGGGTATGTTTATGTCCAACACCGTCCGCACCCGGTTTGCGCCTTCGCCCACAGGCTATATGCATGTGGGCAATCTGCGCACCGCGCTGTACACCTATCTGCAGGCCCGCCACAACGGCGGCACCTTTATCCTGCGCATTGAGGACACCGACCAGGGGCGTCTGGTGGAGGGCGCCACCGATATCATTTACAACACGCTGCGTGCCACCGGTTTGACCTGGGACGAGGGGCCGGATATCGGCGGTCCTGTCGGCCCGTATATTCAGAGTGAGCGCATGGGGATGTTCCGCCAGTACGCCGAACAGCTGGTCAGGGAGGGCAAGGCTTACTACTGCTTCTGCACCGAGGACCGGCTCAACGCGCTGCATGAGGAGCAGAAGGCCAACGGCGAGATGAGCCACTATGACGGCCACTGCCGCAATCTGAGCGAGGCGGAAATTGCCGCGCACCTGGCTGCGGGCGACCCTTATGTGATCCGGCAGAAAATCCCCGAAACCGGTGTGACCGCCTTTGACGATATGGTGTACGGCCACATTGAGGTGAACAACTCCGAACTGGACGACCAGATTCTGATCAAGTCTGACGGAATGCCCACCTACAACTTTGCCAACGTGGTGGATGACCATCTGATGGGCATCACCCATGTGATCCGGGGCAGCGAGTACCTTTCCAGCACCCCCAAGTACAATCTGCTGTACGAGGCGTTCGGCTGGCCGGTCCCCTGCTACATCCACTGCCCGCCGGTGATGAAGGACGCCCAGCACAAGCTGAGCAAGCGCAACGGCGATGCCAGCTATCAGGATCTGGTGGCCAAGGGATATCTGCCCGCTGCGGTGCTCAATTATCTGCTGCTTCTGGGCTGGGCGCCCGAGGGCGAGCAGGAAATCTTCTCGCTGGAGGAGATGGTGAAGATCTGGGACCCCGCCCGCATCTCCAAGTCCCCCGCCATTTTTGACCCCCTCAAGCTGCGGGCCATCAATGCGGCCTATCTCCGCGCCCTGCCCGCCGGGGAGTTCCGCCGCCTGGCAGACCCCTTCCTTGACACGGCGGTACACCGCCCCATTGACCGGGACCTGCTGTGCGCCAACCTGCAGCCCCGCTGCGAGGTGCTGGAGGACATTCCGCCGCAGCTGGATTTCATTGACGGGGTGCTTCCCTTTGACGCCGAGCTGTACCGCAACAAGAAACAGAAAACCACGCCGGAGTCCGCCAAAGAGGCGCTGGAAGCGCTGCTGCCGCTGATGGAAGCCCAGCAGGACTGGAACCGGGACGCCATTTTTGAGGCCTGCCGCCAGAAAGCCGCCGAGCTGGGCCAGAAAAACGGCTGGCTGCTCTACCCGCTGGGCATTGCCCTTTCCGGCAAGAGCCGCACCCCGGGCGGCGGCACCGATCTGGCCGCCATGCTGGGCCGGGAAGAGACGCTGGCCCGCCTGCGCGCCGCACTGGCCGCGCTGTAAGGTTTCTCCACAAACTGTTGCCGCCCCGCGGGCTGAGATGGCCTGCGGGGCGGTTTTGTGTCCGTCAAAGCAAAAAGCGGCGCACCACTCCACAACGGGAGCGGTGCGCCGCAAATGTTATGGGATTGCCGTCAGGCCATTACTGCTGCTGGGCGCGCTTTTTGGCCAGGGCCGCCAGAGCGTCCTTGCGGGACAGGTTGATGCGGCCCTGCTGGTCGATGTCGGTGACCATGACGATGATGGGATCGCCCACAGCGACCACATCCTCCACATGCTCCACGCGGTGATCGTCCAGCTTGGAGATGTGGACCAGGCCCTCCTTGCCGGGGGCAATCTCGACGAAGGCGCCGAAGTTCATCAGACGGGTCACACGGCCCTTGTAGATGGCGCCCACCTCGGGGTCCTCCACAATGGTCTTGATGGTGGCAATGGCACGCTTGGCGTCCTCCTGATCCACGGCGGAGATGAAGACGTGGCCGTCCTCCTCCACATCAATCTTGCAGTTGAAGTTGGCGCACATTTCCTGAATGACCTTGCCGCCCTTGCCGATGACATCCTTGATCTTGTCCACGGGGATCTGCATACTGAACATCTTGGGCGCATACTTGGAGAGCTCCTTGCGCGGTTCGGCAATGCAGGGCTTGATGATCTCATCGAGGATATACAGGCGGCCCTTGCGGCATTTCTCCAGCGCTTCCTCAATGATGTCGTAGGTCAGGCCGTCCACCTTGATGTCCATCTGGATGGCGGTGATGCCGCGGCGGGTGCCGCCCACCTTGAAGTCCATATCGCCGTGGAAGTCCTCAACGCCCTGGATGTCCAGCATGGTCATCCAGCGGCCGCCGTGGAGGGGATCGCCGTCGGTGATGAGGCCGCAGGAAATGCCGGCCACAGGCGCCTTGATGGGCACGCCGGCGTCCATCAGGGCCAGCGTGGAGCCGCAGATGGAGGCCTGGGAGGTGGAGCCGTTGGAGCTCATGATCTCGGAGACGCAGCGGATGGTGTAGGGGAACTCCTCCATGGAGGGCAGCACCGGCAGCAGGGCGCGCTCGGCGAGGGCGCCGTGGCCCACTTCACGGCGGCCGGGGCTGCGGGGTGCGCGGGCCTCACCGGTGGAGTAAGGCGGCATATTGTAGTGATGGATATAGCGCTTGGTGGGGGTATCGCTCAAATCATCCATGGTCTGGGCGTCCTTGGTGGAGCCCAGGGTGCAAATGGTGAGCGCCTGGGTCTGTCCGCGGGTGAACAGGCCGGAGCCATGAACCCGGGGCAGAATGCCCACCTCAGCGGCCAGGGGGCGGATCTCGTTGATGCCGCGGCCGTCCACCCGCTTGCCGTCCTCCAGCAGCCAGGTACGGACCACTTTCTTTTGCAGCTTGTAGCTGATGGTATCCAGGTCGGCGGCGCTGACCTCGGGATGCTCGGCGGCGATGGCGTCCATGATGGGCAGCATGGCGGCGTCGCGCACATTCTTGTCGTCGGTATCCATGGCGGCCTTGACCTCATCCAGGTGGCGGGCATAGACGTCTGCCAGCAGGTCATGGTCCAGCTCCACGGGGGTGAAGCTCTTTTTGGGCTTGCCGATCTCGGCCACAATGCCGTCCATGAAGGTCAGCAGCTTCTTGATCTCCTCATGGCCGGTGCGGATGGCCTGCATCATGACTTCCTCGCTGACCTCGTTGGCGCCGGCCTCGATCATGACGATTTTTTCCATGCTGGCGGCCAGGGTCAGGGCCAGGTCGGACTTTTCGCGCTGTTCCTTGGTGGGGTTGAGCACGATCTCGCCGTCCACATAGCCCACGGCCACACCGCCGATGGGGCCGTTCCAGGGAATGTCGGACATGGCAATGGCCAGGGAAGCGCCGTTCATACCGGCGATCTCGGCGGAATTGTCGGGGTCCAGACTCATGACGGTCATGGTGACGCAGACATCGTTGCGCATATCCTTGGGGAACAGAGGACGGATGGGACGGTCCACCACGCGGGAGGAGAGGATGGCGTGTTCGCCGGGGCGGCCCTCACGGCGCATAAAGCTGCCGGGAATGCGGCCGGCGGCGTAGAGCTTTTCCTCAAACTCCACGCTCAGGGGGAAGAAGTCCACGCCTTCGCGGGGCTTTTCGCTCATGGTGACGTTGCACAGCACGCAGGTCTCGCCGTAGCGGATCAGGGCGCTGCCGTTGGACAGACCGCACAGCTTGCCGGTCTCCACCACAAAGGGACGGCCCGCAAAGGTGGTCTCATACTTGCGGTAGTTGGGGAAGGTTTCCTTCCGGGATGAAAACTCCAGTGCCATAGGGATTCTCCTTCTTTTTTTGATTTTTATTTTGAGGAACGCCCCATGCCTTGAGCAATAAAGCCAGCGCCTGAAGCACCCGTTCAGACGTTCGATTTACTGCACAAACCATGCGGGCGGCCCTTGCGTACAAATAAAAATCGGGCAGGGCGCATCTGTTGCGCCCTGCCCGTTTTTGCGAATTACTTGCGCAGACCCAGTTCAGCGATCAGAGCACGGTAACGGTTGATGTCCTTCTTCTGCAGATAGGCCAGCAGGTTACGGCGGCGGCCGACCATCTTGAACAGACCACGGCGGCTGTGGTTGTCGTTCTTATTGGTCTTCAGGTGCTCGGTCAGGTGGTTGATGCGGGCGGTGAGCAGCGCAATCTGAACCTCCGGGGAACCGGTGTCACCCTCATGGATGGCGGCTTTTTCGATGATGGGCTGCTTGTCGATAGCAGACTTCTGGCTCATAGGAAGATACCTCTCTTTTTAAATATTTGCCGGCGGCGCAGCAAGGGGCAGGCAAGGTTCCCCGATACGGGGCATACACCCGGAGCCGGGCCGCGGTAACATTGGATATTATAACACAGTCCCCGGCGTTTCGCAAGGAAAACTTTTCCCCTGCGGGGATTTTTTTCAAAGTTCCACATTTTTCAGGTTGCGCAGGTCGGCGCTTTCCCGGAAATCCTCATAGTCCAGGCTCAGGGACGGGTTGTAGTAGGGGTCGCGGAGGATGGTTTCCCGGCCGTGGATCTCATAGAGCCGGGCCTGTTCCCCGGCAAAGCGGGCCTTCTTGGCGGCGTCCTTCTCGTCGGAGCCGCGGGATTTGCTCTCATGGTGGCGCAGCTCGGCGTAGGGGGTCCAGACGATGCGCCAGCCCTTGCGGCGCAGCCGCAGGCAGAAATCCACATCGTTGAAGGCGACGGTGAATTCCTCGTCCAGCCCGCCCACCGCATCGTAGGCGGCGGTCCGCACCAGCAGGCAGGCGGCGGTCACGGCGGAAAAATCCTGCACGGTGGCCAGGCGGAACATATAGCCGCTGCCGCCCCGCTTGTGGTACTTGTGGCTGTGGCCCGCGAAGCCGCCCAGGCCGGTGATGATGCCCGCGTGCTGCACGGTATCGTCGGGATAATAGAGCATGGCCCCGCAGGCCGCCACGCCGGGCTGACCGGCCTCGGCCACCATCTGGGTGAGCCAGTCCCCGTCCAGAATCTCGATGTCATTGTTCAGCAGCAGCAGAAATTTGCCATTGGCAAACTTGCGGCCAAAGTTGTTGATGCGGCTGAAATTGAAGCTGCCGTTATATTCCACCACCCGGCAGTTGTCATACCGCTGGGGCAGTGTTTTATAGTAGGCGGCGGTGGCGGGATCGGTGGAGTTGTTCTCGATGACAATGACCTCGAACCGCTCATAGAAGGTTTTGGAATACAGGCTGAACAGGCACTGTTCCAGGTCCTGCACATGGTCCTTGTTGGGGATGAGGATGCTCACCAGCGGCACGGGGTCCGGCAGCTCCCACTGCACATGGCAGGTGCCGGGGAACTTGCCCGGTTCGGCTTTGCCCTTGCGGCCGGTGGCGTCCAGATGGTCCTGCACGGCGCGCAGCGCGGCGCTGGCCACATAGGGCTTGGCCTCGTTGCCGCCCGAGGTGGACCCGGCGTGAACCCGCCAGTAATAGAGCACCTGGGGAACGTGGAGCGGCGCGGCGCCGGGATCGCGGCGCTGCATTTCGTCGATCATGCGCAGAAAAAGGTCGTGGTCCTGGGCGCCGTCGCATTCGGGGCGCTCCCCGCCCACCGCGTCAAACAGGCTGCGGCGGAACACCGCCAGATGGCAGATGTAGTTGCAGGCCATGAGATATTCCGGCGCATAGTCCGGCTTGAAGTGGGCCACATGGGCGGACGCCGGGGTTTTGCGGAAGAGCGCCTCATCGCTGTAAGCAAAGTCCGCGCCGGTTTCCGCCAGGCGGCGGCCCATACAGTAAACGGCGTGGGGCGCCAGCTGGTCGTCGTGGTCCGCCAGGGCCAGATAGGTCCCCGTGGCCAGGCGGGCGGCGGCGTTGGTGTTGGCCGCAATGCCCTGGTTCTCGATCTTGCAGTAGCGGATGCGGGGCTCGGCGGCGGCCCGGCGGCGGGCGTACGCCCCCACTGCGGCGTGGGCGGCATCCGAGGCATCCGCCAGGCAGAGCTGCCAGTTGGGCGCGGTCTGGGCGCAGACGCTGTCGATGAATTCCTTCAAAAAGGGCTCAGGCGTGTTATAGAGCGGCGTCAGGATGGAGATGATGGGATACTGCGCGGCGGCGGGGTCCCCCCGCTCCTGCTCCAGCGCCGCCTTGCCGGGCAGGTACCGCGCCCGCCGGCCGCCCAGCCGGCGGCGGAAAAAGCCCCCGGCGCGGCGCAGCATGGTCCCCACGCCTTCCTCCCGGGTGAGGGTGCGGGCATAGCCGAACAGTTCTTTGATTCGCTTGGTTCTCAGGCTCATGGCTGGGCTCCTTTGTGACATTCCCGGCAGCGGCGCGCCGCCTTATTTCAGCCCGAAATTTTCGAACTTATTGTTGAAATGAGGGTTATAGTAGGGGTCATAGTGGTCGATATACTGCCTGTATTTGGCGTAAAAGGCCGCCTTCTCCCGCTCATAGCGGGCAGCGTTTTCGGGGGTGGTGTCAAGGCCCCGGCTCTTGCTCTCATAGTGGTACGCCTCGGCGCGGGGGGTATAGACGTTGAGCAGCCCTTTCTGCCAGAGCTTGAGGCAGTAATCCACGTCATTGTAGGCCACGGCAAAGCTGGTTTCATCCAGGCCACCCTGTTCCCGGTAGAGCGCCGCCCTGGTCATCAGGCAGGCCCCCGTGACGGCCATATAGTTCTGGGTGGTCACCAGCCGGTAGAGGTCCCCCACCGCGGCACGGGGGTAGCTCTTGTGGCTGTGCCCCGCCGAGCCGTTGATGCCCATGATGACGCCGGCATGCTGGATGGTGTCATCGGGGTAATAGAGCTTGGCGCCCACCGCGCCCACGTCGGGGCGCTGGGAATAGCTGAGCAGTTCCCGGAGGAAATCGCTGCTCAGAATTTCAATGTCGTTGTTGAGCAGCAGCAGATGCTCCCCTTTGGCGAACCGCGCGCCGAAATTGTTCACCGCCGAGAAATTGAAGGGTCCCTCATAGGTGACCACACGGCAGTTTGGATAACGCCCGGGCAGTGTTTTGTAGTACGCGAAGGTTTCCGGGTCGGTGGAGTTGTTCTCGATGACAAGGACCTCAAAGTTGTCGTACCCCGCGTTGCGGTAAAGGCTGTGCAGACAGCGGTCCAGGTCCTCCCTGTGGTCCTTGCTGGGGATCAGCACGCTGACAAGCGGCCGGCCCGTCAGCTCATAGCGCACCTGGAAGGCCCCCGGCGCGCCGGGTACCTGCATAGCCCGGCCGGGCAGGCCCAGACGCCGGAGCTGGGCATCGATGGCCCGCTCCCCCGCCGCCAGCGCATAGGGCTTGGCCTCCATGCCTGCGGCGGTGGACCCCGCATGGCCGCGCCAGATATAGAGCACCTTTTTGATGTGCTCGATGTGCTTTGCCTTTTCCGTCAGCCGGAGGAAGAGGTCGTGGTCCTGCGCGCCGTCAAATTCAGGGCTTTCCCAGCGCCCCGCCGCCTCCAGAAGGTCCGCCGAAAACACTGCCATATGGGTGATATAGTTGCATCCGCGCAGGTAGTCCGGGGCAAAGTCCGGCTTAAAGTGATAGCCGCCCAGTTGTTTCAGGTCCGCCGACAGCACAATCTCATCGCTGTAAACAAAATCGGCGCCGGTGTCCCGGATGGTCCGAACCGCCTCAAACAGTGCGTTGGGATACAGCACATCGTCGTGGTCCAGCAGCGTCAGGTACTGGCCATTGGCAAGGGCAAATCCTTGGGTCGTGTTGGCCGCAATGCCGCCGTTGTCAATTTTCTGGTACACAATGCGCGGATCTGTCCGCGCCGCCTCCTGCGCCTTGCGGCCGATCTCGCCGTGATCGGGGTCGGAAGCGTCAACCAGAACCAGCTGCCACCGGCGGTAGGTCTGTTTCCACACGCTGTTGATCATTTCCTTGAAATATTTCTCGGGCGTGTTGAAAACCGGAACCACAATGCTGATGACCGGTCCTTCCGGGTCCGCCGCCCTCTGGGCCTTGAGGTCCCGGCGCAGCGGCAGGTCGGCACGGTGGCGCCAGGAATCGTGGTGGAACGCCAGACCCACGCGGAACGTCACATCCCGCCAGAGCTGCTGGGCGCCCTCCTCGCGCAAGGTGGCCACACTGCGGCGGGCCAGGTCGCCGAGATGGGCGGGATTGAGCAGCCGCCGGGCCATGCCGCCCACGCTGTCCTGCGCGGCGACATCGGCGGGGCGGTTTGCGGGTTGTTGTTGTGCCATCGGGGATTATCCCTCCACTTTTTCCGCCTTCATGGCGTCCTTTTTCTCAAACTTGCGGTACTCGGCGGTGATCTGCGCGGTCGGGCCGTTGCGGCGCAGGTGGCCGTGGTCCAGCCAGGCAACCTTGTTGCACATCCGCTCAATCTGATCGATGGAATGGCTGACCAGAATGACGGTGGTGCCGCCGCTCATCAGCTCGGCCATCCGCTTTTCACACTTCTGCTGGAAGAGGAAATCCCCCACCGAGAGAATCTCGTCCGCAATCAGAATGTCCGGCTTGGTCATGGTGGCCACGGCAAAGGCCAGGCGGGCCACCATGCCGGAGGAATAGTTTTTGAGGGGGACATCAAGGAACTCCTGAAGCTCAGAAAATTCCACGATATCGTCAAATTTTGAGTCAATATATTTGGGGGTATAGCCCAGGACGGTGCCGTTGAGATAGATGTTCTCCCGCGCGGTCAGGTCCATGTCAAAGCCGGCGCCCAGCTCAATGAGGGGGGCAATGGTGCCGTTCACCGTCACATGGCCGGAACTGGGCTTATAGACGCCGGAAATGATCTTGAGCAGGGTGGATTTTCCGCTGCCGTTGAGACCGATCAGGCCGTAGAAATCGCCGGGCATGATATCGAAGCTCACGTCGGAGAGGGCGAAAAACTCATCAAACCGCACGCCGCCGTGGAGCAGCGCCACAAAGTATTCCTTGAGGCTCTCATGCTTTTCCTTGGCAAGATTGAACCGCATGGAAACGTGGTCGATGGAAATGATGGGCTGATTGTTCTGTGCCATGCAAATCCACCTCCCTTACATATACAGGACAAATTTGTCCTGCGTTTTCTTGAACACGATCACGCCGATGGTCATGCTGACGGCGGCGCACAAAAAGCAGACCACCAACATACTGACGGTCAGCCCCCTGCCCCACAGCACACAGCTGCGGAAGGCGGTGATGTACCAGTACAGCGGGTTGAGGTGAATGATCTGCTGCATAACGCCGGACATCATCTCGGGGTCATAGAAGATGGCGCTGGCGTAGGAGAGCAGCGTGCAGAACACCTCCCACAGGTGCATGATATCCCGCACAAAGACATAGAGGGAGGACAGCACCAGCCCAATGCCGAGGCTGAAAAAGAACAGCATGACCAGCGGATAGACGGCCAGCACAACGGTGTTCCAGCTGACGGGCGTGCGGCTGAACAGCAAGACCAGCGCCAGCGCCACAAAGCTGAACAGGCAGTTCACAAAGGCAAAGCAGCCTTTTTCCAGCGGGAAGATATATTTGGGAATATAGACCTTGCGCAGCAGCGGCGCGTTTTTGAGCACGCTCTCCATGGCCATGGAGGTGGATTCCCGGAAAAAATTGAAGAGCAGCTGGCCGATGAGCAGGAAGGCCGCGAAGTGGGGAATGCCCTCCCCCCGCAGGCCTTTCATGATGGAATCGAACACCAGGAACATGACCAGGCAGGTCAGCAGCGGGTTGAGCACGCTCCAGGCCACGCCCAGAACGCTGCGGCGGTACCGGAGCTTGAAATCCCGTGTGATGAGGTTTTGCAGCAGGTAACGGTATTTCCAGAACCCGGCAAAGGTATTTTTCAGTTTCTGCACGGCGGACCCCCGACCTTAATACTTCTCGAAATATTCAAACTTCTGCTGAGCAAAGGGCGTATGCTCCTTGTCCTTGGCGCTGGTCTTGTGGGGGCAGCCACAGTCCGGCCACTGCACATTGACGGTGGGATCATCGTAGGGAATGCCGCCCTCGGCGGTGGGGTCGTAGACATCGGTGCATTTGTAGCAGAATTCCGCCACATCGGACAGCACCAGAAAACCGTGGGCAAATCCCTCGGGAATATAGAACATCTTTTTGTTCTCCGCAGACAGCGTCACGCCGGTCCATTTGCCAAAGGTGGGGCTGTTGGGACGGCAGTCCACCGCCACGTCGTACACCTCGCCCAGCGTCACGCGGACCAGCTTGCCCTGGGTATGGTTTTTCTGGAAGTGAAGGCCGCGGAGCACGCCCCTGGAGGAACGGCTCTCGTTGTCCTGCACAAAGGGATGATCGATGCCGGCGGCGGCAAAGTCATCAATCTGATAGGTTTCCATAAAATAACCGCGGTCATCGCCGAACACGGTGGGTTCAATGATGACAACGCCGGGAATCTCGGTCTGGATAAAATTGAATTTTCCCATGATATTGTATTCTCCTTTTTCAAAACGCATTCAATGGACATAAAGTCACAAGTATATTGTACTCTGTTTGGGAGCATTTCGCAAGAGGGGCATCTTGCAGCCGGTCCACAGATTTGCTACAATGGAAAAAACATTTCGCGTGCCCCCGGCGGTCTGAGACCGGAAATTTTTTGCTTTGTTTGTAACACGGAGGGCGTTTTTCCGTCCTTATTGATGAAAGATCGGGTGATCGGATGACCAAGCAGGAAGCCCGCGCCATCGCCAGAGAACGGCGGCGCAATCTGGACATGACCGCACTGGGGGCCGCCATGGCCGATCAGCTTTTTGCCCTGCCGGCATGGCAGAAGGCGGACGCCGTGTTTGCCTTTGCCGCCATGAAGGACGAACCGGACACCACCCCCATCCTGCGCCAGGCGCTGGCCGACGGCAAGGCGCTCTGCCTGCCCCGCTGCCTTCCGGGGGACGGCGGACGGATGGAGCTGATTGCCGTTCACGGCCCGGAGGAGCTGCGCCCCGGGCGGTACGGCATTCTGGAACCCGCCGGGAAGGAGCGGGCGGTTCCGGGGCCGGGAACCCTGGCGCTGATCCCCTGCCTGGCGGCCGACCGCCTGGGCACACGGCTGGGGCGGGGCGCAGGCTATTATGACCGGTTCCTGGCACAGTTCGCCGCCACAGGCGGAACCCGGCTGCTCATCTGCCCCGCCGCCCTGATCTTTACGGACCCGCTGCCCCGGGACCCCTGGGACATTCCTTTTGACCGGGGTGAAATTCTGACCGAAAACGGGTTATATTAGGGGTGGACCCCACCAAAACAAGCCGAAGGAGAATTCACATGAAAAAGTTATCGTTTGTTCTTGCTGCCGTTTTGCTTGCTGCATCGCTCGCTGCCTGCGGGCGCAACGCCGCTTCCTCCGGCAGCACCTCCATGTCAGGCTCGTCCAGCTCCGCTGCGGCGGCGGAGAACGCTCCCTCCCCCGCGCCGGAAAGCGGTGCGGCAGAATCCGGCGCCGAGAGCGGCGCCGGGCAGGCCAATGCGCCTGACGAGGCGCTTTCCGCCATTGTGGACCAGATCTATGCCAAGGCCCCGGTGGAGCTGATGATGGTGACCACCACCGCCGTGGATCTGACCAGCGAGGACTGGCTGCGTTACAATGCCGGACTGACCATGGCGGACGCCGGCAAAATTGACAACGCGGTGCTGTCGGAGTCCATGACGGGCAGCCAGGCTTACAGCCTGGTGGTGGTTCGGGTCAAGGACGCCGCCGAGGCGGACGCCGTTGCCCAGACCATGATCCAGAACGTGGACCCCGCCAAATGGGTCTGCGTGATGGCCGACCAGCAGCAGTGCAACGTTTACAATGACATTGTGGTGTACTGCATGGCGGACAGCAATCTGGTGGACGTTTCGGCCATCATGAATGCCGCCACCGAGGTGCTGGGCGAACCCACGGCAACGCACACCGCGCCGGCGCAGAACCAGACAGAAAATCCGGCACAGAGCCAGACACAGAGTCAGGCGCAGTAACCTCATCAACAAAATCCCGCCCCCGCGTGGCAGATGTCACACGGGGGCGGGGTTTTGTATGGATTCAGGGGAATTTACTGCGCGGCTTTGGCGGCGCGGATCTCCTTGATGAGTTCGGGAACAACCTTGTACAGATCGCCCACAATGCCGTAGGTGGCGGCATCAAAGATGGGGGCGCTCTCGTTCTTGTTCACGGCAATGATGGTATCGGAGTCCTGCATACCGGCCAGATGCTGGATCGCACCGGAGATGCCCAGGGCCACATAGATGCGGGGATGGACGGTCTTGCCGGTCTGACCAACCTGATGGTCGGTGGACAGCCAGCCCGCATCGGTGACGGCACGGGAAGCGCCCACGACGCCGCCCAGAACACCGGCCAGCTCCTCGGCCAGGGCGATGCCCTTCTCGGGATCGGAGCTGATGCCACGGCCCACCGAGACAACCACATCGGCGCCGATGAGGTCAACCATCTTCTTGGCGCTCTTCTTGATATCCAGAATCTTCACATGGATATCCTCAGCGGTCAGGGCGGGGGTAATCTTCTCCACAACAACCTTCTCCATGCCGGCCTCGTCGAAGGGCTGGGTCTGCATGACGCCGGGACGCACGGTGGACATCTGCGGGCGGAAGCGCGGGCAGATGATGGTGGCCATCAGGTGGCCGCCGAAGGCGGGACGGGTCATCTTGAGGTTGGTGTTCTCCTCAAACTTGGTGTTGTCCACATCGATGGTGGAGGTGGTGCGCAGGAACTCCTTGTACTTCTCCACATCCACATCCAGATGGGTGCAGTCGGCGGTCAGGCCGGTGTGCAGGCGGGCGGCGCAGCGGGGACCCAGGTCACGGCCCAGGTTGGTGGCGCCGATCAGAACGATCTCGGGCTTTTTCTCCTGCACCAGGTCGCACAGGACCTTGGCGTAGCCGTCGGTGGTGTAATCCTTGAGCAGAGGGCTGTCGATGTAGTAGACACGGTCGGCGCCATAGCCGCCCAGAGCCTTGATGTACTGATCGTTGAGCTCGCTGCCCATCACCACGCCGCACAGCTCGACGCCCAGATCGTTGGCCAGTTTGCGGCCCTCGCTGAGCAGCTGGTAGCTGATGGTCTGGATCATGCCCTCACGCTGTTCACAAAAGACCCACACGCCCTTGAAGGCGGCGGTGTCCATCGCATTGTATTCAGCCATTGTACTTCTCTCCTCTCTCAAATCAGGTGCTTGTCGTTCAGGATTCCGACCAGCTGGCTGGCACTCTCCACCATCTGGCCCGCGCCCTTGACCGGGGGAGCAAAAGACTTGTAGACGTTCGTCGGGGAACCCTTCAGGCCGATGGTGTCGGTCTCGATGAGGGGATCATCCTTCAGGGCATTGTAATCAAAGACTTCGATGGGCTTGTCATAGCACGCAAAGACACCGGAGACGCTCATGTAGCGCGGGGTGTTCAGCTCCTTGATGCAGGTCAGCAGGCAGGGGGTCTGAACCGCGATTTCCATATAGCCATCCTCCAGCTGACGCTTGACCACCAGCTGGTTGCCGTTCTTCTTGATCTCGGTCACATAGGTCACCTGGGGCAGATGGAGCTTCTCGGCGATCTGGGGGCCAACCTGGGCGGTATCGCCGTCGATGGCCTGACGGCCGCAGAAAACGATATCATCGGGACCAACGCCGATCTTGTTGACGGCGGCGGCCAGAATCTGGGAGGTGGCGAAGGTATCGGAGCCGCCGAACTCACGGCCGGACACCAGCACGCCGCGGTCAGCACCGCGGGCGATCAGCTCGCGGAGCATCCCCTCGGCCGGCGGCGGGCCCATGGTGACGACAACGACCTCGCAGCCGGTCTCGTCTTTGAGCTGCAGAGCGGCTTCGACGGCGTTCAGGTCATCGGGGTTGGTGATGGTGGCCATGGCGGCACGGTCCATGGTGCCGTCGGCCTTGACCGCAACTTTGCCCTGCGTATCGGGAACCTGTTTGACACAAACAATTGCTTTCATTGTACGTCTTGCCTCCTTACTTCAGCAGCGCGCCGGAGATGACCATCATCTGGACCTCGCTGGTGCCCTCATAGATCTCGGTGATCTTGGCATCGCGCATCATCCGCTCGATGGGGTAGTCACGGGTGTAGCCGTAACCGCCGAACAGCTGCAGGCAGCGGCGGGTCACGTCGCTGGCGGTGCGGGCGGCAACCAGCTTGGCCTCGGCGGCCTCAACGCTGTAACGGCCCTTGGCGCCGTTCATGATGGACTGCTTTTTGAGAGCGGCGTTGTAAACCAGGAACTTGGCGGCATCCACACGGGCCTTCATCTCGGCCAGCTCGAACTGGGTGTTCTGGAAGGCGGAAATGGAACGGCCAAACTGCTTGCGCTCCTTGACATAGGCAACCGTCTCGTCGATGGCGCCCTCGGCGATGCCCAGAGCCTGGGCGGCAATGCCGATACGGCCGCCGTCCAGCGTGGCCATGGCCAGCTGGAAGCCCTTGCCGCGCACGCCCAGCATACGGTCCTTGGGGATGGTGCAGTCCTCCATAATCAGCTCGCAGGTGGAGGAGCCGCGGATGCCCATCTTATCCTCGGGCTTGCCGACCTTGAAGCCGGGGTCGGTGCGCTCGACGATGAAGGCGGAGCAGAGCTTCTGCTTGCGGCCGCGCTTGTCGGTAACCACGTCGGTGACGGCGATGATGATGAACACATCGGCATAGCCGGCGTTGGTGATGAAGATCTTGGAGCCGTTGAGCACCCAGTTGTCGCCCACTTCCTTGGCAACGGTCTGCTGGCCCTGGGCATCGGTGCCGGCGCCGGGCTCGGTCAGACCGAAGGCGCCCAGCCACTGGCCGCTGCACAGCTTGGGCAGATACTTGGCCTTCTGCTCGGCCGTGCCGTTCTCATAGATGGGGGCCGCACACAGGCTGGTATGAGCGGACAGGATGACACCGGTGGTGCCGCAGACCTTGCTCATCTCTTCCACTGCCATGACATAGCTCAGCACATCGCCGCCGGCGCCGCCGACCTCCTTGGGGAAGTAGATGCCCATCATCCCCAGTTTGCCCATCTTCTCGACGGTCTCCTTGGGGAAATATTCCTCAGCGTCCACCTTCTTGGCCAGGGGCTTGACTTCGTTTTCAGCAAATTCCTTGTACATTTTCTGTACCATTGCTTGCTGCTTGGACAGGGTAAAATCCATAACGATTATCCTCCTTATTCAACAAATCACTCCTGACGGCGCCGTACACCGTCAGGAGGAATGTTAAGATGGGTTTACAGCGCGTCCACCGGGGTCTTGGTGCGGTCGGCGTTGTAGACATAGAAGCCCTTGCCGGTCTTGCAGCCCAGGTTGCCGCCGCGGACCATCTTGCGGAGCAGCGGGCAGGCACGGTATTTGCTGTCGCCGGTCTCCTTGTAGAGCACGTCCATGATGGCCAGGCAGATGTCCAGGCCAATGAAGTCGCCCAGCTCCAGGGGGCCCATGGGATGGTTGGCGCCCAGCTTCATGGCAGTGTCAATGCCGGCGATATCGGAGACACCCTCCATCTTGATGAAGGCAGCCTCGTTGATCATGGGGATCAGGATGCGGTTGACCACGAAACCGGCGGCCTCGTTGACCTGAACGGGCTCCTTGCCGATCTCCACGCTGATCTTGTTGATGGCGTCGACGGTCTCGGCGGGGGTGTTGCAGCCGGCGATGACCTCGATGAGCTTCATGCGGTCAGCGGGGTTGAAGAAGTGCATACCGATGAGAGGACGGCCCAGCCCCTTGCCGATCTCGGTGATGGACAGGGAGGAGGTGTTGGAGGCAAAGATGCACTCCGGCTTGCAGATTTTGTCCAGCTCGCCAAAGGTGGTCTGCTTGACCTTCATATCCTCAAAGGCAGCCTCAACGATGAGGTCGCAGTCCGCGCACAGATCCTCTTTCAGGCCCGTAGTGATGGAAGCCATGCGGCGGTCCACCTCGGCCTGATCCAGCTTGCCCTTGGCAACCAGCTTGGAATAGCCGGCCTCGATCTTGGCCTTGCCCTTATCGGCCCACTCCTGCTTGATATCACACAGCGCGACGGTATAACCGGGGGTCTGCACAAACGCCTTCGCAATGCCCTGGCCCATGGTGCCAGCGCCAATCACGCCAACTTTCATTGTAATTTCCTCCTTGATGTATAATGAAGAGTGAAGAAAGAAAAATTTTTTCGGGTGGCCCTGCCGCCTGATTCTTTCTTTTTAACGGTGTCTTTCCCGGATCAGTTATTGGTAAACACCGGCTTGGGTTTGGGTTTCTCGCGGCTCAGGAAGCACTGCATCCCTTCCACCTGGTCGTGGGTCTCAAAGCAGTCGCCAAAGAGCTTTTCCTCCACCACAACGGCCTCCTCAATGGGCTTGCTGATGCCCTCATTGATGGCTTTCTTGCAGTTGCGGACCGCGATGGGCGCGTTTTTGGCAATCTTGTTGGCCAGCTTGAGGGCGTTTTCCATCAGCTCTTCCTGGGGATAAACCGCGTTCACCAGGCCGATGCGCAGGGCCTCGTCCGCCTTGATGTTCAGCGCGGAGTAGACCATCTGCTTGGCCATGCCCATGCCCACCAGACGGGCCAGGCGCTGGGTGCCGCCGAAGCCGGGGGTGATGCCCAGGCCCACTTCGGGCTGGCCAAAGACGGCGTTCTCGGAGCAGATGCGGATATCGCAGCTCATGGCCAGCTCGTTGCCGCCGCCCAGGGCAAAGCCGTTGACGGCCGCGATGACGGGCAGCGGGAAGCTCTCGATCATCAGAAAAACATCGTTGCCCAGCTTGCCGAACGCCTCGCCCTCGGCCTTGGTCATGGTGGACATGGAGCCGATGTCGGCGCCCGCCACAAAGCTCTTGTCCCCCGCGCCGGTCAGGACAACACAGCGCACGGTGTTCTGGTCAATGGCCTCGAAGGCGGCCTTCAGATCGGCCAGGACCTCGGGGTTCAGCGCGTTCAGGGCTTTGGGGCGGTCAATGGTGACAACAGCCACAGCGCCCTGGACTTCAGTTGTTACAAAGGACATTTTCTCGCCTCCGTCTGATTACATTTCCACGATGGTGGCGCAGCCCATGCCGCCGCCGATGCACAGAGTGGCCAGGCCCTTGTGAGCGCCGCGATGCTTCATGGCGTAGAGCAGGGTGACCAGGATGCGGGCGCCGGAAGCGCCGACGGGATGGCCCAGCGCAATGGCGCCGCCGTTGACGTTCAGTTTGGCCTTGTCAAAGCCCAGAGCCTCGCCCACAGCCAGAGACTGGGCGGCAAAAGCCTCGTTGGCCTCGATGAGGTCCATATCGGCCACGGTCAGACCGGTCTTGGCCATGACCTTCTTGGTGGCGGCGATGGGGCCAAGGCCCATGACCTCGGGCTCAACACCGGCCAGCGCGCCGCCGACCCAGGTGGCCAGCGGGGTGATGCCCAGCTCCTTGGCCTTGTCCTCGCTCATGATGACGAGGGCCGCGGCGCCGTCGTTGATGCCGGAGGAGTTGCCGGCGGTCACAATGCCGTCAGGACGCTTGAAAGCAGGCTTCAGCTTGCCCAGAACCTCCATGGAGGACATACGGGGGCCTTCATCGGTATCAAAGACGATGTCGCCCTTCTTGGTCTTGATGGTGACGGGAACGATCTCGTCCTTGAAAGCGCCGGACTTGATGGCGGCATCGGCCTTCGCCTGGCTGTTATAGCTGAACTCATCCAGCATTTCGCGGGTGATGGGGCTGTAACCGTACTTCTTCTGATAAGTCTCGTTGGTGCAGACGTTCTCGGCGGTCATGCCCATATGCATGTTGAAGCCGGTGGCATCCCACAGGGCGTCGTTGACCATGGTATCCACGATCTTGTTGTCATTCATACGATAGCCATAACGGGCGTTCTTCAGGGCGTAGGGAGCCATATCCATGTTCTCCATGCCGCCGGCAACCACGATGTCCGCATCGCCGGCCTCGATCATCTGGGCGGCCATGTTGACGCAGTTCAGGCCGGAGCCGCAAACCACGTTGACGGTGACGGCGGGGGTCTCGATGGGCAGACCGGCCTTCAGGGAAGCCTGACGGGCAACGTTCTGGCCCAGACCGGCCTGGATGACGCAGCCCATGTAGACATGGTCAACCTGCTCGGGCTTGACACCGGCGCGGTTCAGGGCTTCCTTGATGACGATGGAGCCCAGATCAACGGCGGGGGTGTCCTTGAGGGTGCCGCCGAACTTGCCGATGGCAGTACGGCAGGCGGATGCGATCACGATCTTTTTCATTACAAACAGCCTCCTAAAAAAATATTTCAGTTGTTTTTGGATATCGACAGTTATCTTTCAGGCCGCAGAGGGCCGGAAAACCTTCAGGCTTTGCCTTCCTCAATCTTTTTTTTGAGGGCGGCTTCCACATTGGGCGTAACGAACTTGGAAACGTCGTGGCGGTAATGGGCGGCTTCCCGCACAATGGTGGAGGAAAGGTAGCTCCATTTGATGGAGGTAGCCAGGAACACCGTCTCGATGCCCGGCATCAGCGCATGGTTGGTGTGGGCTAGTTGGATCTCATCCTCAAAGTCCGTGACAGCCCGCAGCCCCCGCACCATCACGGTGGCGTGATTCTTTTTGGCAAAGTTCACGGTCAGGCCGTCAAAGCCCATCACCTCGACGTTGGGGAAATCCGCGCAGCATTCTTTGAGCATCTGGACCCGCTCCTCCACCGTAAACAACGGCGTCTTGGCGCTGTTGTTGAGCACCGCGACGATGAGCCGGTCAAACATTTTGGAACTGCGCTTGATGATATCCAGATGACCGCGGGTAACCGGGTCAAAGCTGCCGGGGTACATGGCTGTGGGCATTTTCGTTTCCTTCCTGTCTTGGAATCCGGTCCATCCATATCTCTGTTAAAAATCTAACAGGGTCGGGTGGAAAGAAAAGCATCCGCCGCGGCGCGGTTTTGGAGAAAAGGCGGCTGCCCGCCCCGCCAGGGACCGGTCTTCTGGTTGGGATGCTCAGGGAAGGATCTTCCCTTCCTCACGGTATAATATAGTTTTACTCTGTTGTTAAGCTTTTGTCAATTGATGATTTATGAAAAATCCAACAAATTTTTATGGCTCAATTCGTGGGAATGTACAAAATGCGTCCGGTTATGGAATTTTGACGCAAAAAATGCACCTTGCCCCGTTGACAAGACGAAAGATAATGTTAAAATAATATCAATAAAAGGCCATTTTGTATCATTTTTTGTCGATGCATCGACATCGTTGCGTATTTTGCCTTTTTGTTTGCATACATTCCCCTACCTATTAGTTATATATAAAGAGCAAAGGAGTTGTTTGTTATGGATTACCAATCCGTTTACGCACAGAAGCTGACCACCGCCGACGCGGTGGCCGCGCTGGTCAAGGACGGCGACTGGGTGGACTACGGCTGGTGCCTGGGGACCCCTGTGGCCTTTGATGCAGCGCTGGCCAAGCGGCTGCCGGACTTGTACGACATCAAGTTCCGGGGCGGCATCCTGTGCCATGTGCCGGAAATTTTCAAAATTGAGGCTCCCGGCGACCATTTCACCTGGAACAGCTGGCATATGGGCGGCATTGAGCGCAAGGCTGTGGCCGCCGGGTATGCCTACTATTCCCCCATCCGCTATTCCGAACTGCCGCGGTATTACCGTGAAAGCCCGGATGAGCTGAACATTGCGGTGTTTGTCACCGCGCCGATGGACAGCCACGGCTATTTCAACCTCGGTCCCTGCGCCAGCCATCTGGCCGACGCCGCCCGCAAGGCGGACAAGGTGTTTGTGGAGATCAACCGCAATATGCCGGTCTGCCTGGGCGGCTATGACAACTGCCTGCACATTTCCCAGATTGACGGCATCATTGAGGGCGACAACCCACCCATCGACCAGCTGGGAGGCGGCGGCGCCCCCACCGAGGTGGATCAGGCGGTGGCCAAGCTGGTGGTGGAGCAGATCCCCAACGGCGCCTGCCTGCAGCTTGGCATCGGCGGGATGCCCAACGCCATCGGCGCCATGATTGCCGAGAGTGACCTGAAGGACCTGGGCGTACATACCGAGATGTATGTGGATTCCTTTGTGGATATGGCGCTGGCAGGGCGCATCACCGGGCGGTGCAAAAACGTTGACACCGGCCGTCAGACTTATGCGTTCGGCGCAGGCACCCAGAAAATGTACGATTATCTGGACAACAACCCCGAGTGTATGTCCGCCCCTGTGGATTACACCAACGATGTTCGGGTCATCAGCAGCCTGGACAACTTCATCTCCATCAACAATGCCATTGACGTCGATCTTTACGGCCAGGTCAATGCCGAGAGCAGCGGCATCCGGCCCATCTCGGGCGCAGGCGGCCAGCTGGACTTTGTTCTGGGCGCCTATCTGTCCAAGGGCGGCAAGAGCTTCATCTGCCTGTCCTCCACCTTCATGAACAAAAAGACCGGCAAGCTGGAGAGCCGCATCCGGCCCACCCTGCATCCCGGCAGCATTGTGACCGATACCCGCGCCAACACCGATTATCTGGTGACTGAGTACGGCATGGCCCGCCTGAAGGGACTGACGGCCTGGGAGCGTGCCGAGGCGCTGATTGGCATTGCCCATCCTGATTTCCGGGAGGAGCTGATTGCCGAGGCCGAAAAGATGGGCCTGTGGCGCAAGAGCAACAAGCGCTGAATAAAAATTCATCCTCCCATTGAAGCAGCCGTTCCCGGTACCGCCGGGGACGGCTTTTGCAATACCCGTTTTCCCACCGGCTTTGCGTGTTTGACGCATTTTTGTCTTGACGCAGCGCGCTTCACCGCGTATAATAGAGAAGTTATCACGAGGTGTTGCGCAGCTGGTAGCGCGCGTGGTTTGGGACCACGAGGCCGCAGGTTCGAGTCCTGTCACCTCGACTTGAAAAAGGCGATGGAATGTTTGTTCCATCGCCTTTTTGTTTCTGCCATCACAAAGAAAGCCCCCCGCGCAGATCCCTGTTCCTGCGCGGGGGGGTTCCGAAAAGAAGAAAAAGAGAAAGAGGAGTGGATGAAAAAAAGTCTGCATTGTCCCCCAAGGGGATCTGTGCTGCCGGCCGGGTCCCTGTTCCCTTCCGGCGTCTCCCTTTTGGGAACAAGGATAGAATACATCAAACTTATGAAAAAAACGTGACGAATTCTTCAACTTTTTAAGAAAAGCGCTACAAAAAAACGCGGGTCGGCGGTATAATGATACCAGCCCATAGAAACGAGGTGGATGTTTCTTGCCCAACCGAATCAACTATGAACTGGTGATGGAAAAGACCATTGCGGCGCTGGAGCAGGCCGGGGAACGCCCGCAGCTGCTGCTCCACGCCTGCTGCGCCCCCTGCTCCAGCGCCACGCTGGAACGGCTGACCGGGCATTTTGCCGTCACCATCCTGTATTATAACCCCAACATTGCCCCGCCGCAGGAGTATCACCGGCGGGAGGAAGAGCTGGAACGCTTTGTGCGGGACGCCGGATATGCCGCCCGAGGCGTGGAGGTGGTGGAACTGCCCTACGCCCCCAACGAGTTCTACCGCGCCGTGCAAGGATTGGAACAGGAACCGGAGCGCGGGGCCCGGTGCACGGTATGTTACCGGCTGCGGCTGGAGCAGGCGGCCCGGTACGCTGCGGCGCATGGCTTTGGGTGGTTTACCACCACGCTGTCCATCTCGCCGGTCAAGGACCCGGTGCGGCTCAATGCCATCGGATGCGAGCTGGCGGAACAGTATGGGCTGCACTACCTGCAAAGCGAGTTCCGCAAAAAGGACGGCTACAAACGCAGTCTGGAGCTGAGCCGCGCGTATGGGCTGTACCGGCAGGATTACTGCGGCTGCATTTTCAGCAAACAGGAGCGGGGCGTGTGAGACCGCGGGGAGGAGATTTCATGGAAAAGAACATTCTTGTGGCGCTGCCGGTGACCCCCGCGCAGCGCGCCGCTCTGGAGCAGAGCGTGCCATCCTTCCGGTTTCGCTTTACCACGGCAGAAACCGCCACCGCCGGGGACGTCCTGTGGGCCGATGCCATTCTGGGCAACGTACCGGTGGAGCTGATCCGGCAGAACCGGCATCTGGAATGGTTCCAGTCCAACTTTGCGGGGCCGGACGCCTATCTGGCTCCCGGCGTGCTGCCCGGGAGCTGTATGATCACCAATGCCACCGGCGCCTACGGGCTTGCCATCAGCGAGTGGATGCTGGCCATGTGGCTGGGGCTGCTGAAAGATCTGTTTCTCTATCGCGACCGCCAGAACCGACAGGAGTGGGACGCCATCGACCGCCCGGTGCGGTCCGTGGCGGGGTCCCGGGTGGTCTGTGTGGGGCTGGGGGACATCGGTTCCTGCTTTGCCCGCCGGGCCCATGCGCTGGGCGCCGAGGTGGTGGGTGTGCGGCGCACCGTCCACCCCGGGGTCCCCTGCCCCGCGTATTGTCTGCGGGTGGTGGACCAGGCCCGCATGGACGATGAACTGGCGGAGGCGGATCTGGTGGCATTGAGCCTGCCCGGCACGGCACAGACCGCCCATATGTTCGACGCGGCCCGGCTGGCGCGCTGCAAACACGGGGCCATTCTCATCAACGTGGGGCGGGGCACCGCAGTGGACTCCGACGCGCTGGCGGAGGCGGTGCACAGCGGCCAGCTGTTTGCTGCGGCGCTGGACGTGACGGACCCCGAACCGCTGCCCCCCGGCCACCCGCTGTGGAGGGAGCCCAACGTGCTGATTACGCCCCACATCTCGGGCCGGTTCAGCCTGCCAAAAACGCTGGACAATATTGTGGGGATTTTTGTGCACAATCTCCGGCGTTACGCCGCCGGACAGCAGCCGGACAACCTGGTGGACCCCACCGCCCGCTATGTCAGCGGCGGCCACCGGCTGACCTGTGAATAAATTTTGGAATTTTGCCATAACTTGCATTGTTCCCTCGTATCCTGTATCATAGGGGTATTTCTCTGAGAATGACAGGATAGGGGGATTTTATGTTTTACCAACTGGTCTGGCTGTTTTTTGCCTTCTCGTTTCTGGGCTGGGTGCTGGAGGTGGTTTACACCGCGCTGCGGCAGCGGCGGTACCAGGACCGGGGGGTGCTCCACGGTTCGCTGTGCCTGGTCTACGGCATCACCGGCTGCATTGTCTCGGTCGGCTTGCAGGAGCTGGCCGGGGGATGGTTTTTCCTGTTCCTGGGCAGCGCGCTTTACGCCACAGCGGTGGAATGGGTGGCTGGGCACTGGCTGGAACGCTATACCCACACCCGCTGGTGGGATTATTCCGGCCGCCGGTTCCATCTGGACGGGTACATCAGTCTGTCGGCCTCGGCGATCTGGGGTGTGCTGGGCGTCATCACCGTCAAGTGGCTGACGCCGCTGCTGCTCCGGCTGTACGGGCTGGTCCCTGCCGGGGCGGCGCACGTTCTCCTGTGGGCATCGCTGGCCGTCTTTGCGGCCGACTGCCTGGGCACCGGGCTGACACTGGCCGGGCTGCGGGACCGGCTGCCCCAGGTGGACGCCGTCAACAACCGGCTTGCCACCCTGACGCTGCGGCTGGGACTGTGGATTCTGGAACGGACCGAACGGCACATCCGCCGCACCGTGCCCGCTGCCGATCTGGCCCGGCGCAGAAAAGAAAAGTCCCAGATCTTTGCCGAAGGGTGCAGCGCGCCCAAAATTCTGCTGCTCTTTGTGATCGGGGCGTTCGGCGGCGACATCACGGAAACCATTTTCTGCCGCATTACCGCCGGATATTGGATGAGCCGTTCCAGTCTGGTCTGGGGGCCTTTCTCCATCGTGTGGGGGCTGGCCATCGCGCTGGTGACGCTGGCGCTTTACAAGTACAGGGACCGGTCCGTACTCTGGCTTTTTGCAACGGGCACCCTGCTGGGCGGCGCCTACGAGTATCTGTGCAGTGTCTTTACCGAACTTGTATTCGGCGCGGTTTTCTGGGATTACAGCGCGCTGCCCTTCAACCTGGGCGGACGCATCAATCTGCTGTACTGCTTTTTCTGGGGCCTGGCCGCAGTGGTCTGGTTCAAGGTACTGTTCCCGCCGCTGGACCGCCTGATTGAGCGGATTCCCAAACGTCCCGGGCAGGTGCTGACCGTCTGCCTGACGGCGTTCCTGGCGGTGGACATGGTGGTCAGCGCGGCGGCGCTGATCCGCTACGACGCGCGTCTGGAAGGGGTCGCCCCGCAGAATGCCGTGGAACAGGCGCTGGACGAACATTTTGACGATGCGCGGATGAACAAGATCTATCCCAAACTGGTTCACACCGGGCGCTGACCGCCCGGAAACACGCCCTTCAGCCCGCCGCAGGCCACGGCATGGCGCAGTCGTGGGGTAAGCCCCTGCGCAATTTGTGAGAGACAGGGATGCCTCCAGACCGGACAGTCCCAGCTCTCGGGCCGTCCGGTCTGCCGCATTTTGCAGGCGAAGGGGCCGCCGGCAGTGCGCAAGGCGTTCGCTGTGAATTGTGCGGGATTGCGTATAAAAGAAGAAAGAGGACGGCCGAGATTCTGCCGTCCTCCGTTATTTTTTTGGCGTGAATGATAAAAATGCCTGATCCGCGCAAAGCAGATCAGGCATTTTGGTTGGGCCGGCCGGATTTGAACCGACGGATGGAGGAGTCAAAGTCCTCTGCCTTACCGCTTGGCGACGGCCCATTATAAGAAAAGACCGCGCAGCAAAACTGTGCGGTCTTTGGTGGGGTGCCTAGAGAGATTCGAACTCTCGGCCTCCAGAGCCACAATCTGGCGCGCTAACCAACTGCGCCATAGGCACCATACAATGCGCCCGAAGGGACTTGAACCCCTGGCCCACTGCTTAGAAGGCAGTTGCTCTATCCACCTGAGCTACGGGCGCGCATGGGTCAGTTCCTGTATGGGAACATGCTGCGTGGATTATAGTACCACGGCGGGCGCAATTTGTCAATAGGTGTTTGAGAAAAAATGCGGATTCCGGGGACGGTGCACAGAACCGCTGTCTGCCCACGGCGCGGGAACACGGTCAGCTGCGCTCCTCGATGGGCTTGTATTCCCGGGGTTCCATGATGCTCTGGTAGGCGGGACGGATGATTTTATCCACATTGACCAGCTCCTCCATGCGGTGGGCGCTCCAGCCCACCACACGGGCAATGGCGAAGATCGGGGTATACAGCTCCACCGGGATGCCCAGCATATTGTAGACAAAGCCGGAATAGAAGTCCACGTTGGTGGAGACGCCCTTGTAGATATGGCGCTTTTCCGCAATGACCTGGGGTGCCAGGCGCTCAATGCTGTTGTAAAAATCAAAATCCTCCTTGCGGCCCTTTGCCATGGCCAGCTGCTGGACAAAGCTCTTGAACACCACGGCACGGGGGTCCGAGAGGGAGTACACCGCGTGGCCCATACCGTAGATGAGGCCCTTGCAGTCAAAAGCCTCTTTATCCACGATTTTGCCCAGATAGGCGCGGATCTCGTCCTCATCGGCGGGGTCCTTCACATGGGCGCGGATGTCCTCCATCATCTCCATGACCTTGATGTTGGCGCCGCCGTGCTTGGGACCCTTGAGGCTGGACAGAGCCGCCGCCATGACCGAGTAGGTATCCGCCCCCGAGGAGGTCACCACGCGGGTGGTGAAGGTGGAGTTGTTGCCGCCGCCGTGCTCCATATGGAGCAGAAGAGCAATATCCAGAACATGGGCTTCCAGCGGGGTGTACTGCTGGTCGGGGCGCAGCATCTGGAGCAGGTTTTCGGCGGTGGAAAGCTCGGGCTGGGGACGGTGGATATACATACTGCCGTCATTGAGGTAGTAGTTGTAGGCATGGTAGCCGTACACCGCAAGCATGGGGAAAACGCTGATGAGCTTGATGCACTGCTCCATCTGGGTCTGGAGGGAGTTGTCCCCCACCGAATCATCATAGGAGGCCAGCGTCAGCACGCTGCGGGTCAGGCTGTTCATCAGGTCTTTGCTGGGGGCTTTCATAATCACATCCCGCACAAAGTTGCTGGGCAGGTCGCGGCATTTGGTCAGGCAGTCGGTGAAGGTATTGAGCTGATCCCGGGTGGGCAGGTCGCCCAGCAGCAGCAGATAGGCGATCTCCTCAAAGCCGTAGCGCTTGCCCCGCAGGCCGCGGATCAAGTCGTAGACATTGTAACCCCGGTACCACAGCTTGCCCTCACAGGGGGTCTTGACGCCGTCGCGCATTTCGAAGGCATCAATGCGGGAGATGTTGGTGATGCCCGCAACCACACCGTTGCCGTCCTTGTCCCGCAGGCCGCGCTTGACGCCGTACCGGTCAAACAGGGCGGGGTCGATGGCATCGTTGCGGGAACAGATCCCGGTAAAAATTTCAGCTTCCTTTTCAATGGCAGCGTATTCGCTCATGATGGCGGCCTCCTTTGTTTTCGGAATATCAGTCAATTACCATAAAAAATAACGCATTTTTATTATACGCTTTGTATAAACGCAAAAGCAATGAAAAAAACGTAAATTTTTTTAGAAAATAGAGAATCCCCCTGCCGGGCACAACCGGCAGAGGGATGGATTTTTTGAATCATGCGGCCGATGCCGGCCCCGTCAGCCCTGACGGGCCTGGATGGCAGCCATGAGCGGGGGGATCAGCTGTTTTTTGCGGCTCACCACGCCGGGCAGAACCGCCATGCCGTCCTGAACCCCGGTATGGAACGCTTCGCTGACAATCTCCCCGGCGTCCTGCCCGCAGAAGAGCAGGTCGGTGGTCTGGTCCTTCATGTTGGTGCACATAAAGAATACCATGGGCACCCCCGCCTGGGCCAGCGCCTCGGTCAGGAAGGGCTTGACCAGCGCTTCGGCCGCTGCAATGGATTTGGCCGTCATATAGATGGACTGGCCCACGCCAAACTTGGCGTCGCCGCGGCTGAACACCTTGAAGTCCGAGAAAAACACATCGTCCGCCGTACGGCCGGCCAGATCGGCGCCCGCCTCAAACATCTGCTCGGCATAGGTGGGAATGTCCTCTTCCGCAATGACCGCCAGGGCCTCGGCCGCAGCCTTATCCAGCATGGTGGAGGTGGGGGAACGGAACATGAGGGTGTCGGACAGAATGGCGGAGAGCAGCAGCCCCGCGATGGCCTTGGGGATGGGAATGTTTTTCTCGCCAAAAATGGTGTAGACGATGGTTGCGGTGCAGCCCACCGGCACATTGCGGAAATAGACCGGCTCGGTGGTTTCCAGCGAGCCAAGACGGTGATGATCGATGACCTCCAGGATTTCCGCCTGTTCCAGACCGTCCACGGCCTGGCCGCGCTCATTGTGGTCCACCATGATGACCTGTTTGCGGTGGACATTGAGCATATTCCGGCGGCTGATCACGCCGCAGTACTTGCCGTTCTCGTCAAGAACCGGGAAGTAGCGGTGGCGCACGCTGGCCATCACCTTGCGGGCATCCTCCACGGGGGTATTGACGCTGAACAGCATCAGGTCCCGGGTGCGCATGAAATGGCGCACCGGCGCGGCGGTGGAAATGAGACGCGCCGCAGCGTAGGAGTCAAAGGGGGTGGTAATGACCATGCAGCCCTTCTCCTGGGCGCGGGCCAGAATGGTGCGGGGCACGGCGGAGCCGCAGCAGACCACAATGGCCCCCGCGCCGCAGTCGATGGCACACATCTGCACCTCGTAGCGGTTGGTGACAAGAACCAGGTCGCCGGGATGGACGGCGCCATCCATAATTTCGGGGCTGGTCCCGATAAAGATGCGGCCCCGGGTGATGCGGGCATCGGGGTCGCCCACCAGCATCTGGCCCTCCAGCGTGCTCAGAACGTTGCGATAGCTGGTTCCCGCCTTGGAGAGAACCTCGGTGTCAAAGAGGTCCATGTTGGCGTTGGCAATGTCCTTGATGGAGATCAGCCCCTGCAGTTCCCGGTCGGGACCCACGGCGCAGAGGGTGTCAATCTCCACATCGCGCATCATGGTCCAGGCGGCGCGAACGCTCATCTCGGCGTCAATGCCGGGCTGGCGGCGGATATCGATGTCCTTCACCTGGGGGCTGACGTCGGTACACAGACGCGGCGCCTCCACATCGAAATGCTTGAGGACAAACTCGGTTTCGCGGTTGACCTGCCCGGCACGGCGGGCCTCATAGGTGGCGTTGTCTCCGAGCTGGTTTTTCAGGTAGGTATAGGCCAGGGCGGAACAGATGGAGTCGGTGTCAGGGTTTTTGTGTCCGATGATGTTTACCTTGTGTCGTGTGTTTGCCATTGCAGGTTGCTTCCCCTCAAAAAAGTCAATTCCGGGACGGTTTTGCGCAAATATACAGGAAATCGCGCAAAATCCGCTCGATTATTTTTATTATAGCACAGGAAAAACAAATTTACGATTCTTGACAATTTTGCCATTGTGTCGTAAAATATAGTGTATGTGTGCGGCAAGGCCGCCGCGGTAAGGTTTGGAAAGTATTTTGAGAGTGTAAAAAGAGGTATCGTAGTATATGATCCAGCAAAATCTTCGCAACGTTGCCATCATCGCCCACGTCGACCATGGCAAGACCACCCTGGTGGACCAGATGCTCAAGCAGTCCGGCGCCTTCCGCTCCAACCAGCAGGTGGCGGAGCGCGTGATGGACTCCGGCGCCATCGAGCGGGAGCGCGGCATCACCATCCTGGCCAAGAACTGCTCCTGCGAGTACAATGGCGTCAAGATCAATATTGTGGACACCCCGGGCCACGCCGACTTTGGCGGCGAGGTGGAGCGCGTGCTCAAGATGGTCAACGGCGTTCTGCTGCTGGTGGACGCCGCCGAGGGCTGTATGCCCCAGACCCGTTTTGTTCTGCAGAAGGCTTTGCAGCAGAACCTTTCGCTGGTGATCGCGGTGAACAAGATCGACCGCCCCGACGCCCGCATTGCCGAAGTCATCGATGAGATTCTGGAGCTGCTGATGGATCTGGGCGCCAGCGACGAACAGCTGGACAGTCCCATGGTGTTCTGCTCCGGCCGCAACGGCACCGCCAGCTATGACTGGACCCATCCCGAGAACGGCACCGACCTGAAGCCTCTGTTTGAGACCATTCTGAAATATGTGGCGCCCCCCGAGGGTGACCCCGACGCCCCCGCCCAGATGCTGGTTTCCAGTGTGGACTACAATGATTTTGTGGGCCGCATGGGCGTGGGACGCATCCAGAACGGCGTGGTCAAGGTGGGCCAGCAGGTTCAGGTGTGCGATTGGCATAACCCGGATCTGCACATGACCGGCCGCATCACCAAGCTGTTTGACTTCAAGGCCAACGGCCGCGAGCCCATTGAGCAGGCTTCCGCCGGCGACATTGTGGCGTTCTCCGGTCTGCCGGACATTACCATCGGCAACACGGTCTGCGACCCCTCCAAGGTGCAGCCGCTGCCCTTTGTCAAGATCAACGATCCCACCGTCGAGATGACCTTCTCGGTCAATGACTCCCCCTTTGCCGGCAAGGAGGGCAAGTATGTGACCTCCCGCCAGATCCGTGAGCGCCTGAACCGCGAGCTGCTCAAGGACGTGGCACTGCGGGTGGAGGATTCCGCCACCACCGATTCTTTCCGCGTCATGGGCCGGGGCGAGATGCATCTGTCCATCCTGATCGAGACGATGCGCCGCGAAGGCTATGAGCTTCAGGTCAGCCCCCCGCACGTTCTGACCCATGAGGAGAACGGCAAGACGATGGAGCCCATGGAGCGCGTGGTCATCGACGTGCCGGAAACCTATCAGGGCAACGTCATGACCGCCCTGGGCGCCCGCAAGGCAATCCTGATGAATATGCAGATGATGAACAGCCGCACCCGTCTGGAGTTCCGTATGCCCAGCCGCGGCCTGTTTGGCTACCGCAGCCAGTTCCTGACCGACACCCACGGCGAGGGCATCATGAACACCATTTTTGACGGCTACGACGAGTGGTGCGGCGACATCGCCACCCGCTCCACCGGCTCCCTCATCAGCTTTGACACCGGCGATGCCGTGACCTATGGCCTGTTCAACGCCCAGCAGCGCGGCACCCTGATTGTGACTGCGGGCGAAAAGGTGTATGAGGGCGAGGTTGTGGGGTACACCCCCACCGGCGAGGACATCACAGTGAATGTCTGCAAGACCAAGCACCTGACCAACACCCGCGCTTCCGGCAGCGACGACGCACTGCGCCTGATCCCGGTGACCAAGCTCAGCCTGGAGGCCTGCCTGGAATTTCTGGCGCCCGATGAGCTGCTGGAGGTCACCCCCGAAAGCCTGCGAATCCGCAAGCGCATTCTGGACCACGACCTGCGCATGAAGGCCACCAGCAAAAAGAACAAATAATCCCACAAAAAAGCCAATCCCCTGCCGGCAAAGGCGGGTGCTCGTAAAACAGTTTCAGTCCCGGCAGTAATGTCTGCCGGGACTTTTCTTGCATATATTGAAGCCGTATGATATAATTAAGCAGGCCGATAAACTGGAATTTGACGAAGGAGTGTGAATACATGAAAAAGAAACTCTCCCTTGCCTTTGCTATCATTGTTATTCTTTCTGTTGTGTTTTTCCCTATGACAACCACACACAGAATTTCAGGTGATGGAGATATTCTTACACCTCAGAAAGAAAAAGTCGGAACTTGCAAACTAGAAATCGAAATTAAAGAAGTTTCGTCTTTGTTGTTCCGCTACAAAAAGAGTTTCACCTTTGCCATTGATGACAATTTCGTTGAAGAGTTTGAAACCACATCTTATTCCGAAGCTGATAAAATCTGCTTTATTTCTCAAATGTATTATAACAACGAAACAGATGAAATGTGCGTGGCTTCCTTGACTTATCCAGGTGATTTGTCCTATGCTATTCTGAATTTAGGTGCAAATTATTATTTCATAAATAATGGGGCTAATATCGCCCATTCTGAATTACCTATTTCATAAATTCCAATTTGTCGAACTGATAAAGAGCGCACTTCTATACGGGGCAAGCCCAGTATGTGTGCTCAGAGAGACCGAACACCCCGGACACCTGAATGTCCGGGGCTTTTTGCGTCACTATGTTCCGAACAAGGGATTGTATCCCTTGCGCCGCTTTGCGGCTATCTTCTTAAGGCAAAAGGCGTGACCACTTTCGTCACGCCTTTTGCCTATTTAACTGTCTTACGAGCAACGCCCAAACCCGGCAGGGGATTTTTGGAGATGCGGCGTGTTACAGCAGCTCGAGAATCTGGGCCTTGGGACGGGCGCCCACCGAACGGTTGGTGATCTGGCCGTTTTTCACCACCACGAGGGTGGGGATGCTCATGACGCCGAAACGGCTGGCCAGCTCGGGGTTTTCGTCCACATTAACCTTGCCCACCCGGATGTCGGTTCGCTCGTCGGCGATCTCCTCAATGAGGGGGCTGACCATCCGGCAGGGGCCGCACCAGCTGGCCCAGAAGTCCAAAAGCACCGGTTTGTCGGAGTTGAGGACAAATTCATCAAAATTGTTTTTATTGAGAGCGGTAGCAGACATATGCTGTTCCTCCTTGGTTTGTTTTTTTGATTACAGCCATAGTATACCCCAATGCTCTCCCCTTTTCCGTGACAAAATCACCAAACACAGTTGCCGGCGCACGGCAGGTGCGGTACAATAGGGGCAAACACAAAGGAGATTGTATGGATGAACATTCAGATTTTTGGCACCGCCAAGAGCTTTGACACCAAAAAGGCCCAGCGCTGGTTCAAGGAGCGGGGCATCCGGTTCCAGATGGTGGATTTGAAGGAAAAAGGACTGAGCCGCGGCGAATATGACAGCGTTTGCCGCGCCCTGGGCGGCTGGCAGACTCTGGCGGACCCCAACGCCAAAGACAGGGACGCGCTCGCTTTGCTTCAGTGGCTGGACGAGAGCCAGCAGGCGGACAAGCTGTTTGAAAACCAGCAGCTGCTCCGCCAGCCGATTGTGCGAAACGGCCGGCAGGCCGCCGCAGGCTACTGCCCCGAGGTGTGGGAAAGCTGGAAATAAGCCGGCGGACCCGGATTTCCAAAAAGGATTCCGCCTTTGTGCAGGTTGTGATCCAAAGGAGTAAAACAAGCATGGATTTGGCTGTTATTACGTTCAAGCAAGTGTTCGTCCTCTTTCTGCTGATGTTGGCAGGGGTCGTATGCACCAGGGCGGGGGGTGTCCATCCCGGGGACAAACGCGCCTTTTCCGACCTTCTGCTCAATCTGGTGGTGCCGGCCATGGTGGTCAACTCCTACCTGACAGAATACAACCCTTCCACCGGGCACAATCTGCTGAGAGCTTTCGGGTGGAGCCTTCTGGTCCTGCTGGCAGGCTTTGCCATCACCTTTTTTCTGATTCGCAACGTCAGGGGGGAGCAGCTTTCCATCCGGCGGTTCGCCTGTATCTTTTCCAACGCAGCCTATATGGGCTTTCCTTTGATCGAATCCCTCTTCGGTGCCGAGGGGCTGCTGTATGCCAGCGCCTATGTGACAATGTTCAACCTGCTGCTATGGACCATTGGCGCCGCCATGGTCAGCGGCGAAACCCGCCGAAGGGAGATTGCCGCCAGCATTCTTCGGACGCCGGTGCTCTATGCCGTTGTGGCAGGGCTCATCATTTATTTTCTGCGCATTCCGGTCCCGGAAATCATCCAAAAACCACTGGGCCTGATCGGAGCCATGAACACGCCGCTTTCCATGTTCATCACCGGAATGCTCATTGCCTCCAGCAGGCTGGGACGGGTGATCCGCAACCGTCTTCTCTGGGGTGTCATGGCCCTGAGGATGCTGGTCATTCCGGCCGTCTGTATTGCGTTGTTTGCTGTTCTGGGGTTCCGTGGGATGGTCGGCGAGGTTGTGCTTCTGCTGGAAGCCTGCCCCTGCGCGGCAATCACCTCTGTTTTTGCCGTTCGGTATCATCATGACGAAGAGTTTGCCGCCGGTCTGGTGGTTGTGTCCACCCTGATCAGCATCGTCACCCTGCCGTTGTGTGCCATGCTGCTCGCCACGGTTCTTTGATATCGCGCCGTTTTTCTTGACATTTCCAGGCTCATATTATAAGATACACAATATTACCGCGTACTTTCTGCTGTCTTGCCGGGAAGTCACGATTATTCTTGATGGACGGGGGGGGATTTTTCAGATGGAGCCGCAAAAGTCCCGCACACGGCAAATCATTGAGGAGGGCATCCGTATTGTCCGCATCATCAACAATGACAAGGTCACCGTGTACGCTGCGCAGGCCTCCTTCTTCGTGATCATCTCGGTGGTGCCCTTCCTTTCCCTGCTCATCTCCTTCATCAGCCTGTTTATCCCCGCAGACTGGCAGAACGCATTTGCCCAATATTCCATCTCGGAAGAGCTGGCCAGCTTTCTGGGCCCGCTGTTGGGGGACCTGCAGGATGCTCCACAGGTTTCTCTGATGTCCCTGTCCGCCATTATGGTACTGTGGAGCGCCTCCAAGGGGATGGCGGCCATCCGCTCGGGGCTGGAGACAATCTACCATGCCGCAGCGCCCAGCGGGTATGTGCTCAAACGGCTTAAGTCCCTGCTCAACACGCTGGTTTTCATCGGGCTGCTGCTGTTCACCATGGTTCTGCTGGTGTTCGGGGATTTTTTGCTCAAGCACCTTCCCTTTTTGCAGTTTTTGACCTCCGCCCTGCGGTGGCGCACCCCGCTGCTGATCCTGTTTATGACAGTGGTGTTCACCGCCATGTACACCTCCACCGCCCGGCGCAGCCGTGGTATGCCGGGGCTGCGGGGGTTGAAGAACCGGGTGCTGCCCCATGTGCCGGGAGCCGTCGTTGCCTCGGTGGGATGGATGCTGTTCTCCTTCTTTTACTCGCTGTATATCAAGTACTCCCCCAACGCCTCCTATATCTACGGCGGCCTGGCGGCCATCTGCCTGATTATGCTTTGGCTTTACTTCTGCATGATCATTTTCCTCTGCGGAGCCGAGGTCAACAAGCTCTGGGCCGCCTACAAGGAAGACCGGGATCACCGGAAATAGCAAAAAGTCCTGTCCTCTTTCCCGTGGGGGCAGGACTTTTTAAGAATTGACCTCCCAATCGGTGTGGCTTATAGCCTGCGGATGCTTTTGATCTGAATGTCCTTTGGATCGGCGCGCAGCTCCTCGCAGATAACCGAGAGGATGACCGCGCATTGCTCCTCCTCGGTGGGGCCCTGCGGCCCTGCGGGCTGTGGTGCCGCAGGTGCCGCCTTTTTGCCGCCAAGGTTCAACAGCTTTGAGAAAAGCACAATCGCTATGGCCAGCATTGAGAGTACGCCAAGCACTACCGTCAACCCCATGGCCGAAACCGTCAGCGATTCCAACAGCGTCATGCTTTGGCTTGTCCACATAATGTTCACCTCCTGTTTTCCGTTTCTTACGTTATGGTCGCATTTTATCACGCAACTTGCCAAAATTTTCTCCGCATATTGACTTTAAATTTACGTTTTTTGCTCTTTGGCAACAATTTGTCCACATTTTGCGGATTTCCCGCCCGTTTTGGCCGCTATTTACTTAAAAAATCCTTTTAAGTAAACAATTTTTTGTAGATTCTGATTGACTTTTGGAAAAATCCTCTCTATAATCTTAGAAAAGAGAGCAGATTTCTCACATCAGAATCCGCAGAAATTTGCGTTTATTGCTCAGTCTGTGACAGATAAGGAAGTGGCGTCCGATGTACGCACAGCAATATCAGATTAATTTAAAACAGGATGATTCCTGGCATATGCACCAGCTGCATTTTCACGAGGGTGTGGAGCTGATACTGGTTCTGAGCGAGGGCGGCGAGCTGTTTTATGACAAGGAAATGTACCCGCTGCACGCCAACTCGCTGCTGGTTCTGGGCAGCAACAAACTGCACCGCACGGCAGGGGCGCCGGGAACGGTGTTTGATCGGTATGTGCTGCGGATTCTGCCCTCCCTGCTGAACAACCTGTCCAGCCCATGCACCAACTTTGCCTCGATGCTCCAGAGCTGCCCCCCCTGCGTTCAGCTGGATTCCGCCCAGGCCCGGGAGCTGATCGCCATGCTGGAAAAGCTGCGGGTCCCGGCGGACCAGGAGGTTCTGGGATGGGATATCCAGCGGGAAATCACCCTTTTGCAGATCCTTTTGCAGATCTGCGGCCTTGTGCAGAACGTTCCCGCCCAGCCGGGCACCTCGGCGCCGGACTATGACCGGGTTCTGCCCATTCTGGAATACATTCAGCAGAATTACACCCAGCCCATCACGCTGGATGATCTGGCCCATCACTTTCTCATCGGCAAACATTATCTGTGCCACATTTTTAAGAAGGGTACCGGGTTCAGCGTGATGGAGTATGTGATTCAGCTTCGCATTCTGGAAGCCCAGCGTCAGCTGCGGCAGGGCTGTACCGTGCAGGAGGCGGGTGAACGGTCGGGGTTCCAGTCCTACGCCCACTTTATCCGCACCTTCAGTTCCTGCACCGGCATTTCCCCCAAGCAGTACGCCAAACAGTTCAAGAGCGGCGAGCGGTCCGTGATGCAGGGAAAATAAAAACGGCGTCCTTGCGCCGGTTTAGCAAACACATATTGAGAAAGGGTGTCTGATATGGTGATTGAGCGGGTCCATGCCGTCTTTTTCAGCGCCACCGGGACCACAAAGCGGGTGGTGGAATGGCTGACGGGGGTGCTGGCGGAGCAGCTGGGCTGCGGCACCGCCACCGTGGATTTCACGCTGCCCGCCGCACGGCAGAAGCGCTATGTTTTTGGGCCGGCGGATCTGGTGGTGTTCGGGGTGCCCACCTATGCGGGGCGGGTGCCCAATCTGCTGCTCCCCTTTATGAAGAGCGGCTTTTTGGGCAACGGTGCTCTGGCGGTGCCGGTGGTGCTTTTTGGCAACCGGAATTTTGACGATGCCCTGATCGAACTGCGGGACTGCCTGCAAAACAGCGGGTTTTGCACGGTGGCAGCCGGCGCTTTTGTGGGGGAGCACGCTTTTTCCCGCACGCTGGCGGCCGGGCGTCCAGATGCGTCCGATCACAAAGAAGCCTCGGATTTTGCCGTCCGTGTTGCCCGCAAGGTCCAGGCGCTCTGCGGTGCACCCGCCTGCCCTGTCGCGGTGGACGGCTGCTCCCCCATCCGCCCCTATTACACGCCAAGGGACCGCAACGGAACGCCCATCAACATCCTGAAGGTCAAGCCGAAAACCAGCGACGCCTGCGACCGCTGCGGCATATGCGCCCGGATCTGCCCCATGGGTTCCATTGACCCAGCCGATCCCACAGTGGTGAAAGGGGTCTGCATCAAGTGCGGCGCCTGCGTCAAGGGTTGTCCCAGAGGGGCAAAATATTACGATGATCCGGGATATCTTTACCACCAGCACGAGCTGGAGGATCAGTATGCCCGCCCCGCAAAAAACAGCCTGTTTGTGTAAAAGGAAAACGCCGCCGCTGACGGGAAGTACCCGGCAGCGGCGGCATTTCTGTTGTGATGAAGTTTTGCGGTTTTGCGTTACGCATCCTGCTCTTCGGGGCGGAGCGTCTTGACACCAAACACAAAGTAGAGCAGATGAAAGGCCCATACACAGGCAAGCACCACACGGCCCACCGGCACCTGGTCCATCATGACAAACCCGATGGCCATGAGCACCGTCACGGTCACCATGATGCGGATTTTGGCACGGCGGGTCATGCCTTTGCCCTGAACATAGCTTTCCAGATTGTCCTTGTAGAGCCGGGTTCCGGTGAACCAGCGGTGCAGCCGGGTGGAGCTGCGGGCAAAGCAACAGGCCGCCAGCAACAGGAAGGGCACCGTGGGCAGAATGGGCAGCACGGTTCCCACCGCGCCGAGGGCAAGGGCCACACAGCCCACTGCGAGAAACAGAATCTTTTTGACGTTCATCATTTTTCCTCCTGTTTTAGGGCAACACCGCACAATTTTACGCGCTGATACGGCGAGCGAGGTGTGCCAGATGCCAAGCAAAAAGCGCAGAGAATACTTTGTGTATTCTTGAGCATTTTTGCGATGCAGATGGTGCGCCGCAGCCGCCGGAGCGGTGCGTAAGGCGTTCGCCGTGAATTGTGCGATGTTGCCTTAGCTCATGCGGCCGTTTTCCACCGACCAGACGGTATCGGCCACCCACATGGTGGAAGCCCGGTGGGAAACCAGCACCACGGTTTTGCCCTGGCGTTCCTCCCGCAGCGAGCGCAGAATCACCGCCTCGTTCAGGCTGTCCAGGTTGCTGGTGGGTTCGTCCAGCAGCATCAGAGGGGCATCATGGAGGAAGGCCCGCGCCAGGCCCAGGCGTTGGCGTTCCCCGCCCGAGAGGGTATCCCCTAGCTCGCCCACGGGGGTATCATAGCCCTGGGGCAGGCTCATGATGAAGTCGTGAACCGACGCCTTGCGGCAGGCCTGCTCGATCTCGGCATCGGTGGCGTCCCGTTTGGCGATGCGCAGATTGCTGCGGATGGAATCGTGGAAGAGGACGGTTTCCTGGGTGACATAGCTTTCCATCCCGCGCAGGTTTTGGGTGTTGATCTCATCGATGGGCCGATCCGAGATTGTGATGCTGCCCTGCCGGGTCTGCCAGAAACGCATGAGCAGCTTGAGCAGCGTGGATTTGCCGCTGCCGCTGCGTCCCACAATGCCGGTGATGCTGCCTTCGGGGATGGCAAGGGACAGATCCTCGAGGATGGTTTCCTCCCCGTAGGAGAAAGTCACATGGCTGACCTGCGCGCCGGTGAAGGGAACCTCTTCCCTGCCGGTCACATCCTGCACGGCAGGGGGTTCCTCCAGCAGATCCAGCACGCGGTTGCCTGCCGCAAAGGTGTTTTGCAGCGTGCTGCCCAGATTGGCCAGCGCCACAAAGCTGCCCCGGGGCATGGTGATGTCCACACCCCGGAGCACCTCACGGTCCGGGGGATAGGCAAAGCGGAGGTCTTTGCAGCGGATGCCCCCAGATGGCACCCAAACCGCACCGCCGCCAGCGCCACAACGGCTGTGAGCGCCAGGTCCGCCGTGGCGCACCGGCCAAGATACAACCGTTCCAGCAGGCGGCAGAAGGCGGCCATCATGGCAATGTTCGCCGCCAGGGCGCACCACTGCATCGCCACATTGGCCATTATGTACCGTTTGCTGTCCGGTACGGTGCGGATCAGTCGTTTGTCAATCATCATGGCGGATTGCTCCTTTCCCGGCTGCGCCGGACGGTTTAATTGTTAGCTTTTTCTAACTCTATATTGAAAAAATAGCGCCGCAGAGATCTGCGGCCACGGAAAAAGCCGGAAAATTCAGAGATATTTGGTGGTTTTTGGGGTGTTGGCGGAAAGTTGCGCCTTTTGCCTGCCCGAAGCAGTTTAGCGCAACAAACTTCTGATGTCAACTGGTATTTTTCAGTTTTCCTTCATTTCCCGGGAAACAAGGCAACCGGCGCAGCGCCCGTGCGGAACTGTCCGCAGGGTGCTGCGCCGGAAGGACGGATCATGAGGAGATGAGCCAAACCTGTCACGCCAGGGTCTGGGCAGCGGCGAGGACCATCTCGCAGAAGGTGGGATGGGGATGAATGACGGCGGCCAGCTCGGATGCCGTCATCCCCCGCTGCACAGCCAGCGTCAGCTCGCCGATCAGGTCGGTGGCCCGGGGGCAGACCAGCTGCGCCCCCACAAGGCGGCCGGTGGCGGCATCGGCCACCAGCTTGAGGTAGCCGCTCTCGGCCCCCTCAATCAGGCATTTGCCGTTGGCGCCGGTGAGGGCCTTGCCGGTGCGCACGGTCAGCCCGGCGGCTTTGGCCTCGTCCTCGGTCAGGCCCACCGAGGCAATCTCGGGGGAGGTGTAGACGCAGCTGGGCACCACGGCGGTGTCCACCGGCGGCTCCCTGCCCAGAATGGCCGCCACCGCGTTTTCCGCCTGGGCTGTGGCCACATGGGCAAGCTGGATGTTGCCGGCCCTGGCGTCCCCGATGACATAGAGATGGGGCAGACTGGTGCGGCCCACGGCGTCGCCCACAATGGCGCCGCGGCTCAACTCCGGTGCGGCACCGGGGGCAAAGAGGTCCTGCGCATCGGCACGGCGGCCGGTGGCCATGAGGACGCCCTCGGCGGTCACTTCCATGACCTGGCCCTTTTTATCGCGGTAAGTGACGGTCATACAGCCCGGTGTCCCGGCAACGCGCTCCACCTGGGCCTGCACGGTGATGGCTGCGCCCTGTTTTTTGAGGGTGAGGGTCAGACGCTGGGCGATTTCCCGGTCCATGGGCGGCAAAAGATGGGCGGCGGCCTCCAGAATGGTGACCTTGCAGCCCAGCGGCAGATAGATGGAGGCGCACTCCACCCCGATGACGCCCCCGCCAATGATGATGAGGGAGGCAAAGTGTTTGCCCTCCCCTTCCAGCAGGTCGTTGCTGTTAAAAACGCCGGGCAGGTCCGCGCCTTCGATGGGCGGGTGCCAGGGCTTGGCGCCCGCCGCGATAATGACGTCCTTTGCCTGCCAGGTCTGGCCGTCACAGAGAACGGTCCCTTGCCCGGCAAACACCGCGTGGCCTTTGACCACCGTCACCTTGCCGGACTTCATCATCTTTTCAATGCCCTGGCGCAGAGTCTGCACCACGGCGTTTTTGCGGGCGTGCATGGCGGCGAAGTCATAGCCCGCCCCCTCGGCCCGCAGACCCAGGGATTCCGAATGGGTCATGGCGTGGTAGGTTTCGGCGGCGTGGAGCAGCGCCTTGGTGGGCATACAGCCCCGGTTCAGGCAGGTGCCGCCCAGCTCGTCCTGCTCAAAGAGCACCACCGAGCACCCGGCAGCGGCGGCTTTGGCGGCGGCGGTATACCCGCCGGGACCGCCGCCGATGACGGCGATATCGTAGCACATGGGTTTATTCCTCCTTTTGCAGCACCAGTCCCGCCAGATCCCGGGCCACCGACGCATCGGGTGCGGTGGGGGCCAGCCGCGCCGCAAGGTCCTGCGGCGTGAGCGCGCAGCCCCGGAGCAGGGCCGGAACGGCGCTGAGATAATCGGCTTCCAGCCCGTCGGACCAGAGGGCGGCCTCGGCGATGACACCGTCCGCCAGCGTATAATCCAGCCGCACGGTGCCCCAGTCGAACCGGGCTTCCCGGCTGATTTCCAGGGGGCGGCAGTCGCCGTATTTCCATTCGGGGGACGCAAAGCGGCGGATGCCCTCGGCCAGGCGTGCGGCGTCCAGCTCCTGCTCCCGCAGTTCCTCCACCGGGAGGCCATAGACCGCCGAGAAGGCCCGGACCAGCGCATCGCTCAGCGCGGCGATGGTCAGACCGGGCAGATAGTCCGTCAGGTTGGCCACCCGGGATTTGACCGACGCCACCCCCTTGGCCTGCAGCTTGAGCGGCGAGACGTTGAGATAGCGGCTCATGATGGTCTTATCCACCGCCACCATAAGGGTTCCGTGGTGGTAGCTCTTGTCGCCGGTGCGGTAGAAGGCATGGCCGGAGAACTTTTTGCCCTCCACCGTCAGGTCATTGCGGCCGCTCTTTTCGGCCCGGACCCCCACGGCCTGCACAGCGCTGAGGATGACCTCATTCTGGCGCGCCAGGTCATAGTCGCCGGTGGGAACCAGAAAGGTAAAGTTCAGATTGCCCAGGTCGTGGTAGACCGCCCCGCCGCCGGAAAGGCGGCGGGCCAGATGGCCGCCGTCCGCTTCCAGTTCCCGGATGCGGCACTCGTTGGCGGCGTGCTGGTTGCGGCCTATGACCACGGTGTGCTGGTTCTGCCACAGATACAGGATACACTGCCCCGGCGCGACGCTGTGGAGCAGCAGCTCCTCCAGCGCCAGATTGTGATAAGGGTCGGTGCTGCCGGTGCGCAGCACGGTCAGGCGGCGGATCATTGGGCCACCCCGAATTCATAGCGCAGCACCGGCGTGCGGGCGGCGCGGACCTCATCCGGGCGACCGATGGGACAGTCGCGGGGGGCGCTGTGCAGGCTGGCCCCGTCGGCTTTCGCCTCGTCGAGAATCCGCAGGAAGATTTCTGCCGCCTCGTCCAGCGTCTCGGGGCTCTCGGTCTCGGTGGGCTCCACCATGAGGGCCTCATGGACGATGAGCGGGAAGTACATTGTGGGCGGATGGATGCCAAAATCCAGCATCCGCTTGGCCACATCCATGGCGGAGACGCCGGTTTCGGCCTTGAGGGGTTCCAGCGTCATGACGAACTCATGCATACAGGGGGTGTCATAGGCCATCTGGTAGGCGCCGGCCAGCTTGTGCATCAGGTAGTTGGCGTTGAGCACCGCGCCGGCGGAGGCTTCGGGGATGCCCTGTTTGCCCAGCGTGAGGAGGTAGGTCAGCGCCCGCACCACCACCAGGAAGTTGCCCTGGAAGGTGCGCACCCGGCCCAAAGAACGGGCGGGGGTGTACAGGCGGTACTGCCCGTCCTTGCAGTCCACGCGGGGCGCGGGGAGGAAGTCCGCCAAAAATGCCTTGCAGCCCACCGGGCCGCTGCCGGGACCGCCGCCCCCGTGGGGCGTGGAGAAGGTCTTGTGCAGGTTGACATGGACGCAGTCAAAGCCCATATCGCCGGGACGCACATGGCCCATGATGGCGTTGAGGTTGGCGCCGTCGTAGTAGCACAGGCCGCCCGCCTCGTGGACAATGCGGGTGATTTCCAGAATGTTGGGGTCAAACAGGCCCAGCGTGTTGGGGTTGGTGAGCATCAGACCGGCGGTATCCGGTCCCACGGCGGCGCGCAGGGCGTCCAGATCCACGCCGCCTTCAGCGTTGGAGGGTACCGACACCACCGTAAAGCCCGCCATGACGGCGGAAGCCGGGTTGGTGCCGTGGGCGGAATCCGGCACAATAATTTTGGTGCGGGCGGTGTCGCCACGGCTCTGATGGTAGCGGCGGATGAGCAGCAGGCCGGTGTACTCGCCGTGGGCGCCTGCGGCCGGTTGCAGCGTCATGCCGTCCATGCCGGTGATCTCACAGAGCATCGTCTCGGTTTTGGCCAGCACCTCCAGGCAGCCCTGGACCGTCCCGGTGGGCTGGAGGGGATGAATGTCGGTAAATCCGGGCAGCGCGGCCATCTCCTCGTTGACGCGGGGATTGTATTTCATGGTGCAAGAGCCCAGCGGGTAGAACCCGTCGTTGACGCCGTGGGTCTGTTTGGCCAGCTCGGTATAGTGGCGGCCCAGGTCCACCTCGGAAATTTCCGGCAGGCGGGGCGGCGCGGCGCGCAGGCTGCCGGCGTCAAATTCCACCAGCGGCACATCGCAGGGGGGCAGCAGGCTCTCGGTCCGGCCGGAGCGGCTCCGTTCAAACAACAGTTTCATTGTGCGCACACCTCCCGGATTCGTTTCACCAGCGTGTCAATCTCCTCACGGCTGTTCAGTTCGGTGCAGCACCACAGGATGCCGCCCTCCACCGGAAGCCCTGCCAGAATGCCATCGGGTTCCAGCGCCCGGCACAGCGCGTCGGGGTCGATGGGGCAGCCGGTGAGGAATTCATGGAAGAAGGGCTTTGTGCTGCGCAGGCCAAAGCCAGGAATTTTGGCCAGCTCTGCGGCCAGGTAGTGGGCGTGGGCGGCGCTGTTTTCGGCCGCGCGGCGCAGGCCCGCCGGGCCCATGGCGGCCAGATAAACCGATGCCGTCATGGCGCACAGTGCCTCGTTGGAGCAGATGTTGGAGGAGGCTTTTTCCCGCCGGATATGCTGTTCCCGGGCCTGCAGGGTCAGCACAAAGCAGCGGTTGCCGTCCGCGTCGGTGGTCTGGCCCACAATGCGGCCGGGCAGCTTGCGCATCAGTTCCCTGCGGCAGGTCATATAGCCCAGATACGGGCCGCCGAAGCTCAGCGGCAGACCGAGGGGCTGGCCCTCCCCCACCGCGATGTCGGCGCCGTACTCGCCGGGGGTCTTGAGCAGGCCCAGCGAGATGGGGTTGGCCCCCATGATGACCTTAATGCCTTTGGCGTGGGCGGCGGCCACAATGGCGTCCACATCCTCCAGCACACCGTAATAGTTGGGGCTCTGCACATAGACGCAGGCGGTTGTGGCGGTAAGGGCCGCCTCCAGCGCGGCGGGGTCGGTGGCGCAGTCCTGCACCGGCGCAACGGTCACCGGCACACTGCGGCTCTCGCAGTAGGTCTGCACGACCTCCAGCACCTGGGGATCGGCGGTGCCGCAGACCACCACGCCGCTGCGGCGGCGCTCCTGGCACATAAAGACCGCTTCCGCCGCAGCCACCGCCCCGTCATACACCGAGGCGTTGGAGACATCCATGCCGGTCAGCTCGCACATTTGGGTCTGGTACTCAAAGATGGACTGGAGCACGCCCTGGCTGATCTCGGCCTGGTAGGGCGTGTAGGCGGTGACAAACTCCTCCTTGGAAGTGACGGTTTTGACGATGGAAGGAATGTAATGCCGGTACGCGCCGGCCCCGCGGAACACGCTGGAAAAGCGGGTGTTTTGGTCCGCCAGGGCGGTCATTTTGCGGCGGACCTCCATCTCGCTCAGGCCGTCGGGCAGGTCCAGCTCCTTCACCCGGACCTGCTCCGGCACCACCGCGTAGAGGTCGTCGGCGCTTTGCAGGCCCAGCTCGGCCAGCATCCGGCTGCGCTCCTCCCCGGTGGCGGGAATATAGCTGCCCATGGTTACGCCTCCTCCGCCGCGCAGACCTGCCCGTAGGCGGCGGCGTCCATCAGCTCCTCGGTGTCGGAAACCTCCTCCACCTTGATGAGCCAGGCCTCATAGGGGTCCTCGTTCACAAGGGCGGGGTTGTCCAGAAGCTCCTCGTTGATGGCGGCCACCTTGCCGGTCACCGGGCTGAATACGTCGGAGACCGCCTTGACGGACTCCACGTCGGAGAACGCCTGACCCGCCGTGACGTCGTCGCCCTCCTCGGGCAGGTTGATAAAGACGATATCGCCCAGGGCGCTCTGGGCATAGTCGGTCAGGCCGACGGTGATGACGCCGTCCTCCTCCTTGACCCACTCGTGAGATTTGGTGTACTTCAGCTCTTCAGGAATGTTCGACATAATGATTAACCTCCGTCATTTTTTCTCGTGTTGCCTATATTTTGGAACGAATGTCAGGCCCGCTTGTAGAAGGGCAGCGGCACAATCTGGGCGGCCACGCGGCGGCCGCGCACATCGATTTCCACCGCCGTGCCCACGGCACTGTGGGCGGCATCCACCAGCGCCATCGAGATGGCCTTGCCCAGCAGCGGGGCAAAGGTGCCCGAGGTGGTGGTGCCGATCTGTTCCCCTGCCAGATAAACGGGCTGATGCTCCCGGGGAATGCCCCGGCCGGTGGCCACCAGGCCCACCCGGACCCGCCGGGGGGTGCCGGCGCTGACCAGCGCATCCTTGCCGATGAACTCCTCCTTGTCCAGCTTGACGCCGAAATCCAGCCCGGCTTCCAGCGGGGTAACGGTGTCGTCCATCTCGTGGCCGTAGAGCGGCATGGCAGCTTCAAGGCGCAGGGTGTCCCGTGCGCCCAGGCCGCAGGGAATCAGGCCGAATTCCGCGCCGGCCTGCCGCAGCAGCGTCCACAGCGCGGGGCCGTTTTCGGCGGCGGTGTAGATTTCATAGCCCAGCTCGCCGGTGTAGCCGGTGCGGGAAATCATGCAGCGCATCCCGCCAATGGTCACATTGGGGATGGCGGTATAGTATTTTTTGGGGATCTGATCCTCCGGCAGCAGTTTGGCGATGATCTGCGGCGCTTTGGGGCCCTGTAGGGCCAGCTGGGCGATGGTGTCCGAGAGATCCTGTGCCTCGGTGCCGGGCAGCAGGTTCGCCTTCATATGGGCGAAATCCTTGTGGCGGTTGGCGGCGTTCACCACCACAAAATAGCTCTGCTCGCCGAACTTATAAACCACCAGATCATCCACCGTGCCGCCCTGCCCGTTGCACATAATGCTGTATCGCACCCGGCCCACCGGCATGTTGGTGAAATCGTTGGTCAGCAGGTGGTTCAGCGTGTCCAGCGCGGTGGGGCCGGTGAAGAGCACCTCGCCCATATGGGACACATCAAACAGACCCGCCTGCTGGCGGACCGCCATGTGCTCCTTGATGACGCCGGTGCCGTACTGCACCGGAAGCAGATAGCCGGCAAAGGGAACCATCTTGCCCCCTTCCTCCACATGAATATCATACAGCGGCGTTTTACGTTCCATATAACCACCCGGTCCTTTCCAAATCCTTTGCTCAAAATAAAAACAGAGGCAGGGTCCGGCGCATCTCTGCGTCGTTCCTGCCTCTGTGCATAAACCTGAAAGATTCTCCGCCGCGGGGCGGATTGCTTCTTCGGTGCGTCATTGCTTTCCAGAGTTCCGTCAAAAAACGGTCCTTTTGCCTGAGAGTTGTTGCAGCCCCTTCGGCGCCGCAGTGTGTGCGGTCTCTCCCGTTTTTCTCATCCGGTCCTGATTCGGTTTTGGATTCCTCCCGGAATCTGATTTTAGTATAGCGGACAGATTCTTTGGCGTCAACCCGGATTCTTCCGTTTCTCGGGGGCGAAACTTTATTTTGTTTTGTCGGCCGGGGAACGGTCTGGCATTCTCACCGGATATGATTTTCGATGGCGGCGCAGAGGAAGGCGGTGCCGCCGGGCACGATGGCGTCATAGTAGGCGCAGAACCGCGCATCGGCCAGATACATCCGGGCAAGGCCCCGGTGCGCCTGGGCGCTGTACCGCTTCTGACCCCAGTAGCAGCACAGCCAGCGGCGGTGCAGGTCGGCCAGAGCGGCGGCTTCGGGGCCGGCCGGGTCGCCCGCAGGAGCAAGACGGCGCAGCGTCCCGGCAATCTGGCGGGAAAGCTCCTGCGCCTGCTGCCATTGTTCCTCCGTCATTCCCTGCACCCGGGCATTGACCTCGTCCACGGCAGCATCGCCGTAATTGCGGCGGGCCTCCGCGCCGTATTGCCGCTCATTCTCTTCCACGGCCTGACGCTTAAGGCCTTCAAATCGTTCGGTGTCTTTCATCACACATTTTCCTTTCAATTCGGCAATGGCACTTTGCAGGTTGCCGGCCAGCGCGTCCAGGCGCTGCTGCTCCTGCCGCACCGCATCCAGCTGGCGCTCCAGCGCACGGCGCTGCTGCTCGGGCGGGGCATCCAGCAGCGGGGCGATGGCGCGGCATTCCATGCCAAGCGCCCGATAAAACAGGATCTGCTGGAGCCGCCGCACCTGCGCGGGGCCGTAGGAGCGGTAGCCGTTTTCCCCCACCGACGCGGGCGGCAGCAGGCCGATCTGGTCATAGTAGCGCAGCGTCCGGGTTGTGACCCCCGCCAGCTCCGCCAGCTGATGGATGGAATAATCCGGCCCTGATCTGCCGGGACGGGCCGTTGGTTTTGGTTCCATGAGATCCTTCCTTTCCCCGGGGATTGCCCCGGTACCCCCAGTGTAAGGGTTGACGCAGCGTCAATGTCAAGCCCTTTGGGAAAAATCTTTTATTTTGGATTGTTTTGCCCCTTCCCCGCTCTGCGGCAAAAAACGTTTTGACGCCCCGCTATGCTTAGGGCAGCAGCGAACCAGCGCTGCCCTGAAGGGGGGATCTGTGCCATGCCAAAAACACCGCTTTTCCAAAAGCCCGCCGCACCGCAGCGGGCCATCCGCACCGCCGGGGCGCTGCCGCCGCGGCCTTCCCGACGCAGCGCGCTGCTGTGGCAGCTGGCCGCACTGGTGGCGGGGGCGCTGCTCTCGGCAGGAAGAATCTACGGCGGGGCCTCCCCTTTCGGGCTGGCGCTGCTTATTGGGTGCGGAACTACATATCTGCCCGCCGCCGCGCTGGGATGCGTGGCGGGGTCGCTGGCGTTCCAGCCGCTGGACACCGCCCTCAAGCTGACCGGCGCCTGTGTGGCCGCGCTGACGGGGCGGCAGATCGGGGCAAGGCTGGGCAAGGGCAGCCTGATCCCCGGCATTGCCGCCGGGTGCGGCACCCTGCTGCTGGAGCAGGCCCTGATCGGTCTGGCCGGCGGGGTAAATGCCGCCGACAATGCCGCGATCCTCTGCACCGCCGTGCTGGCGGCGGGCTTTGGGGCAGCCATCCGTGCCCTGCCCGCCGAAAGCCCACGCGGGGCTTGCCTGTGGCTGGCCATGGGGACGGCCTGCTTGCAGCGGCTGAGCCTGACCGGCTTTGCCCCGGGTCTGGCCGCCGCCGGACTGGCCATGCTCTGCTGCGCCTGCGCGGGCAGTCTGGAGCAGACCGCCGTGCTCAGCATCGCGCTGGCGGCGGCCGTGGCGGCAGCCAGCCCCACGCTGTGTTTTGCCGCGCTGGCGGCAGCCATGGGCGCACTGGCGGCGGCGCTGCTCTGCCCCGGGGAGCGGGGCCACTGTGCCGGGGTGTTTGCCGCAGGGTGTGTGGTGGGTGCTCTGGCGGCGCCCGACCCGACCGGGGTTCTGACCCTGGGTCTGGCCGCCGGGGCCGGAGTCCTGCTGTTTCTGCTCTGCCCTGACCGGGTGCTGCGGGCGGTGTTCCCGCCCCCGGCGCCGCCGGCTGCGGCCCAGAGCCTCACCGGCGCGGCGCGCAAGCTGTCCACTGTGGCGGACACTCTGTCGGACATTGCGGACACCGTGACCGCCGTGTGCGCGCGGCAGGCCCCGCCCAAGGGGGAAAGCTATGACTTTGTGGTGGAGTATACCGCCCAGCATCTGTGCCAGAACTGTGCGCGGCGCAATGCCTGCTGGGTGCAGGGCTATTCCACCGCGATGGACGGAATGTATGCCCTGCGGGAACCGCTGGAGGCAAAAAACCGCGCGGAGCTGGAGGACCTGCCGGGGCAACTGTCGGTCTGCGTTCATCCGGCGGACCTGTGCGCCACCGTCACCCACGGCTACCGGCTGTGGTGCAGCCGCCGCCAGACCCGGGCGCGGGCCAGCGTGCTGCGCGGCGCGCTGACCGAGCAATACAGCGCCATGGCCACTGCCCTGGCCCAGATGGCCAGCCAGCTGGGTCAGGCAGGGCTGCCCGACTCCCGCCGGGAAGCCCGGGTGAGCCAGCTCTTTGCCTCCATCGGGCTGGAACCGTTGGAATGCAGCGTCTGCTCCGACGTGGCCGGGCGGGTCACGGCCTCGGTGACGGTGCCCCGTACCAGTTTCAGCCGGGAGGAGTGCCGCGCCCTGGCGGAGGAGATGAGCCGGATCTGCCGCCGGGATTTTGACCCGCCGGAGGTGGCCCACTGCCGCACCGTGACCATGCTGCGGTTCGGCGAGCGGCCGCTGTTCCGCGCCGCCTTTGGCATGGCCAGCCGCCCGGCCCCGCCCGAGACGGTGTGCGGCGATGCCTGCGAACAGTTCTGCGACAGCGCGGGCCGGGCACAGATGCTGCTGTGCGACGGCATGGGCACCGGCAAGCCCGCCGCTGTGGACGGCCAGATGGCCGCCCGGCTCACCGCCCAGCTGCTGCGGGCCGGGTTTGCGGCCGAGAGCGCGGCACGGCTGGTCAACGTGGCGCTGGGGCTGAAAAATGTGGACCAGGAATCGGGCGCCACGCTGGACCTGCTGACGGTGGACCTGTACACCGGCCGGGCCGGACTGTTCAAGGCGGGCGCCGCACCGAGTTTTTTGTGCCGGGGCGGAACGGTGCGCACGCTGGAGGGCAGCAGCCTGCCCATGGGGGTGCTGGACAGCGTGACGGGCCGCTCCACCGCTTTTGCGCTGGATGCGGGGGACGTGGTACTGATGGTGTCGGACGGGGCGCTGTGCGACGGCAGCGGCTGGCTGTGCGAGCAGCTTGCGCTGAGCGCCAAGCTTGGCCAAAGCCCCCAGCAGATTGCCGACACGGTGGTGGCCAGCGCGGTGCGGCGCGCCGGGGCACGCCGGGATGACATCACCGCCGCCGTGCTGCGGCTGGAACGGTAAAAGACAGGCCCTTCCCTGCCTGCGGCGCCGGCCGCAGGGATGGGGAAGGGCCTGTTCTATGCCTTATTTCTTTTGCCGGAGCTGTTCCTCCAGCCCCGGGCGGGGGGTGACATAGACGGTGGTATACACCTCATAGAGCACCATGCCGGGCTTGGCGCCGTTGGCTTTCCAGATATTGCGCACCTCGGTGGTATCCACCGGAACCTTGGCGCCGCCGTTCTGGCTGGAGTGGAGCACCGCCAGCTCGGCGGCCTCCTGCCGGGTGGAATCGGGCACATCCAGGCCCCGGCTCATGACCACACAGTGGCTGCCCGGGGCTTTTTGCACATGGAACCAGACATCCTTGCCACGGGCGGTGTGCAGCGTCAGCTTGTCATTTTGCAGGTTGTTGCGGCCCACCAGAATTTCAAACCCGTCGCTGGAGCGGTAGCGCAGAAAATCCGCCGGTTTCTGCTTGCGGTCCCGCTGCTTGTAGTATTTGAGATACCCCTGGCTTTTCAGTTCGGCGCGGACCTCGTTGAGGGCCTGCTCGCCGGGGGCGGATTCCACCTCATAGAGGACGTTGGCAAGGTACTCGATTTCCTCCTCGCCCTCCACCAGCAGCTTTTTGAGCATCTGGCCCGCCGTCTGCTTTTTCTTGTAATCCCGGAAATACTTCTGGGCGTTCTCGTTGGGGCCAAGGCGGGGGTCCAGCCGGATGGTCACATCCTCGCCGGTATAGTAGTTCTGCACCGTCACCTGCCGGTCGCCTTTGTGGATGGCCCAGAGATTGGCCTGCAAAAGCTCGCCGTACAGACGAAGGGTGTCGGATTTTTCGCTCTGGGCCAGCTCCTCCCGCCGGGCCGCCTGCTTGCGCACGGCGCGCTCATAGAGATTGTGGACCGCCTTGTACAGCTCCCTGCTCTTCTGCTTGAGCCGCTCGGTGCGGTCCTTGGTGGCATAGTAATCCTCCAGAAGCTCACTGTAGGTGGGATAGGTGGTCAGAAGGGCAGCCGGGCCATACTGCCGGGGTTGGAAAAAGCTGAACTCCACCGTCTTTTCGCTGCCGTCCCCCTGGGGGATGCGCACCGCCGTGGGGGTGCCCCCGGCGGCATGCTGGGCTTTAAGTTCCTCCAGCGCGGCGCACAGACCACGCTTTTGCCCGTCATCCAGATCGCAGGCCAGCAGCGGCGTCTCGCCGCCGAAGGCGCGCCAGCAGGCTTCCCGCGCCACCACGGGGCCGACGCCGCCCATGGCCTTGCCCAAAGCGGCGGCCACCGGCAGATCCCGGCGGCAGGCGGACTCCACCACAGCGGCCGCGCTCACGGCAAGAAAATCCGGTTTATCGGGTTTGGGGGGCAGCGTATAGGGCAGGCCGGGCAGAAGCTGGCGGATCTCGCTGTCCTCAAAATCCACCCGTTTGAGGGCGTCAATGATGCGGCCCTCCTGAATCAGCACCAGGTTGGAGTAGCGGCCCATCAGCTCGGCGGCCAGCGTGTTGGTGACCAGGTCCCCCATCTCGTTGGTGCATTTGAAGTCAAAAAAGACAATGCGGTCCCCCGGCTCCCTGTGCAGGTCGATGAGCCGGCCGCCGGTGAGATGTTTGCGCAGCAGCATACAGAAGCCCGGCGGGGTGAGGGGATTTTCAAAGCTCTCTTTGGTCAGGCAGACCCGGGCGGAGCCGCTGCGGGCACTGAGCAGCAGCCGGAAGGTCTCGGTACGGCTGCGCAGCGTGATGAGCACCTCGTCCCGGGTGGGCTCAAAGATTTTGTCAATCTTGCTGTCCAGCAATGTTGTTTTCAGTTCATTGGCGACCAGCGCAAGGGTCGCGGCATCCAAAGCCATGGAACGCTCCTTCCCGGATTACAGATATTGATAGGGGTCCCTGTCGGCCAGGCTGGGGGCCACCCGGACGGTATCGGGCAGCTGCCCGGCCAGCAGGGCGGCAAGGCGGGGGGCAATGGGGTGCTCGGTGCCCCAGTGGCCCGCCACCACCAGGCCGACGCCCTTCTGTTTGGCCAGCAGGGCGATGTGGTGGGCGGCCTCGCCGGTTACCAGGCAGTCCGCCCCCCGCTCGATGGCTTCCTGTAAGTAACTTCCGCCTGCGCCGCTGACCTCAGCCAGCCGGGTGACGGGGCGGGAGGCCTCCACAAACTTGCAGCGGGTGCCCAGAATGCGGTTGCACTGCGCGGCCAGCTCCGCCGCCGTGGCGGGGGCGGGCAGCGTGCCGATGCGGCCGCAGTTTTCGGCGAAAGGCTCGCAGTGTTCCATGCCCAGCAGACCGGCCAGCGTATCGTTGACGCCGCCCTGCGCCGCGTCCAGATTGGTGTGCATACAGATGGCCGAGATACCCTCCCGGATGAGCAGGGCGGGAATGTCATCGGCGGCGATGCGGTGCATCGGGTCAAAGATCACCGGATGGTGGCTCACGATCAGCTCGCACCCCGCCGCAGCGGCATCCCGCACCACGTCGGCGGTGATGTCCAGCGCGGTGGTGATGGCGGTGACGGGGCGGCCCGCGTCCACCAGCAGCCCCACATTATCCCAGCTGCAGGCCAGCTCGGGCGGCGCAATGCGGGTCAGAATTTCCAGCACTTGTTGTACAGTTACGGCCATTTGTCTTCCTCCATTTCCCGGATGAGGGCGTCCACCCCGTCGGCTTCGGGGCCGGGGGCAAGGCCCAGACGGTATTTTTTCAGCTTGCCCAGCTGCTGGGCGCGGTAGATTCCGGCGCCGGGCTGGCCTTCGGTTTTGCCGCTCAGGCACCACAGACCGGTGGGTTCGGCGCAGACCCCGGTGTACCGGGCATTCATGACGGCGTACCACCGCCCGGCGGCGGTGCAGAGGGTTTCGCTTTGCAGCGCAAAGCCCCGGCGGGCCAGCCAGCGGCGCAGCAGGCTGTGCTTGGTGGCGGGAACCAGAATCAGGTTGTAGCGCCCGTCAAACACCCAGGGCGCGGCGTCGAGAATCTCCATGATGGTCTCGGCGCCCATGCCGGCGATGACAATGTCCTGCGCCTCGCCGGGGGCCAGAACCTTTAGCCCCGAGCCAAGACGGAACACAACCCGGTCCGCCCAGGGGGCGCAGGTTTCGCGGGCCTTCTGAAGGGGGCCCTCCCGCAGGTCGCAGGCAAAAACAAGCGGGCAGCGTCCGCTGCCCGCAAGCCATGCGCTGAGTTTGCCGTGATCGCACCCAATGTCCGCCACGGTGCTGCCGGGCCGCACATAGGCGGCTGCGGCGGCCAGCCGGGCGTCCAGATGGGGGACCGCGTTACTGGTGCGCAAAGTAGTCGTTCAGCTCGGCGCAGAGGGCCTCGGGGTCCACGCCGTGGACTTCGCAGGCCTGCTCCACCGTCTCGCCATGGGCGGCCATGCAGCCCAGACAGTGCATACCGGTGGCAAGGAAGATGGGCACGCAGCCCTGGGTGGGATCGTTCTGAAGAATTTCGGCAATGATGGTATCCTTGGTGACAGTCATAGTATAATTTCCTTCCTGAATCATGATTTTATGATGGCATCTGCCAGGCAGCGTAGAGTCCCGCGCCTTGCAGGATGACAAGCGAGGTCAGGCAGAGCATGGCAAACGCCGCGCCGCGCTCCGCGTCCTTTTGCACCGCAAAGGTGCGGTTATGGTGGATCAGCGCCAGCACCAGCGGCAGCACCGGCAGCCAGTAACGGCCCTGCAGGCCGAAGAGGGTGGTATAGTTGATGGGCGTCCAGTTGAGCGCCGTGAAGAAGGACAGCCCGATGACGCAGACCACAATCGCCCAGCAGCCCGCTTTGGTGCGACGGCCCAGGGGCAGTGTTTCCCCCGCTTTGGGCAGCGCGGCGGCCAGCAGCACCAGCACAAAGCCCACCCCCAGCACCCAGCTGACCTGGATGGGATAGACGATGGGTTCGCCCAGCGCGGTTCCCAGCACGCCCTGGAGCCACTGGGCCCCCTGGGCACTCACCGAGCGGAGCAGCAGCTTGATGGTGTTGGGCAGGTTGCGGCAGATATAGCCCGCAGAGTAGGTGTAGATGGAATCGCCGTTTTCCTGGATGGAGCCAACCAGCTGTTCCGGCGTCAGACCGCCCCACATATGGGTGAGCTTGTAAAACGCCGCCGGAACCGCCACCGCGACGGCGGCAGCGATGCCGCCCAGAAAGATGTTCCGCTTTCTGGCATCGCGGCGGATTTTCCAGTAGACAAGGCCCAGCACGGCGGCAGCCAGCGCCAGCGCAAGGCCGGCGCGGGTCAGGCCGACGGTGTCCACATCCCGCGCCGCGTAGAGCGCCGCGCCCAGGTTGACCTGCGCCCACCCCACAACCGCCAGCACCAGGGCCAGCACCTTGGCACAGACGGCCACACTGCGGCGGGGGGCAAGATGTTCCTTGGGAATGAGCAGAATCAGCAGTACGGCGGGCAGATAGATGGCCTTGGCCGGGCCGATGAGCGCCGCCAGCACCACCACGCCCACCAGCTCCGCAGGACGGGCCGGGCGGGTGCGCAGCGCAAGGCAGAGCGCTGTAAAGCAGAAGAGATATCCCAGCACCGCAGCGTCTGCGGAAAGGCTGCCCGCCAGCTGCAGCGGCTGGGCCAGCAGCGCCACGCAGGCGAAGATGCCCCTGAGGCGCTTTGGCGCGAGGGCGACGGCCAGCGCCGCCAGCGCCAGATAAAAAATCAGGTTGCCCAGACGCCCCAGCAGAAGCATTCCGTGGAACCCCAGACCCAGCAGACGGGCCAGCGTGATGCCGGCGATCTGACCAAGGTAGAGGGTGTTGTTGATGGAGTCCGCCGTGAGGGGCGCGGCCGAGGGCACCGTCGCGGCGCCGTCACAGCCGTGGTCGCCCAGATGCTCAAAGGTTTCCTTGTAGGCAAAGATGCCGATGTCCCCTGTCTGCGTTCCAAACCAGGGCGCGTCGCAGGGGCGGACCATCAGGTTCCAGTTTTCGTCCGCCAGCGGCTGGCCCAGAAGGGCGCTGGACTGCTGGTAGCATTTGGCAAGGTGGGTGTACTCGTCCGGTCCCACCAGCGGCGGCGTCAGCACGGCAAAGGCAAGGCCAAGCAGCCCGCCGCAGGCCAGCACCACCTGCCACAGCCTGGCCCCCCGGGTGAGCAGCACAAACCCCGCCACGACGGCCCCCACGGTCAGGATGCCCAGAACGGCGGAGAGCAGTTTGGACCAGCTGCCGGAGTAATTGACCACATACTGGAAGGCTGCGGTGCCGCGAACCGTCTCCCGTGTGCCGGAAACGTTGATGCGGGTCACCGTGGCACCTTCATCGCTGCTCATCCAGATGCCCAGCAGATGGTCGAGGTCCCACCCGTCCCCGGCGGTATACCACAGGCGCAGCGTGGCGGACGGATGGGAGAAATCGTAGGCTTCCTCCTCATCCTCCTGGCCGGGGGCGGTGTAGGGCTGATCGAAAATGAGATCGGCAAAGGTATTGTCCTTGATGGTAATGCAGTCAAGGGACCCCTGCGCCAGCACGGCGCCGGAACCGTCCAAAAGCTGGGCAAAGAGTGTTCCGGTGCGGAACGCCCAGTTGTGGGTGGTCAGATTGAGGCGCACCCCGTAAATCCGCTGCCCCGCTTTGATGGGAACCGGCTGGTAAAGGCCGGTGGCGGAATCGGTCCCCGACTCCGCCCGGGGAATGGTGACGGTGCGGCTGTACTCGTCATTGACGATCTCATAGACCGGCTGGCCGTCCACCCGCTGGGAGAGGTCAAACCCCGCCCAGGCCGCTGTGAGGACCGCAGCCGCCGCCACAAGAAGGGTGAGGAACAGCTGCCGGTGCCGGGCAAAAAACGATTTGACGGTCTGCATCGCAGTCCCCCCTTCCAGAATGCATCAGGATCAAAGGTATTATACATGAAACGGCGCAAAAGTGCAACCGGCAAAGAATCCCGGCAGCGTAATCTACGCCGCCGAACACAAAAAATCCCGCCCGGGAAGTTTCCTTCCGGGCGGGACGGGGTTGGTTGGATCAGGAGAAGCGGTCCTTCAGGTTCTTGAAGAAGCCCTTGCGCTTCTCATAGTTGTCGTCCCGGAGGCTCTCCTCAAAGGTTTTGAGGGCCTCACGCTGGGCACGGGTGAGCTTTTTGGGAATTTCCACATCCACAATGACATACTGGTCGCCCCGGCCCCGGCCATTGAGATACTTGATGCCCTGGCCGCGCAGGCGGAACTTGGTGCCGCTCTGGGTCCCCTCGGGGATGTGCTGCAAAATGCGTCCGTCCACGGTGGGAACCTCAATGTCATCGCCCAGAACCGCCTGGCTGAAGGTGATGGGGACATGAATGGTCACATCATAGCCGTCACGCTCAAACATGGGGTCCGGCTTGACGGTCACATGCACGATCACATCGCCCGCAGGGCCGCCGAAGCTGCCCGCATCGCCCTGGCCGCGCAGCGCGATGTTCTGGTCGTCGCCAATGCCGGCGGGAATGTTGATCTCCAGGTTTTTGCGGGAGGCCGTCTTGCCGGTGCCCCGGCAGGACTTGCAGGGGGTGCGGATGATGGTGCCCCGCCCGCCGCAGCGGCTACAGGGCTGCTGGCTCTGCATGACGCCAAAGGGGGTGCGCTGCTGGGTGACCACATAGCCGCGGCCGCCGCAGTCGGGGCAGGTTTCGGGGGAGGTTCCCCGGGCCGCGCCGGTGCCGCCGCAGTCGGGGCAGGTTTCCTGACGGTTGACGGTGATCTTTTTGGTGCAGCCGTGGGCGGCTTCCTCAAAGGTCAGAATGACGCTGGCCTGGATATCGTGGCCCTTGCGGGGCGCATTGGCACTGCGGCCGGCGCTGCCGCCGAAACCGCCAAAGCCGCCGCCAAAACCGCTGCCAAAAATATCGCCGAAGATATCGCCCAGGTCCACACCGCCGAAACCGCCGCCAAAACCGCCCGCACCGCCCTGGCTGGCCGCATAGTTGGGGTCCACCCCGGCAAAGCCGAACTGGTCATAGCGCTTGCGCTTTTCGGGGTCCGAGAGGACGTCGTTGGCCTCGTTGACCTCCTTGAACTTTTCCTCGGCCTCTTTGTCGCCGGGGTTCAGGTCGGGGTGATATTTCTTGGCGAGCTTGCGGTAGGCGCTCTTAATCTCGGCATCCGTGGCATTCTTGCCGACGCCGAGCACCTCGTAGTAATCTCTTTTTTCTGCCATACGATCACACCTTTATGTGTAGGGGCCGCGCCGGTTCCAAAGGCTGCGGGCCGCCGTTTAATTCTATACTTTCCCGTTGGGGAATAACCCCACAATGGCCGCCGCCGGTTGCCTGGCGGCGGCCTGGTTGGGTTACTGATCAGTCATCAGACCTCGTGGAAGTCGGCATCCACGGCGCCGTCATCGCTGGGGTTGGCGCCGGTGCTGCCGCCGGTGGGACCCTGCTGGCCCGCGCCGGGGTTGGCCTGCTGCTGGGCCGCCTGGGCCTGCTGGTAGACCTTTTCGCTGATGGCATAGAAGGCTTTCTGCAGGTCGTCCTGCTTGGCCTTAATTTCATCAATGCTGCTGCCCTTGAGCGCTTCCTTCAGGGCGTTCAGCTTGGCCTCGCACTCGCTCTTCTCGGAGGGGCTGACCTTGTCGCCGAACTCGTTCAGGGCTTTCTCGGTCTGGAACACCATCTGGTCGGCGTTGTTGCGCACATCCACTTCCTCGCGGCGCTTCTTGTCCTCGGCAGCGTACTGCTCAGCGTCCTTGACAGCCCTGTCGATGTCGTCCTTGCTCATGTTGGTGGAAGCGGTGATGGTAATGCTCTGCTCCTTGCCGGTGCCCAGGTCCTTGGCGGAAACATGGACAATGCCGTTGGCGTCGATGTCGAAGGTGACCTCAATCTGGGGCACGCCGCGGGGCGCCGGGGCGATGCCGTCCAGATGGAAGGTTCCCAGGCTCTTGTTGTCGCGGGCAAACTCACGCTCGCCCTGCAGGACGTTGACCTCAACGCTGGGCTGGTTGTCGGCAGCGGTGGAGAAGATCTGGCTCTTCTTGGTGGGGATGGTGGTGTTGCGGTCGATGATCTTGGTGCAGACACCGCCCAGGGTCTCGATGCCCAGGCTCAGCGGGGTCACGTCGAGGAGCAGCAGGCCCTTGACATCGCCCTGCAGCACGCCGCCCTGGATGGCAGCGCCGACGGCCACGCACTCATCGGGGTTGATGCCCTTGAAGGGATCGCAGTTCAGTTCCTTCTTGACGGCGTCATAGACGGCGGGAATCCGGGTGGAACCGCCCACCATCAGCACCTTCTTCAGGTCGGAAGCCTTCAGACCGGCATCGGCCAGAGCCTTGCGGACGGGGGTCATGGTGCGGTCCACCAGATCCGCAGTCAGCTCGTTGAACTTGGCGCGGGTCAGGGTCATATCCAGATGCTTTGGGCCGGTGGCGTCGGCGGTGATGAAGGGCAGGTTGATGTTGGTGGAGGTGGCGCTGGACAGCTCAATCTTGGCTTTCTCGGCCGCTTCCTTCAGGCGCTGGGCCGCCATCTTGTCCTTGCGCAGGTCGATGTTGTTCTCACGCAGGAAATCCTCGGCCATCCAGTCGATGATGCGCTGGTCAAAGTCGTCGCCGCCCAGATGGGTGTCGCCGTTGGTAGCCAGAACCTCGGTGACGCCGTCGCCCATCTCGATGATGGAGACGTCGAAGGTGCCGCCGCCCAGGTCGTAGACCATGATCTTCTGGTCGGATTCCTTATCGATGCCGTAGGCCAGAGAGGCCGCAGTGGGCTCGTTGATGATCCGCTTGACGTTGAGGCCCGCGATGGTGCCGGCGTTCTTGGTAGCCTGGCGCTGGCTGTCGTTGAAGTAAGCGGGAACGGTGATGACGGCCTCGGTGACCGGCTCGCCCAGATACGCCTCGGCGTCCGCCTTCAGCTTGGAGAGGATCATGGCGCTGATCTCCTCGGGGGTGTAGTCCTTGCCGCCGGCATGGACCTTCTCCGCAGTGCCCATCTTGCGCTTGATGGAGGAGATGGTGTTCTCGGGGTTGGTGATGGCCTGGCGCTTGGCTACCTGGCCGACCAGACGCTCACCGGTCTTGGTGAAACCGACAACGGACGGGGTGGTGCGGGCGCCCTCGGCGTTCGCGATAACGACGGGCTCGCCGCCTTCCATAACGGCAACACAGCTGTTGGTGGTGCCAAGGTCAATACCAATGATTTTACTCATAATAAAAAACTCCCTTCAAAATTTCTTCTTGGAAATATTTGGATGTTGAAATGTCTGATTGATCTATCTGAACGGGCCTGCACCCGGTTCATGCGTTATTCGGCCACAACCACGGTGGCATGACGGACAATGCGGTCGCCGATCATATAGCCTTTTTGGAAGACCCGCACGACGCTGCCGCTCTCCTGCCCTTCCGCGGGGGGAACCTGCTGGACGGCGTTCATATAATTGGGGTCAAACGGCTTGCCAAGGGCTTCAATCTCGGTGATGTTGAGGGTCTTAAGGGCCTTTTCTGCCTTATCCAGCGTCATCACCACGCCCTTTTTATAGTTTTCATCGCTGCATTCGGCGTTGGCGGCCATATCCAGCGTGTCAAGAATGGAAAGGATCTGGGTTACGGCGTAGGAAACGCCGTCGTTGAATTTCTGGTCGGCTTCCCGTGCGCTGCGCTTGCGGAAGTTGTCATACTCCGCAGCGGTGCGCAGGAGCTGTTCCTTAAGCTGATCGTTTTTCTTCTCTGCCGCGTCCAGCTTTGCCTTGACGGCGTCCAGCTCCTTGGATTTCTTGCCGAACCATTCTTTCTTTTCCTTATCGGTCTTGGGCTCAGCGGGCTGATCTTTGGCGGGTTCCGCCTGCTTTTCGGCGGGTTCGGATTCTGCCTTGGGCGCTTGCGTTTCGGGAGCGGGCTCCGTTTTCCCGTCGGGCACTGCCTGCTTTTTTGTTTCTTCGCTCATGTATGCTCCTCCTCTTTTCTGCCGGACATACACTGTCCAAGCTTGATTGCAAAATAGTTCAAAATGGGGATCAGTCGCTGGAACTCCATGCGGTTGGACCCGATCACGGCCACCGTGCCGCACAGCCCGCCGCCGGCAAGATACCGCTTGCTCACGATGCAGGTGTTGGGCATGGCCGGGTCCAGGTCATCCCCCAGGGTGGCGGTGATTTTACCACCCTCCGGCTCAATGAGGGCGCAGGCCTGGTCGTTATCGGAAAAAGTCTCCAGCAGTGTGCCGAGATTGACGCGGACATCGGGCATTTTGGCAAGATACTGGGCGCCCTCCAGGAAAACCTGGGGGCGGGTGCGGACCAGCGCCTCGGCGGCAAGGATCACCGGCGCCAGCCGGCTGCCGGCGGCCAGGACCAGGCTTGCGGTGAGGGACGGCGTAAGGTCATCCGGCACCACAAAGGTCATGCTGCGGTTGAGCAGCTGGGCCATCTGCTCCGCATCGGTGCGGGTCAGGCCGGTGTTGATGTGGGCCACACGGGTGCGGACCCCGCCCGCGCTGGTCACCGCCAGAACGGCGGCGGCGTAGCGGCCCACCTGAACCACCTCAAAGTGGGCGATGCAAAGATCATCGGCCCGGGGGGTGGTGGCCGCAGCGGCGCAGCCGGTGTAATCGGCCAGGGCGCGGGCGGCGCTTTGGGCGAGCTTTTCGGGCTCAACGTCCATGTTCACAAACAGCCGGTCAATGTTGGCGCGGTCGTACTCGGTGAGGGCTGTGGTGACCGGGGTTTCCAGCAGGTGATCCAGATAATACCGGTACCCTTTGGAGCTGGGCACGCGGCCCGCGCTGGTGTGGGGCTGTTCCAGCAGCCCCAGCTTGGTCAGGGCAGCCATCTCGTTGCGAAGGGTCGCGCTGGAGACCGCCATATCAAAGTAGTTGGCCAACACCCCGGAGCCCACCGGCTCCCCGCCGGTGGCATAGAGGGCAACAATTGCTTCCAGAATGCGTTGCTTGCGGGCATCCATCGCCATGCCGCCTCATCTCCTTTGGTTGGTTTGAATTTCTTTAGCACTCCATGTTCCCGAGTGCTAAATTTATTATATCCCAACTCTTCTCCCTGTCAAGTGGTTTTCACAAAAAGTTTCAAAGTTTAACAGATTTGACACAAACCATTTCCCGCAAAGCAAGTGCCCCGTCCGGCGCGGCATGGGCGGACCGGGCAGGGCGCTGCGCTCTGCAACCAACGCTCCGCCGCAGCGCAAACGGGTGTCTGTGGGGCCGGAGCCGGTTTATTTTCTTCTTTTGTTCGCTGTTTTTATGGGGTTGGCAGCGTTTATTCCTCCATCCACCGGGCCAGAAAAGCTGCGGCGATGTTGACGGCGCGGGCCGTCTCGGCATCCGGGGACGGGTCCCGCTCGGCGCCGGCGAGCAGTACGCCGCCCTCAATGTCGCCGTGAACCACGATGGGGGCAGCGCACAGCAGCACCCCGTCCCCCTTTTCAAAGGCAGCCAGACGGCGGGAGGGCTGTTCCGGCGCCAGATAGGGCGCGCGCATGGCAAGCAGTTTGCTCACGCCATCGCTGATTTCCCGGCCCATCGTCTGGCTTTTTCCCTGCCCGGTGGCCGCCACAATAGCGTCCCGATCGCAGACCAGCACAGGACGTCCCAGATTTTTGGCCAGCACCTCGGCATAGACGCCGGAAAGCTGGCCCAGCTCCACCAGAGGCGAATACTTTTTAAAGACCACCTGGCCGTCCCCTGCGGTGAAAATTTCCAGCGCGTCGCCCTGGCGGATGCGCTGGGTGCGGCGGATTTCCTTGGGAATCACCACCCGGCCAAGCTCGTCGATGCGGCGCACAATCCCGGTTGCTTTCATGAAAAGGGCCCTCCATTCACCAGATTGATTTGGATGTTGTACCCCTAGTATCTGTAAATGGAAATATTTTATACCTGCCCCCGCTCCCCTTGCAGCAAAACAGCCGCTGCGGAAAATGCCGCAGCGGCTGTGGAATCAGCAGGTTGTTTTTACCGGGTTTTTGCGGCCCATGCGCTGGATCAGCCCGATGAGCTGGCCGGAGAGAATCACCGTCAGCAGCGAGTACGCCAGGCGGGGCAGAGGGATATAGCTGGCGGACATGGCCAGCACAACAAGATCGCTGATCAGATAGATCCGCTCAATGGGCTGGCGCAGCAAGCGGGACAGGCTCATGGCAAGGGCGTCATCCCCACTGGGGGCGCCGCCCGCCCGGACGCTGAGCCCCGCGCCGACGCCCACAAAGGCCGCCCCCACAAAGGCCGCCAGCAGCGGCTGATCGGCCATCTGAGGCCAGAAGGGATCAAACTGTTCAAAAATCGCGTAGAACAGCGAGAATCCGCCGCCCGACAAAACCGAATAGGCCAGGAAGGTCGTTCCCAGCGTGCGCAGACCCAAAAGGTAACACAGAATGTTCAGCACCGCGCCGGACGCCGAGGGCGAAACGCCGAACCAGTGGTGCAGCAGCAGCGTCAGACCCAGCACGCCGCCCTCCGTCACGTTGGAGATGGAATGAACGTTGTACAGGCCAAAGGCCAAAATGGCGCTGCCCAGCAGTGCCAGAAGGCAGGATTTCAGGTTTAAATCCAGCTTGAATTTCCGAGACAAAATAACAAATCCTTTCATTGTATTCCGGGTGATCCCATGGATTGAGTGTTTATTATACCACATCCTTGGGAAATTGTCATCCTTGCGCGGATCTCTTCTCTTTGCTAAAATGGGGATAGATTGAAAAAGAAGGAAGGGGCGTCCGGGATGGCGGAGCTTTTGCAGACAACGCTGTGTTATCTGGAGCACAACGGCTGCTACCTGATGCTGCATCGGGTCAAGAAAAAGAAGGATGTCAACCACGACAAATGGATCGGGGTGGGCGGCAAATTTGAGCCCGGCGAGGACGCGCGGGCCTGCGTGCAGCGGGAGGTGCGGGAGGAAACCGGCCTGGAGCTGGAGCAGGCGGAGTACCGCGGCATGGTGGATTTTTTCTGCGAGCCCTGGCCTGCCGAGAGGATGCACCTGTTCACCAGCCGGGCGTTTTCCGGCACCATGACGGACTGCAATGAGGGCACTCTGGAATGGGTGCCCAAAGAGCAGGTTCCCCGGCTGCCCATCTGGGAGGGCGACAAAATTTTTCTGGATCTGCTGGCGAAGGGTGCGCCCTTCTTTCACCTGGAACTGACCTATGAGGGCGACGCGCTGGTTCGCGCCGTGCTGGACGGCCGGGACCTGATGGCAACGCCGCAGCCGCAATGAACGGGGCGCATCCCGCAGCGAAAGCCGCAGGGTGCGCCCTTGTTTTGTGCGGTTGTGTTATTCCGGCTTGAGCTGGCGGCCCATGAGGGCGGCCAGCGCGTCGCCGGCAGCCAGGTGGCTCGAAAGGATGGCTGCCACCACCTCCACGATGGGCATTTCCACCTTATATTTTTTGGCCAGCCTGCAGGCAGCGGGCAGGGCGTTGATCCCCTCCACCACCTGGCCGACCTCCTTTTTGGCGGTCTCCACATCCATGCCACGGCCGATGAGCATTCCCGCATGAAGGTTGCGACTGTGCATACTGGTACAGGTCACGATCAGGTCCCCCATGCCGGACAGTCCCGCGAAGGTTTCGGGCTGACAGCCCATGGCAATGCCCAGGCGGGTCAGCTCCGCGTTGCCGCGGGTGATGAGGGCGGCCTTGGCGTTGTCGCCGTAGCCCAGGCCCATGGCAATGCCCACCGCCAGCGCAATGACGTTTTTGACCGCGCCGCCCAGCTCAACGCCTCGACGGTCGGTGGAGGTATACACCCGGAAGGTGGGTGTGGTGAAAACCTGCTGCACCCGCCGGGCCGCAGCCGCATCGGCGCTGCCCGCCACAATGACGGTGGGCAGGTCACGGGCCACCTCCTCGGCGTGGGTGGGACCGGAGAGCGCCACCACACGGCAGTGGTCCCGGCCGCCCGCCCGGGCAAGCTCCTCCTCGATGATCTCGGACATGGTCATCAGGGTCTTTTCCTCCACGCCCTTGGCCACATCCACGATAATCTGGCCGTCGGGAATATGGGGTGCAGCCTTTTGAGCGGTGGATCGCACAAAAACAGAGGGCACCGCAAAGAGCAGGATGTCCCGGTCGCCGCAGACTTCCTCGATATCGGCGGTAAAGTGCATCCCCTGCGGCAGAATCATGCCCGGAAGGTTGGGGTGGGTGTGGGTGGTGCCCAGGGTTACCAGCTCCTGCGGCAGAGCGCTCCACATGGTCACATCGCAGCCGTTCACGGCCAGCAGACGGGCCAGCGCGGTGCCCCAGGTGCCGGCACCCAGAACACCGATTTTCAGATTGATCATAGTTGATTCTCCCAATGATTGTGGTTCAGTAGCTGCGGCTGCGCAAGCGCAGCCGGTCGGCAAGGGAAAGGCGCGGCGGCGGGGCCGGGCGTTCCGCCAGATCCAGCACCACCCGCTCATAACAGTTGATGATCCGGGTGGAGCCATACTGCTGCTCCCGCGGGATGTTGGCGCCGTAGTTCAAATGAATATGGCCGTGGAGCATGAAGGCCGGGCGATATTCGTCCAGCACCTCGCTGAATACCGTAAAGCCGCGGTGGGCAAGGTCACTGAAATCGCCGTAGCCATGGAGCGGCGCGTGGGTTACCAGAACGTCCACACCGCCTGCGTGGCGGATTTTGCCCTGCATTTTGCGGATGCGGCGCTTCATTTCGGCCTCGGTGAACTGCCAGGCGCCGGCACGGTAGCGGCAGCTGCCGCCAAGCCCCATGATGCGGACCCCCTTGTAGCAGTACACCTCGTCATCAATGCAGATCGCACCCCGGGGCGGGTCATTGTCATAGCCGGCGTCGTGATTGCCGTGGACATAGAGCACCGGCACGGGGGCCACATCGCTCAGAAAATCCAGATAGTTGCGGCTCAGGTCGCCGCAGCCGATGATGAGATCAATGCCGTGCAGCTTCTCAGGTTCATAATAATCCCAAAGATATTTGGATTCCTCGTCCGCCACGGCAAGAATCCTCATAGGTCAGCCTCCTTCTCGGCGGGCAGACGATCGCGGTGAATGCCCTGCATACGGTACATGGGGCGGGCAACCTCGGTCAGTTCTTCGTAGCCGGGAATATGGCCCTCCACAGCGTCACAGAGCCAGTCCATGTGAAGAATCTGCTCAGGGCTGAACCCGGTGCGGCCCTCATTCATCAGGGTGCCGTCCTGGGCCACAATATGACAGGCAAAGGGATCGATGCTGCCGGAGATGATTCCGGCGCGCAGAATATCCGCCAGATGGCGCACATCATGGGGCAGTTCCCGGCTGAGCAGAACGTCCATGACGCCGCTGTTCATTCCCCACCAATAGTTGACCGCACGTCCGTCGGTGCCGGACTTGTCCCGGGACCAGCCGCCGTCCAGCACGGTGCGCACAACGTTTTCATAGAACTGGCCCCAGTGCCAGAAGGGACTGGCCAGATCCACCAGCGTTCCGCCGGGCTGAATCAGAAACGTGCCGAATTCCCGCGAGGGACGGTTGGGGGAGGGCGCGTCACGGCCGGACACCACGGTGATGCCCTGCTCGGTGAAGTGGCGCACCGGGTCGCTGGGCAGGCAGGTCCATTGCAGGTCGATTTTGACCCGGGGATTGACCATGCGGGCGCCCAGGGCAAAGGCGTTGATGTTGGCGGGGGTGCCAAAGGTGGGGGTGTCGGCCACATAGCCGATGCGGTCCCCCCGGGACACCACGCCCGCGATGGCGCCGGTGATGAACTTGGCCTCATACACGCGGGTATAATAGGTACGGATGGAAGCGTAGGGCATATCCACCGAACAGTTGAGGATACGGACCTGGGGATGGCGCAGCGCCGCCCGCAAAGAGGCGCCCACCAGCTTGGGGCTGGTGGTAAACACCATGTCGGCGCCCTCCTGAATGGCCTGTTCCACCAGATCGTCGGCATTTTTCCCAGCTTCGGCGCCATGATAGGCCACCGTCTCCACCCGGCCCTCAAAGACCATGTCCAGCTGGGTGCGGCCGAACTCATGCTGGCTGGTCCAGGTGCTGGTCTCGGGGGTGCGCTCGTTGACAAAGGCCACCTTGAGATGATCCGGCCCCGCCGCCCGCTTATTGGGCAGAATCCGGTTCAGCAGGCCGCCGGACTTTTCCGCCGGGGCGGCGGGCTGGGTGCTCAGCGTGACCGGCTCGGGGCGTTCCAGCGCCAGCACGTCATCCCAGATGGCATCGATGGCCTTGGCCAGATCCCCGGGGGTATAGGCCTTCAGGTTTTCCAGCTTATACAGCCGCAGCAGGAGCAGCAGCACGTCCGCCGCCGTGGTGTGCATATGTTCGCCGCCATGGGCATAATAGGCTTTTTTGACCCAGTTGAGCAGGCTGACCACGTCGGCCTTGTCGTCATCGGTCCACGCCTCGCCGGGGGCCTTGCCTAGAGCCTTTTGCAGGCGGGCATAGCTGCCCTCCTGGGTAAAGTTCAGGGTATACAGCCCGCAGACGGGGTAGAACTCCATGAATTCATAATACATTCGGATCTGCGGGGTCTCGCTGTAAGGCGGCACAATGCGGATGACGGTGGCCGGGATGGAATCCGCCCCGAAATACTTGAGCACACTAACCCGCTTGTTGCCCTCCTGGACATAGAAATGCCCCAGATACTCATAGCAGCGGATGGGATCGTGGATTCCTTCCTCCATATGGGCCTGGCACAGGGTCACCCACTTGCTGGCAAACTCGCTGCTGGCGGGCAGCAGCGGCATAAAGTTGGCGGCAAAGGCCGCAGTACGCCCCGCCGTCTTGGTACCGGTCACCAGTTCCAGCGGGATCTCAATGGTTCCCAGCGGCAGCTGCGCCTCCACGCTGGTTTTCTCCAGCCAGTCATCCAGGGCGGGCAGATAGGGATACTGCCCGTCCATGATTTTTTCGCGGTAGCTTCTCTGCGCCTGTTTCTGCGCCCGGGAATATTCATCCAATGCTTCAAGCCGAGTCATCACCAAGCTCCTTTCCGTTTTCCCGTATTCCTCTGACCAGGGTTATTATACCATATCCCGCCATGGTTTGCACCTGTTTGTTTTTGTCACAGAGGGGCGAATGGTCAATTTTAACGGCAGGAGCGCCCCCTGTGGGCATTGCTTACAAAATCACAGGGAAAGCCCCCTGCGGTTTTGGCGGTGCAGCGTCTTGCGGGGGCACGGGATTTCGTGTATAATGAAAAATGTATGCGAATAAAATGGGAAACAAAACGGTGAGGTTTTACAATGCTCAAAAAATATCTGATCGTCTTTCTTGTCTCGATGGTGCCGCTCATTGAGCTGCGCGGAGCCATTCCCTACGGCGTGGCGTTCGGCCTGCCGCTGTGGAGCACCTATGTGGTGGCCATCATCGGCAACATGATCCCGGTCCCCTTCATCTATCTCTTTGCCCGCAAAATTCTGGAATGGGGCGCCGACAAGCCGGTGATCGGCAAATTTTTCAGCTGGTGCCTGAAAAAAGGTCATAAGGGCGGCGAGAAGCTGAAAGCCACCGCCGGCCGCGGCCTCTTTGTGGCGCTGCTGCTCTTTGTGGGCATCCCCCTGCCCGGCACCGGCGCATGGACCGGCACGCTGGCCGCCAGCCTGCTGGACATGGACTTTAAAGACAGCGTGCTTGCCTGCATGGGCGGCGTACTGCTGGCCGGATGCATCATGGGCGTGCTGAGCGTTCTGGGCGTTTCTGCCTTTGGCGCCATTGTGGGCTGAGACTGTTCCCGGCTTTTCCCTCTGCCGCTGCGCGGCAGAGGGATTTTTGTTTGCCCCGGCGAATCGAAAAGAGCAGACTGTTCAAAAAAGCGCCGGATTTTTGTGCAGTTTTTCAATGCTTCTTTCTTGACAGACGGCGGTCGATGTGATATTTTTATGATATCAAATAGATATCACCATTCATGATATCCATTGCACGAGGAGGAATTGTTATGTCGGAAACTTCTGCACCCGTCCGCCGGGACATCAGTGAAAAAACGCTGCACCCGGTCAACGGCATTCTGGTCCTGGTGGGAGCCTTCGCCGCAGTCGCGCTGGGGGTCCTTCTGTTTGTTCTGGGAATTCTCCGCGTCGAAAGTCGTCCCGGAGCCCCGGGCGTCGTGATGATCGTCGCTTCCGTGGTGCTGGTCATTGCCGCCATGTTTCTTTTCGCGGGCATCAAGGTGGTGCGGCCCAACGAAGCCATTGTGCTGACGCTGTTCGGCAAATATTACGGCACCGTGCGGGAATCGGGCTGCTTCTTTGTAAATCCCTTCTGCGCCGTGGCGGGGCACGGGCGGGTTTCCCTCAAGCTGACCACGCTGAAAAACGAAAAGCAGAAGGTCAACGATGCTCAGGGCAACCCCATCCTGATCGGCGCCAACGTGGTGTGGCGCATTGTGGACCCCACCAAGGCGGTCTTCAACGTGGACAATTATCAGGAGTTCATCTCCATCCAGACAGACTCCACCATCCGCAACATCGCCCGGCTTTACCCTTACGACATTGTGGATGACAACGAGGACGACGAGGTCGTGGAGAAAACCCTGCGTTCCAGCAGCCAGGAGATCGCGTGCAATATGCGGGATGAACTGCAAAAGCGGGTGACCGAGGCAGGCATCGTAATTGAGGAAGTAAAAATCACAGACCTGGCCTATTCCGAGGAGATCGCCGCCGCCATGCTGCAGCGTCAGCAGGCCACCGCCATCATTGCGGCCCGGGCCAAGATTGTGGACGGCGCGGTGGGTATGGTCAAGATGGCGCTGGATAAACTGAGCGAGGACGAGATTGTGGTGCTGGACGACGAGCGCAAGGCCGCCATGGTGAGCAACCTGCTGGTGGTGCTCTGTTCCGGCAAGGACACCCAGCCTGTTGTGAACAGCGGCAGCATCTATTAAAGAGGAACGGAAGATGGACCTGGACGAACGTGAACGGAAATTGCGGGAGCGTCTGGAAAAACTGGACGCCATGGAAGCCGAGATCCGCGCCCGGGAAAAAGCGGTCAAGGCGGCCAGAAACGAGCGCAAGCAGATTATTCTGCGGCTGCCCCAAAGCCTGTGGGACGAGATTGCCGCTTGGGCGGAGGAGGATTTTCGTTCCATCAACGGGCAGATTGAATATCTGCTGACCGAGAGTGTGCGCCGCCACAAGAAGGGGTAACCGCCATGGCTTCGGCTGAGATTGAAAAGACCTATCCAAAGGAAGTGTAAACAAGCCCCCGCGCCTGTCAGGAGTGCTCCTGCGGGCGCGGGGGTCTTTTTGCATGGTTACTTGCGGCGGTAGGCCAGAAAGCGGAACCCGATCTCGGTGGTCAGGGCGTCCAGTTCATTGAGCCGTTTTGCGCCTGCCAACGGCGTTTTCCAGAAATAGGGCGTCATGGCAAACAGGTTGCGGATCTGCTCTCCCCGGACCGTGATGGTATCGGTGACGGTGCGCTCCCCCACCGGCGTGAACCCGGCGTAGGCCGTCTGCTGCTCCGCGTTCTCATAGGGTTCCGGGTAGAGCACCTCCTTGAGGCCGTAAAGGTGGCGCGGCGTGGGCACCGCGTAGAGCAGCACCCCGCCGGGGCGCAGCACGCGGCAGAACTCATCCCCGGCAAAGGGGGAGAAAATGTTCACCAGCACATCGGCCCAGCCGTCCCGGATGGGCGCGCAAAAGCTGCCGCCCACCGCAAAGGCGCCTTCGGGCACCAGTTTGGCGGCAAGGCGCACCGCGTCCCTGGACAGGTCAAACCCCGCCAGAACACAGGGGCGGCCCCCGGCCGCAAAGGTATCCAGAATCATCCGGTCATAGCTACCCTCGCCACAGCCGGCGTCCACCACATGGATCTGATCCTCCCGGGGCGCGTATTGCAGGCAAAGCTCCGCCAGCGCCGTCTGGAAGGGTGCGTAGTATCCCGCCTGCAAAAAGCTGCGGCGGGCACGGACCATGAGCTTGCTGTCGCCAGGGTCGGCGGCGTGGCGCTTCTGGATGGGCAGAAGATTGACGTACCCTTCCCTGGCCAGATCAAAGCTGTGCCCCTGGGCACAGCGCAGCGAGGACCCCAGCGGCATGAGCGGTCCCCGGCAGACCGGGCAGCGCAGGGCAGCGGCGGACTGGGGCGTCATGAATTTGCCTCCGGCACAGCGGGCGGTTCCGGCGGGGTCTCGTCCTCGCCGGGGATGGGAGCGGTCGCGCCGCCGTGAGCGGCCATATACTCCTCAAAATTGGCGTATTTCTGTTTGGGCGGCCGGCGGGAGATCAGCTCCAGGCCGGGGTCCTCCTCCCGTTCGGCACGCCCACGGCCGCGGGGCGCGGGCTGAGGTGTGCGGGCACGGCGCTCGGGCGGCTGCTGGGGCGCGGGCTGGGAGCGGCGGCCGCGGTTCTGGGCCGGCGTCTCGGACGGCGGGGCAGGCTGAGCTCCCCGGCGGGGCGGCTGGGGGGCGGGCTGGGCCGCCGGCTTTTTGCCCCGGGGCGGCTGACTGTTCTGGCCGCCGGAAGCATTCTGGCGCGGCGGGTGCGGGAGCTGCTTTTGTGCCGGAGCCTTGTTCTGCGCGGGCTGACGGGGCGCCGGGGCGGCGGCGTTCTGGGCCGGCACGGCGGTTTCCGCCCCGGCGCGGGGGGCGCGGCGGCGGCGACGGCGGCGGGCCGCCGGGCTCTGGCCGTCGCGGGGGGCAAGGGGTTCGGCGGTTTTTTCGTTGCTCGACATGGTGATCCACTCCATTATCTGATCAGACTGCGGCATTCATTATAATACCGCTTTTCTTCGGCGTGACCCATGCTGAAGGTTTTGCGGGGCAGCACGCCGCCCAGCACAACGCCCTTGAACAGGTCGGCCTTGGCAAACTCCGGCAGTATCAGCGCGGTGGCGGGCTTTGCGGGGTCTGCCGCCATGGCACGGGCTGTCTGACTGCCGTGAATGTAATCCACCGTCACCCCGGGGTGATCCGCCAGGAAATCGCCGATAAAGTGCTCGGCGGTGCCCACGGCCAGCGGGTCGGGGGAACTGGACACGGCAAAGGGGTACTCCCCCGCGCCGCCGGTCAGCAGGATGGGCTGGTCGCCTCCCCGGGGCGCCGCGCCATGGGCGGTCAGCCAGGCGGCAAAGGCCCGGGCCGCAGCGGGGGCGTCCACCCCAAACAGCACCCGGTGGATGGGTTCGATTTCAATGGCCGGGGAATGGACGTTGCAAACCTCCGCCAGGCACCAGCGGGCGGGATGGTTCTGCCGCTCCTCCGGCGTCAGGGTTGGCTTGAGTTCCTCCCAGTACGCCTTGGCGGTGGCCAGGGAGTGGTTGCCATCCCCCACTGCCAGCGTCATGGCGGGCTGACCGGCCGCGCCGGGCCAGCGGGCCGCAAAGGCGTCCGGGTCCCCCAGCGCGGTGACGGCGGCATTGATCTGGGCGATCAGGGCGGGGTCCTCCACCGCCCAGCCGGCCAGATGGCCGCCGCCCAGCATGAGGTCCCCCTCATAGAGCAGCGGCAGACGGTCCTTCACCGCGCCGATGGGTTCCACCAGGGTGCGGGACTCGTCGTCGGCCAGCATCATCACATGGGGCGTCTCCAGCGTGGCGCCGCGCCGGATCTTGAGCCGGGGCGGAATGCGGGCCACCACCGTGCTCTCACTGGGACGGATGGCGGGCTTTGACCCGGGCGCGAAGCTGTACTGCTCCAGGTCCACCGCGCCCACCAGCCCCTGACGGATGGTGCCGTCCATCTGGGTCCGCTCCAGATAGACATAGCCGTTCACCTGGCGGGTGAGAAGATGGAGGCGGTAATCCTCCATGGCGGCACGGATGGAGGCCAGACGGGCATCCTCCTGCCCGGTGCCCAGGTAGGCTTCCGGCAGGACAAGGTGGAGGGTACTGGGTTTGCCTGCGGCGAGGGACTCGGCTTTTTCCCAGTACTCCGGCTGGGAGGTGAACTGGTCCACCGCAATGCAGGCCCAGGGGTTCAGCGGGGTTCCCCCGGCGGGCAGCAAAATGCGGGCGGGGACAAAACAATTCTGCATACAAAGGCTCCTGACTTCAGGGCAGCACCGCATCGGGCAGCAGCCACGAATTGCGGGATTGCCATGGATTTTATAAGGTGTTTCCGGTTCCCACCAGGCCATAGATGGCCAGCGAGAGGATGCCAATATAGATCAGCGAACTGGGCAGGCCGCGGAAAATAGCGGGGATTTCCTTGCTGCGCAGACGGCGGCGGCCCTCATCCACCACCAAAACCGCAACCAGATAGCCGATGCCGCTGCCCAGGCCGAAGGCAATGGATTGCAGCAGGCTGTAGTTCTGGTTGGCTGCGATGAGCAGCGTGCCCAGCACACAACAGTTGAAGGTGGCGGCAGGAAGCTGGTCCCGGTAGGCGGCCCGGTTGCGGGACGCGCCCAGCACAAGCCAGACCACCCCCATGGCAAGGAGGGAGCAGGTGACAAAGATGATGGGGCGCAGTGCCGCCGGCGGGAACCAGACGGGCAACACCCGCACCAGGGCGGGGAACAGCAGATTCTGGGCGGCCCAGCCCAGCGGCGCGCTGAGGGTCTGCACCCAAATGATGGGAATGCAGTACTGCCAGGTGCGCACCTCGGGGTCATTGACCAGCTTGATGAGGCGGGAGACGCCCAGCGCACGGAGCAGAACGGCGTTCTCGGCAAAGACGGCCACTACGGCATAGAGGAAGAACTGGGCCACGGCCTGCAAAACCGAGCGCTCAGTGTTTGGGTTCATCATACAGGTGACGCACCTCCTCCATTTTATAATGCACATAGGCGTTGCCGATGGCGGTCCAGACAGCGGCGATCAGGCCGACCAGAAGGAAGCCCGCCGCAGGCTGGCTGGCCAGCGGCAGTGGGGCCACCGACAGAACCTTGTTGCCAAAGACGGTACCCTGGGCCAGCAGTTCCCGCAGGACGCCCACCAGCATGAGCGAGACGCACAGGCCCACCGTATTGTTGATGCCGCGGCGGAAGGCCTCGCCCACGGTTTCCAGCTCGTCGGCCTCCATGCGCTTGATGATGGCGGGTTCCACCACCAGCAGGGGAAGATAGATGCCCAGCAGCGAGAGGTCCGCGCCAAAAAGACGGTACAGGATCAGATAGACCGGAATATACAGGATGGCGGCCGAGTAGGCATAGATCACGCCGCGAAAGCGGTTTTGGGTCCGGTGGCAGACCGACACGGCCAGCACGCGGGTGGCGGTGAGCAGCAGGATGGCGGCAGCGCAGAGCATGAGGGCGGTCTGCCCGCTGGTGGCTGCCACCACCGCAGGGGCAAGGCCCAAGCCCCGGACCATAACGGGGTTGTTGAGCCAGAGATGATCGTCGTGGACGCTCTGGACCAGCTCGGCCTGGGCCTCGGCCCGGGTCATGCCTTTTTTGCCGGTCCGTGGCCGGCGCTGCGCGGCTGCGCGGACGCCGGACTCCGCCTGGGCGGCCTGCCTGGCCTGAGCCGCCTCTTTGGCCTCCTCCTCGCGCCGGACGGCCTCCATGGCTTCCTGCTCAATCTGTTCCGGCATTTTGCCGGCTGCGGCGGCCCGCCGGGCCTGCTCCAGCATCTCAGGTGAAATCTGGGGAATGATGACGGTTCCCGCATGCTCCTTCAGCGTGGGGGCTTTGTCGCGCTTGCGGCGCGATTTACGGTTTTCAATCTCCGCCAAGGCGCTTCGCCTCCTTCCGCAGGAATCTCATCCGCTCCGCGCGGCGGGCGGCACGGTCCAGCCATTCGGGGAATGCGCCCACCAGCAGCAGGGCAAAGCAGACGCCGGTTTCGTAGGTGCTGTAATAACGGAACGCCGTGGCGGCGGCGCCAAGAGCAATCCCGTAAATGATGCGGCTGGTCCGGCGGTTGGGCTGGGTGACCGGCTCACAGGCCAGGAACACCCCGCCGAACAGCATGGCGCCGGAGAGAATGATATACTTTTCCAGATAAACCCGCTGGCGCACATACTCCCAAGGTGCGCTCAGCGTGGGCAGGCCGTTGAGCGGGGGCAACAGCCAGGGAATGAGGATGCAGACCAGCAGATAGGGCACCACGGTGGAAAGCTGCAGATGCCCCCGCACATAAAGATACAGCCCACAGGCCAGAATGACCAGAATGGCGCAGCACCCCAGCGGGCCCGCCACATTGCCGGTGAGCAGGTTCACCGTGCTGTCCGACGGCAGGCCGCCCGCAGCGAGGGTTACATTGTTGCCCGCCGTAAGAGGAACATCCACCGCGCCCCACAGCGGCAGCTTTGTGCCGGGAGCGGGGTAGCTGAACAGAATTCCCGGCCAGGACAGCGCGGCCATCGCGTGGCCCACCGCCGCCGGATGGAAGGGATAGTGGCCCTCCCCACCAAAAGTCTCCTTGACCAGCACCGCGATGAGGGTGGATACCACAATGACATAGTAGGGCGCGGACGCCGGCATCATCAGAACGATGAGAGCGGCAAAGGCCTCGCTGGAAGGCTCATGGGGACGGTAGTCCCCCGCGTGCAGCGGCGCCACCACACAGTCCGCCACATAGGCGGTGAGCAGCCCGACGCCCATCATGAGCAACGGGCGGGCGCCGTAGTAAAAGTAACTCATTGCCAGGAGCGGCACACAGCAGAACAGGATGTCCCAGTAATAGCTGTAGTTGGCGCTCTTCTGGATTTTTGCATGACGTTTTGGCATGGATTCTCCTTTGGAAACTTACAGTTCCCGGATGGTTTTCGCCAGGGCGGCGGGGTCCTGCGCACCAAAAAAGGCGCTGCCCATCACCAGCAGATTGGCGCCGGCGGCGGCACACTGGGGACCCGTGACGGCATTGACACCGCCGTCCACCTGGATGTAGGGGGAAAGCCCGCGGCGATCGCATTCCGCCTTGACCTCCGCCACCCGGTGAACGGTGGCAGGGATGAACTTCTGCCCGCCGAAGCCGGGATTGACCCCCATCACCAGAACCAGGTCCAGCTTGTCCAGATAGGGGAAGACGGCCTGCGGGCTGGTGTCGGGGTTGATGCTCATGCCCACCCGGCAGCCGGTCTCCCGGATGGAGGCGATGGTCTGTTCCACCGCGCCGGGCACCGCCTCATAGTGGAAAGTGATGAGGTCCGCCCCGGCAGCCGCAAAGTCCGGCGCGTAGCGGGCCGGCTCCGAGATCATCAGGTGGACATCATACACCATTTCGGGCACCGCCTTGTTCAGGCACTTGAGCACCGGTGCGCCGTAGGTGATGTTGGGCACAAAATGGCCGTCCATCACATCATAGTGGACCATGTTTGCCCCGCAGGCCATGGCCCGGCGGCACTCCGCCCCCAGGTCGGCAAGGTCTGCGGACAGAATAGATACGCTCAGTTCAGTCATAATTTTCTCTTTCCCTTTTCTTTCGTTTCCCTCTATGACAGCCATCAGTTTTTGACGCTGTACTGATTGATCTTGTCCAACTGAATTTCCACGCAGCGCAGTGCGCTCTCAATGACCTTATCCATATCGTAATACTTGTACTCGCCCAGGCGGCCACCGAACACCACATGGGGCTCGGCATCGGCCAGCGCCTTATAACCGGCGTAAAGCGCGCTGTTTTTCTCGTCATTGACGGGATAGTAGGGCTCATCACCGGGCTGCCACTCGGCAGAATATTCCCGGCTGATGACGGTTTTGGTGCCCGGCTCGGTGGAGCCGAACTCAAAGTGCTTGTGCTCAATGATGCGGGTATAGGGGGTCTGCGCGTCGGTATAGTTGATGACGGCGTTGCCCTGATAGTTGGGGCAGTCCAGCGTCTCGGTCTCAAAGCGGACACTGCGGTACTGCAGCGCCCCCAGGGAATAGTCAAAGTAGGCGTCAATGGGCCCGGTGTAGATCACGCGGTCTGCCACCGCGTCCAGCTCCGCCTTGTCGGCCAGGTAATTGACGCCCAGGCGAACCTCGATACCGTCCAGCAGATTGGCCACCATCCGGGTATAGCCGCCCTGGGGGATGCCCTGATAGAGGGCGTTGAAATAGTTGTTGTCGTAGGTGAAGCGCACCGGCAGCCGCTTGATGATGAAGGCGGGCAGTTCCGCGCAGGGACGGCCCCACTGCTTTTCGGTGTAATGCTTGACCAGCTTCTCATAGATATCGGTGCCCACCAGATTGATGGCCTGTTCCTCCAGGTTTTTGGGCTCCGGCGTGAAGTGGGCGGCGCGCTGCTCCTCAATTTTGGCCTGCGCCTGGGCGGGGGTGACCACACCCCACATCTTATTGAAGGTATTCATGTTGAAGGGCAGGTTGTACAGCTCGCCCTTATAGTTGGCCACCGGGGAGTTGGTGTAGCGGTTGAAGGTGGCAAACCGGTTCACATAGTCCCACACAGCCTTGTTGTTGGTGTGGAAAATATGGGCGCCATAGCGGTGGACGTTGATGCCCTCCACATTTTCGGTATAGACGTTGCCGGCAATGTGGCTGCGCTTGTCCACCACCAGGCAGGTTCTTCCGGCATCGGTGGCTTCCCGGGCAAAAACCGCGCCGAACAGACCGGCGCCGACGATCAGATAATCATACTGTTTCATGTTGGTTCCCTCGCTGGCGTCCGCCGCTGGGGGCAGACGCGGATTGATGTTGCCATTGTTCCACCTGTTGCAGGCGGAACTCGAAATCGCGGTCATCCTTGGTGAGCAGGCTGGAAAGGATCACCCCGGCGATAAACAGGAGCAGCGCCGCCACCATCCCACAGGTGCAGACGATGAGCGTGGGGAAGCGCGGCACAAGGCCGGTGGCGAAGTATTCCCCCAGCACCGGCACAAAAAACACAACGCTGACGGCCGCCAGCACTGCGGCCAGGATGCTGAAAAACCCGAAGGGCCGGTAATCTTTATAAAGCCGGCCGATGGTGCGCAGCACCTTGAAGCCGTCCGTGTAGGTGTTGAGTTTGCTCTCGCTGCCCGCCGGGCGGTCACGGTAATCGATGACCACGTTCTCCACCTGCATATTGCGGTGCAGGGCGTGAATGGTCATCTCGGTCTCAATCTCAAAGCCGTGGCTCAGCACCGGATAGGTTTTGACAAACCGGTAGCTGAAGGCGCGGTAGCCGGTCATGATGTCCTTGATCCGGCCGCCAAACAGGCGGTTGGTGCAGAACCGCACCAGATCGTTGCCGAAATTGTGGAAGGGGCGCTTGTTCTGGGTGTAATAGGTGGAGGAAAGCCGGTCCCCCACCACCATGTCGGCCTGATGCTCGGTGACGGCGCGCACCATGCGGGGGGCCGCCTCGGCGGGGTAGGTGTCGTCCCCGTCCACAAGAATATAGGCGGTGGCGTCCACCTCGCGGAACATCCGGCGGATGACGTTGCCCTTGCCCTGCTGGTACTCATGGCGGACCACCGCGCCGGCGGCGGCGGCCAGCTCCGCAGTGCTGTCGGTGGAGTTGTTGTCGTAGACATAGATGACGGCCTCCGGCAGGGCGCGGCGGAAATCGGTGACCACCTTCTGAACGGTCAGGGCCTCGTTGTAGCAGGGGATCAGAACAGCGATTTTATCCAAAGGTTTCACTTCCCTTTTTGGCGGTCTTGGGGGGCGGCGGTCACAGCCGGGCGCAGCGCTTCAGCTCTTGCAGCCAGAAGGCTGCCGTCTTGTCCCAGCTGTATTTTTCCAGAATCTTTTCGGGGGACGCCACCGGCTCAGCCAGCAGGGCGTCCAGATCCACGTCGTAGTCATAGGGGTCAAAGTAGTGGGCCGTATCGCCGTACAGCTCCGGCAGGCAGCTGGCCCGGGCCACCGCGATGGGCACCCCTTGGCTGAGGGCTTCCAGCGGTGGGATGCCGAAGCCCTCAAACACCGCCGGGTGCAGAAAGGCCCTGCAGTTCTGCATGAGCGCCTTGTTCTGGGCATCGGTCACATAGCCGGGATAAAAAATGTTGGCGGTGTTCCGGGCGGCGTCGGCCTCCTCGCTGCCAAAGGCGGCCAGGTCCTTTCCCCCGGCCACTACAAAGGTCTTGTCGGGGTTGCGGGCCGCCACTTCGCGAATCCAGCGGAAATTCTTGTGGCTGGCCAGGCTGCCCAGAGCGTAGTAATACCCGGACCGGGGCAGGCCGGGCATGGCGTCAAAGATGGCGGGGTCCGGCTCCACCCGCTCCATATGCTCCCAGCCGTTGTAGGTGATGCCGATTTTGTCCAGCGGAATCCCCAGTTTTTCACTGATGAGGTGGCGCTGGTCATCGCTGACGGTGTACACCCTCTGGGCAAACCATTTGGTGGACTGGCAGTGGAACCAGAACTTGAACCGGAAAAAGCCCCGGTCGGTATCCATCACCAGCGGGCGGATGTCGTGGAGCACCACCACGCTGCGGCGGGTCATGAGCATATCGCTGGCCAGGCCCACATAAAAGGCATGGTGCTTGCGCAGATAGCGGGGCAGCACCACCAGATTATAGCTGTACTTGACGGCCTTGAGCGGGACAATCTGAATGTTTTTCAGCGGCGGAAGATGGAGCGGACGGCCGTCGTCCCGGTAACAGAGCCGCACATCCAGCCCGGTGCCCTCCAGCAGCGGGTCCAGGCGGGTCACAATCTCATAGACATACCGGGGAATGCCGGTGATGGGGTCGCACAGCACGGTGCCGTTGATGACAATGGGGTTCAATGGCGGTCCTCCTTTTCCCGGTGGGAGCAGTCATACAGTTCCTGCTGCCAGTCGGCGTAGCGGCGTTCGCAGTAGGCGCGGAACTCCTCCTCAAAGCGCTGCTCACTGAACCGGCGGCTGTGGTCCCGGATTTCCTGGGCGGAACAGCTCACGCCCTGCGCCTCAAAGCGCTGGATGCAGCCGGCCAGGCTGTCCACGGTCTGCTCGTCAAAGAACAGGCCGGTCTTTCCGTCCAGCACCGTCTCGCAGACGCCGCCCTTGCCGTAGGCCAGCACGGGGGTCCCGGCGCTCTGGGCCTCCACGGGGGTGATGCCGAAATCCTCCTCCCCGGGGAAGAGGAAGGCTTTGGCCCGCAGGTAATAGCCCCGCACCTCCTCATCGGAGAGTCCGCCGCCCAGGAAGCGCACGGTGGGCCCGGCGATGGCCTTGAGGTGCTCCCCTTCCCCGCCGGAGCCGATCACCACCAGCGGCCTGTTGAGTTTGGTGCAGGCGGCCACCGCCAGGTCAATGCGCTTGTACCAGGTAAAGCGCCCCACCACCAGGTAAAAGTCCTCCCGGGGAACGAAGGGGTCCTCGTTGATGTGGACGCAGGGGTAAATCACATCGCTGTCCCGCCGGTAATATTTTTTGATGCGTTTGGCGATATAATGCGAGTTGGCCACAAAGTAATCCACCCGGTCGGCGGCACACTTGTCCCACTGGCGCAGCTTGTGCATCTGGCCCGGCATGACGGCCCGCACCAGCGCGTTGGCGTTGCTGCGGTAGGTATAGTAAAAGTCCCACACATAGCGGATGGGGGTATGGCAGTAGCAGATATGCACGGCGTCGGGCCGGGTGATGACGCCCTTGCTGCAGGAGGAAGAGGAGGAGATGACCATGTCATACTCCGAAAGGTCCAGCGCCTCAAAGGCCTTGGGCATGAGGGGCAGCAGGGAGCGGTAAATTTTGGTGGCAAAAGGAATTTTCTGGATATAGGTGGTGTGGATCTCATAATCCCGGAACCAGGCGGGCATGTGGTCCTTATCATAGACCAGCGTATAGATGGGCGCGTCCGGGAAAACATGGTGCATACAGTCCACCACCCGGTCCGCGCCGGCGTAGGTAACCAGCCAGTCATGGACAATGGCCACCCTGGGTTTGCCGTTTTTCATCCTCGACCCTCCTTCGGAATGCCGTCTTACTCAAGTTTCTCGTCGTTGACCATCTTTCCGCCGAACACCGTGCGGAACAGAATTTTGATGTCCAGCGCCACAGTCCAGTTTTCAATGTACCAGATGTCATACCGGATGCGCTCCGCGATGTCGGTGTCCCCCCGCAGGCCGTTGATCTGAGCCCAGCCGGTCAGGCCGGGGCGCACCTGCTGGCGCACCAGGTAGCGGGGGATTTCTTCCTTAAAGTGCTCCACATGGTAGGGGATCTCGGGCCGGGGCCCCACAAGGCTCATATCCCCCTTGAGCACATTGAAGAACTGGGGCAGCTCGTCCAGGCTGAACTTGCGGATCAAGCTGCCGAACCGGGTCTTGCGGGGGTCCGAGTTGGTGCTCCAGGCGGAGTTTTCCTCGGTGTTGACCCGCATGGAGCGGAACTTGTACATCATGAAGGGGCGTTTGTTCAGCCCCACACGTTCCTGCTTGAAAATGACCGGCCCGGGGCTGGACAGCTTGACCCCGATGGCCACCGCCAGCATGATGGGGCTGGTGAGCACAATGAGCACCAGGCTGCCCACCACATCCATCAGCCGCTTGATGAAGGCGTTGAGAATGTTGTCAAAGGGGGTCTGGCGCACATTGATGAGCTTGCAGTCCCCCAGCACGTCGATGGTGGGGCGGGCGGGCAGATAATCGTTGTAATAGGGCACCATGGTGATGCGGGTGCCGTGCTTGTCGCAGGCGGCGAACACCCGGGTCAGCAGCCGGGTTTCGTCGGCGTCCAGCGCCACCACCACCTCATCGATGGTGGGATCGTCCAGCGTGACCTCCAGCTTGTCATAGCCGCCCAGGTAGCGGGCGTCGAGGCCAGGGTTGGCGCGGGCAGCCAGATAGCCGTCCACCCGGAAGCTGTAATAGGGATTATGCTCCAGCGCCAGCAGGTACTGGGCGGCCATTTTTCCGCCTCCCACCAGCAACACATGGCGGAAGCCCAGGCCCTTGCGGTTCTGGGCGCGGTCATACCAGCGCTTGAGCATCCGCTTAAAAACAAGGAAACCGGTGGACAGCCCATAGAGCAGCAGCATGACCAGGCGGGAGAAGTTTTGCAGCCGGAAACAGTAGAGCAGCGCCATAAAGCCCACCACGCCCAGCGCATTGCCCACGGCAATGGTGCGGCTGCGCTGCCACAGCCCCTTGAGGCGGGAGGCGTCATAGAGGCCGTACCCCCAGTAGATCAGCACCATAGCCACCGCGTAGACCGCCCAGCCAAGGGTGACCAGCGGGTTGCGGACGATCTCCAGCGCGGGGCCGGCGCCGCCCTCTTCCAGGAACGGCAGGCAGCGAAAGCGCATCCAGTTGGCCAACAGATAAGCAGCAATGAGCAGCGCCGCGTCGATGGAGCTGCTGATCAAACTCATGATACGCTTGTTCTTGCTTAGCATCGCTTGCGCCTCCTTTCCGGCGGAACCGGGGTGCCAGTGATGGCACTCCAATCAAATTAGTATAGCATAAACCCGCCGCAGTTTCAACCGCATCCCCGCCGGGGGGGTGGGGCGGGCCGGGAGCGCTGGGCGCAATGGGTCACTCAAAGAAATACTCCCAGTCGGTGTAGGTGGCGTTGACCGTCGCCTGCTCCACCACGGGAACCATCGTTTCGCTGGTGGACCGGGCGGTGAGCACCACCGTTCCGGTGCCGTCCGAGATGGTGATGGGGATGTCGTAGCTGTCCCGGTCCAGCGGCAGATAGAAATCCCCCTGATGCGTCTCCCGCCCCGCAGCGGCGCACAGCTCGTTCTCGGTCACACAGGTAACGTGGAGAAACTGGCGTTCCAGGGGAGAAGTATGGCTGCTGGCATCGGTCAGCCGGTAGCAAAGGGACACGTCCGCCACGCCGCAGAACGCGGGGTCCTGTGTGGTGACGGTGAGGGTCACGGTGCCGTCGCCGGGCGTGACGGTCACGGCGGCGGGCTGGTTGTGGTTGTTGTCCACGCCGGTGCGCTCCCAGAACAGGTGCATTCCGCCGCAGACATAGGTGTTGCCCACCGGCGCCCAGTAGCGGTAAAGCTCCCGGTAAAACCACCAGTTGGCGTTGCGGCTCCACCGCTCAAAGGGCGCCACCTTGACGCTGGGGGTCACCACCAGGTCAAAGTCCCCGGCCTGAAAGGTTTGCAGGTAGGCCAGGCGCTGACGGTCCCCCATGGCGTGAATGATGTAGTCGGTGCCGGTGGGCTGGAACTGGCCGGTCATGGCCTCCAGCGCACTGGAATAGGTGCCGAACACGCGGCGGCCTGCGGTAATCTGCTGTTCGGTGGCCAGCTTCTGGGCCTGATCGCCGATCCAGCCGCCCAGCTCGGGGACATAGGTCCTGCCCTCCCCGTGGCCGCCGATGCGGCTGGCAATCTGGTTCTTCATCCCGACCGCCAGCACCGCGCAGCACAGCAGCGCGCACAGCCGCGGCAGCCAGCGGCCCGCAGCGCGCAGGGCCTGCTGCGCCGAGGGCAGCCGCTCCAGCACCGTCAGGACGGCCCTGACGGCAAAGGCGGGGATCAAAACCGCAACAAGGGCGGCGGCTCCACCGGCGGGGCCGTTGTTGGAGGCGCTGACAACGCCGTAAAGCACGTTCCACAGGGCCATGCCCAGGGTGAGCGCCAGTCCTGCCGCCGCAAGAACGGCGGAGCGGCGGCTTTTGCAGAGAAAGATTGCCGCCGCAAACCCCGCCGCCAGCACAAGGCAGAATACAACTGCCCCCGGCCAGCGGAGTTCGGACAGGGAGCAGGTTTTTTCTTCCAGCAGGGTGCCGTAATACCAGGTCTGATAGCTCCCGGTGCCCCGGGTCTGGCGCAGCCAGGCCAGCGGATGGCCCCAGCTGATGAGGGTCACCGAGACGCCCAGCCCCGCCACGCTCACGGCGATATACTGCACCACCCGCACGGCAATGGCCCTGATGTTGGTGCGGTACTCCCGGATGAGGAACAGCCCATAGCCCAGCGCCACTGAAATGTACATGGCGCCGCCCATATCATTGCTCCAGGGCACCAGCGCCCCGGCGGTAAGGGGCGCCAGAAGGGCGGGCAGGGGCAGCGGGCCGCAGCGGGGCATTCCCCTGCCCTGCCAGATCCGCAGCCCCAGCAGGATCACCAGAACCGCCAGCGTGAGGGCGGCGGAGCGGATCATGCGGGCGCTGTTGCCGTTGGAGGCCGCATATTCCAGCAGCGGGCTGATGCTGTCCGCCAGCGGCACCCGGACCCCCTGCACCACCAGAAAGAAATAACTGCACAGTGCGGCGGTACCGGCGCGCGCCGCCCGGCCGCTGCCCAGAACCACCAGGCAGACGGCCAGCACCAGAAGCTCAAAGTAGAACCAGGTGCAAAAATTTGTGGCGAACATACTGCGGCCGAAGCTGTTGCCCAGAATCAGCAGCAGCCCGCCCACACTGTAAAGCTCGCCCGCGCCCAGATAAACGGTAAAATCCTTGTAGGGTGCCTGACCGGCCAGCAGGTGGCGCACGGGGTTGTAGTTCTGGAAATCGCCGTTCATGATCTCATAGCCGATGTCATAGTTGGCTCCCAGGCCCCGCACGGCGGCCAGCCCGGCCAGAAGCACCAGAAGCAGCACCCAGGGCGCGGCGTGTTTTGCGGTTTGTTTGGCGTTGTGCAATGGTCCGGCCTCCTCAGCGGTAAAGGTCCTCAAGGGTATCCAGGGTTCGCTTCATCTCGGCGCGGACGCTGGGGGGGCTGACAATCTCCACCCCGGCGCCGAAGCCCGCCACCCAGCCAAAGAACCGGGGGCTGACCTGAATGTCCACCGAAATCAGAAAGTGGTCGCCGTCGGCGCACGCAACCAGGGCCGGACCGGTGCCAAAGCGGTCAATCATCGCCCCGGCAAAGCGGTTTTCGCACCGCATCGTCACTTTTTTTAGCGGCCCGTTGAACATACCGAACATCTGCTGGGTGTAGGCGTTGACGTCGAAATTGGCGTAGGCCTCGGCGCCCTCCCGCCTGGTATCGGGCAGCGCTTCCACCCGCTGCATCTTGTCCACCCGGTAATGCTTGAGGCGGCCCTCGGTGTAGGCAATCAGGTAATAATTTCCGCTTTCCCACACCAGCACCCAGGGGCTGACCCGGTAGAGCTGGCCGCCGTGGCGGGGCACCATATGCTTTTGCAGGTCCCAGTCACAGTATTTGAACTGCACCTGCTGCCCGGCCGTGATGGCCCGATGCAGAGTATCGACGCTGTACAAAATCCTTTCGTCCTGGCTCTTGACCCGGCCGGAGACCAGCACCTTGCGGTCCAGCTCCTCCTGACGGTAGCGGGAGGTGAAGCGGCCCAGTTTTTCGATGAGGATGCGGCTTTTGCGGGCGGTGATGAACTTGCTGGCATAGACGGCGTCCACCAGCAGCTTGAGTTCCGCCAGCTCAAAGGGGGTGTCCTCCATATAATACCCGCCGCCCCGGCCGCGCTGCTGCACAATCTCAAAGGGGGAATTGGGCATCTCGTTGATGGTCTGGATGTCGTCATAAACGCTCTTGCGCTCGGCGTCAATGCCGCGCTCCTTGAGCAGTTCCACCATGCGGGGCACACTCAGCGGGTGGGATTCGTCGGTTTCCCGGGCCAGAATTTCCAGCAGGGTCAGCAGTTTTAGTTTTTGTCCTTCTTTGCGGGGCATGATTTGCCGCCTCCCTTGCGGTTATTTTTTGTCAAAGGCCTTGCGGCGCTCGGTGGAAAGGCGGAACATTTCCTCCAGCCCTTCCCGGTCATCGTCCACCAGCTTCTGGCGCATGGAGGCCAGCGCGTCGCTGAACATATCCATCTCGCTGATCAGGTTGTCCTTGTTCCACAGGAACAGTTCCGCCCACATTTTATCGTTGATCCGTGCAATCCGCGTCAGGTCGCGGAAGGAGTCGCCGGTGTAGCGGGCCAGCTCGGTGTTGTCGCTGGCGCACATCAGGCAGACCGCAATGGCGTGGCAGAGCTGGCTCACATAGCCGATCATGTGGTCATGCTCGGCGGGGCTCAGGATGGAAATGCGGGCAAAGCCCAGCGTTTCGGCCAGCGAACGGCACCACGCAATGCCCTCGGGGGTGTTGTTTTCGGTGGGGGTAATGATGAAGTTGGCCGGGGCAAAATCCACCTCGGCGCTGTGGGTCACGCCGCTGGTCTCCCGCCCGGCCATGGGATGGCTGGCGATAAACTCGACCCCCTCGGGCAGCATCTGCTGCACCGGCTCCACCACGCCCCGCTTGACGCCGGAAACGTCGGTCACCAGCGTGCCGGGGCGGATGAGGTGCCCGTATTCTTTGACCCAGTCCAGCAGAACGGTGGGATACAGGCCGAACACAATGCGGTCGGCGCCCTGCACCAGGTCGGCAAAGTCCTCGGTCTTGCCCGCCCGGATATAGCCGTGCTCCCGGGCAAAATCCAGCGTGCTGCGGCTGTGCGTGATGCCGGTCACATGATAGCCTTTCTGGCTGAGCACCTGGGCATACTTGCCGCCCAGCAGGCCAAGGCCGACAATCAGATAGGTTTTGTCCTGTTCCATACAATTCACCCCTCGGTTTCCTCCGTTTCAACACAGGCCCCCAGGTTTTTGAGCACCTCAAAAAAGCCGGGCCAGCTCTTGTTCACAGCGTTGGCGCCCTCAATGGTCACCGGCACGCCCGCTGCCAGCGCCGCCACCGCCATGCTCATGACAACGCGGTGGTCGTTGTGGCCTGCAAGGGGCACCTGGGGCTTGTGCAATGCGCCGCCGGTGACGGTGACGGTATCGCCGTCCGCCTGCACGCAGCCGCCCATTTTGGCCAGCTCCTCCTGCATGGAGGCAATGCGGTCGGACTCCTTGATGCGCAGCCGCCCGGCGTGGCGGATGACGGTGGCGCCGTTGCAGAAGCATCCCAGGGCGATGAGCACCGGCCCCAGATCCGGGCAGTCCGCCAGATCAATCTCGGCGGCCTTGAGCAGGCTGCGACGGAAGGAAACGGTTCCGCCTTTTGCCTCAAATTTGGCGCCGCATCGCTTTAAAATGTCCAAAATCACCTTGTCGCCCTGGCGGGAGGCAGGCTCCAGACCGCTGACCGAAACATCCCCCACAATGCTGCCCAGAACGGCGAGGAACGCCGCCTGGCTGTAATCCCCTTCCACCGTCAGGTCGGCGGCGGTATAGCGCTGGGGGGCGGCCACTTTATAGACGGCGGTGCCGTCCTTGCGGGAGCGGGCGGTTACCTTGACGCCAAAGCGCTGCATGGCGTCCACTGTCAGGTCCACATAGCTGCGGCTCTCAAAAGGCGCCCGCACCTCGATGGTGCTGTCCGCTTCCATCAGCGGCGCAGCGAAGAGCAGACCGCTGATGAATTGGCTGGAAACGTTCCCAGGCAGGGTGAAAGCGCCCGGACAGAGCCGTCCAAAGATGGTAATGCCCTGGGCGTTTTGCTCAAAGCGCAGCCCCTGGCGCTCAAAAAGCTGGGCATAGATTTCCTGCGGGCGCTCCATCAGGCGGCCCGCGCCGGTGAAGCGCACTTTCTGGGCGGTCAGGCTGAACACCGGAATGAGAAAGCGCAGCGTACTGCCGCTCTCATTGCAGAAAACCGGGCGGGTGACGGTGGGGAACCCCTCCGCTCCGCCCCGGCCCGTGATGGTCAGGTCGTGTTCGCCCCGTTCCACCTTTGCGCCCAGCTGCTGCACGGCGCCCAGGGTGGCCAGAATGTCCTGGGAGAATTCCAGATTTCCGATATGGCTGGTGCCGGCGGCCAGCGCCGCGCAGAGCACCGCCCGGTGCGCCGCGCTCTTGCTGGGGGGCACCGCCGCCGTGCCGCACAGGCGGCCGGGTTGGATCACTGCATTCACCGGCGGCCTCCGTCACATTTCGCGGCCGACCGCATGGGCGATCAGGCGGCACTTTTCAATGGTCTCGGCAAAGAGGTCCGGTTTGAGGCACTGGGCACCGTCGCTCCAGGCGCACTGGGGGTTGTCATGGACCTCAATTTCCAGACCGTCCGCGCCGGCTGCCACAGCGGCCATGGCCATGCTCTGGACATATTTGTAGTTGCCGGTGGCGTGGCTGGGGTCCACGATGACGGGCAGATGGGTCTTTTCCTTGACCACGGGGATGGCGGACAGGTCCAGCGTGTTGCGGGTGTACTTTTCAAAGGTACGGATGCCCCGCTCGCAGAGAAGGACCTGCTCGTTGCCGCCCGCCATGATGTATTCGGCGGACATGATCCACTCCTCGATGGTGTTGGCCAGGCCGCGCTTGAGCAGGACGGGCTTGTGCATTTTGCCCACCGCCTTGAGCAGCTGGAAGTTCTGCATATTGCGCGCGCCGATCTGGACCACATCCACATACTCCTCAAACTCGTCGATGTGGGCCTCATCCATCAGCTCGCTGACGATGGGCAGGCCGGTGGCCTCCCGGGCCCGGACCATATCCAGAATCCCCTCGGTGCCAAGGCCCTGGAAGCTGTAAGGGCTGGTGCGGGGCTTGTAGGCGCCGCCGCGCAGCATGGTGGCGCCGCCGGCCTTGACCAGCTGGGCCATGCGCATGGTGTGCTCTGCACCCTCAATGCTGCAGGGGCCTGCCATCACGGTGACCGGCGCGGCGGCACCCACCTGGACGCCCCGCACATCGATGACGGTGTCCTCGGGATGGAACAGCCGGTTGGCGCGCTTGTAGGGGGCGGAGACGCGGGTCACGTTGTCCACCCAGGGGTTGGCGAGAACGTCCTTCTCGGCAATCTTGGTGGTGTCGCCCACCAGGCCAAAGACGTTATAGTCCTCGCCGCGGATCAGCGTGACCGAAAGGCCCTGCTTCTCGAAATTGTCAATGATGCGGTCCAGCTCGACCTGGGGGGTTCCTTTTTTGGTGGAGATAATCATGGGACAGTTGTTCCTTTCCTGTATCTACTTTCTCATTCCTGATGGCAAAAGGATCAGCGGTAATCAAAGGTCCGCTCAAAGGCATCCACCGCGGCGGCGACCGTGTCCTCCAGGCGGCCGGTGTTGTCCACCGCCGCATCGGAGGCAGCGCGGTAGAGCGGTGTGCGCTCGGTTTCCATCTTCATCAGGGCGTCCAGCCCGGTGGAGAGGGGCCGCCCGCCGGTGGCCAGGCGCTCCACGGGGCGGCGCACCCACAGCACGGGACCGTTCTGGCGCAGCGCGCGGGTGTTGCCCGGTACCTTGACCACGCCGCCGCCGCAGGCAATGACCTGATGGTTTTCTCTGCTCACGTCGGCCAGGACCTGCGCCTCGCAGCGGCGGAAGGCGTCCTCCCCCTGGCGGGCAAAGATGTCGGGGATGGGCATTCCGGCCCGCTGCTCAATGATCTCGTCCAGGTCCACATAGGTCTTGCCCAGCCGCCGGGCCAGCGCGCGGCCCACGGTGGACTTGCCGCTGCCCGGCATACCGATGAGGGAAACATTGGAGAGGTCCCGTTTGAGGTCGCGGTGGGTCTGGGCGATGACACCCTCGGGCATCCGCTTTTCCACAAACTTTTCGGCGGCAAAGACCGCCTGCCCCACCAGCATCTCAAAGCCGCAGTAGGCGGGAACGCCCAGTTCCTCCGCCCGGAGCAGCAGCTCGGTGCGGAAGGGGTTGTAGACCACATCCAGCACGGCGCTCAGGCGGGGGAAACATTTGAGGTCCAGCAGGCAGGTTCCGTTGTCGGGATACATCCCCGCCGGGGTGGTGTTGACAATGAGGCTGACTTCGCTGTGTTCCATGGCCTGGGCGTAGGTGAGGGTGCCGCCCCGCCCGGTGCGGCTGGCCGTGAGGATGCCCGCCGCGCCGCCATCCTTGCAGACGGCGGTAACCGTGTTGTGGGTTCCGCCGCTGCCCAGAATGAGCACATTGGCGCCGGCCAGCCGGATGCCGTGGGCCTGCAGCAGATAGGCAAACCCTGCGTAGTCGGTGTTGTAGCCATAGAGCCTGCCGCCGCGGTTGACCACCGTGTTCACAGCGCCGATGGCCGCCGCGCGGGGTTCCACCTCGTCACAGTAAGGGATGACCAATTGTTTGTAGGGAATGGTCACGTTGATGGCCCTGAATTCACGGGCTTCCAGAAAAGCCCGGGCTTGCTCTTCGGTGGGGAGCGGATGCAGCTCATAGGAATAATCGCAGACCCGCTCGTGGATGATCTTGGAATAGCTGTGCCCAAGTCTGGCACCGATCAGACCGTACTCCATGGTTTTCCCTTCCTTTCCTGAAATGAATCAGCGTTTTACTTCCTCTGGCCCAGTGTGCCGAAGCGCACGGTGAGCAGATCGAGAATCCCGAAGGCCGCCAGGGTGTTCTGCACCACTGCGGCGCGGGCCACAATGCAGGGGTCGTGGCGGCCCTTGATCTGCAATCTGGCGTTGGTCTTTGTGACGTAGTCCACCGTGTCCTGCTCCTTGTAGATGCTGGCGGTGGGCTTGACGACGGTGCGGAACACGATGGGCATCCCGTTGGCAATGCCGCCGTTGACGCCGCCGTTTTTGTTGGTCGCCGTCGCCACTTTGCCGTCCCTCATGACAAAGGGGTCGTTGGCAGCGGACCCCCGCAGATCGGCCAGGCCGAAGCCAAGGCCAAACTCGATGCCCTTGACGGCAGGAACCGAGAAGGCCAGGTGAGCCAGCTCGCTCTCCACGCTGTCAAAGAAGGGTTCCCCGACGCCTGCGGGCACACCGGTGATGATGGTTTCCAGAATGCCGCCCACGCTGTCCCCCTCCGCACCGGCGGCGCGGATGGCGGACATCATGGCCGGTTCCCGGCCGGGGTCCAGCAGGGCGAAATGACCCGGCGCAGGATCGCGGGGGAACTGGCCGGCCGCGCTGGAGAGCGGCGCGTCGTCGATGCCGGCGCAGCGGGCGATATGGGTGTAGCAGCGGATGCCCTTATCCTCCAGGATCTTCTCGCAGATAGCGCCGGCAGCCACTGAGGCGGCGGTGATCCGGCCGGAGAAGTGGCCGCCGCCCCGGGCGTCCTGAAAGCCCTCATACTTGGCGTAGGCGGTATAGTCCGCGTGGCCGGGGCGGAGCAGATCGGCGGTTTTGGCATAGTCGCCGCTGCGGGTGTTGGTGTTGCGGATCACCAGGGTGACGGGGGTGCCGGTGGTATGGCCGTCCCGCACACCGGAGAGGATTTCCACGGTATCCGGTTCCACCCGGGCGGTGGAGAGGCCGTCCCCCCGGGCGCGGCGGCGGTCCATGCGCAGGGCGATATAGTCCTCATCCACCGGCAGGCCGGCGGCCAGACCGTCCAGCACCGCCCCCACGGCGGGCCCGTGGCTTTCGCCAAAAATGGTCAGGCTGACGGCGCTGCCAAAGGTGTTTTTCATGGCTCAGCCCTCCTCCTGGATGCCCAGCAGCGCAGGCAGCTCGGAGGTGGGGATGCGGTCGGCCCGCCAGCAGCCAAGGCCGGGGACCTTGATGACGGTGATGGTGTCACCGCGGCTTTTTTTGTCGTGCTGCATATAGGCAAGGACCTTTTTCTTGTCCACACCGGTGCGGACCGGAAGGCCCAGGGAGCGGTAGACCGCCCGGGCACGCTTGGCCAGCGCCTTGTCCTCGATCATGGGCAGCGTTCCCAGCGCCACACATTCGCCATGGAACAGGCCGTTGGTGCGGCGGCCCCGGATGCCCTTGACGGCCTCGATGCCGTGGCCGATGGTGTGGCCGAAGTTGAGGCAGGCGCGCTGGCCCTGCTCCCGCTCATCCTGCTCCACCACGTTTTTTTTGACCCGCAGCGAGCGGTAGATGATCTGCTCAATGTTGTCCTCCGGCTTGCCCTGCTCAAAGAGGGCGAACAGCTCGGGGTCGGCGATGAGGCCCATCTTGACGGCCTCGGCCAGGCCGTTCACATAGTGGCGGCGGGGCAGGGTTTCCAGCGTGTCAAAGTCCACCAGGACCACCTTGGGCTGCCAGAAGGCGCCCACGATGTTTTTGGTCTCCCCCAGGTCAATGGCGGTCTTGCCGCCGATGGAGGAGTCCACCTGGGACAGCGTGGTGGTGGGGCAGTTGACAAAGTCAATGCCGCGCATATAGGTGGCGGCGCAGAAACCGCCCAGATCCCCGATGACGCCGCCGCCCACCGAAACCAGCAGGTCCCTGCGGGTCATATTGAAGTCCAGCATGGCCTGCTGCACCTGGCCGAACACCTTGAGGCTCTTGCTGCCCTCGCCCTGGGGCACCGTGTACACCATGCCGTCGGGGCACTGGGCCAGCACCGACTGGGCGTACTGGGCGGGCACGCCGGAATCGGTGAGAATAAACACCTTGCGGTTGGAAAGGTTGATGAACTGATAAAGATTGGCAAGGCACCCCCGCTTCATGATGATATCATAGCTGCGGTTTCCAAGCTGCATTGTCAATTTCATAAGGAATCCTCCCACACAAATATAGATTTTAAAGGTCGAACACGCCGAGAATGCGCACCGTGCGGCAGACGGCGCCCAGCGTTTCGATCAGGCCCGCCGGGTCGCTGCCCTCGGGGCAGATCAGCTGGACATAAAAGTAATACTCAAACTGGACATGGGGCAGCGGGCGGCTCTTGATGGTCTCCATATTGAAGCCCCGCTCGCCGATGATCTGGATGACCTGGGCCAGCTTGCCGGGCTTGTGGTCCACCGTGAAAAGCAGCGCCAGACGCTGGCCCGGCAGAACCCGCAGCGGGCCCTCGTCGGGCGCGGCGCGCTGCGCCACCAGAAAGCGGGTGGTGTTGTCGCCGTCCTCATTGACGCCCTCGGCCAGAATGTCCAGGCCGTAAAGGTCCGCCGTCTCCGCCGAGGCGATGGCCGCCAGCGAGGGGTCCCCCTGCTCCGCCACATAGCGGGCGGCGTCGGCGGTGTTGCCCCAGACCCGGGTGGCAAGGCCGTGCATCCGCAGAAACGGGCTGCTCTGCGCCAGCGCCTGCTGATGGCTGATGACGGTGCGCACCCCGTCCAGCGTGGCCCCCGGCACCCCCAGCAGGTCCTGCCGGATGGGCAGATCAAACATACGCACCACCCGCAGCGCCGGATGGGCATAGAGCAGATCCAGCACACCGGAGACATCCCCGGCATTGGAATTTTCGATGGGAAGCACCCCGCAATGGGCATCCCCCGCCTCCACCGCGTCGCAGACCTCCGCCCAGGTGGCGTAGGCTTTGGGGCGGGCCTGCGGGAAGAGCCGCCGCAGCGCAATGTGGGACCAGGCGCCCTCCACCCCCTGATAGGCGGCCACGTCCTGGCCAAGCAGCGCCCTCTGGTAGGCGCGGGAAACGCTGAGGGCGGATTCCAGAAACTCCCGGTAATAGGGTTTGAGCGCCTCGTCGGTGAGGCGGTCGGTGTTGCGCTCCACCACCTGCTTTTCCCGCGCGGGGTCAAACACCGCCTTGCCGGTGCGCTGCTTGTACTGCGCCACTTGGCCCACGGCGTGCATCCGCTCCTCAAAGAGCGCGGCCATTTGGGCGTCAATTGCGTCAATCTGGGCCCTGGCCTGCTGTAACTGATCCATTTTACTTCCTCACATTCCATAGCATGGGCATCGTATCTCATTTTTACTATACTATAAAACGGTCTTTTTCGCAACACAAATTTATAATTTGTCCCGCAAAAGTATTTGACAATATAACTTAGATAGTATACAATATATATATACATTCGAGTGTTATTTTCTTTAGAAGAGCTCATCCTTTTAGGATTGCTTTTCGTTTTGGCTTTTTCTCTTTTTGAAAATTGATGTTTTCTGTATAGGAGGTAGTGTATTATGAAAAAAGCGATCAGTTTAACATCCATCGGCTTATGTTTGCTTCTTTTCCTTTCTGTTCTCACTCTTCCGGTTCACGCATACTCTTATACACTTGAAACTTGTCCTCTACACTTGAAACTTGTCCTCATTCAGAGGGAATGCCTACAGATTATTTAAGAAAAAAAGCTCACGAAGGATATATCGGCAACAATTATCAAACGTGGATTGACTCGTTCGGCTACTACTATATTATTCATGAGACTTGGGACTGCGATCTTTGCGGTTATCATGTGAATAAGGAGCAAATGGTTACCAGTGGGATCCTACGCTCACCCTTGAAAGACACCGTGGATCCCGAGAGCGCGTCATCCGCTGAATGAAATTCTTTCTTCTTGTTTCATTCGAAAGGGGGTTTACCACGATGAGTCAAAAGAAATCCGGAAACAAATTGCAGATTTTAGCATTGGTCCTCTTCCTTGTCGGAATTCTGCTTGCCGCACTGACACTGCTTCAGACTACGCATCTTCTTCCGCTGGCGATGGATGACTTCCTGGTTCGCTCCGGGATCTGGCCGGCACACACGATTCCAACGGCCGCTATCTTTCTGTTGGCCGGATGCATCCTGTACTCTTCTGTCCGCTCCAAAAATAATAACCCGATCCCGACAAAAAAATTGGTCCTGATGTATGTCGTGATCACGATTCTTGTGGTTTTGCTGGCGGTTGTCTCTACGAGATATTATCTGACCACCTTCTGACACGCATCCCGAACTTTCTCCATCAAATCGTTCGTTAAGGGGGCCGAAATGGTGCGCAGATCCAAAATCAACACAATCGTCACAATCGATCCTCCAGCAAATTATGGGGTATGTAACTCTGATACAATGGATGGTCATCGTTTTTTCCTAGCCCATTAACTTATCCCTAAAGCCAGAAAGGAACAATCATGACTGCAATGCAATGGCTGATTCTGATCATCGCGGTGTTACTTCTTGCGCCGCTGGTTCCCTGGGCGCTGCGCAAGCTGGATTTTGCCCGTCAGGTGCGGGGCAGCCGCCCTGAGCGCAAGCCGACCGGCCGGGAGCATCCCGATGTTCCCGCCAGTACCCCCAACACCGAAGCGGAAAGCCTGGCGCTCGAAGCCAAGGCGAGATCCGTTCAAAACGCCATGGGCCCCCACTGAGCGCCGCGTTCCCAAAAGGCCAACGCCCTCCCTTTTTGCCGCACAGCGGAAAAGGGAGGGCGTTTTGTCCTGTGTTTCAGATGGTCCCGGCTTCCATCAGGGCGCGGACCTCATAAAGGTCCTTGCAGCAGAAATCGTAAAGCGTTTTCATCTCCCCGGTCACCGGCATCAGGTCGGGCACCATGACGGTGACCGCGCCGCTGGCGTGGCCGGCGCGGACGCCGTTGTGGCTGTCCTCCAGCACCAGGCAGTCGTGAATGTCCACCCCGATGCGCCGGGCCGCTTCCAGAAAAATGGCGGGGTCCGGCTTGCATTTGTCCACATCATAGCCGCAGACCACATCGTGGAAATAGCGGGCGGTGCCGGTGGTTTGCAGATTGCGTTCAATCATGGCTTTGGGGCTGGAGCTGGCCACAATGCGGGGCAGGCCAATCTGTTCCAGATACTCCAGCAGTTCCTTCAGCCCCGGCTTGCAGGGAACGCCCCTGTCAAACTGCTCATCCCCGTAGCGCCAGACCTCCTCCAGCAGTTCCCCGGCCGCGCTGCCATAGAATTCGGCAATGTGCGCCCGCAGGCCGTCCCCCGCCAGGCCGCGGCCGCCGCTGTAAAACGCCTGCGGCGGGTCGGGCAGACCCAGTTTGCGGCAGCAGGGAACCCAGAAGGTGTCCCAGATGCGCTCGGTATCAAACATCAGACCGTCCATATCAAAAATGACGCCCTTCACTTTCGGTGCCATGGCAAAGACCTCACAATTCATAAAATGTATGGCTTTATTGTACCCCAAAACCCAACCGCACGCAATGACAAAGAGGGAAAAAGGCAAATCTTGACCGGATGGGGGCTTGTATTCATCGCTTTAGAGCGCTATAATAAGGGTATTCTCGCGCAGGCGACGTATTGCAGAGCGCCGGGCTGTGCCTTTTGTTAAGGAGAGAAGGAAATTATGTTGGATATCAAGATCACCCGCACCACATCCCCCAAGGCCAAACCCCAGGACGAGAGCAAACTGGGCTTTGGCAAGATTTTTACCGACCATATGTTCCTGATGGACTACACCGCCGGGGAGGGCTGGCATGACGCACGCATTGTGCCCTACGCGCCGCTGCCCATGGACCCCGCCTGCGTGGTGTTCCACTACGCCCAGGAAATTTTTGAGGGCATGAAGGCATACCGCACCGCCGATGGCACCATCCAGCTGTTCCGGCCGGACTGCAACGCCAAGCGGTTCCAGGATTCCGCCGACCGTCTGTGCATTCCCCAGATCCCTGTGGAGGATTACATCCAGGCGGTCAAGGCCATTGTGGACATTGACCGCGACTGGGTGCCCCACAGCGACGGCGCCAGCCTGTACATCCGTCCCTTTGTCTTTGCCACCGATGTGGGCCTGGGCGTCCATGCCTCCAAGCATTACCTGTTCTGCATCATCTGCGCCCCCTCCGGCGCCTACTACGCCGAAGGTCTTGACCCGGTGCGCATCTATGTTGAGGATGAGTACATCCGCGCCGCTCCCGGCCTGACCGGCTTTACCAAGTGCGGCGGCAACTATGCGGCCTCCATCAAGGCCGGCGAGCTGGCCGAGGAGAAGGGCTTCAGCCAGGTGCTGTGGCTGGACGGCGTCGAGAAGAAGTACGTCGAGGAAGTCGGCTCCATGAACATCATGTTCAAGATCGACGGCAAAATCTACACCGCTGCCTGCACCGGCACCGTTCTGCCCGGCGTGACCCGCCGTTCCATCATCGAACTGCTCAAGGACTGGGGCTATGAGGTCATCGAGGGCAAGCTGGCCATCGCCGACGTCATGAAGGCCGCCGAAGAAGGCAAGCTGGAAGAGGTCTTTGGCACCGGCACCGCCGCAGTGGTCAGCCCCGTCAAGGAGCTGGACTGGGAGGGCAAGGTTGCCCACATCGGGGGCGGCAAGATCGGCGAACTGACCCAGAAGCTGTACGATACCCTGACCGGCATCCAGTGGGGCAAACTGCCCGACACCAAGGGCTGGACCGTCAAGGTGGAGCCTGAGCTGTAATCCGGCATTCTGAACATCAAAACCGCCGTGCGCGGCCGGGAATTTCCGGCCGCGCATTTTTTTGCGCCCCCGGGGGGTGTTCGGCCGCCGCAGGGAAAATATTGCGGATCTTGCTCACTCGCTGGCGCCGGGCACAGGGAGGAACGTTTGAGTGGGACGCAAAAGACAATCGTCAAATTGCACAAAAATTATATAAAATAATTTTGCAGCTTGTACAAGAACCCTCTTGCAATCCTGTGCCAAATATTGTAATATAATGACACAAAGCAAAGGCGCTTTGGACGGCAGGACATCTGCTTCCAAGGCGCCTTTCTGTTTCGGAGAGGAAGAATACCAGAGCGCCCCGGGCCGAGCCTTCGGTTCCGCCAGTAGAGGGGTGGGTTACCGGTTTATGGGCAAAATCAGGGACGCTCTGTTTTTCTCCTTCTTTTTAGTAAAACCCGGACGGGGCAGTGGCCGTCCGGGTTTTATTGTTTGTATGAAATTTGCGGGGCATCGTCAGATGGTCACATCGCCCACCAGCATATGGCCGGACGGCTCGATGGCGTAGACGGTGTATTTGTGCAGCGGCTCCCCGGACCCCGGCGCGGCGGGTGCCTGGAGCCGCACGCCGCCCTGGGTGGGCGTGATAAAGTGCATCCGGCGGTGGGCGGTTGTGGCGTGGGGATGGTCATCCGGCAGGGACCAGGCCAGCACGCCGCCCTGACCGGGCTGGGCGTCCGGTTCCGCCCCGGCGGGGGCACAGCAGAAATCGTCCGGCAGGGGGTGTTCGGTTCCGCCCACATAAAGGCGGTAGAGATCCTCCCCCAGAGCGGGAAGATGCTTGAGCCACACCGAAGTGCGGCGGGGGCAGCCCGGCAGAGCGCCGGTTTTTGCCGGTCGCATACAGAGCGCCGTGTTGTTCCATGCCACCAGAAAGTCATCCAGCGGCAACCGGGTCTCGGCGTCAAAATCATTTTCGCCGGCAAACGGATCAATGAGCAGTGCGGTGGCGGCGCCGTTTTCCAGCCCAAAGCCCCGCAGCGCGGCATAGCGCAGCGGCGGCAGGCCGGCAGCCTGCTGGGCGGGGGTGGATTCCAGCCCCACAATCACGCCATACCCGGCGCGGACCTCGGCCCGCAGCAGCGCCAGATCCGCCCAGCACACCCAGCAGGGAAAGCCCCAGCATCCGGCCGCCGCAGCGGCAAAGCTCAGGTTGCTGCCGGTCTGGCCGGAACGGCAGTCCCGCATGGCCAGGGCAAACTCCTCCGGCAAAAGATCGGCACCCCAGCGGTTGGTCAGGCTGGTCAGGCAGATGGCCAGGTCCATCACGGGGCGCAGCGCAGGGGCGCGGCGGGCCATCACATAGGGCATCAGATGGAGCCTGGCGTGAACCGGCCGGCCCCCGCCGGGAATGACGTCCCGCGCCCGGACGCTGGCGCTCAGCAGCGCCACGCAGGGGGAAACCTTTTCGTCCTTGGTATAAAGATAAATCCGCAGTTGGACCTGGGTGGCCGTCTTGCTGTCCAGCGTCAGACTGTCCGGTCCCAGCACCACCGCGCCCTTGGCGGTGGGATGGGCGCCTTCCCGGGCCAGGTGGGGGCTCCACCGGCCAAAGCTGAACCAGCTGGTCCAGTTGCCGTCCACCAGCACCCGGGCCTGTGCCTCCACGGCGGTGCCCGGGGGGGTGCCGGCATTCCAGCTCACCCGCAACGCGTCAAAGACCGGCATGGGCACTGCGGGGCTGGTGTAGCAGCCATAGGGCACATACCCGCCCGAGACCAGATCCAGCACGATCCGGCCCTCCACAATGGTCACATTGTCCAGCTCGCCCCGCATGAAGGCTTCGGTTTCGTGCAGAACAAAGGTATTCTTGCTTTCCATAAGCATCCGCCTTTATTGACGCTCACGCTCCTGCATGATCGCCGTAATTTCCTCATCCCGGCGCTGGTTCAGGGTGGATTCCAGGTGGAAGGATTTGTCCAGCCCCGGATAAATGGCCAGCAGCGCCACCGTGCAGGGGAACCAAAAACCGGTCAGCAGCACAAGCGGCAGCGTGTAGGGCATCCATGCCAGCGTGACGCCCCAGTAGGCAGCCTGCACCGCCACCGCGATGAGGGTGCGGGGGAACAGGCCGATGGTGAACAGCGCTGCGTTTTTGAGCAGCTTGGGCAGCGGCACACTGACCAGAACAATCTGGGCAAAGGTGTAGGTACCGATGGCCAACAGGAAAAAGATGGTCAGGATCATGCAGATCCACACCGTTGTGGGCACGTTCTCCATGTCCGGCAGGGTGAACAGCAGATAGGCCCACAGCCCCAGGATCAGTCCTGCCAGCGCGCCGGGCAGCAGGGCGTCCTTCCAGTTCTGCTTCCAGGCCATGCGGTAGGTGTGCCACCAGTAGCCGGGCTCATCCCGCAGCGCACGCAGAATGGTATCGTACATTCCGCACAGGAAGGGCCCCGCGATGAGCCCGCCCACCGCGCCGCTCAGAAGGCTCAGCGGCAGACTGCCCGCCATCACGCTGAACAGCAGCGCGGCGTAGCCCGGCACAAAACCCACAACGCATAAAAAGCTGGATTTGTAGAACGGCCAGAGGTCGCGGCCCAGCACCTCAAAGAAGCGGGCCACACCCACCTTGCGGTAATGCCCGCCGCCGTCCTCCATCTCCTCCAGGTCTTCCGGCGTCTGTTCGGGCGCGGTGGGAGCGGCAGAAAGCTTGTTTTCAGGTTCCATGGATCAGATTCCCTTTCCATATAACATTTTACAGGTTCTATCATAGCGTTTTTTGTGGTTCCTTGCAAGGCGGCAGCCGGGAAGCGTCAAAATAATTTTACAAATCCACCACAATTCTATGGTATAATAGCAGGCATCCAATCAAATTCAGGGGGAATCAAGAATGGCATGGGTTACAAAAGACAGTGTGGAGCAATACGATCACACGCCGGAACCGCCCAAAGAGTACACCAAAAAGGAAAAAGCTTCCAACTGGTGGCACTATAACAAGTGGATTGTGCTGGGGTCCGTCATCGCTGTGGTGGCGGTGGTCTGGATTGCCCACGATGTGATTTTTCAGGTCAGGCCGGATTACAAAATTGCCTATGTGGGGCTGTCCGATCTGCCCCTGGACACCGCCAGTGCGCTGGAAACCGCGCTGACCGCTTTCTGTGATGACCGCAACGGGGACGGCCAGGTGGTCGTGGAGCTGAGCCAGTACAACATCGATTTTGACGAGAACAGCAACAACACAGACGCCTACTCCCAGATGGCGGGTGTGACCCGGCTTTCCGCAGATCTGAGCGGCTCGGAGGGGCCCTACATCTTTATTCTGCAAGATCCCGAGGGATTTACCGCCTACACCGGCGCACTGCAATATCTGGACGGTACCATGCCCAATGAGGACAATCCCGAAACCGATGACTGGCACCAGATGGTCTATCACTGGAAGGACTGCCCCGTGCTGAGCGGGCTGGATCTGGGGGAATATCACGGCCTGACGGTGATGGACGATCAGGTAGGGCAGAACCAGGACGTTCTGGCCGATCTTTACATCGGCCACCGCGCCGCCTTCAGTGACGAGGTGGTGGAAGGCTTTGCCAAGGATCAGGCGCTGTGGGAAGTGTTGAGCGCGGGCGCCGTCTCCACCGTGACGGAGGACGAATGAAGCGCTACCGTCCCAAACCGCCGCGCACCCCTCCCCTGCCTGACAATCCCTACCGCCGGTTTTTCACGGCCATGCCGGATCTGAACGCGCTGGCCCGGCAGGCTCGGGAGCGGGAAAAAGCGGCGCGGGCGGAACCTGCGCCGGACGCCGCGCCGTCACAGCCGCCCGGGAAGCCGTGAAAGGGCCTTCATTTTCCCATCGTCCGGGAAGTTCGATGGGGTTTGCGGTCCCCCCGTCACCGCAGCTCAAAAATTTCTTCGATCATAGCCACAAAAACAGCCCCTCACAGATGGAAATTCTGCGGGGGGCTGGTGTTTTGGCAGCAGGGTTACAGCTCGATTTCCTGCAGGCGCAGCAGGGCCAGGATATAGATCTTGAGCGCCTCGATCAGCTTTTCAAAGGGCGTGCCTTCATTGGCGCCGTGCATGGGTCCGGCGAAATCCGGCAGGGCGATGTCGGTATGCTCGGGGCCAAAGCTCACCGCATAGGGGAAATGGCGGGCATAGGTGCCGCCGCCCATCGTGAAGGGCGTCTTGTTTTCCCCTGTCACCTCGTTGTAGGTGGTGATGAGGGTCTGGATGGCAGGGCTGTCGGCCGCGATATAGAACGGCACCTTGACCTCCACCTTTTCCAGCGCGGCCGCAGTGCCGCAGGCGGCTTTCATGGCGGCGGTCAGGGTTTCGCCGTTGGTGGAAGTGGGATAGCGGCAGTCAAAGCTCTGACGCAGACGGCCCCCGTCCATTTTGATGGTTCCGCCGATGATGGTCAGCGGGGTGAACACCTCGTCCGCCGCAGCAATGCCCAGGGCGCTTCCGTCGGTGGAGGCGTGGAGGGTGCGCAGCACCTCCAGATAGGCGGTCTCCGCCGGGGTGCAGACACCGCTCTCCAGCAGGCAGCGGACGATGAGGCCAATGGCGTTGACGGTGCCTTCCGGCATGGCGGCATGGCCGCTCTTGCCCCAGCCGCGGATCACGGTGGCGCCGGCTTCACCCGCTTCAAAGGTGACGCCCTCGGTCGGTTTGAGGGCGGAAGCGGGCACCCGCACGATACAGGCCGCCCGGTCCGGCACCGCATTGCGGGCCACACCGCCCACGAAATCCACAATCACGCCGCCCGCAAAAACGGGGCTGACCAGCTCACCGCTGAAGCCGCCCTTCTCGCCGTTGCAGACGGGAAACTCCGCATCGGGGGTAAAGCAGAACGCCGGCATGGGAAAATGTTCCTCATAATATTCCACATCGTGCATATGGGTTTCCTCGTTGGTGCCCAGAAGGGCGCGCACGGGATATTTCAGGGCAACGCCGTTGTCCTTGAGGTATTTCAGCGCATACAGGCAGAGAATGCTGGGGCCTTTGTCATCCGCCACGCCGCGGCCCAGCAGCCAGCCATCCCGCACCCGAACGGTGTAGGGGTCAGCGTCCCAGCCATTGCCCTCGGGCACCACGTCGGTGTGGGTGATGGTGGCCAGATATTTCTGGCCGTCGGCGATGGGACCGGTTTCGGCCCAGCCGATATAGCCGTCGGCGTCGTGGGTGTCCAGTCCCAGCTCGGCGGCAATCTCCAGCGCCTTGTCCAGCGCCGCTTTGGGGCCCCGGCCAAAGGGGGCGCCGGGTTCCGGCGTTCCCTCCACACTAGGCACCGCCACCAGGCGGGTGATGTCGCGCAGAATATTGTCGCGGTTTTGTTCAGCAAAGGCGTCAATGGACGCCCAACGAGAATCGTTCATCGGATTCCCCTCCTCATTGTTTGAATCTGGTCCCATTATATCACGAACAAATAAAAGTGCAATGCGCGGTCAGGAATCGCCTTTCAGGAAACATCCCGCGGCAATCAGACCCAACCCGGCCACACCGCCGGCATAGCCGAACACATTGTTGGTGGAAAGCGCCAGCCCCAACAGCATGACGCCAATTCCCAGCAGTTCCAGTTTGATTCCTTTCATCCCTGCACCTCCCCGCAGTCTTTGATTTTATGATATCACAGCGCTGCTTTGGGCGCAAGGCAATCTTCCCGGCGGAAGCCGGGCGCGGAGCGGCCTTTCATGTTGCCTTTTGACAGTTTTTGTGTTAGAATTAAAATTCAGCAAGCCTGCAAGAATGGGAAAGGAACGGACCGTCATGGGACTTTGGGCAGACGCCAAAAACATCCGGGACAAGGACCCCGCCGCGCGCAATGTGCTGGAGGTGATCCTGCTGTATCCCGGCTTTCATGTGCTGGTCACACACAAGATCGCGCATTTTCTTTACCGCCATAAGTGCTTTTTCCTGGCACGGCTGGTAAGCCAGCTGGCACGGCACCTGACCGGCATCGAGATTCACCCGGGGGCCACCATCGGGAACAAGCTCTTCATTGACCACGGCATGGGCATCGTCTTTGGCGAGACCACCGAGATTGGCGACAACTGCACCATTTACCACGGTGTAACCCTGGGCGGCACCGGCAAGGATACCGGCAAGCGCCACCCTACCCTGGGCAACAACGTGCTGATTGGCGCGGGGGCCAAGGTGCTGGGTCCCGTTTACATCGGGGACAACGTGCGCGTGGGCGCCGGCAGTGTGGTGCTGAAAAACCTGCCCGCCAACGCCACTGCCGTGGGTGTCCCCGCCGAAGTGGTGCGGGTGGGCAACATCAAGTGCTGCCCTGCCGACGACCTGGACCAGCAGGCGCTGCCGGATATTCTGAGCAACCGCATCAGTGCGCTGGAAGCCCGACTCAGCCGCATGGAAGCCAGGGTGCAGGGGGAATATCCGCCCGACAAACCTGCCGATGCGCCGTCTTCCCCCGATCTGCCGAATTATATGGAATAATCAGGCCGCATTGTATAATCAAGCCCCTTCCGGGGGCTGGCCTTGGCTTGTGGATGCAGCGGTTTTCTGATTCAGCGTTCCGCATTCCGCTGTTTGTACCAAAAAGCCCGCTGAGAAAACGGGCGATGTTCATAAGACAGTTAGCAGTCACAGCAGTTTGCTCTGCTGTGGCTTGTATTTTATCCTTTTATTTGATAATATGGAGTTGAACATATCTAAAAATCGGTATTGACCGAGCCGAAAGGAGTTGCATTATATGTTCTATATTGTTTTTGATTTCGCAATGGCAGTGATCATGTTTCTATTTGGAATATATTTTTACAAATCAAAAGGGAAAGCTGCCAGATTTTTGTCCGGTTACAATATGAAGTCAGAAGATGAGCGAAAGAAATATGATGAAAACGCTATGTGCAAGGCGTATGGAAAAAGAATGATAGTTATGTCATTGCCGTTCATTGTGGGAATAATCATAGATACTCAATATCAAGGAATAGGTTGTTTGATTGCATGGGTGGTATGGGTTGTTATGTTTATTTTATTGCTTGTTGACAGACATAAAAGAGAACGGTAACTTCCAGTTTGTCGAACAGGCACAGGGCGCACTTCTATACGGGATAAGCCCCGTATCTGCGCTCTTTTCGCAGGATGCTGAAGGGAATCTATCAACTCGAATTTACTGTTTAAAATACAGGGCAATTACAATACAGACCGCAATGGCAGCAGCAAAAGGAATTGCAGCCAAGAACGCGGTCCAAACCGGAGCGCTATAACAGGCATATTTGATCCCCCACACCATGTCGCAATACTGATATGCTACAACAGCACACATGGCATCCGACAGAAGAACTGCTAAAACCGCAAATACATTGGATAAAATCTTCATGATAAAATCCTCCTTATTGATCCGATCCATTTTTAAGGAGCAGAACCGCACCGGCAATGATTCCTGCAAGGCAGATGATTAAGACAATCCCATTTCCGTCTATCGTTATCATAGAGGCTGTTCTGATTTGATCTAAAGCAGAGGGCATAAAGATTGAAACCATCCCCCATACCAGAAAGCATACAATTCCAGTGAAGCAGATGACAAGCCCAATCATCCGTTTTTCGCGCCTGCGGATTTTTGTCTGAATTTTCTCTCGATCCGTTACCACTTCAGATGGCGTATCATTTTCTTTCATCAGTTCGTCCAGTGTAACGTCAAAATACTTACTGATGGAAATCAAGGTCTCACTTTCTGGTATTGCTTTACCTGTTTCCCACTTTGATATAGCCTGTCTTGACACCCCCAACTGCTCTGCAAGCTGCTCCTGTGAAAGATTGCCGTTCTTTCGAAGTTCGTATAGTTTTTCTGAAAATGCCATTTTTTCCTCCTTTTACACAAAGTATACCGAACCAGCAGGCAGAACTCTATCGATATCGATTTACAAATGCGCAACCAACGGTAGCAATTTCGTTTGTATCGGTATTTTTCGAAGCAAATAATAATCTACTTTTCTTGTTGATCCGACGGCTTCGCCAAAATCTCTGTCATTTGTTCAATGAACTGTTCCGCGTGATCCATTTTGTATGTCTTATTATCAATGCCGATTTTTCCTGTGGAAGATATGGTGATAAGATTCGCTGTTGAATCATCACCATTGATAAAAATATAAATCAGCCGATCTCCCAGCCCAGACATAGAGCCGTCCGAGAATATTGTGCGAAACGTTCTTCTGTACGAGTATTGATTGCACAATGCGAAAATGCTGTCCTTTTGTTCTTCCGTGATCTCTGGATAAGAAATGGGGTCAATAAACGGCTCGCCGTCTCTAATGCCAATTTCGTTCAATGTTATGGTAATTTGACTGCTTTCGCCCAAACAATCCGATAGTGGCATAGGTATGAAGTAAATGAGGAAGCCGGCCAACAGGATTGCAAAAAACACTGCAAAACAAACGGTTTTCTTTTTCACTTTTATACCATCCTTTCCACATACTCCGATTGGCCGCAGCCCGTTCCCCAAACAAGTCCCTGTGTGTTCCGGTACGGGTCAGCATTATCGCCAGAACATCATCCTCCATGCGGTATCCCGGGGGCCAACCCGGCCGAATACGGCATTCTCTGTGCCGGGCCCAATCCCCTGTCCGCGCATGAATTCCGTTTTTTGATTGGCGTGAATTTATTTGGAAACAACAAGCCGGTGCCTGCGTACTTGTCCCAGGCACCGGCTTTCGTGTTTCAAAAATTGTCTTGCGAACACCGCGCTCATTCGCAGCGGGCTTGTCGCGGCCATGAATTATTTTGCCACGCTGGTACGCACCAGGGCGCGTTTGAGGCGGGCCTGGGCAAGCTCCAGTTCGCGGGCATCCAGATTTTTCTGGGCCAGAGTGGCCTCGGCGCGGGCCTTGCTGGCCTCGGCGCGGGCCTTGTCAATCTGGTCGGCCCATTCAAAGGTGGTGGCCAGCAAATGACACTCGCCGTTCATCATGCTGAGCATACCACCCATGCAGGCGGCGTGGCGGGTGGTGCCGTCCTCCAACACAATATGGGCGTCGCCCATTCCCAGGGCGGTGCAGTAATCACTGTGGCGGGCCAGAATGGCCAGGTCGCCGGTGATGGTGCGGCAGACCACGCGAACGACCTCGCCCTCAAAAGCGACGCCGTCGGGGGTCATGATTTTCAGGGGGAAGGTTGCCATACCGGTCCCTCCTTACTGTGCCTTGGCTTTGGCGAACACATCGTCAATGGTGCCGGACATGAGGAAGCAGCTCTCGGGGATCTGGTCGCACTCGCCGCCCAGAATCATCTTGAAGCCGCGCAGCGTCTCCTTGAGGGGCACATACTGGCCGGGCATACCGGTGAACTGCTCCGCCACATGGAAGTTCTGGGACAGGAAGCGCTGCACCTTGCGGGCGCGGTTGACGGTGATCTTGTCCTCCTCGGACAGTTCGTCCATACCCATGATGGCGATGATGTCCTGCAGTTCCTTGTAGCGCTGCAACACGCGCTGCACGGCGCGGGCCACCTCATAGTGCTCCTGGCCCACAACCTCCGGGGTGAGAATCCGGCTGGTGGAATCCAGCGGGTCCACGGCGGGATAGATGCCCATGGAGGAGATTTCACGGCTCAGAACCGTGGTGGCGTCCAGATGGGTGAAGGTGGTGGCGGGCGCGGGGTCGGTCAGGTCGTCCGCAGGGACGTAGACCGCCTGCACCGAGGTGATGGAGCCCTTGCGGGTGGAGGTGATGCGCTCCTGCAGAGCGCCCATCTCGGTGGCCAGCGTGGGCTGATAGCCGACGGCAGAGGGCATACGGCCCAGCAGCGCCGAGACCTCGGAGCCGGCCTGGGTAAAGCGGAAGATGTTGTCAATGAAGAGCAGAACGTCCTGGTTCTTCACATCGCGGAAATACTCCGCCATGGTCAGGCCGGAGAGCGCCACGCGCATACGGGCTCCCGGCGGCTCGTTCATCTGGCCGTAGACCAGCGCCGTCTTGTTGATAACGCCGCTCTCGGTCATTTCGCCGTAAAGGTCGTTGCCCTCGCGGGTGCGCTCGCCGACGCCGGTAAAGACCGAGTAGCCGTTATGGGCGGTGGCGATGTTGTAAATCAGCTCCTGGATCAGAACGGTCTTGCCCACACCGGCGCCGCCGAACAGACCGATCTTGCCGCCCTTGGCGTAGGGGCAGATCAGGTCCACGACCTTGATGCCGGTTTCCAGGATTTCGGTGTTGGATTCCTGCTCCTCAAAGCTGGGGGCGGGGCGATGGATGCTCCAGCGCTCCTCGGTTTTGGGGGCGGGCTTGTTGTCCACCGGCTCGCCCAGCAGGTTGAACACGCGGCCCAGGCACTCCTCGCCCACAGGGACGGTGATGGGGCCGCCGGTATCCACGGCATCGGCGCCACGCACCAGGCCGTCGGTGCCGGACATGGCAATGCAGCGGGCGACATTGTCGCCGATGTGCTGCGCGACCTCAACCACCAGCTTTTTGCCGTGGTTGTCCAGCTCGATGGCGTTGAGCAGCGCGGGCAGCTTGCCGTCCTCGAACCGGATGTCCAGCACAGGCCCGGTGATCTGGATCACCTTGCCGATGTTTTGTTCTGGCATGAAATTCACTCCTTTTATTCCCCGGCGCCGGCCACGATCTCGGTAATTTCCTGCGTGATGGCAGCCTGACGGGCGCGGTTGTAGTAAAGGTTCAGATGGTCGATCATCTCGGTGGCGTTCTTGGTGGCGGAGTCCATGGCGGTACGCCGGGCGCCCAGTTCGCTGGCCACGCTCTCACACATCGCGCCATAAATCACGCCGGCCAGATATTCAGGGATGATGGCGTCAAACACCGCTTCCCCGCTGGGCTCATACAGAATCTGGGTGGGACGCTCCTTGCCCCGCTCGGGGCGCGGCCCGTCGAAGGGCAGAACCTGAAGCACCGTGGCGGTCTGGGTGAGCATCGAGACAAACTGGGTAAAACCAAGTTTGATTTCGTCAAACGCCCCAGCCAGATACTTGTCACACACCAGCCGCGAGATGTCGAAACTGTCGCTGACCGACAGATCCCCCACAACGGCAAAGCGGTCGGTCAGCAGCTCGGCGCCGTGGTACTGGAAATGCTCCACCGCTTTTTTGCCGATGGGCAGAACACAGTAGTCTTTGCCCGCAGCGTCGGCGGCAACGGCCTTGAACATATTGGAATTGTAGCCGCCCGCCAGACCACGGTCGCCCGCAATGACAATGTAGCAGGTCTTTTTGACCTCCCGCCTGGCCATATACTTGCTTGTGAAATCGGTGTTGGCCGCTGCAATCTCGTACAGTGTCCGGTAAAGTGTCTCAAAATAGGGACGGCTCTGCTCCACCCGTTCCTTGGCGCGGCGCAGCTTGGAGGATGCCACCAGTTCCATGGCCTTGGTGATCTGCATGGTGCTCTCTACGCTTTTGATGCGCAGCTTGATCTCTTTCATCGACCCTGCCATGCGTGTATCCTCCTTTTAGTGTGATGCGCTGAACTGCGCGGTGAACGCCGTGAGGGCAGCTTTGAGCGCCGCCTCGATGTCCTTGTCCCAGGCGCCGGTGGTGCGGATGGTCTGCATGACCCCGGCCGCCGCCGCATCGGAATCCAGATATTCGTACAGGCTCTTCTCGTACTCGGCCACCTGGCTGACCTCGATGTCCTTCAGGAAACCGTTGATGGTGGCATACAGAATGGCCACCTGCTTTTCCACCGGCACAGGGGCATTGCGGTCCTGCTTGAGGACCTCCACAATGCGCTCGCCCTGGGCCAGACGGGCCTTGGTGTCAGCGTCCAGATCGGAGCCGAACTGGGCAAAGCCCTGCAGCTCCCGGTACTGGGAGTAGATCAGCTTAAGGGTGCCGGCCACCTTCTTCATGGCCTTGACCTGGGCGTTGCCGCCGACACGGGACACCGAGATGCCGGGGTCCACGGCGGGCATAATCCCGGAGTGGAACATCTCGGTCACCAAGAAGATCTGGCCGTCGGTGATGGAAATGACGTTGGTGGGAATATAGGCGGAGACGTCGCCCGCCTGGGTCTCGATGATGGGCAGCGCGGTGAGGGAGCCGCCGCCATTGGCGTCGCTCAGCTTGGCCGCGCGCTCCAGCAGACGGCTGTGGAGGTAGAAAACGTCGCCGGGGTAAGCCTCACGTCCCGGGGGACGGCGGATCAGCAGCGACAGGGCACGGTAGGCCACCGCGTGCTTGGACAGGTCGTCATAGACCACCAGCACATGCTTGCCCTTGTACATGAAATATTCGCCCATGGCGCAGCCGGAATAGGGCGCGATATACTGGATGGGCGCCAGCTCGGAGGCAGTGGCAGCCACCACGATGGTGTAATCCATGGCGCCGTTGCGCTCGAGGTTTTCCACCAGGCTTGCCACGGTGGAGCGCTTTTGGCCGATGGCCACATAGATGCAGATGACGTCCTTGCCCTTCTGGTTGATGATGGTATCGGTGGCAATGACGGTCTTGCCGGTCTGGCGGTCGCCGATAATCAGCTCACGCTGGCCGCGGCCGATGGGGATCATGGAGTCGATGGCCTTGATACCGGTCTGCAGCGGCTCCTTGACGGGCTGACGGTCGATGATGCCGGGGGCCGGGGATTCGATGGGGCGGTATTCCGCAGCATCGATGGGGCCTTTGCCGTCGATGGGCTGGCCCAGCGCATTGACCACGCGGCCGATAAGGGCTTCGCCCACGGGCACCGACACAACCTTGCCGGTGCGCTTGACGATGCCGCCCTCCTTGATGCCGGCGTCGGAGCCAAGCAGAACGATGGAGACGGAGTTCTCCTCCAGGTTCTGGGCCATGCCGTATTCGCCGTTCTCAAACTGCACCAGTTCGCCGGCCATGCAGTTATCCAGGCCGGAAGCGCGGGCAATGCCGTCACCGACCATAATGACGGTGCCGGTCTCGCTCTGCTCGATGGCGTTCTGGTAATGCTTGATCTGCGAACGGATGATCTTGGAAATCTGTTCAGGTTTCAATTGCACGGTTTGTTTCACCACTCATTCTTACAATACTACGTTGCTGATCTCCGCACGCAGCTCTTCCAGGCGGCGGCTGACGGTGCCATCCAGGCGGGTTCCGGCCAGATCCAGCCGGATGCCGCCCAGCACGGCAGGGTCCACCCGGACGGTCAGGTCAATCTGGCGCCCGGTCCTGGCACTGAGCTTTTCCACCAGCTTTTCGCGCGCGGCATCGCTCAGAGGCACCGCCGTGACGGCGCTGACCTCCAGAATGCCGTTGGCCTTGTTATAGCGGATGCGGTACTCCCGCGCGCAGGCGGGCAGCTCACGGATGGCCCCGGCTTCGCACAGAAGCTTGGCAAAATTGACGGTATAGGGATGCATCTGGCCGCCGAGCGCCTCATCCAGCAGGGCGGTGCGCTCGGCCTTGGGGACACTGGGGGTGCTGAGCAGCTTGACATAGCCGGGCTCGGCAAAAATGCATTCGACAGCACAGTCCAGCTCATCCAGCAGCTGTTTTTCCAGATGTTCCTCCGCAGCCAGGTCATAGAGGCTGTCGCCATAGCGCTTTGCCAGATCGGTCACGATGCCTCACCTACATTCTGGATAAATTCGTCGATCAGGTCCTGATGGTCCTTCTCGTTGATTTCGCGCTCCACCACCTTGGAGGCAATCTCCATGGCGATGCCGCCGATCTCGTTTTTCAGGTCGTTGACGGCTTTCTTCTTCTCCTGCTGGATATCGGCTTCGGCCTGCTGGCGGATCTGGGCCGCCTGGGCCTGGGCCTCCCCCACCAGCTCCTCGCTGCGGGCGGCGGCCGTCTTTTGGGCGTTGGCCAAAATCTCGTTGGCTTTGGCTTTGGCGTCGGCCATGTTCTGCTCATACTCGGCTTTCATGGTCTCAGCCTCCTCGCGGGCGGTCTGAGCGGCCTGAATCTGCTCGTCCGCAGCCTTACGGCGCTCATCCAGAACCGCCTTGATCTTGTCCAGGAAAAATTTCTTGACAATGAGCATCTGGATCAGCAGGTTGCAGATGGTGCAGATCAGTGTGATGGGCTCAACGGCCACGAGGGATTGGTAAACTGTGGACATTCGGGAACCTCCTTCCCCTTGGAATTCTGACGCGGACGCGATCAGGCCAGGAAGTTCATGAACATACCGGGCGCCACGAAAATCAGCAGCAGGCCGGTAACAAAGCCGTAAATACCGGTGGTCTCGGACAGCGCGACGCCAAGGATCAGGGTGCTGGTCACATCGCCCTTGCATTCGGGCTGGCGGCCGATGGCCTCACAGGCTTTGGCAACTGCGTTGCCTTCGCCGATACCAGGGCCGATACCTGCGATCAGGGCAAGACCTGCGCCGATGGCGCAGCCGGCGAGTGCGATACCTTTGGCCAAAATCTGAAAATCCATTGTGAAATCCTCCTAAAAATGATATTAAATGGGTTTTGGTTCATAAAGGCGCTGGAGTGGTCAGTCCTCCCCGGCGGCCTGTTTGATGAAGATGGTGGTCAGCGTGCAGAAGATAAATGCCTGGATGCAGCCGCTGAACCAGTCGAAATAGAAGCTGGTGATGGCGGGGATGCCGATATCCAGCCAGGGGAATTTGGCCGCCAGACCGCCGGTTATGGCGGCGAGCAGCGCCAGCGCGCCCAGGACAGTGAGCACAATGCCGGGGATTTTGCCTTTGGCCTTGCCGCCCGCCGCCTTGAGCTTGCGGGCGCGGACCACCAGGACGATGCCCACGATGAGGATGGCCGCAGCCACCACAATGTTGGAGCCCAGCAGGTCAAACAGCGCATAGCTGGCTGTGGCCAGCGCGGCGTAGATCAGCGCGCTGATGACGGTGCCCGACAGGATGTTGCCGAAGTGACGGCACGCCATGCTGATGGGGGTGAACAGCTCCGAGATGACATTGATGGGAGCCATGACGAAAATGGGGTCCAGATAACTCTTGAGGTAGCCTCCGATACCGCTGGACTTGATCTTGTGATAGGTGATGAGCACAAAGACCACCAGCGCCCAGCCCAGTTCGGTCATGAGGTCTGCGGTGGGGCTCCAGATGCCCAGCAGGCTGATGAGGTTGGAGACAACGCTTGTGGCAAAGATGGCGCCCACCAGCGGGATATACCGGTCAAAGCCGGTGCCCATGTTGCCGTGAACGAAATTGATCAGTGCACCGTAGATTGTCTCGGCCACCGCCTGCTTGCGGGAGATGTTGGTCACCTTGAGCCCCGAGCCCAGCACCACACAGGCCACCGTGATGATGGCCATGACCAGCCAGCTCACCACAAGGGTCTGGGTGATATGAACGGTGCCGAAAAGGGGCACATCGGTGAAGGTGTAAAGAATTTTTGCGCCGTTGATGGAAATATCCATTGGTAACAATCACCTCTCTTGTTCGGGCGGCAGGGGTTCAGCCTGCTGCGCTCCTTCAGCCGGCGCGGCCGCGGAGCGCTTGCGCTCTTTGATTTGCATGGCGTGAATGACCACGCGGGGAAAAAGCAGCGGCAGAACGGCTGCCACCACCTGCAGGGAGGGAACCAGGAACGCCGCAATGCACCAAAGGCCCTGCAGCGCCAGGCGGGCAGTATAGCTCGTCTGGACCCGTGCCTTGACGGCGCCGGCGTCCCCGGCTTTTTCGGCAGCGCTCTGCACAGTCAGGCAGAGCAGCGCAAAGTTGACAATCGCCACAGCGCTGCCCAGCAGTGCGCTGAGCAGCACCTGCCAGAAAACCGAAGGATAAATGCCCGTGACCGAGAGCAGCACAAAGATCGCCACCATGACTGCGGAACAAATCAGCGTGCCGACGGCGATGTGTTTTAACTCTCTGCGGGATGCGGGTTGCAATTTCATGAACGATAACCTCAATGTTTTAATGTTTGTCAAAGCCGGACGGGCGGTGCGCGGCATCGCGGCGACTCTGCCGGAGCCAGCGGGCGGCAAAGCTCTTAAAGGTGGCGGCCCCGGTGGCCAGCCCCAGCAGGATGGCGGGTAACCAGATCCAGGCGGGCCAGCCATGGCTGCCCACCAGCCAGTGGGCCAGCCAGAGAAAGCACACCAACGGGAACAGCAGCGAAAACCCCAGCTGCGTCACCCAGACGAGATGCTCCATCGCCTTGTAAAACTCTTTCAATGCAGCGTCCTCCGTCCGGTCCAAGACTTCATAATCTTTTATTAGTATACCGTGCCGGGAATGTTTTTTCAATTCTTTTCCCAATTTTTTTCGGGGCATTTTGCTTTTTTTATCCATTGTGTTCATATTTCATTCATAAGGCGCCTTTTTCTTGCCCGGGAGCTACCCAAGACGCGGGGGATCTGGTATAATGGGGCCAGCCGAAAAAAAAGGAAGAGGTGTCTTGTATGAAAGCCGTCATCACCGTCATTGGCCGTGATACCGTGGGTGTGATCGCCCGGGTAAGCGCCGTCTGCGCCGAGCTGAACATCAACATTGAGGATGTGACCCAGAGCATTTTGCAGGAAATGTTCTGCATGATTATGCTGGTGGATACCACCGGCTGCGCCGCCGATCCTGCCGCCATCCGCGCCCGTTTTGAGCAACTGGGCCGCGAGATGGGGATGCAGGTCACGCTGACCCGCCAGGAAGTTTTTGACGCCATGCACAAGGTGTAAGGAGGCCGCCGGACTATGAAAATCATCAACAGCGGCGACATTCTGGAGACCATCGAGATGCTCACGGCGGAAAATCTGGACGTCCGCACCGTGACCATGGGCATCAGTCTGCTGGACTGTATTGATTCCGATGGCAGGAAGGCCTGCGAGAAGATTTACAACAAGATCACCCGCCTGGCGGGCAATCTGGTGCCGGTGGTGGACCGCATCAGCGCGGACTACGGCATTCCCATCGTGAACAAGCGCATCAGCGTGACGCCCGTTGCCATGCTGCTGGGCGCCGCGCCAAACGCTGATCCGGTGTGGTATGCCAAAACGCTGGACGCCGCCGCCAAGGCGGTGGGGATCAACTTCATCGGCGGCTACGGCGCGCTGGTCCACAAGGGGTTTTCGTCGGGCGACGAGCGGCTGCTGCGCAGCATTCCCCGTGCGCTGGCCGAAACCGACCTGGTTTGTTCCAGCGTGAACGTGGGGTCCACCAAATCCGGCATCAACATGGACGCGGTGGCGCTCATGGGCCGCGTGGTGCGGGAGACCGCCGAGCTGACCCGGGACAATATGTGCATGGGCGACGCCAAGCTGGTGGTGTTCTGCAACGCGCCGGAGGACAATCCCTTTATGGCGGGCGCCTTCCACGGCCCGGGTGAGCCGGACTGCGAGATTCATGTGGGCGTCTCGGGCCCCGGCGCGGTGCGCGCCGCGCTGGCCAAGCTGCCCAAGGACGCGCCGATGGACGAGGTGGCCGAGCTGGTCAAGCGCACCGCCTTCAAGATCACCCGCCTGGGCCAGCTGGTGGCCCATCTGGCCAGCGAGGAGCTGGGCGTTCCGGCAGGCATCATTGACCTGTCCCTGGCACCCACACCGGCCATTGGCGACAGCGTGGCCAACATTCTGGAAGAGATGGGTCTGGAACGCTGCGGCTGCTGCGGCACCACCGCCTGCCTGGCCCTGCTCAACGATGCGGTCAAAAAAGGCGGCGTGATGGCGTCCAACCATGTGGGCGGGCTTTCGGGCGCCTTCATCCCGGTGTCGGAGGACGACGGCATGATCCGGGCGGCCGAATGCGGAAGCCTGACGCTGGAAAAGCTGGAAGCCATGACGGCGGTGTGCTCGGTGGGCATTGATATGGTGGTCATTCCGGGCGACACCTCCGCCGAGGTCATCAGCGGCCTGATCGCCGACGAGGCCGCCATTGGCATGGTGAACAGCAAAACCACCGCCGTGCGCGTCATCCCGGCCATCGGCCATCAGGCCGGCGACGTGCTGGATTTCGGCGGCCTGCTGGGCCACGCTCCGATTATGCCCATCAGCAAATTCAAGCCCGACGTCATGATTCACCGCGGCGGCCGCATTCCGGCCCCGATGCAGGCGCTGAAGAACTGATTTTTTACGGGGGCTTTTGTTCCTTCTTTACAAAGAAGGAACCGAAGAAATTCCCAACATGGGTTTCATTCCGTCAGACAGCGGCTCTGCGCGCAAGGGGAAGGGCTGCGTCTGCGTGGTTTGCTCCCCTGCCCTGCCGGTGGAATTTGAGTCCTGGTATACAAAAAGACCGATGCAGCATTTACAACTGCATCGGTCTTTTGTAATTTCAGGAGAAAATTGTCTGGAATTTCTTTGGTCCTTTCTTTGCAAAGAAAGGACGGAAATCCCCCGTCGCAAAGAAAGGACGGAAATTCCCCGTCATGAAATCCCCGTCAGACGTCTCAGGCGTTGGCCTGGGCAGCGGCGACGGCGCAGGCCACGGTCATGCCGACCATGGGGTTGTTGCCGGCGCCGATGAGGCCCATCATCTCAACGTGGGCGGGCACGGAGGAAGAGCCGGCGAACTGGGCATCGCCGTGCATACGGCCCATGGAGTCGGTCAGGCCGTAGCTGGCAGGACCGGCGGCCACGTTGTCGGGATGGAGGGTACGGCCGGTGCCGCCGCCGGAAGCGACGGAGAAGTACTTCTTGCCGTTCTCGATGGCCCACTTCTTGTAGGTGCCGGCCACCAGGTGCTGGAAGCGGGTGGGGTTGGTGGAGTTGCCGGTGATGGAAACTTCAACGCCCTCGGCCTTCATGATGGCGACACCTTCCAGAACGTCGTTGGCGCCGTAGCACTTGACGGCGGCGCGCTCGCCCTCGGAGTAGGGGATGGTCTCAACCACCTTCAGCTCACCGGTCTTGAAATCGTAATCCGTCTTGACGTAGGTGAAGCCGTTGATGCGGCTGATGATCTGGGCGGCGTCCTTGCCCAGGCCGTTCAGGATCACGCGCAGGGGCTCCTTGCGGACCTTGTTGGCGGTGCGGGCAATGCCGATGGCGCCCTCGGCGGCAGCGAAGGACTCGTGGCCGGCCAGGAAGGCGAAGCAATGGGTGTCCTCATGGAGCAGCATGGCGCCCAGGTTGCCGTGGCCCAGGCCGACATGGCGCTGCTCGGCGACGGAGCCGGGGATGGTGAAGGCCTCGAGGCCCTCGCCGATGGCGGCGGCGCAGTCGGCCGCGCTCTTCAGACCGCGCTTGACGGCGATGGCGGTGCCCAGGGTGTAGGCCCAGACGGCGTTGTCAAAGCAGATGGGCTGCACGCCGCGGATGATCTTATCGCAGTCGATGCCCTTGGACAGCAGCAGCTCGTTGCAGGCGTCCAGGGATTCGAGGCCGTTGGCTTTCAGGCACTCGTTGATTTTGGGCATACGGCGCTCTTGAGATTCAAAAGTTGCCATAGTTCGTTCCTCCCTCTCTTATTCTTCACGCGGATCGATATACTTCACAGCGCCCTGCTCCGGCGAGAAGCGGCCATAGGTGCCGATGTTCTTCTCGTAGGCTTCCTTGGGGTCCTTGCCGTGACGGATATCTTCCATCATCTTGCCAAGACGGACGAACTGGTAGCCGATGACCTGGTTGTCCTTGTCCAGAGCAGTCTTGAGGATGTAGCCCTCGGTCAGCTCCAGGTAACGCACGCCCTTGGCCTTGGTGGAGAAGATGGTACCGGTCATGGAGCGCAGGCCCTTGCCCAGGTCATCCAGGCCGGCGCCGACCGGCAGGCCGTTCTCAGAGAAAGCGGTCTGGCTGCGGCCGTAGACGATCTGCAGGAACAGCTCACGCATGGCAACGTTGATGGCATCGCAGACCAGGTCGGTGTTCAGCGCTTCCAGAATGGTCTTGCCGGGCAGGATCTCGCCCGCCATGGCGGCGGAATGGGTCATTCCGGAGCAGCCGATGGTTTCGACCAGAGCTTCCTCGATGATGCCGTTCTTGATGTTCAGGCTCAGCTTGCAGGTGCCCTGCTGGGGAGCGCACCAGCCCACGCCATGGGTATAGCCGCTGATGTCCTCAATTTTATAAGCCTTGACCCACTCGCCCTCTTCGGGGATGGGGGCGGGGCCGTGTTTGGGACCCTTTGTGATCGGGCACATATTGTTGACCTGTGCGGAGTATTCGATCATAATATTCTCTCCTTTGCATTTTTGTGAAGCTTTTCACAGCTGGTTTTATTATAAATGGTACAGGGCTTTTTTTCAAGATGTTATTTTGCCCGGAACGGTATATTTTTCAGTTTTCCCACATTCCGGGCCGCAAAACCGGAAATTTCCGTGCTTCCTCACAAGAGGAACCAGAAAAGCACGGTGCGAAGCGCGCCGGCCGCCGCCATGCAGAGCACTGCCGCCAGGGTGATTTTGCCGTAACGCAGCAGCGTTTCGCGGCGGGCGGGGGCGGTCGGCTCTGCGGGTTTTGTCTTTTTGCGGCGGGGGCGGGCGGGGGCGGGTTCCGGCGCGGGGGGCGCGGTGAGAACCGCCAGCAGGCCGAACAGCAGCATCACCAGCGGGAACACCATGGACACCCGGATGGAGACCACCGCCTGGGCCAGATAGCTGCACAGCGCCAGCACCACCGGGGCCACGCCGGGGCGGGACCAGCTGCCAAAGCCGCGCCGCAGATGGCTGACCACAAAGGCCAGCCAGGCGGCCAGACCCAGGATTCCGGTGGTGAGCAGCTCCTCCAGATATTCATTGTGGGCGGCGTAGAAGGTGGCCATGCGCGGGGTCATGGCGTCCCCCGCCCAGGCGGCCACAGCGGTGTGCATGGTGCCGGGACCGTAGCCCACCAGCCTGCGCCACCAGGGCGCATCCGCCCAGGTGCAGAAAGCCGCCCGCCAGGCAGTGCCGCGGTAGGTGCCCCAGTCGTCGTTCAGGACCAGAAGATTTTTGATCCGCTCCGGCAGCGGCAGGCCCGGGAACAGGTTGGCCGCCGCCAGCGCCGCCACCGCGAGAACAAGAACCACCGCCGTCAGCGCGCGCCCCCCCTTCCACAGCGCAAGTTCCACCTTGCCACGGCGGGCGCGCAGGGCCAGCACCGCCCACAGCGCCAGGCAGACAAGCGCGCCGGGCAGCGCGATGGACAGCGTGCCCAGTTTGGCCAGAATGGCGGTGCCGCCCTGGGTATAGACGCTGGCGCGCATGGCGTGCATCCATGCCGCCCAGCCAAAGAAGGCCGCCGCGATGAGGGCGGCGCGGCGCAGCTGCTGGGTGGTGAAGTCCCTGTGGCAGATCAGCACCAGAACCGCCGCGCCGATGCCCAGCGCCAGTGCCTCGGAATCCACCACCGCCAGCGCCAGCGCACCAAAAATCGCCGGCACACCGTACAGCGCGGCGGACCGGACGGTGGGCGCGCTGAGGAAGGCGTAAAACACAATGGGCAGCGCCACCGCAAAGAAGCAGGCGTTGAAATCCTTCTGGCCAAGGGTGGAGAAAAACTGCGCCCGCTCCTTTACGGCGGTATCGGCATAGGCGCCGATGAGATCGATGTTGAAAATATTCAGGGTGTAGAGGATGGCCACCAGCGAGGCGGTGATGCCCACGCCCAGAAACAGGAAATTCAGATCCTCCGCCCCGGCATAGCTGCGGATGCACCAGTAGCCTGCCGCTGTGAAAAGCACCATCATCAGCCCGCCGTAGTATCCGCCCAGCCCCCAGACCGAAGCGCGGGGGGTAAGGGAGAGCACCGTCGCCAGCGCCGTGGCCGCGGCAAAGGCCGCCAGGCTCCACAGCGTGGGGTCCCTGCGGCGGTCCCGGTACCGCTGTGCCGGGGCACGCGCCCCGATGGCGGTGCAGGCCCCCAGCCAGAGGGCAACCAGCAGAAACAGCGTGAAGCAGGCCGTGAACTTGGTCACGCCGAGATTGGCAAAATTGTCAAGATACAGCGGATACAGACAGAGAACCGCCAGCAGGAACGCCGTGGCGGAGGACTGGGTCAGCCGCGTGAGCTTGTTGGGCAATGGGGTTGCACCTCCCGGAATCAGCATGGTTTTCCCCTATTTTACTTGGTTTGGGGACGGTTTTCAACCGTTCCCGGAGGTTTTACAAATGCGAAACAGATTCCGCCCGCCACCGCGCACGCCGCCGCCAGGACGTGCCGTGCGCCCAGCGGCAGCAGCTGGCTGCCCGCATAGCTGAGCAGGCTGCCCGCGCTCATGCCCAGCGCCATCAGGCCGTAGTTTACCCCCGCGTGGGCCAGGCCGAAGAGGTCGGTGTTGAGGGCGGGCTGCACCGCCGCACCACCGGAATAGAAGAAGGTCAGCAGGCAGTAAGCGGCCACCACCCACCAGTTTTGGGCAAAGGCAAACGCCGCAGACCCGGCCGCAAGCCCGGCATAGACCGCGTAAAGCACCGGTTTGCGGCCGGTGCGGTCGCTCACCGCCGGGCAGATCAGCCGTCCCGCCGCGCTGGCCGCGCTGCCCAGCGCCACGCACAGGGGCGCCCACTGCTCCGGCAGGCCCCGGTCCGCCGCGATGGACAGGATCTCGGGGCTGAAGAGCAGCACCGGCGGCGCGGCCAGCGCCACCCCCGCCACGCAGAGGCGGTACTGCACGGTGGCGACCATCTGCCGGGGCGGAATGCCCGGCAGGGGCTTGCCCGGCGCGGCCGGCGGGTTTTGCAGCACCGCCGCACTGGCGCCGCAGACCACCAGCACCACCGCGCCCAGCGCGGCAAAGCAGACCCGCATGCCCCAGGCGCCGCCCACGCCCCGCACAAAGAGCGTTAAAAAAGCGCCGGACAATCCCATGGCCGCGCCGCTGACCCCGGTGGCCAGCCCCTTGCGGCCGGCGTACCATTTCTGGGCGCAGGCCAGCACCGCTGGGGCCAGAAAGGCGCTGCCCAGCCCGGCAGGCACACTGTAAACCAGCAGGAACAGCGGCGCGTTGCCCCGGGGCACCAGCGCCGCCGCCAGCGACCCGCCGCCCAGCAGGGCGGTGCCCCACAGCGCGGCATAGCGCGGGCCGCTGCGGTCCTGCATCCAGCCGCCCACGGCACAGCCCACCCCATAGCTTGCCACCAGAATGGCAAAGGCCAGCGTGGCCTGCCCGCGGGTAAAGGCATACTCCTCCATCACCGGCTTCTGGAACACCCCCCACGCGGCGGGGATGCCGGTGAGCAGCTGAACGGCCGCCCCTGCGGCGAGAATCCTGGGGTTGCCCCCGTTTTTTGTCATACGCACGCCCCCTTCCGGGGTTAGTATGCCCGGTTTTGGTTGACAAAACAGGGACGGACGGATATGATAGTAGTTGCATTCTGCGGTGGGCAGATTTTATGAATCGTATATTTCTTTGAATCAGTTCATTTTGTTGTGGAGGAACGGGAATATGAAAACTCAGCCGTTGAAAGGGATGCGGGACCTGCTGCCCCGGGAACAGGCATTGCGGGACTATATTCAGGGCCAGATTCTGGACACCTACCGCGCTGCGGGGTTCCAGCGCATCTCCACCCCGATTCTGGAGGACATGGAGAATCTGGACAAATCCGATGGCGGCGACAACCTTAACCTGATTTTCAAAGTGCTCAAGCGGGGCGACAAGCTGGCCGCCGCGCTGGGCAGCGGGGACGAAAAGGCGCTGTCCGACATGGGGCTGCGCTATGACCTGACGCTGCCCCTTTCCCGCTACTACGCGGCCAACCGCAACGAGCTGCCCAACCCCTTCAAGGTTATCCAGACCGACCGGGTGTACCGCGCCGAGCGTCCCCAGAAAGGCCGCCTGCGGGAGTTTGTGCAATGCGACATTGATATTCTGGGCGATTCCAGCCCCAACGCCGAGGTGGAGCTCATCGACGTAACCGCCCGGGCGCTGCTGCGCATCGGCTTTACCGGCTTTACGGTGAACATCAACGACCGGCGCATTCTGCGGGCCATGCTGCAAAAGATGGGTTTTGCCGAGGGGGACCTGGATTCGGTCTGCGTGAGCTTTGACAAGCTGGACAAGATCGGTGCCGGCGGCGTCAAGGCCGAGCTGCTGGAGAAGGGCTTTGCCGCCGCAGCGGTGGAGGCGCTGGACAGCTTCCTGCGGGCGGGGGATTTCAGCCTGGAGGCCGTGGCCGCCCAGGTGGGTGACGACGCCCTGACCGCCGATCTGCGGTATGTGATGGACGCCAGCACCCGGGTGGCCGCCGGGCGGTACGGCATTGCCTACGCGCCCAGCCTGGTGCGCGGTCAGGGATACTACACCGGCATGGTTTTTGAGGTGACCTGCCCCCAGTTCAGCGGCGCGGTGGCCGGCGGCGGCCGGTATGACAACATGGTGGGCAAGTTCATCGGCCAGCAGGTGCCGGCGGTGGGATTTTCCATCGGGTTTGAGCGGGTGTGCGGCATCCTGTTGGAGCAGGGCTACCAGATTCCCGGCGCCAAGCCCCGCATGGCTCTGCTCTATCTCAAGGACGCCGACTTTGCCGCCGTGTTGGCCAAGGCCGAATGCCTGCGCGCCCAATACGACGTGACGGTGCTGCCCCAGGCCAAAAAACTGGGCAAACAGTTTGGCACGCTGGAAGCCGCCGGTTACAGCGCCGTAGCCTTTGCCGACAATGATGATGTGAAACTGCTGGGGCAGAAGTGAGTTCTCCCCTTTTTGCCGTTCTCCCGCCCGACCCGGCCTGTGCGCCGGTGCAGGCGGGCGTTTTGTTTTTGATCCGGCGGGAATCCGCAGCATTTTTTGCTATAAAACTGTAACGCACTGGGGACATTTTCCGTGTTATACTGGTAGAAAGGCATTCTCCCCCTTTTCCAACCTGACAAAGGAGTGTGAACGACCATGAAGAAGTCCTCTGTTGTTTTTCGTGCCGCCGCCGTGGGCGCGGCGCTCTGCCTGACGCTGGCGCTGGCCGGGTGCGGGGCCGATTCCTACGCTTCCAGCACCGCTTACATGACTGCGGGTGCGGCGGATTACGGCACCTCCGCCGAGATGGCCCCCGAGGAGGCCGGCCAGGGGGTTCAACTGGACACCGACTCCACCCTGGACCCCCGCCAGGCCCAGGAGGGGCGCAAAATCATCTACACCGCCAGTCTGTCCATGGAATCCACCGATTTTGAGGGAACCCGCGCCGCGCTGCTGACGGCGGTGGAGGATTGCGACGGATACCTGGAATCCACCAGCCAGGGCGGCAGCGCCGAGTACGGCACCCGCTACGTCAGTTACACCGCCCGTATCCCGGCGGAGCGGTACCGGGAGTTCCTGGGGCTGGCCGATGAGGCCGGCAACGTGCTGTATCTGAACGAGAACGCCCAGGACATCACCTCCAGTTATGTTGATGTGGAAGCCCGTCTCGCCGCGCTCAAAGAACAGCGGGACCGGCTGAACGCGCTGGCCGACAAGGCCGAGACCACCGCCGATCTGCTGGAAATTGAGAGCCAGCTCTCCGAGGTGCAGTACCAGATCGAGAGCTACACCAGCCAGATGCGCCTGATGGACAACCAGGTGGGATATTCCACCGTGGACATCCAACTGGAGGAGGTGCGTACCCTGACGCCCACCACCGTCACCTTTGGGGAGCGCTTTGCCGACGCCGTGAACCGTGGATGGCGCAACACCGTTGAATTTGTGCAGGACGCCATTCTGGCTCTGGTCTCCCTGTGGCCGCTGCTGGTGATCCTTGTGCTGTTTGTTGTGGCAATGATTCTCACCCGTCCCCTGCGCCGTGCCCGCCGCGCCCGCGCTCCCAAACCGGAGGGAACGCTGAAAAAAGATCTCGAGGACCCCGGCAAGACCGGCAAACAATAACTGCCCCTCCCCATCGCAAAATGCCCCCGCCGTTTTCACGGCGGGGGCGCTGTTTGTTGGGCAAAGATTTATTCCGGCAGGGTCAGAGCGATGGAGAGGTCCTTGAGCTGCTGGTCGTCCACCACGTCGGGCGCGCCGGTCATCGGCTCGCCGGCGTTCTGCACCTTGGGGAAGGCGATGACGTCGCGGATGGAGTCCCTCTTGAGCATAAGCATCAGCATACGGTCCAGGCCGTAGGCCATGCCGCCGTGGGGGGGTGCGCCGTACTTGTAGGCGTCCATCAGGAAGCCGAAGCTGGCGCGGGCTTTCTCCTCGGTAAAGCCCAGGGCCTTGAACATACGGTCCTGCAGGGCGGGGTCGTTGATGCGAATGGAACCGCCGCCCATCTCCTCGCCGTTGAGCACGATGTCGTAGGCCACGGCATGGCAGGCGCCGGGGTCGGATTCCACCTTGTCGATGTCCTCCGCCTTGGGCATGGTGAAGGGATGGTGCATGGCCATCCAGCGGCCCTCGGTCTCGCTGTACTCAAAGAGCGGGAAGTCCACAACCCACAGGAAGTTGAACTGATCAGGGTCGATCAGGCCGTACTTGCGGCCAATTTCCAGGCGGACCTGGCCCAGGGCGGTGCAGGCCTTGACCCAATTTGCATCCGAGACCAGCAGCAGCACGTCGCCGGTCCGGGCGTCCAGCGCCTGGTACAGCGCGGCCTTCTCCTCTTCGGTGAGGAACTTCTCAAAGCTGGAGGCGGTGCCGTCGGCGGTCAGGCGGCTGAACGCCAGACCCTTGGCCCCGTAGGTTTTGGCCACCTCGCCCAGTTTGTCGATGTGTTTGCGGGTCAGCTTGTCGGCCAGACCCCTGGCATTGATGGCGCGGATGGTGCCGCCCGCTTCCAGCACGGCGGCAAAGGGCTTGAATCCGGTGCCGTCAAAGATGTCGGTCACATCCACAATCTCAAGCCCGAAACGGGTATCCGGCTTGTCGGAGCCATAGCGGCCCATGGCCTCGTCCCAGGGCATCCGGGGGAACGGCGTCTCGATGTCCACATGCAGAATCTCTTTCCACAGCCGCTTGAGGAGCCCCTCGTTGAGGGTCATGATATCATTCTCATCCACAAAGGACAGCTCCTCGTCCACCTGGGTGAACTCGGGCTGGCGGTTGGCGCGCAGCTCCTCATCGCGGTAGCAGCGGGCAATCTGGAAATAGCGGTCAAAGCCGGAGAGCATCAGGATCTGTTTGTACAGCTGCGGACTCTGGGGCAGGGCGTAGAAGTGGCCGGGCTGCACACGGCTGGGGACCAGGTAATCGCGGGCGCCCTCAGGGGTGGACTTGATGAGGGTGGGGGTCTCGATTTCGGTGAAGTGATTCTCGCAGAAATAATTGCGGATGATCTGCATGATCTTGCTGCGCAGCACAATGGGCTCGTGCATCGACGGGCGGCGCAGGTCCAGATACCGGTAGCGCAGACGCAGGTCGTCGTTGACGTTGACCTCGTCGCGGATCTCAAAGGGCGGGGTCTGGGCCTCGCTGAGGATGCGCAGCTCGCTGACATAGAGCTCCACATCGCCGGTGGCAATCTTGTTGGTCTTGGCGGCGCGCTCACGGAGCAGGCCGCGGCAGATCACCACATATTCGCTCTTGAGGCTCTCCGCTTTGGCAAAGACCTCCCTGGGCGTATCCTCGTCAAACACCAGCTGCAAAATACCGGTGGTATCGCGCAGATCGGCAAAGATGATGCCGCCCTTGTCCCGGGCGCGGGCAATGGAGCCGCAGACGGTCATCTGCTGCCCCACGTTGGCCATACTGACTTCGCCGCAATAGTTGGTGCGGCGCAGGCTGCCCATGGTTTCCATAGATAACTCCCCTTTTCTCTACTTATTTGACATCTTATTATACAGCGGCGCCATGTGATTTGCAAGCGATATTGTCCGCTTATTTGCTGTCGCGGTCAGAGGGCCCGCCCAGTTCCAGGCGGCGGAACCCTTCGCCCGCCACCTCGTTGGCCTGAAGCATCACCACAAAGCTGCCGGGGTCCAGCCGCTTGGCTTCCTTACTGACGGTGTACAGCTGCTTGGAGCTGCAGGCGCAGAGCACCACATCCTTGTCATCCTGGGCATAGCCGCCGTAACCTTTGAGGATGGTGGAACCGCGGTCCACGGTGCGGTCAATCATGCGGCACATGGCGGGGCCGTCGGTGGTGACAATGAGGGCCATCATGCAGGAATTGAAGCCGAACATCATGTTGTTGATGAGGGCGGAGGACAGGAAATTGAAGATCAGGCCGTAGATGATGGAATCCACATCCCGGAACACCAGACCGTTGGCCAGAATGACCGCCAGCGCGGCGGCAAAGGTCAGATTGCCGAAGGGCATATGGGGGTGCTTGGACTTGATGGCCATGGTAATGAAATCCATACCGCCGGTGCTGGAATTCTGCATATAGATCAGCGCATCGCCAATGCCGCCGATGACGCCGCCGCAGATGGTGGCAAGCATCCGATCCCCTTCATAGACCGGCAGAAAGGGCAGCACAAAGTCGGTAAAAAAGGCAAACAACAGCATACAGCGCAGGCTGCGCAGGAAAAAGTCCCTGCCCAAAGCCTTATAGCAGATCAGAATGATGGGGATGTTCAAAATAATATTGGTCACGCCGATGGGCAGGCCGAACAGATGGTATAAAATGGCGCCGATGCCCGCCACACCGGTGACGGGGACCCGGGCCGCCACGGCAAAGCTGTAGGTCCCCAGCGCCGAGATAAAGCAGCCGGCGATTTCCAAAAGCAGATTTTTGATGCGGGAGTCTGTCATAACGTTTCCTCCGTGGGGCAGAGCCGGGACCCGGTCCCCGCTGGTTCCCCATTCTTTCCAGTGAACCAAAAGCCGGGGCGTGGTTGCCCACCGCCCCGGCCTGCGCTTTCAATCCAATGCCGCTCAGACAGTCTTTTTGATCTTGGACGCACTGTAAGTCTTGAGGGCGCTGGCGGAAAGCCCGTCCTCCAGAGCCGCGCCCTCGGCATAAAGGGTGTTCTGCAGCTCCTCGCTCTTCAAAGCATCCAGCAGGCTGCAGGACTCCACATAGCTGGACACATCGCCGTACTCCAGGGGGTCCATCTGACGCACAACCACAACGCTCATGCCCAGATCCACAACGGTCCAAATGCCAGGCCCGGCCTGCGCCGTGGCGTCGGTGAGGGTGTTGCCGCCGGCGCCGTCATCATAGCTGGAAAGGTCATCGGGGGTATACAGGCCGCTGCCGGCATAGTAGATGGCCTGGCTGGCGTCCACGGTGCTGCCCAGAACGCTGAACGCCTGGGGCACATAGTTCATGGCGGCCAGATAGGCGGCGCTCTCGGAGGTGGCGGCGTTCAGCTCGTCGCGGCACTGCTCGGCCAGGGCGGTGATCTCGTTCTTCTGGTCCTCGGTGGCGAAGGCGTAGGTGGACTGGTCAAACAGCGGCAGCTGCACCGATTCCAGATAGGCGCAGTCGTTGGTGATGTAGTCCAGATACTCCTGCTCCGTGACGGGGTTGGAGCCGTTCTCGCCGTAGATCAGCTCCAGGCAGGCCTGGGCTTTCTGGGCATTGAGCAGATAGGTTTCCAGGCTAGCCTTGCCGATGCCGTTGGCGGTGTAAAGATCGCCGTTGGACTCCCACAGGGAATCGGCGCGCTGGGCGGCCTCGGCGGTGGCGGCGTCATCCAGAACGCCGCCCAATTCCTGGAACTTTTTCTCCACCGCAGCGTAATATTGCAGGCTGCGCAGCGTCAGGCGGGACACATAGTCAGCGCCGTCGGTGGTCACTTCCTCGTCGCCGATGGTGCCGGTGCACTGGGCCTTGAGCACCGCCTTGACATCGCTGGCGGTCTCGCCGGTGGCAAGCTCAGCCGCACTGGAGGCGGTGTTATAGGCATTATACTGGGCCAGCAGGTAAACGCCGGCGGGAATGTCCACGCCGCCGATGGTGCCCACGCTGGACGGGGTGGACATAGCACAGCCCGTAACGCCCAGCAGCATCATGACCGCCAGGGCCAGGCTGATGAATTGTTTCTTCATGGGGGATTACTCCTTTATGATACTTTCTTTCCCCTGTGCGCAACAGCGCAAAGGGGCAGGATAACGTTATTATAACGCCTTTGTCCCCGCTTTGCAAGACAGAGTTCTGTGAAACCGCCCCCGCAAACGCAAAAAGTGCCGGGACCCGAAGGCCCGGCACAGCAGGAAATTTGAGGAAATCCGGGTTATTGGCCGGCGTGATCGGCCAGCCAGGAGAGGGCCATCCAGGTGTGGACGGCGGCGCCGATGGGCAGAACGCTCTCGTCAAAGCGGACCTTGGGATGGTGCTGGGGGAAGGCGTAGCCCTTGTCCGGCTCACCGGCGGCCAGGCCGAGCATCAGGCTGGGAACCTGACGGCTGACGGCGGCAAAATCCTCGCTACCGCCGCCGGAGACCTTTTTCCCGCCGGCGGCGGACTGCATCTGGGCAACGGGAATGGCGCCGCGGCCCAGCAGCTGGCCCAGATACTTCTCGGCATCCGCGCTGAGGGCGGGGTCATTGTAAAGCGAGGGGCAGCCGCTGTCAAAGGTGACCTCGGCTTTGGCGCGGAACACTGCGGCGGTGCCCTCGCTGACCTCCCGGATGCGCTGCTTGAGGAAGGCGCGGGTCTCCTCGTCAAAGGTGCGCAGACTGCCGCGCATGACCGCAGAATCGGGAATCACATTCGCGGCTGTGCCGCCGTTCATGCTGCCAATGGTGAGGGCGGCCGAGTCCGAGGTGCCCAGCTCACGGGCATTGAGCTCCTGCAACGCCAGAAGGATATGGGCCGCAGCGTTGAGGGGGTCCACACCGGACTGGGGCGAGGAACCATGGCAGCCCTTGCCCTGGATGTTGATGGTGAACACATCGGCGGCCGCAGCGCTGACGCCGGGCGCCATGATGAGCACGCACCCCGACGGAATGGGCATACCGGCCATGACGTGCATCATGACGGCGGCGTCCACATCGGGATTTTTGAGCACACCGGCGTCAATCATGTCCTGGGAGCCGCAGAAAATCTCCTCGGCGGGCTGGAACATGAGCTTGACGGTGCCCTGAATCTCGTCCTCATGGGCCTTGAGCAGCCTGGCGGCGCCCAGCAGCATGGCGGTGTGCATATCGTGGCCGCAGGCGTGCATCCGGCCGTTGGGGCAGGAAAACGCCTCGCCGGAGGCCTCCTCAATGGGCAGGGCGTCCATATCGGCGCGGAGCAGAATGGTCTTGCCGGGGTGCTTGCCGCCCAGCAGCACCACAAATCCCGCCTTGCCGCAGGGAACGGGGGTCAGGCCCATCTCCTCCAGTTTGCCTTTGACAATGGCAAGCGTATCGTGCAGGTCAAAGCCGGTCTCGGCATGGGCATGAAGTTCGCGGCGCACGGCGACCATCTCGGGCGCAAGGGCGGCGGCCTGCTGCATCAGTTGATCCTTGTTCAGCATCACAAAATCTCCTTTCGCTTTTGTCGTTCTTCATGGAAACTGTTGTTTTTCTTCACTGGTATGACCATAGTATAGCACGATTTTTGCGCATCGTATACCTTTTTGTAAAAGATTCTCCGGGGAAAAAGCGAAAAAAACATACACAAAAAGGCGGCAAAAGAGAGAATATCAGGCGTATTGCCGGGTCTGCTGCAAAAAAACCGGGCGGTCCGCCAAAACCGGCGGCCCGCCCGGGCCTTCCTTATTCCTTCACAGAAGCATGGATCGGATTACTGGCGCAAAGCGCTCATCACACAGTCCAAATCATGCTCGTCTTCACAAACAATCTTGACCGGGTGGCTGTAATCCAGGCTCATCATGCCGAGAATGCTCTTCGCATCGGCAATGCTACCCTTCATGTCGTGCACGCCAACCTCGTTGTAGCACTTGGCGGCGGCAGACACGATCCCCTGAACTTCGGCGAAGTTGGAAACCTTGACTTGTCTCACCATCATAAAGACCTCCATAAAATATCCCACGCGCAGGCCATCATGCCTGCGGTGCCAGGAGCGGAGCACCTTGCTCTCTGCCCTCCTGACATTGTGCATTATAGCATAAATCTTCCCCACGGAGTTGTGGAAGATGCACAAAGGAAGTTTTTTCATCGGGATGCACAAAAGGCGGATTTGTTCATTTCCCGTTTTGGTCGGTCTCACAAAGGTTTCAGCCAAAAGTCATTTTTTCTTCCATTTTATTGACTTTTCAGTATTCGGTTTTTCACTTTAGGCTGATTTTACAAGAATTTTTCTGTCTGTTTTGGGCAGATCCCCGATTTTTGTCTAAAATTGGATTGCAAAACGGCACAACATTTTTACATCTTTGACGGAAAAACCGCCCGCTGTCTCACTGGGGAACTCCTTTCATGGTCAGGGCGATGCGTTTTTTGGCCACATCGACGCTGAGCACCTTCACATGGACCGCATCCCCCACCTTGAGCACCTCGCGGGGGTTGCGCACAAAGCGGTCGGCCATCTGGGAGACGTGAACCAGGCCGTCCTGATGCACGCCCAGGTCCACAAAGGCGCCAAAGTCAATAACGTTGCGCACCGTCCCGGTCAGCTCCATCCCGGGGTGCAGGTCCTCAATGCCCATCACATCGCTGCGCAGCAGGGGTTTGGGCAGGGTGTCCCGCACATCGCGGCCGGGGCGGCACAGTTCCGAGACAATATCCATCAGGGTGGGTTCCCCCACGCCCAGTTCCTCACAGAGGGTTTTGACGCCCCTGGCCTTCACCCGGGCGGGCAGATCCCGCAGCGCTGCGCTGCCCGGGGCGGCGTCCGCCCCGGGAAAACCGCAGGCGTCCAGCAGACCGCGTGCAGCGGCATAGCTTTCGGGGTGGACTGCGGTGGCATCCAGCGGATTTTTGGCGCCGGGCAGCCGCAGAAATCCGGCACACTGCTCAAAGGCCCTGGGGCCCAGCCCCTTGACTTTTTTGAGCTGGGCGCGGGAGGTGAAGGCGCCCTGCTCCTCCCGCCAGGCCACGATATTTTTGGCGGTGGTGGCCGTGATACCGGCCACGCGGCGCAGCAGCGGCGCGCTGGCGGTGTTCAGGTCCACCCCCACGCTGTTGACGCAGTCCTCCACCACGCCGTCCAGCGTCTCGTTGAGGCGTTTCTGGGGCATATCGTGCTGGTACTGACCCACGCCCACGGCTTTGGGGTCAATCTTGACCAGCTCGGCCAGCGGGTCCTGGAGCCGCCGGGCGATGGACACCGCGCTGCGCAGGTTGACGTCATACTGGGGGAACTCCTCCGCCGCCAGCTTGGAGGCGGAATAGACCGAGGCACCGGCCTCGCTCACCACCATATACTGGAGGTGCAGTCCCTTCTCCTCTGCCAGCTCGCGGATGACGGCGGCGGCAAACTCCTCGGTTTCACGGCCCGCCGTGCCGTTGCCGATGGCCATAACCTCCACACCGTGGCGCAACACCAGCTCCTTGATGATCCGCTTGGCCTGGTCCACCCGCTTGAACTCCGGCACGGGATAGATCACGGCGGTGTCCAGCACCTTGCCGGTGGGGTCCACCACCGCCACCTTGCATCCCATGCGGTAGCCGGGGTCAAGGCCCATGACGGTTTTGCCCCGGATGGGCGGCTGGAGCAGCAGTTGGCGCAGGTTTTCGCCAAACACCGCAATGGCGCCCTCGGCGGCCTTGTCGGTCAGCTCGGCGCGCAGCTCGTTTTCCAGGCTGGGATGAATCAGGCGGGTGTAGGCGTCCCTTGCGGCGGCCTCCACCAGCAGAGCGCTGGCCCCGCCGGTCTTTTTGCGGGCAAACATCCAGGCCGTGATGGCGGCGGCCCGCTCGGGGTCCACCTCGATGGTCACCTTCAGAAAGCCCTCCCGCTCGCCGCGGTCCAGCGCCAGAATGCGGTGGCCGGGGATTTTGGACACCGGCTCGGCAGAATCGTAATACTGGGCGTAGACGCTGTCCTCCTGTTTGGCCTGCACGCTGCGCACCACGCCGAAGGCATGGTAATAGCGGCGCAGCTCGGCGCGGCAGCGGGCGTCGTCGCTGACGGTCTCGGCAATGATGTCCCGGGCGCCGGCCAGCGCGGCGGCGGCATCGGGGACCTCCTCATTGCAGTACGCCGCTGCGGCGGCGTCGGGGTCAAAGGCGGCGTCCTGGGCCAGAATGGCGTCCGCCAGCGGCTGAAGGCCCCGGGCTCTGGCGATGCCGGCGCGGGTGCGGCGCTTGGGTTTGTAGGGGCGGTAAAGGTCCTCCACCTCCGCCAGCGTGGCGGCGCCGCCGATGGCTGCGGCCAGCTCGGGGGTCATGGCGTTCTGGCCCTCGATGGAGGCGGTCACCTCCGCCTTGCGCTGGTCCAGCCCGCGCAGGTATTGCAGCCGGTCGCCCAGACTGCGCAGCACCTGGTCGTCCATCGCCCCGGTGGCCTCCTTGCGGTAGCGGGCAATGAAGGGGATGGTGTTGCCGCCGTCGATCAGCGCAATGGCGCCCTCCACGTTTTTGAGGGGCAGGTTCAGTTCTTTGGCAAGTTGTTCGGCATGGGAAACCATAGGGATATCCTCTCACTTTCTGTTATTGGGTCAAACGGGGCTGCTTTTTGCGGCGCAGCCAGGGCAGGGCCAGATACACCGCCCAGACGCCCGCCGCCCCCAGGCTGACGGCCGTGCTGGCTTTGAGACCGGGGGTGTGGTAGGTAAAGACGATCTCGCTCTCCCCGGCGGGAACACGGACCGCCATCAGGCCGTTGTCCACCTTCTCCACCCGGGCGGGTTCCCCGTTGACGGTGGCGGTGAAGCCGTCGTCATAGGGCACGCTGAAAAAGACGAGGTTTTCCCGTTCCAGCCGGGCCGTGGCGGTAAAGCCGGTGGAGGTGGCGGTGAAGGACTGCACGGCGGCCGCCCGGCGGGCGGCGCAGTCGGCGGCGTAGTCGTCGTAGGTGGTGGCCCGGGCCTGGCCGTCGGGCAGCTCGGTGAGCAGGCCGCCATACCGGGCGATCTGCTCTTCGCTGAGCAGCAGGGCTTTCATCAGCAGATTGCCGCGCTGCCGCTCGCTGGTTCCCTCAAAGGTGTCCTGCGTCACATAATACTCGTAGGTGAAGCCCATGGGGACCCAGTTTTCGTTTTCATAAATGGTATAGCTGGTGGTCTGGGCGGCTTTGGTCCAACCCTGCAGCTCCTCGTTCTGCCAGTCCTCCACCTTGCCGGTGGGCACAAGGGTGTACCGCACGCTGAGCAGGCCGCGCAGGGCGTACAGATCCGCATCCGGTTTGGAATTGACGTCCCGCTTGACCCCCACCGAGGGATAGAACTCCATGATGCTGGGGGAAACGGTGGAGTTGAAAAACTGGATGCAGCTGCGGTCCAGCCAGAGGCCCATATTGTTGTAGCAGTCGTAGGCGTCCAGGCGGTAGTCGGTACCGGCGGGCAGGGCGGCGTTGACCTCATCGGCCTCCCGCCAGGTCTGCTGGACATAATCGGCGTCATGATACCACTGGCCGTACTTGGTGATGGACAGGTGTACCTGGCCATAGACAAAGCTGAACCCCAGCGCAACGGCCAGCACCGCCGCAGGGAAGCGCTTTCCCAGCCGGGGCCGCCGGTGGAGCAGCAGCGCAAAGAGCGCCACGCCCAGCATACTGACCCCCAGAATGGCCCAGAACCGCAGCGGCTCATCCACCACGCCGCAGGTGGTTTGGCCATCCCTGGTGACGGGAACCAGCGCAAAGGCGATGCTGCTCAGGGTACACAGGGCCACGGTGCGGGTGGCGGTGTGGAACTCGGTGTCACAGAGATGGTCGTTTTTCAGGCAGCTCACGGTGGCGGCGCAGAGGATGAGCACCGGCATGTAATACCAGCGGGCATAGTAGCTGGAGTTGAAGGCATAGAACATACTGTTGAGCACCGGCACAAAGGCGCAGACCAGGCAGACCTTGAGGATGCGGGAAAAGGGATGTCTGCGCTTGACGCGGCAGAACACCAGTCCGCCCGCAATGCCCACCACCGGCAGATAGGCCGTCATGCTGGTGTGTTTGAGGATGCCGTCCTGGCACAGGTCCTTGAAATAAGGAGCGTCCGGCATGAGGAAGGCGCTGTAAAAGATGGCGGCATACTGCTGGGAGTTGCCGTAGACCAGATACCCGTAGCCGTCAAAGGGATCGATGGTGCGCGGGTTCTGCACCAGGGAAAGCCCCGCCGGGAGGAGCAGCACACAGCCCATCGCGCAGCCCAGAACCGTCTCAAAGGCCAGGCGGCCGAACAGCCGCGGCGTCAGGCGGTACTTTTTGCCCGCCACCATGCAGGCAAAGTAGATGATGAGGAACACCGCCTGCCCGGCAAAGAAAAAGTAGTTGTTTAAAAGGTTGAGGGCCACCCAAAAGGGGAAGCGCCCCTTTTTGCCGTCCAGCACCGCGTCATCCAGCGAGGCCAGCAGATAGGGAAAGAGGGCGGTCACATCGAGGAAATGGTTGAAGAAAATATCGTAGACGTTGAAGCCGCAGAAGGCGTAAAGGCAGGCGCCCACCACGCTCCAGCGCTCATCCCGGACCCAGCGGCGCATCCAGAGGTAGGCCCCGCCGCCGCCCACCGCAAACTTGAGGCAGAGCAGCGGCACCATGCACCAGGGCATATACCGGGCCGGAACCAGCAGCGACAGCCAGAAGAAGGGGCTGCCGCAGAGATAAAAGCTGTAGGAGTTGAGGAACCCGCTGCCCAGGTCGGTGGCCCAGCTGAAGGTGCCGCCCTCCTTGACAAACCGGTTGGCGTAGGCGTAAAAGGAAATCTGCTGGTCGTTGAAATCCCCCGCATAGTGGAAGAACCCGCCATTGAGCCCGTCAATGATGCAGTGGGGCAGGAACAGCGCGGCGGCAAGGGCCAGGCAGAGAAAAAACACCTGCCAGTACCGGCTTTTGGGTTTTTGAAGCGAAGGCTGCCACATAGAGCATTCCCCCTTTTTTGAAAAAATCGGCGCGGGGTCCTTAATATTGGACCCGGGGTGTGCTATACTGGGACTATCCTATCACGAAAGGTCAGGGGATTGCAATGAAAACTTACCCCTTTCACGCGCTGCTGAGCCGCATGAAATACATCACCCGCTGGGCGCTCATGCGCAACGCCCGGCCGGAGTCGCTGAGTGAGCACACGGCGGACACCGCCCTTCTGGCCCACGCGCTCTGCCTGATTGCCAAAAACTGCACCGGAACGGGGGATTCCATCCGGCCCGACACGGTGGCCGCCGCGGCGCTCTACCACGACGCGCCGGAAATTTTGACGGGGGATATGCCCACGCCGGTCAAATACAAGAACGACGCGCTGCGCACCGCCTACAAGGCGGTGGAGGCCGAGAGCGCCCGGGCGATGGCCAGCCTGCTGCCCGAGGAATTGCAGGGCGTTGAGGAGAGCTATCTGACCGGCGCGGTGCTCAACGACGCCGAGCGCAGGCTGCTCAAGGCCGCCGACCGGCTGAGCGCCCTCATCAAGTGCATGGAGGAGGAGAGCTCCGGCAACCGGGAGTTTGCCGCCGCGCTGGAGCAGCAGAAGCAGGCGCTGGCCGGGATGCACAGCCCCGAGGTGGACTATTTTATGGAACATATGCTGCCCTGCTACAACCAGAATCTGGACGAGCTGACCCGGGGACGGTTCTGAGGGTCATTCCTGCAGGCGGTAGACCGCGTCGATGAGCTTGTCCACATCGGGAAAATGCTCCAGCATGGAACAGTACCGCCGCAGCGAGGCCGCGCCCTTGAGGCCCTTCATATAGTGCATGGCCTGGCTGCGGGCCTGGGGCATGGCGGCCCACTCCCCTTTTTCCTCGCACATCTCGTAAATCTGGGCGCGCATGGCCGCCATGCGGCGGTTGAGGGTGGGCGGTTCCGGTTCGGGGTCCCCGGCCAGCACCGCGTTGACCCGCTCAAAGAGCCAGGGGTCCCCCAGCGCGCCGCGGCCGATCATGACGCCGGCACAGCCGGTCTGCTCCAAAAGCTGCGCGGCGTCGGCGGCGGTGGTGATATCGCCGTTAGCCAGCACCGGGACGGACACCGCCGCCCGGATTTCCCCGATGGCCCCGGCATCGATGGGCGGCACATACATCTGCTCCCGGGTGCGGCCATGGACGGCAATCAGGTCGGCGCCGTTAGCCTCGCACTGGCGGGCCACCTCCACGCCGGTGCGGTGGTCCTCATCCCAGCCGATGCGCATTTTGACGGTGAGGGGGATGTCCTGCCCCAGCGCCTGCCGCGCCGCCGCCACCATCCGCCCGCAGAGCGCGGGGTCCAGCAGCAGCTTGCTGCCCGCCCCGCCCGAGGTGATTTTGGGCGCGGGGCAGCCCATATTCAGGTCCAGAAGATCAAAGGCAATCCCCTTTTCCCGGATGATGCCAATGGCGGCGGCCAGCGTTTCCGGCTCGGCGCCAAAGAGCTGCACGGCGTACAGGCCGTGGGGATGGGCGTCCCGCAGAAGGGTCAGGCTTTTTTTGTCGCCGAAGGTGATTGCCTTGGCGGAGGCCATCTCGCTCACGGTCCAGGCCGCGCCGTGGTCCGCCATCAGGTGGCGGCAGGCCCCGTCAGAAAGCCCCGCCATGGGGGCAAAGACCGCCGGACGGTCCGGCAGGGTCAGATTCCGTAATTTCATGAACAAAACTCCTGTGTGATTTCACTGAAACTCTATTTTACCACACTCCCCACAGCCTTGCAATTTGTGTTATACTAATAAGACCGAAACCTTTGAGGAGGAAGCTATGAAACTGCTGGTATTGGACGGCAACAGCCTGGTGAACCGGGCCTATTTTGGCATCAAACTGCTGACCACCAAGGATGGGCGGTATACCAACGCTATCTTTGGGTTCCAGAATATTCTGCTCAATCTGCTCGCGGCCCACCAGCCCGACGCCGTGGCCATCGCCTGGGACGAGAAGGCTCCCACCTTCCGCCACGAGGCCTATGAAGGTTACAAGGCTACCCGCCACGGGATGCCGGAGGAACTGGCCGGCCAGATGCCGGTTCTGAAAGAGCTGCTGACCGATCTGGGCTTTGCCCAGGTGAGCCGCGCCGGATGGGAAGCGGACGACATTCTGGGTACGCTGGCCGCCGCCAACGAGGCGGCGGGCGGCACTACCCTGCTGGCCACCGGTGACCGGGACAGCCTGCAGCTGGTGGACGGCGCCACCACCGTGCTGCTGGCCACCAACAAGGAAACACTGGTCATGGACGAGGCCGCCATTGCGGAAAAATACGGCGTCACCCCGCCCCAGCTCATCGAGGTCAAGAGCCTGATGGGCGATTCCTCGGACAACATTCCCGGCGTGCCGGGCATCGGTGAGAAAACCGCCCTGGCGCTGGTGCAGAAATTCGGTAGCCTGGCGGGGGTGTACGACCATCTGGACGACCCCGCCATCAAGCCCAAACAGCGGGAAAAGCTGGCCGCCAACCGGGAGCTGGCGGAGCTTTCCCACACGCTGGGCACCATCCGCCGGGACGCGCCGGTGGACCGGGACCCCAGCGCCTACCGGCGCACGGCGGGGGACCCGGCCGCCGCCGCGCTGCTGCTGGCGGACCTGGAGATGCACAAGCTGACGGTGCGCTGGGGGCTGGACGAGGGCAGCGCTGCGGCCACAGTTTCCGCCGCCGAGCTGCCCGCCGTACACCCCGCGCCCCTGCCGGAGCATCCCACGGGGCGGTTTTATCTTGCCCGGGGGGCCGGGGGCTGGTACGCCGTGCAGGAGGGACAGGTTTTTGCCCCCACGGCGCAGCAGCTGACCGCCCTGCTGGACAGCGGCGCCGAGGTCTGGGCCTTTGACGCCAAACCGCTCTACCACCTGGCGCTGGACGCCGGGGGCGAGGGGCGCGCCATTGTCTTTGACGGCAAGCTGGCGGCCTATCTGCTCAACCCCTCGGCCAGCGACTACAAGGTGACCGAGCTGGCGGCGGAGTACGGCGCGGCGCCCGCCTTTGTGTGCGAGGAATCTCCCGACGCCGGGGTTCTGGCGGCGCTGTGCAGCGTGCTGGACGCCCGGCTGACCGAACAGAACCAGCACGCGCTGCTCACCACCATGGAGCTGCCGCTGGCCCGGGTGCTGGCCGACATGGAGCGCACCGGCTTTGCGGTGGACGCCGACGGCATCCGCCGCTTTGGCGACGCCCTGCGCGCCGAGCTGGACGGCATTCTGCGCGCCATCTATGATGCCGTGGGCTATGAATTCAACGTCAACAGCCCCAAACAGCTGGGCGAGGCCCTCTTTGACAAACTGGGCCTGCCGCCCCGCAAAAAGACCTCCCGCGGCTATTCCACCGACGCCGAGACGCTGGAAAGCCTGCGTCCTTACAGCACGGTGGTGGATGACATCCTCAAATACCGCACCTACTCCAAGCTGCTCTCCACCTATGTGGAAGGGCTGCTCAAGGCACTGGGTCCCGACGGGCGGATTCACTCCACCTTCATCCAGACCGAGGCCCGCACGGGGCGCATCAGCTCCACCGAGCCCAATTTGCAGAACATCCCCATCCGTACCGAGCTGGGCAGCCGCCTGCGGGGCTACTTTGTGGCGGGGACGGGCAAAACGCTGGTGGACGCCGACTACTCCCAGATTGAGCTGCGCATTCTGGCCCACATCACGGGGGACGAGGCCATGCAGCAGGCGTTTTTGTCGGGGGCGGACATCCACCGCGCCACGGCGGCCAAAATCTACCACATCCCCGAGGACCAGGTCTCCCATGAACTGCGCACCTCCGCCAAGGCCATCAATTTCGGCATCATGTACGGCAAGGGCGCCTTCTCGCTGAGCAAGGACCTGGGCATCCCGGTGAAGGAGGCGGACCGCTTTCTCAAGACCTATCTGGACACCTTCCCCCGTGTGGACGGCTATATGCAGGGCTGCATCGCCCACGCCAAAGAGAAGGGCTATGTGGAAACGCTGTTCGGCCGCCGCCGTCCGCTGCCCGAGCTTTCCAGCTCCAACTTCCAGGTGCGCAGCTCCGGCGAGCGGATGGCCCGCAACACCCCCATTCAGGGCACTGCGGCGGACATCATCAAGCTGGCCATGGTCCATGTGTGGCAGCGGCTGCGGGACGAGCACCTGCAGGCAAAGCTGCTGCTTCAGGTCCACGACGAGCTGATTGTGGAAGCGCCGGAAACCGAGGTGGAGCAGGTCAAACGCATTTTAAAGGAAGAGATGGAGCAGGTGGTCCAGTACAGCGTCCCCCTCACCGCCGAGGTGGGCGTGGGCGGCACCTGGCTGGAAGCCCACTGAGCCAAAGGCAGAATTGAGGAAACATATGTATATTTTGGGAATTGAATCCAGCTGCGACGAAACCGCCGCAGCGGTGGTGGAGGACGGGAAGATCCTTCATTCCAACGTGATTTCCACCAGTGTGAAGGAGCAGGCGCTCTATGGCGGCGTCGTGCCCGAGATCGCCAGCCGCCGCCACGCGGAGTATATCAGCGCCACGGTGGAACAGGCCCTGCGCGACGCGGGCATGACCATTGCGGACATGGACGCCGTGGCGGTGACCTTTGCCCCGGGGTTGATCGGCGCGGTGCTGGTGGGGGTGAACTTTGCCAAGGGGCTGGCCTACGGCGCGGGCAAGCCGCTGGTGCCGGTGCATCACCTGCGGGGGCACATCGCGGCCAACTATCTGACCCACCCTGAGCTGAAGCCGCCCTTTTTGTGCCTGGTGGCCAGCGGCGGGCACAGCCATATTGTGGAGGTGCAGGACTGGTGCCGTTACCGGGTTCTGGGCCGCACGGTGGACGATGCTGCGGGCGAGGCCTTTGACAAGGTGGCCCGCACCCTGGGGCTGCCCTACCCCGGCGGACCCAGCATTGCCAGGGCGGCCAAAACCGGCAACCCCCGCGCCTACCGCCTGCCCACGCCCAAGGTGGAGGGCAAATACAACGTGAGCTTTTCGGGGCTGAAGACCGCCGTGGTCAACGAGGTCCACAACGCCGAGCAGCGGGGCGGGGCGGTGAACGTGCCGGATATGGCGGCCAGCTTTCAGGAGCGCATTGCCCAGATTCTGGCCCGCAAGCTGCTGGATGCGGCGGCGGACACCGGCGCAAAGACCATCTGCCTGGCGGGCGGCGTGGCGGCCAACGGGCGGCTGCGCCAGCTGGTCAACGACGGCGCCCAGAAGCTGGGGGCGCGGGTGTATCTGCCCGAGCTGAAATTCTGCGGCGACAACGGCGCCATGATCGCGGCGCAGGGCTATTATGAATATCGGGACGGCAACATTGCGGGCCTGACCCTCAACGGGCTGCCCACGCTGGCCATTGACTACCGGTAAAAGCCCGGCACTTGCAAAAGCCGGCGGACTATTGTACAATAGAAAATCATGGTAAAGATGGGGTGGAATTATGGCAGACGCAAAGTTTTCCAATTTTTTGACCGAAATGATTGACGCCGATCTGGCGGAAGGCAAGGTGCAGACGGTGCACACCCGGTTCCCGCCGGAACCCAACGGGTACCTGCACATCGGCTCCGCCAAGGCGATTTACATCAACTATATGGCCGCCAAAACCTACGGCGGCAAGTTCAACCTGCGCTTTGACGACACCAACCCTGCGCGGGAGGGCGACGAGTATGTTCAGAGCATCCTCAAGGACCTGGAGTGGCTGGGCGCCACCCCCAACGGCGGCATCTATTACGGCAGCGACTATTTTGAGCAGTGCTATGCCTATGCCGAAAAGCTCATCCAGGAGGGCAAGGCCTATGTGGATGACCTGACCCGGGAGGAAATGCAGGCGTACCGCGGCAACGACGCGGGCAAGCCCAGCCGGCCCAGCCCCTACCGGGACCGCACGCCGGAGGAAAATCTGGACCTGTTCCGCCGGATGCGGGCCGGGGAATTTGGCGACGGCGAAAAGACGCTGCGGGCCAAGATCGACCTAGCCAGCCCCAACATGAATCTGCGGGACCCGGCAATCTACCGCATCAAGCACTGCCACCATCACCGGCAGGGGGACAAGTGGTGCATCTATCCGCTGTACGACTTTGCCCATCCCATTCAGGACGCCATTGAGGGCATCACCCATTCCATGTGCAGCCTGGAATTTGAGAATCACCGCCCGCTGTATGAGTGGGTGATCCAGAACACCGTGGGCGCCGAGTTCCCCAAGCAGCGGGAATTTGCCCGTCTGAACGTGACCAACACCGTCATGAGCAAGCGGTATCTGCGGGAACTGGTGGAAAAAAATATTGTGGACGGCTGGGACGATCCCCGTATGCCCACCCTGTGCGGCCTGCGCCGCCGGGGCTACACGCCCGGCAGCATCTTTGATTTTGTGGCGTCCGCCGGCGTGGCCAAGGCGGACAGCCTGGTGGATATGCGCCAGCTGGAAGCGGTCATCCGCGCCGAGCTGGAGCTGAGCGCGCCCCGCCGCGTGGCGGTGCTGGATCCGGTGCGACTGGTCATTGACAACTACCCCGCCGGTCAGGTGGAGTACTTTGACCTGCCCAACAACCCCAACCGCGACGCCAACGACGCCTCCACCCGCCCGGTGGCCTTTACCGGTGAGGTGTGGATCGACCGCAGCGACTTCTTTGAGGTGCCGCCGCCGAAGTTTAAACGGCTGACCCTGGGCAGCGAGGTGCGGCTGATGGGCGCCTATCTGGTGCGCTGCACCGGCGTGGACAAGGACGAGGCCGGCAACGTGGTGACCATCCACGCCGAGGCCGACCTGGAAACCCGCAACGGCAACCCCGCCGACGGCCGCAAGGTGCGGGGCACCATCCACTGGGTGAGCTGCGACCACTGCGTGGATGCCGAGGTCCGGCTGTACGACAAGCTGTTTACCGAGGAGAACATGAACGCCATCCCGGACGGCGCGGATTTCAAGGATTATCTGAACCCCGACAGCGTGAAGGTGATCCCCCACGCCAAGCTGGAGCAGAGCCTTTCCGGCGCCCGGCCCGGCGACCGGTTCCAGTTCGTTCGCACCGGCTACTTTACCCCCGACAGCAAGAACCCCCACGTCTACAACCGCATCGTGACGCTGAAGGACAGCTTTAAGCTGTAAAGAACCCCTTTGCATTTTGTCCGCCCCTCTTTTGGGGCGGACATTTTTGATTGGAATCGCCCCCGTTCAATTTTCTCCCCTTTTCTTTTCATTTAAAAGGGTCAGGCCCGCTGCGTTTTGTGTCCGCAGCGGGCCTGACCTTCTTTGTTATTTTGTCTGGAATTTCTTCGGTTCCTTCTTTGCAAAGAAGGAACAAAATCCTCCGTACATCCTCAGCCCAGCGCCTGAATGGACTGGCGGATGTTGGCGAGCTTATCCTCGGCGGCGGCGAGCTTGGCGCGGGTCTCGGCAACCAGCTTCTCGGGGGCGCGCTCCACAAACTTGGGGTTGCCCAGCTGCTTGCGGAAGATCTCGGCCTCCTTCTCCGCCTTGGCCAGCTCCTTGTTCAGACGGGCCAGCTCCTTTTCGCGGTCGATCAGCTCCATCATGGGGATAAAGCCGCGGGCCGCCGGGGTGACCACGGTGGCCATGCCATCGGTGGAGCCCTCATACTTTTCCGTCAGCGTCACATCGGTGGCAAAGGCAAACCGCGCCAGATAGGCTCCGCCCTTCTGGAAGGCCACCGGGTTGGCCGTCTCAATGACCATGCTGGTCTTGCGGGCCGGATGAACGTTCATATCGCTGCGGGTGGCGCGCACAGCCTTGATATAATCCATCAGGATTTCAAAGTCGGCGCACTCCTGCGGCCAGCTGCGCATGGCGGCGGCATCCGGCCAGTCCTGGGTCATGATGGTCTCGGCGCTGCCGGGCAGGGCCTGATAGATTTCCTCGGTGATGAAGGGCATGAAGGGATGGAGCAGCTTGAGCGCCGCGTCCAGCACCCACACCAGCACCTTGCGGGCCGCGTCCGCCTGCGCGGCATCGCCGCCGTTCAGCCGGGATTTGCAGATCTCGATATACCAGTCGCAGTAGATGTCCCAGATAAAGTTCTCCACCTTCTCGGCGGCCAGGCCCAGCTCATACTTTTCCAGGTTGGCCGTCACTTCGGCGGCGGTGCGGGCCAGCTCCGAGAGCACCCACTTGTCGCTCATGTCCAGCAGGCTTTCCTCCGGCAGGCCGGGCGCAAAATCCTCCGGCAGATTCATCTGCACAAAGCGGGCGGCGTTCCACAGCTTGTTGGCAAAATTGCGGCTCGCCTTGACCTTTTCATCGCTGTAACGCATATCATTGCCCGCCGTGGAACCGATCAGCAGCGTCATGCGCAGCGCGTCGGCGCCGTACTGGTCAATGACCTCCAGCGGGTCAATGCCGTTGCCCAGGGATTTGCTCATCTTGCGGCCCTGGCTGTCCCGCACAAGGCCATGGATGAGCACCGTGTCAAAGGGCGCCTTGCCGGTGTAGGCAAGGCCCGAGAAAATCATGCGGGACACCCAGAATCCGATGATGTCATAGCCCGTGACCAGCGCGTTGGTGGGATAGAAATAGGCAAGATCCTCGGTCTGCTGCGGCCAGCCCAGCGTGCTGAAGGGCCACAGCGCGGAGCTGAACCAGGTATCCAGCGTATCGGGGTCCCGGGTCAGATGGGCGCTGCCGCAGTGCGGGCAGACGGCGGGGGCTTCCTTGGCCACCACGGTGGCGCCGCAGTCATCACAGTACCAGGCGGGAATCTGATGCCCCCACCAGAGCTGACGGCTGATGCACCAGTCGCGGCTGCCCTTCATCCAGTTGATATAGTTTTTGGTAAAGCGCTCGGGCACAAAGCGGATTTCGCCCTTCTCGACGCTCTCAATGGCGGGGCCTGCCAGAGGCTCCATGCGGACGAACCACTGCTTGGACACCATCGGCTCAATGACGGTATGGCAGCGGTAGCAGGTGCCCACCTCATGCTTGAGGGGCTCGGTGGATTTGAGATAGCCGCCCGCTTCCAGGTCGGCCAGAATGGCCTTGCGGGCCTCGGCGGTGGTCATGCCGGCGTACTTGCCGCAGTCCAGCACTTCGGGCTCGTCGGCGGAGGCGTGGCCGCTGGCCTTGAGGGCTTCGGCCTCGGCGCGGTCGGCGGCGCCGGTCATATGGCCGTCGTAGGTCAGCACGCGGATGACCGGCAGGTTGTGGCGCTTGCCCACCTCAAAGTCGTTGGGGTCGTGGGCGGGGGTGATCTTGACCACGCCGGTGCCCTTCTCCATGTCGGCATGCTCGTCACAGACGATGGGGATCTCCTTGTTCAGCAGCGGCAGAATCACATGGCAGCCGTGCAGATGGGCATAGCGGGGATCGTCGGTGTTGATGGCCACGGCGGTATCGCCCAGCATGGTCTCGGGGCGGGTGGTGGCCAGCTCCAGCATCTCGCCGGTTTCCTTGACCGGGTAGAGCAGATGCCAGAAGGAACCGTCCTTCTCCTCATATTCCACCTCGGCGTCCGAGATGGAGGTGTTGCAGTGGGGGCACCAGTTGACCATGCGGTTGCCGCGGTAAATCAGGCCCTGATCGTAGAGCCGCACAAAGACCTCCCGGACGGCATCGGAACAGCCCTCGTCCATGGTGAAGCGCTCCCGCTCCCAGTCGCAGGAACAGCCCAGCTTTTTGAGCTGGCTCACAATGCGGGAGCCGTAGGTGTTTTTCCAGGCCCAGGCGCGGTCCAGAAATCCCTCGCGGCCCACCATCTCCTTGGTCAGACCCTCCTCGCGCATGGCGGCCACCACCTTGGCCTCGGTGGCAATGGAGGCGTGGTCGGTGCCGGGCACCCACAGCGCGGCATAGCCCTGCATCCGCTTGAACCGGATGAGGACATCCTGCCAGGTCTCGTCCATGGCGTGGCCCATATGGAGCTGGCCGGTGACGTTGGGCGGCGGCATCACAATGGTAAAGGGCTTTTTGGATCGGTCAATCTGGGTATGGAAATACCCCTTGTCGCACCAGTTCTGATAAATGCGGTCCTCGGTGCCCTTGGGATCGTACTGTTTGGCAAGTTCTTTCGGCATACAGGGTTCCTCCTCTTCCGGTTTGCGGGACGGAGCACAAAGCAAAAGGCCGTCCCAGGACTGACTCCATGGGACGGCCTGTAACTTCTACAAGTCGCGGTACCACCCAAATTGGTTCTGCGCGCAGAACCCACTTGAACGCCCTGTAACGGGGGCGAAACGGAACCGGCTAACGGCTTGCCCGCTCACCGATCCTGCCCGGCAGGCCCTGCTCCGCCGCCTGACGCGCAACGGTACAGGGATGCCCGCGGGAGCGACAACCCCGGGCGCACCCCTGCCGGCTTTCACCTGCCCCGGCTCTCTGCAAAAGGCGCCTGCCCGCGGAACTCCCCCGCACTGCATTTTGTAAAGTTTAGTGTACCGCATCCGGGGCGGAATTGTCAAGGGGGGCGGGGCAAATTGTTGGGACCCCGGCGCATAAAACCCGCCCGGCCGGGACGGTTTGTCCCAACGGAAGATGCCGTCCCATTCCGGCACCAGGAAGGGACCGCCGGCCCCCTTTGTGACAAAAAAGAATGCCCTGCATCTCTGCAAGGCACTCTTGGTGCGCCGGAAGGGACTCGAACCCCCGGCCTTCTGATTCGTAGTCAGACACTCTATCCAGCTGAGCTACCGGCGCACACATCATTGCGCTCATTTCCGAGCGCTTAATTATTATAGCACAGGATGGAGGAATGTCAATACTTTTTTGGGATTTTTTCGGCTTTTATTTCATTTTTACCGCACCTCTGCGATGCATCGCGGAAAACCCGGCTGCGGCCGCGCTGAGCAGCACCACGGCGCCCAGCGCGACAAGGCCCGCGCCGGCGTGGCCGGTCACATCCCCCACCCAGCCGGTCAGCGGGCTGGCGGGGATCATCAGCAAGCTGTAGGCCATGCTGTCCACACTGACCAGCGTGGCGCGCTGATCACTGGGATATGCGTCATTGAGGCGCTGCTGCACATGGAGGAACCATGCCTGGGTGCTGACGGAAATCAGCGCACCGCCCGCGATGGCCCCGGCCACCGGCGCGGCCCCCGCCGCCATGGTGGACACACCGCACACCAATGCGCAGACGGCATAGAGCAGGCCCAGGCGGCGGACCCTCAGACGCCGGCCCAGCGCCACGCCCAGCACACCGCCCGCCTCGGTGAGCAGCATGGGCAGGCCCAGCCACCGGGTGGGAAAGCCGGCCTGCACCAGCCGCTGCTGCAAATACATATAGCTCAGATAACACGGCAGGCTAATGACCGCATTGGCGGCAATGTAGAGTGCCACCCGCGGGCTGCCGGTCAGGAACCGCGCCGTAAGGCGCACATGGTCTGCCAGCCGCCGGCCGATGCCCCGCAGCGGGTTGCTCTGGCGGGCGGCCTGGGTCCGGGTGACCACCGGCTCTTTGAGGAACACCGCCGCCACCGTGCGGGCCAGGCCCACAACGGCATCGGCCAGATAAAACCCCACAAAGCTCAGCACGCCGGAAAGCATACTGCAACAGTCGCTGAGCAGCCGGCCCGCCGTCTGGAGCTGGCAGCAGTTGGCGTCCACCTGCAGATATTCGCCGCTGCGTCCGGCCTGCTTGAGGCTGTCGTAGGTGATGGCTTCCTGGGTGCCCGAGATGAGGTTATAACTCAGCGCACTGGCCCCCATGGCCAGGCAGACCGCCGCAAAGCTGTTGCCAAAGGCCATAGTCAGCGCACTGCCGCAGGCCATCAGGCCGGAGGCCGCCAGCGTGCGCCGCCGCCCCAGAAGGTCGGCCGCCACGCCGCTGGGCACCTCGGCCAGCAGGCTGACCAGATGGAAAATGCCCTCTGCCAGACCAATCTGGGCCAGGGAATAGCCGCGGGCGGCCAGCAGAGTCACCCAGACCGCATTGGTCACGCCGAGAGCGGAGGTAAAGGAATAGGCATAGACTGCCCGGAGCTGTCGTTTGATATTCATGGGAAACACCGTCCTTGTTCGATGGAAAATGGGGTTGACCGTGTACCCAAAAAGAAAGCGCCACGGCAAACAAGCCATGGCGCAATGGTGACAGACACCGTTCGACCTGGTATTTACCGAAAGATTTCTTATTTTTGAAACAGGGTACACCACGACAGGGACGGCGTTATTTGTACGCCAGAACTTTGCGCAGAAGACCTGCAAAGCCCTGCATGGGATACCCTTCCTTCCGGTTTGATCTGCATTCAGTATAACACCTGCCAAGGGGTTTGGCAAGCGTCAAAACGCCTGCGGCAGGCAGAACATTACAGGGGCTGGCGTTGGCTGGTTTTGAAATAGCGCAAAACCATGGGCAGCGCGACGCAGAACGCGATGACATCCGCCGCGGGGCCGGCAATCTGGACCCCCAGAATGCCGATGAGTTTGGGCAGAACCAGCAGCGCCGGAATGTAAAGAACCAGTTGGCGGCCAAAAATCAGCAAGCTGCTGGGCAACGGCCTGCCCACCACCTGGAACAGGATGGTGGCGCTGTTAAGGAAATTGGCAAAGGGCAGCGCCACACAGATGAGCCGCAGCGCGGTGGCACCGTAGGCGATCACCAGCTCGTCGTCCCGGAACAGCCCGATGAGCCGGGGCGCAAAGGCGATGCCAATCACCGCAAACACGCACATACTGGCCACACTGACCTTGACGGCAAACCAGAAGGCCTGACGGACCCGCTTATGGTTGCCCATACCGTGGGCAAACCCGATGACCGGCTGGCTGCCCTGGTTCATGCCGCCCGAGACGGCGTTGGCCAGATAGAGCAGCCGCCCGGCGATGCTCATGGCGGCGATGGCGGCATCGCCCCAGGCTCCGGCCGTCCAGTTGAGCACCACGTTGGCCACCATGTTACAGCCGTGGCGGCACAGGCTGGGGAAGCCCATCACAAGGATATCGCGGTAGTCCGATACATCCCGGCTGACGAACCGGATCGAGAGATGCACCTGGGTTTTGCCCCGCAGGTAATAGCTGAGCTGGATGGCAAACGCCACCGCCTGGCTGAGCGCCGTGGCCGCCGCCGCGCCGGTGATGCCCCAGTGAAACACAAAGATGAACAGCGGGTCCAGCGCCATATTGAGCACGCCTCCGGTGACCTGGCCCACCATGCTCTCCCGGCTTTTACCCTCGGCGCAAAGGCCTTTGCTGAGCACAAGGCTGCCGATGCAGAAGGGCGCGGCGATAAAAATAAACCGGCCATAGGCCAGCGCATAGGGCATCAGCGTCCGGGTGGCGCCCAGAAGCCGCATCAGGCTCTCCCCCGCCGTCAGGCCCACCGCCGTGACCAGCAGCCCCACGGCCAGCGCCAGAAAGAAGGCGGTGCTGGTGATGGCGTCGGCATGGCGGTTTTCCCTGGCGCCCAGCATACGAGACACCAGGCTGGACGCGCCGGTGCCGAACCAGAACCCCAGGCCGTTGAGCACCATCACCACCGAGAACACCACGCCCACTGCCGCCGTGGCGCTGGTGCCGATGCGCCCCACAAAAAAGGTATCGGCCATGTTATAGACGCTCATGATAAGGGTGGTGACCATGGTGGGGACGGCCAGCGAGAGAATCAGCCCGCCCACAGGGGCGTTGGCCATTTTATCATATTCCGCCTGTTTTTCCGGCGCGGAACGGGTGGTTTGCATGACGGCGCTTCCTTTCCCCGCAAAAATGCTTTAAATTATAGTATATCACAGCCTTTGAGCAGGTTCACTCAATCGCCATGAATATTGTAGCACAGGAAAAGAAAAACAGCAAGCGGTATTTACCCCACGCAGTGAGCACAAAGGAAGGGGCAGTAAAGCTATACCGCCAAACAAAGGATATTGACTTTGTGCTTCGCCGGTATCACATTTCAAAAGCCTCCCTCATGCGGTGGAACAAGCTGTATGACGGCACGAAGGAATCTCTTATGCCCAAGTCACACCGCCCCCACAGCCAACATCCCAACGCTCACACCGAGGAAGAATTGAACTGGATTAGGAACTACCATCGCCGCAACCCTAACATCAGCATTTGCGAATTATATGGCAAGCTTCGTCAAGAGAAGGACTACAGCAGACACCCGGGGTCATTGTATCGTGTGTTTGTCCGTCTTGGATACCGGAAGAAAGTGGAATCCACAAAGAAGAAATCAAAGCATTTAGGTCACTACGATACGCCTACAGAGTTGGGGAAAAAGTGGCAAACGGACGTAAAATATGTGCCAGCGGTCTGCTATGTGGGGACAGATAGTGAGAGATTCTACCAATACACCATGATAGAAGAAGCGAGCAGAGAACGTTTTCTCTATGCCTATCGGGAAAACAGTAGCTACAGCACGGTAGACTTTGTACCGCGTGCAATCAAATACTTTGGCTATGCGCCTGACATGATCCAGACACACAATGGCGGAGAATTTACTCACACGCAAAAGACAAATCGCGTTCATCCTTTGGATACTTTTTGCGGGAAGTATCACATTGTCCACAAGACGATCCGTCCGAGAACGCCCTGGCATAATGGCAAAGTGGAACGTAGCCACAGGAATGACCAGGAACGATTCTATAATTACCTAAAGTTCTATTCATTTGAGGATCTACAGCTTCAGATGAGACACTACTTACAGCGATCCAACCGGATTCCTATGGCCGTCCTTGGATGGAAATCGCCGATTCAGAAGCGCCATGATCTCGAAGCCGCCCGGTTTTGCTGATTGGCTGCGCCCTCTCTCCGTCAGCAAAACCAATCTGCAAATCTTGTGACTCTTTCGTTTTTTCGGTCTCACATCATTGACAAACGAACAGCGGGTGTAAATTCCCGCATGAACGTAAAATTACAGCCGGTAGTCCAAACAGGTGCGGACCTGGGTATAGGGGCGGACTTTGCTGTCCGCCACCGCGACGTGGGCGGGATGAACGGAATAGGCCTTGAGGGCCGCCTCATCCACAAAGCTGGAATCCAGCATCAGGTCGGCGTTGGCGGAGCTGGGCAGCGCGTCAATGTTCACCTGAATGTCCAGCAGGCCCGGAATCTGCCCGGCCAGGCCCTCCAGGCCCTCCTTGATTGCGGCCTTGACGGCAGCCTTCTCGGCGTCGGAAAGATCCTCCCGGAGCTTCCACAGAATCACATGCTTGATCATTCTTTGCTTTCCTCCCAGATGGGGTGCTTGAGCACCCACTCGCCACAGTCATTCTTATAGAACAGATCGCGGTTATAGAATTTGTCCATAATGGCCCAGAACTCGCTCTCGGTGTAGCCGCAGAACTCGCAGAAATCCCGGACGCAGAGGGGGTCCAGCTTGCCGTCCCGCTCCTTGATGATGGGAATGGCCTCCTCCCGGGTCATCATGCCGTAGCGGATATAGCGGGCGGTGTAGTCGGTGGCGGCGGCATGGCCGAACTTGGGGTACTTGAGCCAGGAATGCACCAGATAGGCGCGGGAGTCAATCTGGTCAAAGTTCTCGGCATGGTGGGTGCGGTCCCACTCATGGGTCAGGTCGTGGAAGCCGTGGGCCTTGGCAATCTGATAGTTCTTATAGCTGTTCCAGGGCACAAAGTAGCTCATATAGAAGGGGTCCAGCCTGGCGCGCTCCTCGGCGGAGGGGGCCATTGTGAGGCAGAGGTCGTTCTCGGTCACACCGTCCCCCACCAGTTCCTCCAGCGGGAAGCCCACGGCCACACCGTTCTCGATCTGGTCCATGGCGGAATACGTCTCCTGATCGGAGCAGCCGCCGTACTCAAAGCTGACGTTCTCGCCATAGCAGAGCATGGGGGTGTTGAACTTGGCCGCCATATGCAGGGGGAAGGTATAGATCAGACGATCCACATACCAGGTGGGTTTGCCGTATTTCTCGAAAAATTTGCGCATGAGGATTTTCTGGGCGCGGATGTTGGGCTTGCAGCTGATGATGGTGCAGCCGAATTCCTCACTGATGTTCTTGAGGTTATGGATGCCGGCCTGGGTCATGGGGAAGTTATCCTCCACGCTGAAGAGGATAGGGTTCATGTGCATGACTTCCTTGAGCATCCAGACCTGAAAATGGCTGTCCTTGCCGCCCGAGACCGCCACGGCGCAGTCATAGCCGCCGGGGCCGTTCATGCCGCGGTATTTGTCGCAGAACTTTTCAAACTCCTGGAAGCGGGCGTCCCAGTCCACATTTTTGCGGTTCTCATAATGGCGGCAGGCGCTGCAAACGCCCTGCTCGTCAAAGGTGATGCCGGGACGGGTGTCCGGCATGGTGCATTTTTTGCAGTAACGCATAGAAAGATGCTCCTTTTCCATTCTTACATCCAGGTTGGCCCGGCAGGCTGCGCCGGGCCTTGCGATACCTTCATCATACCCGATTTTGCGCCGGTTGGCAAGGGGCCGGGCCTTTGGAGCAGCGCTAAATTTTACAAGTCTCACGCTTTTGTGTGGCTTCGCAGCATGGCACGATAGAAAGCCTCTGAATCTGACAGGAAAAAAGTCGGTCATGAAAAAGCCCTCTGCAAAAACAGCCGGTGCAGGGGGCATATCATTTGATGATTCAGGCTTTTTTCTTGTTTTTTGCCTGCCCTGACGGACTTTTCTTGCCGGGACGGGAGGACTTTTCTTTGTTTTTCCGCGCCTCTTTGGTCGCCACGCCGTGGCGCAGGCGGCTGAAGGTGACGGGGGTCATCCCGAGAAACGACGCCACACACCGGTTGTTGACCTGCTCAATCAGGCCGGGGTATTCCTTGCAGAACCAGTCAAAGCGCTGGGTCGCCGTGCCCTGGCAGAGAATGGATTTTACACTCGCGTTGTAATTGGCCATCCGAACCAAGCGCTTATGATACAGCGCCATCATTTCCTGATTGGATTTGATGCACTCCACCGCCTTGTCCATCGGAAAGCCAATGACAGCTCCATCCTCCAGCGCTTCTACGGTGACCAGGCTGGCCGCGAGAAGGTCATTGTTTCCCAGAAGAGTCTCCCCCGGTCTGTTGTCAATGCAAATGGTTACTTCCTGTCCCTGTTCATCCAGGCGAAATCCGCGGAAAATTCCCCGGACCAGGAGCCACAAATGCGTTTGCTGTTCCCCCGCCCGAAGCAGGATTTCCCCCTTCCAAACGGTCTTTTCGATCGCATTTTCCACGCCCCAGTCCAGAAGTTCCCTGGTTTGAACCCCCATCACTTCACGAAAAAACGTTTCCCGATCCATCTTTATCCTCCTGCGCGGCGCTTCCCCATGCACCGCTTAAAAATTTCTGTTCTTCCATCCCTGTTCAGGGCCGGCGCCTTGTTTTCTGCTGTGCATCTTTCGTGGCCACACCATGGCGCAGGCGGCTGAAGGTGACGGGGGTCATCCCGAGATACGACGCCGCATACCGGTTGTTGACCCGTTCGATGAGGCCGGGATATTCCTTGCAGAACCAGTCATACCGCTGGGTGGCCGTGTTTTGACAAAGAATGGTCTTGACCATGATCTGCCGGTTCCGCTCTCCACCAGCAATTGGTTGTTGATTTTCGCCAGTTCGGGGTCAGTCCTGATCCGGTCGATCACGGCATCCATGGGCAACGACACAACTTCGGATTATTCCAGCGCTTCTATGTTCAGCGGGGCATTCCCCTGAATGTCCATTCCTCCGATCAGCGCATCGCCGGGTGCCGCCGCAAAGCAGACCGTTGTGTCCTGACCTTTTTATCCACGGAAAACCCACGCAGCACACCGGAACACAGAAAGCACAATTTCCTCTGGGGCTCCCCCGCATGGATCAGCGGTTCCCCCTTTTCCAGTGTTCGGACAGTGGTATGGCGGATGGCCCAGTCCAGCAGATTCTGCGACTGAATCCCAAATTTTTCCCGATAGAACTTTTCCAGATCCTTCATTTCCGTTCTCCCCATGGGGTTCTCTGGCTTTTTCGAAACAAATCACAAATAATATATAAGTATACAGCAAAACTTCTCTCTTGTCATCGGGAAAACGAGAATCAATTGTTCTAATTCTCTCGAAATTTTTCTGTGCAAAAGTTCAAAAAAGCATCCGGCCCCCACCAATCAGGCAGGGAGCCGGATGCTTTATATCAGGAAACCAGAAAGGGGTTCAATCCACGATGATGCTCTTGCCGGTCATTTCCGCAGGAACGGGCAGACCGATATAGGGCAGCATGGTGGGGGCAATATCGGCCAGGCAGCCACCCTCGCGCAGCTTCACGTCACCGCAGCCGATGACCACAAAGGGCACCACGTTGGTGGTATGGGCGGTGAAGGGGCTGCCGTCGGGGTTCTTCATCTTCTCGGCATTGCCGTGGTCGGCGGTCAGGAACACGCAGCCGCCCGCCTTGAGGGCAGCGGTGACCACCTCGTTGACGGCGGCATCCACCGCCTCAACAGCCTTGACGGCGGCATCAAAGACGCCGGTATGGCCGACCATATCGCAGTTGGCAAAGTTGAGGATGATAACATCATACTTGCCGCTCTCGATGCGGGCCTTGCACTCTGCGGCAACCTCGGGGGCGCTCATCTGGGGTTTGAGGTCGTAGGTGGCAACGTCCTTGGGGCTGGGAATCACCTTGCGGTCCTCGCCGGGGTAGGGCGCTTCCACGCCGCCGTTGAAGAAGAAGGTCACATGGGCATACTTCTCGGTCTCGGCAATGCGCAGCTGGGTCTTGCCGTTGTCGGAAAGATACTGGCCCAGAACGTTTTTGAGCTCCACGGGGGGATAGGCAACCTCACAGTTTGGCATGGTGGCATCGTATTCCGCCATGCAGACATAGTGAACCTGCTTGCGGCCGCCGCGGCGCTCAAAGCCCTTGAAGTCATCGTCGCAGAAGACGCGGGTCATCTGGCGGGCACGGTCAGGACGGAAGTTCATGAAGATGACTGTATCGCCGTCCTCCACGCGGCCGCCCTCGCAGGTGACCACGGGAACCACAAACTCATCGGTGACACCGGCAGCATAGGAAGCGTCAATGGCCTCCTGCGCATTGGCGGCGTGGTTGCCCTCGCCGTAGACAAAGGCAGCGTAAGCCTTCTCTTCGCGGTCCCAGTTGTTGTCGCGGTCCATGGCATAGTAACGGCCGGTGACGGTGGCAATGGTGCCCACGCCCAGCTCGTCCAGCTTTTTCTGCAGATCGGCCAGGAAACCCTTGCCGGAATGGGGATCGGTGTCGCGGCCGTCCATGATGCAGTGCAGATAAACCCGGGTGGCGCCCATGGCCTTGGCCATATCCAGCACGCCGAACCAGTGGTCCGCATGGCTATGGACGCCGCCGGTTCCCACCAGACCCATGAGGTGGATGGCCTTGCCGGCATCGATGGCGGCTTTCATGTTGCGCACCAGAACGGGATTTTTCATCATCTCGCCGTCCTGGATGGACTTGGTGATGAGGGTGAGCTGCTGATACACGATGCGGCCCGCGCCCATATTGGTATGACCCACCTCGGAGTTGCCCATCTGACCGTCAGGCAGACCCACGGCCATGCCGGAGGCGTTGATGGTGGTCATGGGGTAATCCCTCATGAGGGCATCCAGATGAGGGGTGTTGGCGGTCACAACGGCATTGCCGAAGGTCTGGTCAGGCGTCCAGCCAAAACCATCCATAATGCAGAGAACAACAGGTTTTTTAGACATTGAAAATTACTCCTTCATCAGCCTTTGGTGGCGGCATCCACAATGACGGCAAACTGATCCGCCTTGAGGGAAGCGCCGCCGATGAGGCCGCCGTCCACGTCGGGCTTGCTGAGCAGCTCCTCGGCGTTCTTGGCGTTCATGCTGCCGCCATACTGAACGGTGAGGGCTTTTGCGGCGTCCTCGCCGTAGAGCTCGCCCACCACCTTGCGGATGGCGGCGCAGACTTCCTCGGCCTGGTCAGCGGTAGCGGTCTTGCCGGTGCCGATGGCCCAGATGGGCTCATAGGCGATGACCACATTTTTCAGCTCATCGGCGGTCACGCCGTTCAGCGCGATTTTGACCTGCATACGGACCAGTTCCTCGGTCACACCCTGCTCCCGCTGGTCAAGGCTCTCGCCCACGCAGATGATGGGCTTGAGGCCGGCGGCCAGAGCGGCGCGGGCCCGCTTGTTGACGGTCTCGTTGGTCTCGGCAAAGTACTGACGGCGCTCACTGTGGCCAATGACCACATACTCCACGCCCAGGTCCACCAGCATATCCGCGCTGATTTCACCGGTAAAGGCGCCGGACTTTTCAAAGTGGACATTTTCGGCGCCCACATGGATGTTGGTGCCTTTGGTTTTGGCCACAGCGGTGACCAGATCGGTGAAGGGGACGCAGATGACCACTTCACAGCCCGCATCCTTGACAGCGGGGATGAGGGCATCAATGAGTTCGGCTGCCTCGGTGGCAGTCTTGTTCATCTTCCAGTTGCCGGCAATGATGGCCTTGCGGTTCTGTTTATCCATTTTGTTTCCTCGATTTCTGATTAAATTACAAAAAAGCGCAGCGGCTCTGCCGCCGCGCTTGCGTTGCGGATGAATTGCAGGGAAAAAGGATCAGGCGTTCTGGATGACGGCGATGCCGGGCAGCTCCTTGCCTTCCAGATACTCCAGAGAAGCGCCGCCGCCGGTGGAAATGTGGGTCATCTTGTCGCCCAGGCCCATCTGCTGGACCGCAGCGGCGGAGTCGCCGCCGCCGATGACGGTAGTGGCATCGCTCTCCGCCATGGCCTTGGCCACCGCCAGCGTGCCGGCCGCCAGGGTCGGGTTCTCGAACACGCCCATGGGGCCGTTCCACACCACGGTCTTGGAGGCCTTGACGGCGTCGGCAAAGAGCTTCATGGTCTCGGGGCCGATGTCGCAGCCTTCCATATCTGCGGGGATGGCGGTGACGGGCACGACCTTGATCTCAACAGGGGCATCGATGGGATCGGGGAAGGAAGCGACGCAGGCGGTATCCACAGGCAGCAGCAGCTTGACGCCGTTGGCCTTGGCTTTCTCCATCATTTCCTTGCAGTACTCAATCTTGGAATCATCCACCAGGCTCTTGCCAATCTCATAGCCCTGCGCCTTGAGGAAGGTATAGGCCATGCCGCCGCCGATGATGAGGGTGTCCACCTTCTCCAGCAGGTTGGAGATCACGTTGAGCTTGTCCGCAACCTTGGCGCCGCCCAGAATGGCGGTGAAGGGACGCTCGGGATCGTTCACGGCGTTGCCCAGATATTTGATTTCCTTCTCCATCAGATAGCCGACGGCGGTATCCTTGACGTAGTTGGTCACGCCGGCGGTGGAGCAGTGGGCGCGGTGGCAGGAGCCGAAAGCGTCGTCCACATAGGCGTCGGCCAGGCTGGCCAGCTCCTCGCTGAAGGCATCGATATTCTTGGTCTCTTCCTTGCGGAAACGGGTGTTCTGGAGCAGCACCACATCGCCGTTGTTCATGGCGGCGACGGCAGCTTTGGCGTTTTCGCCCACGACGGCATCGTCATCGGCAAAGACAACGGGCTGGCCCAGTTTCTCGCTCAGGCGGACGGCAACGGGAGCCAGGCTGAACTTGGCCTCGGGGCCGTTCTTCGGCTTGCCCAGATGGCTGCACAGGATCACCTTGGCGCCATCGGCGATCAGCTTCTTGATGGTCGGCAGAGCCGCGTTGATGCGGTTGTCGTTGGTGATCACGCCGTCCTTCATCGGAACGTTGAAGTCGCAGCGGACCAGCACACGCTTGCCGGCGTAGTTTTCATCATCAATCGTCTTTTTGCCCAAACCCATGGTAAAAACTCCTCTCAGTCATTGATACATTGTTTTGGTTGTGCGGCGCAAGAGGCTTTGGCCCGCCCGCCGCTCCTTTTTTATTATACGCAGAAAGGCGGATTTGCGCAAGGGGGTATTGACACTTTCTTAACAAGATTGATGGTAGAAAATTCCGCCCCTGCACACCATCTTTTTGGACGGTTTGCGGGGGCGGCGGTTGGCGGGCAAAGCGGAGGGCAGCGGCAGGCGTTACCGGGCGATGGTGATGTTATCCACCGTGCGGTCGCGCAGCGCTTCCACGGGGTGGGGCTTTTCCTCAAAGCGGTAGTCCTTGCCATTGTTTCCGATGGTCTCGCTGATGACCTGGTGACTGGCCACCCGGGCAGCATCGGGGCAGACCGCCTGCTGATAGGCGTGGAAAGTGTTGTCCTTGGGCAGGGTGTCCACGGGAACAGCGGGGTCCTCCCCCATTGCGGTGTTGGTGACGGTGTTTTTGATCACCTTGCGGACGTAGGCTTTCTGGGGACCGAACCGGAGCAGCTCGGGGAAGGTTCCCTCGGGGATCACCTGGCAGGCCTCCTTGCCCTCATAGGTCTTGAGCAGTTCCTCTGCGGCGTGGAGGTGGCTGACCTCCTGCTCAAAATGCTGTTCCCAGATGCGCTTGACCGCCGGGTCGGTCTCGTCCTCCACGCAGGACCAGTAGAGATAGCACTCGGTGTACTCATGCATGAGCAGGTTCTCCAGCCAGGTGCAGGAGGTGTCCAGCAGCGCGCCGTACTGGGTCACATGCTGCTCCTCAATCATGGCGATTTCCTGGTAGAGGCGGCGGCCCAGATCGGAGTCGTAGAAGCAGCCGATGTTCATATAGTAGTTCATGGTCTGCTGCTCGGCGGCGGTGATGATGGCGGCATTGAGCTTGGTAATGGGCGCCGCCGTGTGGTTGTTGATGGCACGGCGGACGCTGTCCCTCGGGTGGCGGTGCTCGGCGATGGTGGGACGGCCGGGCATGATCTCGGTGTAGGAGCCGACCAACCGTTCGGCATGGATGCCGCGCTCCAGTTCCAGCAAATCCGCGTAGCGGTAAAGGTGGTCAAAATCCTCCAGCAGCGCCAGGTCCATCACCTGGGCCACATAGGCGTCCGGTTCCCGCTGGGCCAGAATGGCGGTGAGGTCCACGGCCAGCTGCTCATAGCCGATGGTGGTTTCCAGAATGCTCTCGTTGATGGGTTTGAGGCAGGCAATGCGTTTTTGCTGCTGCTGTTCGGTGCGGCGCAGCACCGCCAGCTCCCTGCGGATGTCGTTGTTGGTGCAATGGCGGTGGAACTGGTGGGAGAACCAGGTGGCCTCGTACTCGGTGCCGTTCATCAGAATGATGCGCAGGCGGGTATAGGGGTCCACCTCGTTCTTATCGTAGGGACGGGGATAGATTTTCTGCCAGTCCATAAAGTAGCGGTCGGCGGATTTGGTTTTGACTTCAAAGGGATTCATCTTGGCGGACATGGGCACACGCTCCTTTCTGTTTGTCAGCAGATAGTATGCGCAGCGGCCCGCAGGATTAAACAGAAAATGCCCCGGCCTTCTGTGTGCCGGAAGGCCGGGGCATCTGTTACGCTTCGCTGTCCAGGGGCGTGTCCATGGCGATTTCTTCGGGGGTGATGGGAAGGCTGCGGTGCCACACGCCGGTGGCGCGGTAGATGGCGTGGGCGATGGCGGGCGCAGGGGTGTTGATGACGATCTCGCCGATGGATTTGGCGCCAAAGGGGCCGGTTGGCTCGTAGCTGGACTCAAACTCCACCCGCAGATGGCCCATATCCAGCCGGGTGGGGATCTTGTATTGCAGGAAAGAGGACTCGATGGGGCGGCCGGCAGCGTTGTAGGTCACATTCTCGCTCAGGGTCATGCCGATGCCCTGGACCAGACCGCCCTCGGTCTGGACGCGGGCCAGCGCCGGATTGATGGGGGTGCCGCAGTCCACCACAGCCACATAGTCCAGCACCGTGACCTGGCCGGTATAGCGGTCCAGCTCAATTTCCACCATACCCACCATGTAGGGTGGCGGGGAGCAGGGCGAGGAGTGGGTGGCGGTGGTCTCGGCCGCGATGCAGTTGCCCGCCTGGCTCTTGTAGGCGATGTCGGTCAGGCTGACGCTCTGGCCGGTGCCGGCACGGCGGACGCAGGCCCCCTCAAAGGTCAGCTCCCCGGGTTCACAGGAGAGCATCCCGGCGGCAATCTCACAGATTTTTTCCTTGAGCTGGTCACAGGCCTTTTCCACCGCCTTGCCGGTGACGTAGGTGGTGGAGGAGGCGTAGGAACCGGAATCGTAGGGGGAGATATCGGTATCGGCCCCAAAGACCGCCACACTGTCCACAGTGCAGTCCATACATTCGGCCACCATCTGGGCCAGAATGGTATCGCAGCCGGTCCCCATGTCCGCCGCGCCGAGGATGAGGTTGTAGGTGCCGTCCTCGCTGAGCTTGAGGGTGGCGGACCCCACATCCACGTTGGAGATACAGGACCCCTGCATGGCCATAGCCACACCGGCGGTGCGCACCTTGCCGTTGCCCATCTCCCGCACGGGATAGCGGCGGTCCCAGTCAAACAGCTCCTTGCAGCGGGCCATGCAGCGGTCCAGCGCGCAGGCGTTGACGGGCTCGTTGTAGTAGGCGGGCATGACCATGCCTTCCCGGACCATGTTGCGTTCCCGGATCACGGTGGGGTCCATGCCCAGGCGCTCCGCCAGCTCATTGACGGTGGATTCCACCGCAAAAATGCCCTGGGTTGCGCCGTAGCCGCGATAGGCGCCGGCAGGCTGCAGATTGGTATAGACCACATCGTAGCCGAAGCGGAAGGCTTCCAGCCCGCCGGTATACAGCGGGATGGATTTGTGGCCCGAAAGCCCCACCGTGGTGGGACCGTGCTCGCCGTAGGCGCCGCTGTTGGAGAGGGTATAGACATCCAGCGCGCGGATATGTCCGTCCCGGTCGGCGCCAAGGCGGACGCGGATTTCCATCTCGTGGCGGGGGGAACCGGCGATCTGGCTTTCCTCCCGGGTATAGATCAACTGGGCAGGGCGGCCGGTTTTGAGGGTGACAAAAGCGGGATACACCTCGCACACCGCAGTCTGCTTGGCGCCAAAGCCGCCGCCGATGCGGGGCTTTTCCACCCGGATGCGGCTCTTGGGGATGCCCAGCGCCCGGGACAGGATGCGGCGGCAGTGGAACACGATCTGGGTGGAAGAAATGACGTGCAGACGTCCATACCGGTCCAGCGTGGTATAGGTGCGGAAGGTCTCCATCATGGCCTGCTGGAAGGCCCTGGTGTGGTAGGTGCGGTCCAGGACCATATCACAGTCCGCCAGAACGGCCTCCACATCGCCGTCCTTTTCCTCGCCGCTGGCCACCAGGTTGCGCTTGTTGTCCCCTCCCACGGGGCAGGGCGGTTCCCAATCCTCCTCCGGGTGGACGAGAACGGGGTTATCCAGCGCGGCATGGGGATCGGTCACTGCGGGCAGAACCTCATATTCCACCTTGACCAGGCGCATGGCCCGGCGGGCCGCCTTGTCGTTCTCGGCGGCGATGATGGCCACCGGGTCGCCCACAAAACGGACGTGCCGGTCCAGAATCAGCCGGTCATAGGGAGAAGGCTCGGGGTAGGTCTGGCCCGCGATGGCAAAACGGGTGGCGGGCACATCCTGCCAGGTATAGACGTCCACCACGCCGGGCACCTTGCGGGCAAGGGAGACATCCACGCTTTTTACCATGGCGTTGGCGTGAGGGCTGCGGAGCAGCCGAACCACCAGCGCGCCGCCGGGCACCACATCGCTGGTGTAGACCGGCTTGCCCAGAAGAAGCTGCATGGAGTCCTTTTTGCGGCAGGGCTGGCCGACAACTTTATACTTCCTGTCCATTGCGGCGCTCCTCCCGTTGGTTGAGATAATTGCGGATGCCCCGCAGCTGGCCCTCATAGCCGGAACAGCGGCAGAGGTTGCCGGCCAGGAAGGCGCGGATGTCGTCATCGGTGGGGTCGGGGTTCTCCCGCAGAAGGGCAATGGTGTTCATGACAAAACCGGGGTTGCAGAATCCGCACTGGTCCGCGCCCTGGTCGGCGATGAAGCCCACAAAATCCGAGGCTTCCTCCTGCAGGCCCTCCAGCGTGGTGACGCTGTGCCCATCGGCACGGGCGGCCAGCATCGAACAGGAAAGGATGGGCTTGTCATCCAGAAAGACGGTGCAGAGGCCGCAGTTGGAGGTCTCGCAGCCGCGCTTGACGCTCAGGCAGCCATGGGCGCGCAGAAAATCGATGAGCAGCAGGTCGGGTTCGATCTGCTCCCGGACGGCACGGCCGTTGACGCGAATGTTAATCTCCATCTTCAGACCCTCCCTGCTGCGGCTCGCCCAGTTCCAGAAGGGCGCGCTCGGTGAGCACCCGGGCCAGCCGGGTGCGGTAGGCGGCGCTGCCCCGCACATTGCTGCCGGTGGGGGTGTGCCCCGCCACCCAGACCGCGAAGGTGTGGGCGCTGGAAAGGTCGATACTCTCCCGGAGCAGGCCCTCCTCATCCCGCAGTACCATGGCCCGCGCAGGGCGGGCGCCGATCACCACGCGGTGGGCGCCGTCCAGCTCGGCCGCCGCGCAGGTCAGAACCGGCAGATCGGTGCGGGTGTTGCGCATGGACTGGTAGACAAAGCGTCCCGGCCGCTTTTTGACAATCAGGCGGACCAGAAGATCCCGGTCCTGGGGCATTTCGGCAAACTGCTCCAGCGGAATTTTCCCGGCGCCGAAGAGTTCCACCTGGGTATCCATGGCCAGGAAGATGGTCATCACATCGGAAAAGCCAAACCGACCGAAAATGCTGCCGCCCACGGTGGCCATATTGCGGAACTGCACCCCCACAATACTTTCCACCGCGCGGGCCATGGCGCCCCGGGTGTAGGCGTTGAGGCCGGGATGGGTTTCCAGCTGGCGCAGCGTGACCATGGCGCCGATGGAGAAGGTCTCCGCCGTCTCCTCGATGGCCCCAAGTCCCAGATCGCACAGATCAATGGCGGTGTTGACGGTGTTGTTCTGCATTTTGAGCCACATCATACCGCCCAGAATGCGGCTGCTCTTTTTCTGGTTCAGATCATACGCCTGCTGCAGGCTCTGTGCGCGGACGTAGTTTTGAATGGTCAGCATACAAACGCTCCTTATTGGATTCCCGGATGGGTTCGCTGGGACCATTATACCATAAATACTGCGGTTTCAAAAGGGTTTCCCGGCAGAATCCTGCCGAAAAACCGGGAACGCGGGAAAGTTTTTCTCCCCATTTGCGGGCAAGGGTCATTGAAAGAACCCCAGCCCCATGATACAATCAAAAAAACTGCACAAAAATCAGGTGATATTGTTGAAGCATATACGGATTGCCCTTTTACAGATCACGGCGGGGGGCGGATCTGGCCCAAAGCCTGCAAAAAGGCCGGGCGGCCTGCCGCGCCGCCAAGGCGCAGGGGGCGGACATTGCGCTGTTTCCCGAGATGTGGAGCTGCGGATACACGTTTCCCGAGGATGCCGCGGCCATCCAGAAGCTGGCCATCCCGGCGGACGGGGACTTTGTGAAGGCGTTCGGCGCTCTGGCGGCGGAGCTGCAGATGGCGGTAGGCATCACCCTGCTGGAGCGCCACTCCCCTGCGCCCCGCAACACCCTTTGCCTTTTTGACCGGTTTGGCCGCCGGGTGCTCACCTACGCCAAGGTCCACACCTGCGATTTTGGCGACGAGCGGGTTCTGGACGCTGGCGACGATTTTTATGTGACCGAGCTGGACACCGCCGCCGGGCCGGTGAAGGTGGGGGCCATGATCTGCTATGACCGGGAATTTCCCGAGAGCGCCCGTATTCTGATGCTCAAGGGCGCCGAACTCATTCTGGTTCCCAACGCCTGCCCCGTGGAAATCAACCGTCTGTCCCAGCTGCGCGGCCGGGCCTATGAGAACATGGTGGGCATTGCCACCTGCAACGATCCCGACGCCCAGCCGGACTGCAACGGTCATTCCAGCGTCTTTGACGGCATCGCCTACCGGCCGGAGGGCTGGTCCTCCCGGGACATGGAAATTTTTGAGGCGGACGGGAAGGAGGGCGTTTTTGTGGTGGAATTTCCTCTGGAAGAGCTGCGGGACTACCGTGCCCGGGAGGTTCACGGCAACGCCTACCGCCGTCCCGAAAAATACGGGCTGCTGGTGCAGCAGAAAATTGAGCCGCCCTTCGTCCGGGCGGACCGGAGAGCATAACGCTCTGTGGATACAAAGCCGGGGCGGCTGCGATGGTTTCGCGGCCGCCCCGGCTTTTGTGGGGCAACGGGGGTCATTCTTCCCCGTCAAACTTCATATTCCAGCTCTCCCGGATTTCTTGCATCTGGCGGGTCAGGGCAACGCTCCGGTCCGGGGAATAAAGATCACTGTGGGTTTTGCCCTGCCGCACGCAGCGGGACACTTCCCGGATCTGATACTCAAATCCGTTGATGTCATAGGGGAACCGGAAGGTCTTGTCCCCCTCTGCGGTGCGCACCGTCATCTCCCGCGCGTGCTGGAAATCCGGCAGCAAGACGCAACCCGCCGTGCCCTCAATGACGGCGCTGCGCTCCAGATCCCGGCCGATGGTCTGCACAATTTCGGCCTCACAGCCGCCGGGATAGCTCAGCAGCAGTTTGCTGTAATCATCGGTGCCGTATTCGGTAAAATGCACCTCTTGGGTTTTGACGGCGATGGGCGGGGGCAGAAGCATCTGCAAAAAGGCAAGGTTGTAGATGCCGATATCCAGCAGCGCACCGCCGCCCAGCTCGGAGCGGAACTTGCGTTCCCGCCGCGCCCCCTGCGCCACAAAGCCGTACTGTGAGGTGACGCGGCGCAGTTCGCCGATGGCTCCCTGGGCCAGAAGCTCCCACAGTTTGGCGTAGAGGGGCAAAAAGTCGATCCACATGGCTTCCATCAGAAAGAGCCCCCTGCGCTGCGCCAGCGCATAGAGTTCCTCCGCCTGAGCGGCGGTGAGGGTAAAGGGCTTTTCGCACAGAACATTCTTGCCGCCGGAAAGGCAGAGTTTCACATTTTCATAGTGCAGACTGTTGGGGGTGGCTACATAGACCGCCTCCACCGCCGGGTCTGCCGCCAGTTCCTCATAGGAGGCCCAGGCGTGGGGAATGCCGTATTCCGCAGCGAAATCCCGGGCGGCCTGTGCCCGCCGGGAGCCAACTGCCGCCAGGCTCTCCCCCTCGGCGCCCATCTGCTGAACGGTGGACGCAAACTTCTTTGCGATATTTCCGGTGGCCAGAATGCCCCATTTCATAAAATCATCCTTCCTTAACCTCACCTTGGTGCCTGTGATGCCAGGCAAAGGCATTCAGCGCGCCACGCCATAGAAGGCATAGAGATGATGCACCACTTCCTCGATGTCCTCAGGGCGCAAACCATAGTACATGGGCAGACGAACCAGCCGGTCGCTCTCCACGGTGGTATAGAGATCCTGCCCGTCAAAGCGGCCGAATTTCCATCCTGCGGGGGAGCTGTGCAGCGGAATATAGTGAAAGACCAGCTGAATGCCCTGTTCCTTCATGTAGGCAATCAGGGCGGTGCGTTCCTCCAGGTCCCTGCATTTGAGATAGAACATATGGGCGTTGTGGACGCAGCCCTGCGGCACAACGGGCAGCTCAACCTTCCCGGCTTGTGCCAGAGGCTCAAGTTCCCGGCGGTAAATTTCCCACGACCGCATACGGTCATCGTTGATCTCGTCGGCCTTCTGGAGCTGGGCCCAGAGGTAGGCGGCGTTGAGCTCACTGGGCAGATAACTGTCGCCAAAATTCACCCAGGTGTATTTGTCCACCTGACCGCGGAAGAACTTGGCACGGTTGGTGCCCTTCTCCCGCAGGATTTCGGCCTGCTCATTGTAGGCGGAGTTGTTGATGACCAGCGCGCCGCCCTCCCCCATGGAAAGGTTCTTGGTCTCATGGAAGGAGTAGCAGCCGAAATCGCCGATGGTCCCCAGGGCCCGGCCCTTATAGGTGGCCATGACGGCCTGGGCGGCGTCCTCCACAACCTTGAGGTTATGGCGGCGGGCGATGTCCATGATGGTGTCCATCTCGCAGGCCACACCGGCATAGTGCATGGCCACGATGACCCTGGTGCGGTCGGTGATGGCCTGCTCGATCCTGGTCTCATCAATGTTCATGGTATCGGGGCGGACGTCCACAAAGACCAGTTTGGCGCCCACCAGCACCGCCGCCGTGGCCGTGCTGGAAAAGGTAAAGCTGGGCAGAATCACTTCATCCCCGGGCTGGAGCCCACAGAGAATCATTGCCATATCCAGCGCGGTGGTGCCGCTGGTGGTGAGCAGAACCTTCTGGGCATGAAAGCGCCGCTCCATCCAGGAATTGCACTTTCTGGTAAAATCCCCGTCGCCGCAGATCTTGCCGGACTGAATGGCCTGTTCCAGATAGACCAGTTCGTCCCCGGTGGCAGGCGGAACATTAAAGTGGATCATCGTATCGTTTCCCCATTTCCGTGCTTGTTTGATTTCCCGGCCGGCGGCGCGTCCCACAATTATTCGGCAGGCTGATCCTCATCCGCAATGCCGGAAACAGCATCCGTCATGGAGGAATCCAGGTTGTTCTCCACCAGGGTCTGGGGGTCCTGGGTTCCGGCGGTGGGCGACGGAGTTGTGGACGCCGACGCGGGCTGGGTCTCACTTTCCTGAAGGGCACACAGATACCACTTGCGGTTGGCCCCCCGCTCAAACACATAGTCCATGTACTTGGTGGGCTCGGTGGCGGCGGTCAGCGTCAGCTCGCCGTTGCCGGTGTTGTTCAGCGTGGGAATGTAACCCACCGTCACATAGGTCCGGCCGCTCTGGGTGCGGATCTTTTCCACCTCGGGGGTATACTGGCCCACCGCGCCGGTAACCGGCACATAGTAGCCCTGCTTTTCCTCGTCGTAATAATAGTTGAACTGGGTCGATTCAAACGACCCGTCAATGATGGGATAGTCGGGTCCCAGCAGGTTGGTCAGGTAGGTATCCACCTCCAGCTTGGGCAGAATGACCGAGCCGGTGTCCTCGTCCCGCTCATATTCGTCCAGGCTGCCGCCGTTTTTCTGGATCTGGTAGATGGTGCCCCAGATGGCGGCCTCCCGGAACACCGTGGGGTCCACCAGATTCACATCGTTAAAGGGAACCGCGTCAAACATGACCAGGCCATAGAGCCGGTCGGCATACCCCTGGCGGCGGTCGCTGTCATCCAGCGCGCTGCGCACCCCGCTTACCACCCAGCCCAGCACGGTAAACAGACCGATCAGGGCAAGGGCAAGGGCAATCGCGCCCACGATCTGGCGGGACAGGCGCCTGTTGTTGCGGAGTTGTTCTTCCTTGGAAATTGCCATTGCAAAACCTCGTTGTGTACAGATAAAAGTTGGATGGGGACCGCCCGGCGGTCCGGCTGCCATTATACCACACTGCCCGCCGCAATGCAAAAGGCCCGGGCAGCATTTCCAGAACCGGAATGATTTTACAGCCGGAAAACGGCCGGGCAGCGGTCTTTTTTGCGGCACAAAGGGTTCTGCGCAGGCAGCGGATTATTTGTTTTTATACATCTGCTCGTAATACTTCTGATAATCGCCGCTGGTCACATGGGCCATCCAGTCCTCATGGGCCAGATACCAGTCGATGGTGAGCACAATGCCCTTTTCAAAGGGGGTCTCGGGATACCAGCCCAGATCGTTGCGGATCTTGGTGGGATCGATGCCGTAGCGGCGGTCATGGCCCAGACGGTCGGCCACATGGGTGATGAGATCCTCGCTGATGCCCTCATCCTTCAGGCGGTCATGGAGCTGGGCAATGACGGTCTTGACGATGAACAGATTGGGCCGCTCGTTGTGGCCGCCCACATTGTACACCTCGCCGTCCTTGCCGCCGGTGGCCACCATGTCGATGGCCTTGCAGTGGTCCATGACGTACAGCCAGTCGCGAACCTGCATTCCGTCGCCGTAGACGGGCAGAGATTTGTGCTGTTTGGCATTGTTGATGAGCAGCGGAATGAGCTTTTCGGGGAACTGGTAGGGGCCGTAGTTGTTGGAGCAGCGGGTGATGTTGACGGGCATACCGTAGGTATCGTGGAATGCCTTGACAAACAGATCGGCGCTGGCCTTGCTGGCGGAATAGGGGCTGTGGGGGCACAGCGGCGTGGTCTCCATGAAATAGCCCTCGGCGCCCAGCGCACCGTAGACCTCGTCGGTGGAGACCTGCAGATACTTTTTGCCTTCCTTCCAGGTCTTAGCGCCGGCATCATACCAGGCATCCTTGCAGCACTGGAGCAGATTGACGGTGCCCATGACGTTGGACTCGACAAAAATTTCAGGGTTCCTGATGCTGCGGTCCACGTGGCTCTCGGCGGCAAAGTTGATCACATAGTCGGGATCGTACTCGGCAATCAGGCGGGTCACCAGTGCCTTGTCGCAGATATCGCCCTGCACAAAGATATGGCGGGGATCGTCCTCCACATCGGCCAGGTTCTCCAGATTGCCGGCATAGGTGAGCTTGTCCAGGTTGACAAGGCGGATTTCGTCGTATTTCTCCAGCATATAGTGGACAAAGTTGGAGCCGATAAAGCCGGCGCAGCCGGTCACAAGATACGTTTTCATTTATTTACCATCCCAATTCTTAAAATAGTCTTCAATGGCATCCTGCCAGGGGCGCATTTCGTCGCCCACGCTGCACCGGAGGGCGCGGTTTTCCAGGGCACTCCAGGCGGGGCGGTCGGCGGATTTGGGGTTCATGGCCTTATACTGGGCGCTGGTGACGGGAACCACCTCGCAGGGCAGGCCGGACAGACGGATGATCTCGGAAGCGAAATCATACCAGCTGCAGATCCCGGTGCCGGTGCAGTGATAGATGCCGTAATCATGGCTGACTGCCAGCTTGAGAATGTGGTAAGCCAGGTCCACCGCGTTGGTGGGATTGCCCAGCTGGTCGTTGACCACTGTGATTCGGTCATGGGTTTTGGCCAGATTCACCATCGTTTTGACAAAATTTTTCCCGTAGTAGCTGTACAGCCAGGCCGTGCGCACAATAAAGTGGCGGCGGCAGAACCGCTGCACATACTGTTCCCCCAGCAGCTTGGTCTGACCGTAGGCCGAGATGGGCGCCGGGGTGGCGCACTCATCCAGCGGCACACCGCCTTTGGGGGCGCCGGGGAACACATAGTCGGTGGAGACATGAATCAGCCGGGCGTTGATCTTTTCGCAGGCCATGGCCAGATTGCGGGGGCCGAGGGCGTTGACGCGGTAGGCGGCGTCCCGGTTGGTCTCGCAACCGTCCACGTTGGTGAAGGCGGCACAGTTGATGACGGTGTCGGGCTGGATGCGGCGGATATAGGTCACCGTGGCCTCGCGGTCGGTGATGTCCAGCTCATCCACGTCCACCGCAATGACGGTGGCTTTGCGCAGACGGTCCGGCAGGGGGCCAAGAACACAGCCCTCGGCGGCCAGCTGTTTTTGCAGTTCGGTGCCCAGCTGCCCGCGGCAGCCGGTAATGAGGATTTTCATGGCAGTCCCTCTTTTCTTTCCACGGATCAATAGCGGAGCTTATCGCTGGCCACATTTTTGAGGTGCTGGCCGTAAGGGCTCTTACCGTAGCGCTCGGCGCTTTCCAGCAGTTTTTCCCGGCTGATCCAGCCATATTTGTAGGCGATCTCCTCCGGGGCGGAAATCTTGATACCCTGGCGCTGCTCAATCATCCGCACAAAGTCGGCGGCCTCCACCAGGCTGTCCATGGTGCCGGTATCCAGCCAGGCGTAGCCGCGGCCCAGCAGCTGGACGTCCAGCAGGCCCTGTTTGAGGTACATCTCGTTGAGGGTGGTGATCTCCAGCTCGCCGCGGGCACTGGGCCTGACCTGGGCAGCCATCGAAGTGACATCCTTATTATAGAAATACAGGCCCGTCACGGCGTAATTGCTCTTGGGATTGGCGGGCTTTTCCTCAATGGAGGTTGCCTGGCCGTTCTCGTCAAAGGCGACAACGCCAAAGCGCTCGGGATCGTTGACATAGTAGCCAAACACCGTGCTGCGGCCCGCCTCGGCGTTGGCGGCGGCGGCCTTGAGCCGCTTGGAGAAGCCGGCCCCATAGAAGATGTTATCCCCCAGAACCATGGCGCAGGACTCCCCGTTGATGAACTCGGCACCCAAAATGAAGGCCTGGGCCAGTCCGTCCGGCGAGGGCTGCACTTTGTATTGCAGATGAATGCCATACTGGCTGCCGTCGCCCAGCAGCGCCTCAAAGCGCGGGGTGTCGGTGGGCGTGGAGATGATGAGGATGTCCTGAATGCCCGCCAGCATCAGGGTGGACAGCGGATAATAGATCATGGGCTTATCGTAGACAGGCAGAAGCTGTTTGGACGTAACCATGGTCAGCGGGTAAAGGCGTGTTCCGGCACCGCCGGCGAGGATAATCCCTTTCATATTGACGCTCCTTTTCAGTGACCGCTTTCGCGGCGCAGATCCGGCGGCATGAAGCCACGCCGCCTGTTTGCCGTGCGTCCCGCCCATCCCTTTGGGGCATAAACCCGCACAATAATCATGACCTATTATACCGTGTTTTTTCCTGCTTGGCAAGAGGGGGAAGCCCCCCTGCCCGGTCGCCGATACAAAAAGCCCGCCCCGCAGCGGATGCGGGGCGGTTCGGAATGGAACTGTGCTTATTTGGCGTACTCGGTGGCGCGGCTCTCGCGGATCACGCTGACCTTGATCTGGCCGGGGTAATCCAGCTCATCCTCGATTTTTTTGGCCACGGCGCGGGCCAGCAGGATGACCTGGTCATCGCCCACCTTGTCGGGCTGAACCAGAATGCGGACCTCGCGGCCGGCCTGGACGGCGTAGGAGCTTTCCACCCCTTCAAAGCCGTTGCAGAGCGCCTCCAGCGTTTCCAGACGCTTGATATAGCTCTCCATGTTCTCGCGGCGGGCGCCGGGACGGGCAGCCGAAATGGCATCGGCAGCCATAATGATGAAGGCCAGCACCGTCTTGGGCTCCACGTCGCCGTGGTGTGCCTCGATGGCATGGATTACCTGGGAATTCTCGCGGTATTTCTTGCAGATATCCACGCCGATCTGGACATGGCTGCCCTCGATCTCGTGATCCAGAGCCTTGCCGATGTCATGGAGCAGGCCAGCGCGGCGGGCCATCTGGACGTTGACACCCAGTTCCCCTGCCATCAGCCCGGCCAGCCAGGCCACTTCCATGGAATGGCTGAGCACATTCTGACCGTAGCTGGTGCGGTATTTGAGACGGCCGATGAGCTTGACCAGATCGGGATGAAGGCTGTGGATGCCCAGATCCATGACGGCCTTTTCGCCCTCGCGCTTCATCTGGATTTCCAGCTCGCGGCGGCACTTGTCCACCGTCTCCTCAATGCGGGCGGGATGGATGCGGCCATCGGCAATCAGGCGCTCCAGCGCCATGCGGGCAACCTCGCGGCGGGTCTGGTCAAAGCTGGACAGCGTGATGGCCTCCGGCGTGTCGTCGATGATGAGGTCGCAGCCGGTGGCGGTTTCCAGCGCCCGGATATTGCGGCCCTCGCGGCCGATGATGCGGCCCTTCATCTCATCGCTGGGCAGCGGCACCACGCTGACGGTGGCTTCGCTGGTGGCGTCGGCGGCACAGCGGGCAATGGCCTGACCGATGAGCTCCCGGGCGATGGTGTCGCACTCATCCTTCATGTTGGCCTGATAGGCCGAAATCTTCATCGCCTTTTCGTGGGTCAGCTCATCGTCCACGCGCTTGAGCAGCACGGCGCGGGCATCCTCCTGGGACATGGCGGCAATGGTTTCCAGTTTCTCGGTTTCCCGCAGCTTGAGCTGTTCCAGCTCATCCAGGCGGGCTTCCACGGTCTCGGTGCGCTTTTTCAGGTCCTCCTCCTTGCGCTCCATGGCGGCGGTGCGTTTATCCAGCGCCTCCTCCTTCTGATCCATGCGGCGTTCCTGGCGGCTGATCTCGCTGCGGCGGTCCTTGATTTCCTTGTCGGCGTCGGCCTTGATTTTGAAGGCCTCGTCCTTGGCCTCGATGATGGTTTCCTTGCGCTTCTGCTCGGCAGCCTTGATGGCATCGTTCACGATGCGCTTGGCTTCCTCCTCAGCGGAGCCCAGCTTGGCCTCGGCGGTACGCTTGCGATTTTCCTCGCCAAGATAAAAGCCGAGCGCCCCGCATACAACGGCGGCAACGAAAACCAACACCCACGGTAAAAATGAGGGCATGGTTTTTCACTCCTTACAATCACAAAATGAAAGAAATTGCAGGAGGGCATACCAGCGGCGGGACGCTTCTTCTGAAGGATATTTTATACACACAAAGCCAAAACTGTGCAAAGCAAAGGTGCAAATGGGCGCACTTTACCCCATTCGATCACAACAAATCGCAAAACAAACAACACTGCGCAAGATTTGCAGCGGTCTTTGAATATCTGAAAAAGCGGCGTCCCTGCGGGCACACCCTTAAAATCCTGTATTTATTCTATCCATATTTCCATCACTTGTCAAGGAATTGTTACAAATGAAGGAAGCTGCACGGCGGTTCAGGCCAGAATCAGGCACCAGACCGGCACCGTGACCAGCGAAAGCAGGGTGGAAAGCACCACGCATTTGGTGGCAAACTGTTCCTCACACCCATACTTTGCCGCCAGCGCCGCCGCAGTGGCGGGGCCGGGCATACCGCTGAGCACCACCGCCACGTTAGTCACAAGGGATTCCATGCCGGCCAGACGGCAGAACAGCAGCACAATGCCGGGCACCAGAACCAGACGCACAAAGGAATAGTACAGGGTGTCCCGCTCCGGCACGGTGCGCAGATCCACCTGGGCCAGAATGTTGCCCACCAGCAGCATGGCCAGCAGCGTGTTGCCTGACGCGATATTTTTGACTGCGGCCGACAGTACCGCGGGCAGCGGGACCTGGAACAGCATTATGACCAGTCCCACCCCAACGGCAATGATGCAGGGGTTGAGCGCTACCTGGCGGAGAATCTTCTTTTTGTCCAGGCCATCGGTGAAATAGCGCATTCCCACCGACCACATGAAGATGCGCTGGGGGATCAGGTAGATGGAAGCGTAGAGCAGACCCATCTCGCCAAAAATCCCCTGGGCCACCACGCTGCCAAGGATTCCCGCGTTGGAGGTGACGGTGGAATACTGGAGAATCCGTTTGCGGTCATGGGGCATATGGGGGTAGAGGTACCCCGAAAACAGCGTGCAGGCAACCTGGATGAAGAGACTGACCAGCGCGATGGCGGCACAGCTGCGGGCAATCCCGGCGCTGAATTCCGTCTGGAAGGATTTGATGATGCTGGCCGGCAATGTGACATTCAGCGTCAGATCGGACAACAGTTTCTTGCCGTTTTCCGGGATCATGCCAGACTTGGAGAGTAGATACCCCAGCATCAGGATCAGAAACATCATTCCCTGGATGGTAAACATTCCCGAAAAATCCATAAGTGCATTCATCCTTTCCCTTTTCCTCAAAAAAGTGTACCACATCGCACCGGGATACACCAGTGCCTTTGGGGAAAGTTCCAGAAAAATGGAAGACTCCTTTCAAAAAAGACAATTTTTGTCATAAGATCCGTGTTTCCCGTTTGTGAAAGTCCTCAGCCCCGTGCCTGTGTGTCTTGCGTTTTTTCGGTTCCTTCTTTTGCAAAAAAGCAACAAAATCCTCCGCAAATTTCCACTTGACTTCCCTGCGCAGGTGGTATATAGTTATTTTAACTTCATCCTGAAAAAGCGATGAGGCGGACAAGAGCTCTGGCAGCGCGCACAAGAGAGAACCGCCGCCCGGACCGGGCGTGGTGCAAGCGGTTTTGCCACACGGGCCACAGCTTACCACCGCCGAGCGTGAAGGCAAACCTTCGCCGGGCCTGCGCCCCGTTATCACCGCTGCGAGTGGGGCCTGCGTGCCCAATTCGGGTGGAACCGTGGAGTATTGTTCAATGCTTCATCCCGTTTGATGTGTCGATGGGATGGAGCATTTTTATTTGCGTCATGCGCGAAAAGGAGAATCGGAACATGAAAATCATCTACAAGGACGGAACCGTGGCCGAGTGCCCGCAGGAAGAGGAGCTGCACGTTCTGCGCCACACCGCCGCTCACATCATGGCCCAGGCCATCAAGCGGCTGTACCCCCAGGCGGATTTTGCCTTTGGCCCCGCCACCGAGAACGGCTTCTATTATGACGTCGATCTGGGCGACACCAAGCTCACTGACGAGGATCTGGCCGCCATCGAGAAGGAAATGAAGAAGATCTGCAAGGAAAATCTTCCCATCAAGCCCTTCATTCTGCCCCGGGACGAGGCCGTCAAGCTCATGGAAGAGCGCCAGGAGCACTACAAGATTGAGCACATGGCCGACCTGGCGGACGAGACGGAATTCAGCTTTTTCCAGCAGGGCGAGTATGTGGATATGTGCATCGGACCCCACCTGACCTACACCAAGGCACTCAAGGCCTTCAAGATCACCCAGCAGAGCGGCGCTTACTGGAAAAACGACAAGGAAAACAAGATGCTCACCCGCATCAACGGCGTGGCCTTCCGCAATCAGGAAGAGCTGGACGCCTGGGAGAAGGAGCAGCAGGAAGCCCGCGAGCGCGACCACCGCAAGATCGGCAAGGAAATGCGCCTGTTCATGACCGATGACCTGGTGGGCCGCGGCCTGCCCATGTTCCTGCCCAACGGCTATGTGATCTGGCAACAGCTGGAGGATTATATCAAGGGCAAGGAGCGCGACCGGGGCTATCTGCACGTCATGACCCCCTGCATCGGCACTGTCAACCTTTATAAGACCTCGGGCCACTGGGATCACTACCGCGAGAATATGTTCCCCGCCATGGAGATGGAGGGTGAAAGCTATGTTCTGCGCCCTATGAACTGCCCCCACCACATGATGATCTACGCCAACCGGCCCCACAGCTACCGTCAGCTGCCCATCCGCATCGGCGAGATTGCCCACGATTTTCGCTACGAGTCCAGCGGTACCCTCAAGGGCATTGAGCGCGGCCGTCATTTCTGCCAGAATGACGCCCACCTGTTTGTGCGCCCTGACCAGATCAAGAGCGAGGTTGCCGATGTGTGCAGCCTGATCTTTGAGGTGTACAAGGATTTCAACATCACCAACTACCGCTGCGTGCTGTCGCTGCGGGACCCCAACGACAAAAAGAAGTATCACGACGACGACGCCATGTGGGATCATGCCGAGAACGCCCTGCGCGAGGTGCTGACCGAGCTGGGCATCGACTTCACCGAGGAGATCGGCGAGGCCGCCTTCTACGGACCCAAGCTGGACGTCAACGTCAAGCCGGCCGTGGGTGCCGAGTACACGCTGTCCACTTGCCAGCTGGATTTCTGCCTGCCCGCCAAGTTCCACCTGACCTATATTGACAAGGACGGCAGCGAAAAGACCCCCGTGGTGCTGCACCGCGCCATCCTGGGCTCGCTGGACCGCTTTATGGCCTACCTGATCGAGGAAACCAAAGGCCGCTTCCCCACCTGGCTGGCTCCGGTGCAGGTCAAGGTGCTGCCGGTGAGCGAAAAGACGCTGGAATATTCCCGCACGGTGGCCGACAGGCTGAAGGCCGCCGGTGTCCGCGTGGTGCTGGACGAGAGCAACGAGAAGATCGGTTACAAGATCCGTCAGGCCCAGCAGGTGGACCGCGTGCCTTATATGCTGGTTCTGGGCGCCAAGGAGGCCGAGGCCGGCAACATCAGCGTGCGCGACCGCAAGGGCGAAACCACGACCCGCGATCTGGACAGCTTTGTTGAGGACATTCTGGCCGAGATCCGCAACCGCACCTGTAACGCCTGATCCATACCCTGATACAAGCTGCCGCCGGGCGGATGCACAACATCCGCCCGGCGGCTTTTGTTCTTTCTGATTTGTCCGTCTTGTTGTCAGTCTTCCTTCATCAAAAAGACCGCAATCAGGTTGACGGCACCACTGAAGGTCAGCAGAACCCCCACCACGCGCAGAATCATGGCGGTGGAAGCCCCAGGCGCGAACAGTGCGTAGAGGCCCAACACCACACAGGCAATGCCCAGCGCCAGCGGCACCCACCAGGCACGATCCCCCCAGCGGCGGCGGCCCACGGCGTTCTGGATGTTGGTCATCCCCTCAACCATCAGGAAAACACAGATCACCAGCCCCACAATCTCGATGAGGGTTCCCGGCCGCGTGATGAAGAAGATTCCCACCACCAGACCGGCCACGCTGACGGGCAGCATACTGCTTTTCATGAGGGTGGCGCGCTGGAAGGTCAGAGCATTGGCCGTGCCCAGGATGCCTGCCAGCAGAATCAGCCAGCCAACGAGAGAGCACAGCGCCACTGTGGCAGCGGCGGGCTTGAGAATCAGATAAATCCCCAGCACCACACTGATGAGCGGCATGAGAATCAGTTCCCAACGGACATCTTTCATAACGATCACCTCGTGTTCAGTGTATCACATTTTGCCCCCGCTGTCACCTCTGCGGCGCAGCCGGGGCGCGGTTTCTCCTTGGTCAAATCCCACGTGTTGTGCGGAATCCGGCTGGCGGGCCCCCTCCAGCCCCAGCAGACCGGCGGCCTCGGCGGGGTCCAGCTCCTGCACGCTTTCCAGCTTGCGGGCAATGGCGCGGCTGCGGGTGCCGATCAGCTCCTCCAGATCGCTGCCGGTCTGATTGAGATGGCGCTGCATGGATTGCAGCCCTGCGCCGAACTTCTCAAATTCCGTCTTGACGGCGCCCAGAATCTGCCAGACCTCGCCGGAACGCTTCTGGATGGCCAGCGTTTTGAATCCCATTTGAAGCGCATTGAGCAGCGCCGCCATGGTGGAAGGCCCGGCAACGTTAATCTGATACTCCCGCTGGAGGGTTTCGGGCAGGCCGGAGTTGACCACCTCGGCATACAGCCCTTCAAAGGGCAGGAACAGAATACCGAAAGCCGTGGTGTGGGGCACCTCAATGTACTTGTCATGGATGTCCTTTGCCTCCTGACGCACCACTGTTTCCAGCTGGCGGCGGGCGGCGGCCACCGCCGCCGGGTCGCCGGAGGCCTGGGCATCCTGCAGGCGGGCATAGGTATCGCCGGGGAACTTGGCGTCGATGGGCATCCAAACCGGGCCGTTCTGGCCGGGCAGCCGCACCGCGTATTCCACCCGGTTGGCGCTGCCCGGAACGGTGGCCACGTTCTCGGCATACTGGCCGGGGGCAAGAATTTCTTCCAGGATCGCGCCCAGCTGCACCTCCCCCAGAATGCCGCGCGTCTTGACGCCTGAGAGCACCTGTTTGAGGCTGCCCACATCGGCGGCCAGGTTCTGCATCTCGCCCAGGCCCTTGTAAACCTGCTCCAGCTGGTCGCTGACCGCGCGGAAGGACTCGCTGACCCGGCGCTGCAGGGTGTCCTCCAGCTTTTCGTCCACCGTGCCACGGATTTCATCCAGCTTTTTGTTGTTGTCCGCCCGGATGGCGTTCATGCCCTGCATCAGGGTGGAACGCACCCCCTCCAGCCGGTTGGCGTTGGTGTCTTCCAGCGTTTTGAGGCGGTTTTCCAGCACGGTAAGCTGGGCCAGAAGCGCGTCGTTGGCGGTGCGCTGGCGGGCCGCCCCGGCCCGGTCGATGGCTTCCAGCCGGGCGGTGGCGGAATCCTGGCTCTGGCGCTGGTTTTCGGCCAGCAGCGTGCCCAGGTCCCGGGTGTTGGCCGAGTTGGCCCGCGTCAGCTCCCCCTGCATGGTGCGGAGCTGGTCGGCCAGAACCTCGGTCTCCCCTTCCACTTCCTCCCGCACCAGCCGGGCAAGTTCCCCGGTTGTATCCTGCGCGGGGCTCTGCCCCCGGACCAGCAGGACAATCAATAACACATTGGTCAGCACCGAAAGGGCCAACAGCAAAAATAACAAAAGCTGCATTCCTGTGCGCTCCTCCATCCTGAGTGTATGGCTCCAGTATACCATATGCGCCGCAAGAATACAACCTTTTGTTGTGTATTACAATGAAATTTTGTCAGATTCCCAGCCAGAGAATGCAGCCCAGGCCCAGCAACACAAAGAGGGCGGACAGGATCTCGGCCTCCGGGCTTTTGCGCTCCACCAGATGGGGGGTGGCCGGGTTGTACCAGACCTGAATCAGGCTGTCACTGTTGCGGCTGTGGTCCATCCAGAAGGCGTCGTTGGTCAGCGCTCTGCGCAGCACGCCGTCCGCCTCAAACTCGACGGTGTAGCGGTAGCCGCCGGAGCCCTTGCGGGTGGTGGGTCCGTCCTTGTCGCACTTGACGATGCGGGCGGTCACCAGGGTGGCGTCACGCACCGTTTTGCGCTTTTCCAGTTCACAGGCCACGCCCAGAATGATAAAAATGATGCCCAAAACCCAGTAAAACAACTGCAATCCTGTCATGAATTTACTCCTGATTCTTTGACAAAGCTGCCTTCCAGCGCCAGATACTGGTCAAACAGCAGCCGGCTGACCCGGCCGCCGTAGACAAAGGCCGGGTGATCCTTGACCTCCAGCTTGTTGGCAAACTCCTTGCACATCATAACCAGCACATAGTCGCCGTAGGGGGTGTGGACCAGGCCGCCGTCGTTGCGGCAGGCGTCCATGGAGCCGCTTTTGCTGGCGGTATAGATCAGGTCGGGGTCGGCGCCGGATTCCTCGGCGTCGGTATAGTAGGGCGGCAGGCTGCCGGCCAGCATGGTATTGTACTGCTGGCCGCGGAAAATCTGCCGCATGGCGGCGCTGGCCTGGGCGCTGACCAGCTCGCCCTTTGCCAGAAGGGTGAAAAAGTGGCCCATATCCCGGGGTGTGATGGTGCCAAGCGGCTCGCCCCAGTTGTCGCTGCGCAGGCGGCGGTGCAGCCGGGTGCCGGTGCAGCCGATGGACCGGATAAAGTCATTGATGGCGTCCAGCCCCAGATAGTCAATGAGCATATTGGTGGCAATGTTGTCGCTGACCACAATCATAAAGGTGGCCACATCGGCGGCGCGCAGCTTTGCGCCCTCGCCCAGCGTGCGCAGCAGGCCGGAGCCGTCCACATAGTGGCGGGCCTCATAAGTCAGAATGTCATCAAGGCTGGCCTGCCCTGCGGCGACGCGGTCAAACAGACACCCCAGGATATAAATTTTGATGGTGGAGGCGGACTCAAAGGGCTCATCTGAGCCCAGTTCCACCGTATGGCCGCGCAGATCGTCGGCAAAGACGCAGAGCTTTGCGTCCAGTCCGGTGAGTTCGGCGGCGATGCGCTTTTCCAGCGTCAGTTCAGGATGGGGCATGGGATTTTGTTCTCCTCTCTGATCAAAGATTCTCGGCAAAGAAGCGCTCGGCGTTGCCGTGGAAGATTTTTTCCACCACATGGGAGGGAATGCCCTCCCGCACCAGCCCCTTGGCCAGGCGGGGCATATCCTCGGCGCCCGCGATTTCCAGGTCGCCGCCAATGCCGTCAAAGTCGCTGCCCAGCGCCAGGCTGTCCTCCCCCGCCAGATCCATGATATGGCAGGCGTGGCGGGCCATATCGGTGATGCGGGCCTTGAGATGGCTGCGGTCGGGGTTGTTGTCCAGGAAGGACGCGCAGTAGTTCAGCCCGATCAGGCAGCCTTTTTCGCCCATGGCGCGGAGCATCTCGTCGGTGAGGTTGCGCACATGGGGGCAGCAGGCCCGGGCGTTGGAGTGGCTGGCCGCAAAAGGCCGTTTGGCAACGCGCAGCACATCCCGGATTCCGGCGTCCGAAAGATGGGCCACATCCAGAATCATGTGCAGGCGCTCCATCTCCTCCACAAATTCAAAACCGCGGGGCGTCAGCCCGCCGGTGGTGTTGGCGGCGCAGGGCCAGACGGTGGAGGCATCGCCGGGCACCGCGTTGGGCTCCGCCAGGCCGTTTTTGAAGTTCCAGGTCAGCGTCATCATCCGCACGCCCATGCGGTAGAGGTCCCGCAGAACGCCGGGACTGTCCAGGCAGACGCCGCCCTCCTCCACGGTGAGCATCATGCCGATTTTGCCGGAGGTTTTGAGGGCTGCAATGTCAGCGGCGCTGCGCACCGGCATCAGATCGTCGGGGTACTGTTCCAGCAGACGGTCAAAGATGTCAATCTGCTCCATGCAGGCCAGCAGCGGGTCTTTTTCCCGCTCGGGGTTGAGATAGACAAAGCAGGCCATACATTGCAGCAGATAATCCGCCTGTTTCATGCGGGTCAGATCGATCATCAGATCGTTTTGGGCAAAGCTCTTGGGGCGTCCCGCCTGCTCGGCGTAGCGCAGCTCGGAGAGCGTGTCACAGTGCAAATCCCAAACCTTCAACGTTCCTTCCTCCTCAATCCCTCAGTCCTCAAATCCCGGCACAGCGGTGATGCCCAGGCCCGGCGCCTCGTTCATCAGGATGCGGCTCCCCTCAAAAACCGGCCCGCCGGTATAGGGGTCCTCGCTGCACAGGCTGGGACCGTCCAGATCGGCGCGGGTGACCACGCTGCGGGCGGCGGCCAGATGGGCGGCGGCCGAGACGGCGATCTTACTTTCCAGCATACAGCCGATCATGCACTGGACGCCGCAGGTTTCGGCGATGGCACAGATCTTCTGGGCCTGCCAGATTCCGCCCGCCTTCATCAGCTTGATGTTGATGAGGTCGGCGGCGTGGCGGCGCAGCACTTCCAGCGCGTCCGCCGGGCCGAAAACGCTCTCATCCGCCAGAATGGGGGTGCAGACGTTGCTGGTCACAAAGGCCAGGCCGGCCAGGTCGTGGGCATCCACCGGCTGTTCCACCAGCTCGGGGGCCACGCCGGCATCCTCCAGCGCCGTGATGATGCGCACCGCCTGCTTGGGCTCCCAGCCCTGGTTGGCATCCACCCGGATCACAACGCCGGGGCCCACCGCCTCACGGATGGCGCGCAGGCGGGCCACATCCTTGAGGCCCTCCTTGCCCACCTTGATTTTCAGGATATTGAATCCCCGGTTCACCGCCTCATGGGCGTCCGCCACCATCTGGGGAATGGGATTGACCGAGATGGTCAGGTCGGTCTCAATCTCCTTCTTTGCGCCGCCCAGCACCCGGTAGAGCGGTTTGCCGCAGCTCTTGGCATACAGGTCATAGATGGCCATATCCACCGCAGCCTTGGCGCTGGTGTTCTTGAGGATGCAGCGGTCCAGCCGGGTCATGACGCAGTCCAGATCCTCCACGTCCATCCCCACCAGCGCGGGGGCGATGAACTCCTCGATGGCATTGCGGATGGAACCGATGGTGTCGCCGGTGATGACGGCGGTGGGCGGCGCTTCGCCATAGCCCACTTCGCCGGTGTCAGTCTGGACACGCACCAGAACATCATGGACGCTGTCCACCGTGCGCAGCGCCGTCTTGAAGGGGGTGCGCAGCGGAATACGGATCTCGGTTGTCTGGATGGCGGTAATTTTCATAAAAACATCCCTTTTTTTCTTTAATTTCAACAAACTTCTTTTTATTTCAGCAAGTCGGCGAACTCACGCAGGGCATGGACGGTGGTGCCGTCATAACCGGTGGTGGTCACTGCGGCGGCGAGAGCGTTGAGAACCGCTTCCTCGCTGGCCTCGGCGGCGGCCAAGAAGGCAGGGTCCAGCCGGTCCTCGTGGAAAACCTCCAGCGTCTGGACGGCACAGGGGGCCTCCCGGTCCAGATCGTGGGCGGTGGTAAAGCCGATGGCGATATCGCCGCTGCCGTGGCCCCAGTAGCTGCCGCACCGGGCCAGGCCCACGGCACACCGCCGGGTCACCCGACCCAACTGGCGGGAGGACAGGGGCAGGTCGGTGGCCAGCACCAGAATGCAGCTGCCCTTATCCTCCGGGCGGGGCGGGGTTTGCAGCCGCCGGCGGATCGCCTCGCCGGGCCGGCGGCCCAGAACATTCAGTTCCCGGAGCTGACCATGGTTGCACAACGCCAGAACCCCCACGGTGAAGGCCCGGCCGTCCGCCTCAATAACGCGGCTGGCGGAACCGACGCCGCCCTTGAGCTCATGGCAGATCATGCCGGTGCCCGCGCCCACACAGCCCTGCTCAAAGTCGGGGGATGCGCTTTGGAGGGCGGCATTCACCTCGGCAGCGCCCACCGCGCGCTCGGCAATCAGGTTGAGGGTACCGTCGTTGCACTCCCCCACCACGGGGTTGACGCTGCGCAGCGTCTGGCCGTGGGCGGCGCAGGCGGCGTTGGTGTAATCCACCAGTGCGTCGCAGACAAGCCCCACATTGAGGGTGTTGGTCAGCGCGATGGGGGTTTCCAGCTGGCCCAGCTCCTGAATCTGGACAAGGCCTGCGGTTTTGCCGTAGCCGTTGAGCACATGGGCTGCGGCGGTGCAGCGGTGGAAATAGATATCCTGCCCCTGCGGGCGGGGCAGAATCACCGTGACACCGGTGTTGTGGCGGGCGCTGCGCACCGTGCAGTGGCCCACGCGCACCCCCGCCACATCGGTGATGGCGTTGCGCGGCCCGGCCGGCAGATGGCCGGGAATGAGGCCGAAATCGCGGATGGTCATTGAAGAAGCACTTCCCTTTCGCCAGGAAATTTGATACAATTCTGAAACAGAACCCTGCTATTTTATGAACAGAAAGGCGGTCTTTTGGATGAAACCTGTACTGCTGCCCGTTCCCCAGATTCTGCAAAACCCAGAGCTTCCCAACGGCTGCGAGATCACCAGCTGCTGCGAGGTGCTGCGCTATCTGGGATTTCCCGCCGACAAATGTGACCTGGCGGATCACTATCTGCCCCGGTCGGAACGGTGGTACGGCGCCGACCCCGATGCGGTGTATATGGGCAACCCCCACCTGGATGACGCCTCCCCCGAGACAGGCTACTACTGCTTTGCCGGACCCGTTGTGGCGGCGGCAAACCGATACCTGGCGGACCACGGCGGCGGATACCGCGCGGTGGACCTGACCGGCGCGGAGGAGGCGGACCTGGTGGAACAGCTCGTGGCCGGGCGGCCGGTGATTTTCTGGGCCACGCTGCACTTTGAGGATGTACAGCACGATCCCTGCGGCGGGTATGATCTGCCCGGCGGACGGCGGCACGAGGTGCTGCACACGCTGCACTGCATGGTGCTGTGCGGCGCCGACGACGAATGCTTCACGGTGGCGGACCCGCTGGATTTTAACCGCACGGTACCCCGGGCGCAGTTCATGAAAATCTACCGCCAGCTGGGCCGCCGCGCCGTGGTCCTTATGCGGCAGCATCGCGGCTGCTGATCCAATCTTCTTTATAATACCTCTTTCGCAGCCAAAGGGCAACCCCCATTTACCACTGTAAAGCCTTGACTTCCCTTGGTGAAATTGCTACAATGTGCTTAACAGTGTCCCACACGATTTGTGCGGGAAGAATAAATTGGCATTCTGCCTTTGACAAACAAGGAGGCGCCTATGCGCGCTGCAACCGCACCCAACGGGGACCCCCGCAACACAGCCCTATATGAGGCCATTCTGCGGCTGGACAACCTGGAGGATTGTATTCGTTTTTTTGATGACCTTTGCGCCGTCACCGAGCTGCGCACCCTGGAACAGCGCTACGACGTGGCAAGCTGTCTTTTGCAGGGCAAGGTCTACAGTGAAATTCGGCAGGAGACCGGCGCTTCCAGCGCCACCGTGAGCCGCGTCAACCGGATGCTCAACTACGGCACCGGGGCAGTGGCCGCCAGCGTGCGCTACGACCTGGAACACGCGCCGGACTCCCCCCAGTCAGGAGGCTGTGACAAATGAGCGTCGTGATCCGCAATTTCGGAAAAACCACCGACGGCCGCCCCGTGCGGGAGGCTGTGCTCTCCAACCAGCAGATGGAGGTTCACATCCTGAGCTATGCCGCCGTCATCCACAAACTGCTTGTGCCGGACCGCAAGGGCCGCATGGTGGACGTGGTTCTGGGATATCCCACAGTGCAGGACTATGAGCTCAACCCCGACGGCATGGGCGCCGTGGTTGGCCGCTACGCCAACCGCATCGGCGGTGCCCGGTTCCCGCTGTACGGGGAGATTGTCCATGTCACCCCCAACGAAAACGGCAATTGCCTGCACAGCGGCCTGCACGGCTTCCATCACGCGGTGTTCCGCATGGTGGAGGACGGCGACGCCGTGGTTCTGACCGCCGTCAGCCCTGACGGCACCGACGGGTTCCCCGGCGAGGTGGAGCTGGAGGTGCGCTACAGTCTGGCGGGCAGCGGTCTGGTGATCCAGTATACCGCTGCCACCGATGCCCCCACCGTGGTGAACATCACCAATCACAGCTATTTCAACCTCAACGGCCATGCCTCCGGCAGCGTACTGGGGCACCGCCTTGCGATGGACGCCAGGGCCTATCTGGAAACCGACGAACACTCCATCCCCTCGGGACGACGCATTCCGGTGGCCGGCACCCCCATGGATTTTACCGAGGAAAAGACGCTGGGACGGGATATCGGCGAGGATTATCCCGCGCTGCACCAGGGGCATGGTTATGACCACTGCTTTGTGGTGCCGGATTCCGGGCTGCGCCATGTGGCCTGGCTCACCGGGCCGGAGACCGGCATTCGGATGGAGACCCTCTCCACCCAGCCCGGCGTTCAGGTTTACTCGGCCAACTACTTAACGCCCAACACCCCCTGCAAGGACGGGGCCCATTACGCGCCCCGGGACGCGGTCTGCCTGGAAACCCAGGAGTTCCCCGACGCCCCCAATCACCCCGATTTTCCCGATACCACCGTTCTGCCCGAAACGCCTTACAGCGCCACCACCGTCTACCGGTTCGACCTGGCGCCTCAGTAATCCCCTGTTTTGCCGTCCCGCCTGGCCATTAGCCGGGCGGGGCTTTTTTTGCATCACCCCCGCATACAAATAAGCGGGGGTGATGGTATGTTCGGCGTGCTGTGGGTGTTTTTGCGGTCGGTGGCAGGGCAGATGCTCTATCTGGCGCTCCATCTGGAGACAGGGCGTTTTCCGCGCCCCCTCACCCGGGGGGAGGAGCTGGCGGCGTTCGATGCCATGCGGGCCGGGGACCGGGATGCGCGGGACACCCTGATCCGCCACAACTTGCGGCTGGTAGTCCATGTGACAAAAAAATACTATGCGGCCCAGAGCAGTCAGGACGATTTTATCAGCATCGGCACCATCGGGCTGATCAAGGCGGTGGATACCTATGATCCCTCCCGCCCCACCCGCTTTGCCAGCTATGCCAGCCGCTGTATTGAGAATGAGCTGCGGATGCAGCTGCGGCGCACCCGGCGGGAAGGGACGGTGGCCTCGCTGCAGGAGCCGCTGGAGGGCGACAGCGGGATGCTGACCCTGGCGGATGTGCTGCCCGATGAGGCCGTGATGGAGGACGGCTGCGAACAGCGGGACGCCATCCGGCGGCTGCGCGCTCTGGTGGACCAACTGCCCGACCGGGAGCGGGAAATCATTGTCCGCCGCTACGGTCTGGACGGGCAGCCGCCGCTGACCCAGAACGAGCTTGCCGTCCGGCTGGGCATCAGCCGGAGCTATGTATCCCGCCTGGAAAAGCACGCCATGAACACGCTGCGCGGGCTGTGGGAAACGCGATGATGCGCACAGTCGGCGCCGCTCCGGGTGCTGCGCAACAGCGCGCAACCGGTTGACTTTTTTAAGTAACTTATCGCACAGGCGTTTCGGTGTTTTGAGCTTCCTACCGTGAAAATGTCATAAAAAGATGGGTGATTTTTAACTAAAATAGCAGTTGTTTCTCAACCACTATTGTGCTAGAATAATAAGCGGGGTTTTTTCCTTTTTGAACAGCGGCGCTGGAAAGGGGTTATGGTCTGCCCCGGGGAAAGGAAGGAACTTGGGTGAACGCACAAACAGTCATGATCTGCTCCGGCAAGGGGGGCACCGGCAAGAGCACCGTCGCGGTGCTGCTGGGGGCCCAGCTGGCTGCCCGGGGCAAAAAGGTGCTTTTGATTGAGCTGGACTCCGGCCTGCGCAGCGTGGATGTGATTTCCGGGGTCTATGGCAAGACGGTCTATGATATTGAGGACGTCCTCTGCGGACGGTGTGAAGGTTCCAAGGCCATTGTGGAAAGCCCTCTCTACCCCGGGCTTTCGGTCATCAGCGCCCCGTATGAGGGCGGTGTGGTGCGCGCCGCGCCGCTGGCCCGCCTGATTCTGGCCATGCGGGACTATTTTGACTGGATTTTGCTGGACACCGCCGCCGGGATGGGCGCCCCCTTTTCTGCGGCGGACCAGATTGCGGACCGGGCGCTGGTGGTTCTGACCCCCGACCCGGTGGCGCTGCGGGATGGCCGCATTGTGGCGGACACCTTGCTGGACCACGGTCACGCCCAGAGCGCTGTGCGGCTGGTGGTAAACCGGGTGACGCGGAGCAGCTTTGGCCCCGGCTCCGCCGTGTTTGACCTGGATGAATGTATTGATACCGTGGGCTTACAGCTGATCGGGGTCATTCCCGAAAGCCGGGAGCTGCAAAAGGCGGGTGCCGCAGGGACAGAGCTTCCCGGGTTTTGTCCCGCCGCCGTAGCGGGCCGGGCTCTGGCCGCCCGGATGCTGGGGGAGCGTGTTCCCCTGACAGCGCTATAATCCCTGACAGGACCGTTGATTTTGATTTCCGGGACCGGAACCATGGAAAATTGATTTTGTTTGTTGTTTGTTGCAGGAAGCGGGGAATTGTTATGACAATTGCACTGGTCGCGCACGATACCAAAAAGGAACTGATGGTTCAGTTTTGTATCGCCTACCGCCATATTTTGAGCAATCACCACCTGATCGCCACCGGCACCACCGGGCGGCTGGTGGCGGATGCCACCGGGCTGCCCATTCAGCGGTTTTTGCCCGGCGGCCACGGCGGCGACCAGCAGATTGTGGCGCGCATTGCCTGCGACGAGGTGGATATGCTGCTGTTTTTCCGCGATCCCATCAGCGCCAAGCCCACCGAACCCAACGAGATGAACCTGTTGCGCATCTGCGATGTACACAACATTCCGGTGGCCACCAACATTGCCACCGCCGAGGTGCTGATCCATGGTCTGGAGCACGGCGACCTGGACTGGCGCACCATCCTCAATCCCCAGCACTGATGCCCCCCTGCTATTATGAAAGGGCAAACAAAGAAAGACAAAAGGACAATATGAGAAGTAAGACGCAGGCCCCTGAGCCATCCGGCTCCGGGGCCTGCTTTCTGATTCTCTCTGCGCCACCCCAAGCCTGCCAACCAAAGAAAATCCGCGATAAATCTAAGAGTTTCCAAGGCAGGGCAGAAAGGAATTGGAAGGAAATCGGATTGGCCCTGAGAGCGAGCGGAACGAAGTGGAGCGAGCGTCCTTCACTCATTCTTGATTCCCTCTTTGCCTTCCCGGTAATCTTTCTGTGCCTGTTAATATTGCCTTGCGGCAGAAAATGGTATCAAAGATACCAGCGGTTCCGGGAACTTCTACCACAATCGGAAGTACAAGGAGATTGCCGAAAGCCACGGGCTTTGCGTTGAGAAGCACCCAAAATACGGATGGACGATTACAAGCCCCGGACTTCCTCTGCTGGACTTCATCGAGGAACAGGGCTGGCAAGACCTTCAGATGTGCGAGGCGGTCAGCCTGTGGGATGTAGTCGGAACGCTGCCCAAAGGAGCAGGCAACGGAGCCGCCACCAAGACCAAAAAGCCCAGCAGCACCCGCAAATATGTTTGCCCCTGCTGCCACCAGAGCGTAAGAGCCACAAAAGCCGTGAACATCCTTTGCGGTGATTGCATGGAGAAGATGGAACCCGCCGAGTAAGAAACCATCAGACAGAGATATCAGCCGAGTGAGAGTAGGCAATTTTATAATGCACTTTTTAAGATGAAAGGATTTCAAATGAACTGGAAATATGATTATTATAATTGCCCCGATGACCCGGATACCGGCGTTCCTGCCTGCGGCGACCTGCCGTAATGTAAAAGCTGTGCATGGTATCACCTCATTACTTCCGCGCAGAAATGCACAACTACATAAACAAAAAAGCAGAGAGTCATCCGTAAGAGGATAACTCTCTGCTTTCTTGTAAAGCCTTTTCTGCAAGTTTGGTGTCAATGTGGTGTCAAATCAGCCAAACGCGGTTGATAAAAGGCGTAGAATCAATGCTTTTTAGTCGATGGGCTTCATCGTGGGGACGATTTAGGACATCGTTTCAATTCTTGCTATAACCCAACATAGTTCAAAATAAGTCGCAAATCAGATTTTTTCAAAATCCTACTTTACTTTATTTTCGATTAGTTTCGTGGGGGCTTTGTGTAAAAATTGATGTAAATGATGTAAATGCTCTAATCCACCAACTATGAAGTCCGTATCAATTTAATCTGTCAAACCGACACTTTATTATACTCATTTTTGAAGTAGGAGTCAAGACCTTCAAATTCGGACTTCCTCAGTTCCTTCGTTACATCGGTATAGATGTTAAGCGTAGTTGAAATATCTTTATGACCGAGCGTGTCCTGAATGACCTTAACATTTACCCCTGCTTCGCACATTCTTGTTGTGAAAGTGTGCCTTAAAGAATGACAGCTAAAATGCGGGAGCAATACTTCTGCGTTTTCATCTTTCAATAACTGCTCGTCGTTGCAGTCACGAATAATGCGGCGGATTGCTTTGTTCAGGGTTGCCTGATGTTGCGGCTGACCAAAACGGTTGATGAAGATAAAATCGGTATATCCATCGACGGTCGCTTCGCAGTGAAGGTCGAGCAGTTCCTGCCTTTCCTTTTCCATTAAGAATGCTTCTTTGACGAAACCGAGCATAGGCACTTTTCTTCTTCCTGCCGGAGTTTTTGTCGTATTAACATTGAAGTAACAGCCACGCTTACTGCCCTCGGTACGGTGGTCATAGTAAACCAGCGTGTGGTTCACATCAATGATACCTTCTTCCAAATCAATATCGCACCATCTTAACCCTGTAACCTCTCCAACACGAAGTCCCGTACCAATCATAACCGCAAACACCGGATACCAATACTTTGATGTAGGAGAGTTTTTCAGATAGTCAAGAAACAACTCCTGCTCCGGCTTTGTTAAGGCTCTACGCTTCTCGGTCTGAAAACAATGGGACTGTTTCAACTCTTTAAGCACATTGTTTGACGGGTTATTCCTGATGTAGTCATCATCGACCGCCATATCCAAAATCTGATGGAGAACCGTATGAATATTATCAATGGTCGCTGGCTTTAGATGGCGTTCGTCTGCAAGGTAATTATAGAACCTCTTTATATCTGTTTTTCTCAGAGAAGATACAGTCTTTGAACCTATCTGATGACGGACAAAGGTCTCATACATATACTTGTAGTTTTCAAAGGTGTTGTTTTTCAGTCCTCGCTTCAAATCCTTCCAAAGCTCATATATGTCATTGACCGTTGTGTAACGAGCTTCTGCCTTAATGCCATCGCTCTTGTCTTTTGCGATTTGTTCCTCTTTGTATCGCAGTTCATCAAGTGTCTTGGCATACACATAACGCCTTTTGTGGTTGGCATCCGTCCAACTGAAATGGTATGTACCATCGGCTCTCTGTGATTCGCCTGTACGAAGCACTACTCTTGATTTGTCTTTTCTTTTTGTTCTTGGCATAATTTTTCCTCCCTTAAATGCGAAATTGCTTATCAAGATAATCAATAAATTTGTCTCGGATTACACAGACCTGAACACCGTTAGTGACAGCAAAGGGACAATCACCCTTCATTATGATTTGCCTGATTTTTGTCCTGCCGATACCGGTGTACTCGGCTGCTTCCTCAACCGTTAGAACCTTCTTCTCCCAAGAGGGAGCGTTTTCTTTACGCTTTTCGAGTAAGGCTCTGTAAGCTAAAACATCGTTGTCCATAAGCCCTCCTTCCTATATTGAGTACATTTTCTCAATGTACTCATCAAAAACTCGTCTCTTAATCATTCGTCTGTTTCCTACCCACAGCACGAACGGGCATTTTTCTTGGCTTGTCATCTCATAGAGTTTGTCTCTACCTATGCCTGTGTAAGCGGTCGCTTCATCAATCGTAAGGTAAGGCTTTACCCAAACCGGCACGGTTTCCACCCGATTACCTGAATTGTTCAATTCAGCCTGCTTATTTCCCATAACACCACCTCCATCAGAGGAAATACTGCGATGACAGGTATTCCTCAAATTGTTTTCTTTTAATCAATCGCTTTGCTCCGTTCCAAAGAACGAAAGGGCAATCTTCGCTATTCGACAGTTCTTTTATCTTTGATGCGCCAATGCCCGAATATTCCGAGGCTTCTTCAACTGTAAGGTTCATCTTCTTCCAAATTGGGAC
>SFVK01000011.1 GCA_004561545.1 bacterium
TCCAGATAGGACTGCCAGATGTGTCTCGTCAGGAGCTTCTGCCCTTTCTCATTTGCTCCACATTTCGCTTTGTAAGGGCAGTCCCGGCAATTCTTTGGCGTGCTGCGGTAGACTCGTTTTCCATCCTTGTCCGTAGTGGTGTGCCGGAGTTCTGCTCCCTGTGGGCAGAGATAAGCGTCCTTTTCGGGCAGGTAAGCATATTCCCAGGGACGGTAGGAGCCCTTTGCACCCTTGTATCGGGTATAAGGCAGAATGGGAACAATCCCATCATCAATGGTCCTTTTGGCAATCCAGGGAGTCTTGTAGGCGGAATGCCCGAGAAACCAGCGGTATGCCAGATTCACCTGTACTTCCCGGTAGGTCTGCCGCAGTGAGGGAATCCCAAACAAATGCTGCAATAACACTATCTTGATCAGCACAACAGGATCCGTTCCGGGACGGCCGTTGGTATGGCAGTAGTATCCCTCCAGACGCTCATACAGCCAGTCGTAATCCATGACCTTTTCAATCTTGCGAAGTAAATGGTCTTTCGGTACCAGCGTATCCAAATCTACGATTACCGCTTCTCTGCGTGCGTCTTTTCCCCACTTTTCTTCCCATACAAAACACCCCCGTTTCCTCTATTATACTGGAAACGGGAGCGTTTGGGTAGGTTTTTTGACAAGCTGACGGCTCCCGCTTTGGCGGGAGCCGTCTCTCAGCGTGTCGGGAAACCCGACACGCTGCAAAAGAGGGACCCGTCCGGCACGGCTTCGCCTAACCGTCCAGTTCCCCCTTTTGGAATCCCTCTCGACAAAATTTTGCGGGAACAAAATTTCCCTGTCGGTGTCACCATCGTCGGCGCAGGTCCGCCGACGGCGACGGACTTAAACTTTTTTGATAGTCTGACGGCTCCCGCTAAAGCGGGAGCCGTCTCCATTTGTTGGAATTCCTGCCACACTGCAACAAGGGGGCTCTGTGCCATAAAAATCAGCGGGCCGCATCGCAATGACGCGGCCCGCTGTGCTATGGGATCAGAGGAAAATCAGAAAAAGGAGAATTACTTGTTGTTCTGACGTTTTTTCAGCACAACCACACCGGTCATACCAATAGCAGCCACAACAAGCAGCGCAACCCACAGCATGGGATGGCTGTTGTCGCTGGTCTGAGCCACCGCAGGAGCAGGGGTCGGCGTTGCGGTCGGCGCGGGATCATCCGGCCGGGCCGTGGGGGCGGCGGTCGGCGCGGGAGTGGCAGTCGGTTTTACGGTGTGGGTGTTGGTCACATCGTAACCGTTAACGGTAGCGGTGTAGCCTTCAACGGCATCTTCGGCGATGGTGTATTTGATTTCAACACCGCCATCGCGATACTTGGGAAGGCTGCCGAAGTTCCAGCTCCACTGCTCCTTTTCCGTCACGTTCTGGACAGCGACCTGTTCGCCGTCAGCGTAAAGACGGATCACAATGCACGCGGGACGCACACCGTCCTTGTTGTTCTGGTCATCCCAGGTCTTGCTGCCGCAGACCGTGATGCTTTCGGGCGTGTAGCTGTTGGTGATAACGAAAGAACCGTCTTCGATTTTGTCTACGGAGCTGACATAATCTTCGGAAACATTGGACTCTTTTACCGTGTATTGAATGGGAACGCCAGCTTCATTGGCAGGAAGATCCGTGAAGGTGTCTTTCCAACCGTTGGACTCATTGAGGGTAAGTGTTTTTCCGTCGACGGCGACATCATATTCTTCGGCCGAATCGTCCTTCGTCAGGGTTCTGTAAAGCTGAATCTCGACAGAGTTAGGACGCTTTCCATCCCGATCTCCGTCATCATTCCAGGACTTGGCGACGTTGATATCGACCGTAGCGGGGATGTGGGTGTTGGTCACATTGTAATCGTTAACCTCAGCAACGTAGCCTTCAACGGCGTCTTCGGTAATGGTGTAACGGATTTCCTGGCCGTTTTTGTACTTGGGAAGGTTCTCAAAGGACCATGTCCACTGATTCTCTTCTGTCACGCTCTGGAAAGCGTACGGTGCCTCGTCAGCCAAGAGGCGGATGGTAATGCTATCGGGACGGATGTTGTCCTGATTGTCGCCATCGTCCCAGGTCTTGCTGCCGCTGATATCGACCGTTTCGGGGGTGTGGGTGTTGGTAACAGTAAAGGTATGCGTCTCGGGGTTCAGGGACACTTTGCTTTTGTAGCCGTCGGGAACGACTGTTTCTTGAACAGTATAAGTGATCGGCTGACCGTCCTCATAGACGGCAAGATTGTCAAACGTGCCCGTCCACCCATTGTCAGCACTCAGGGTCAAAGTCTTTCCCTCGATGGGAACTTCTTTGGTTAGATCGTCTTCCGTCACGGTTTTGCATAGCTGGACAGTAACAGAACCCGGGCGCTTGCCGTCCTGATTGTTGTTGTCATCCCAGGACTTGGTGACCGTGTAAGAAGTCGTCTCAGGCGTATAGGAGTTGGTCACGTTATAATTAATATTATCAATTAACGTGCTGTAGTCCTCTACAGTCTCTTCTTGAATGGTATAATTGTTTTTGGTATTGCCATCGTAAGGGGCCAGGCCGGAGAACGAATACTCCCAGTTGCTGTCCGCACTAGCGGTAGTGGTCTCGTCAGTATCCACGCCATTTTTAATCAGACGAATGGTGACGCTTTGGGGGCGCTTGTTGTCCTGGTTGTCGTTGTCCTCCCAGGATTTTTTGCCGGAAATTGTAATCGGATCATCTTCATAATCGTCCACAACGTTCTGACTCAGGTCAACCTCCGCGCCATTCCGGGTGACAGTGGTCTGGCCGTAGCTGACAGTGACATTATAAGGATCGCAGCGCTTATATCCTTCAGGCCACTTTGTTTCAGTCAGAGTGTAAGTGCCGGCAGGAATCTTGCCAAAAGAGACGGTGCCTTTTTCACCGCTGGTCGCGGTAAGAGTCACAGTTTTCCCGCTGCCGGTTGCCGTGCCTTCCAGCGTGAAGGTCGCGCCAGACAGAGGATTCCCCTTCGGATCGGTCTTGGTAAAGGACAGGGAACCGAAGAAGGCCTTCACGGTCGGCACATCGAAAAATACTGTATGAAGCTTGCTATCGGATTCATCGGAAATGAGGTAATATTCCAGATAAGTATCTTTATTGGTTGCAACAACCTGATTTTCCGTCATCTTGAGCGGATTAAGAGTGATTTTGTATTTAAGCGTGTAAGTATATCTGGTCGTGCCGCCCTCCGAAGTGACGGAAGGAATGCTTGATTTCAGATCCCATACCAGAGTGCTCTCGTCATTATTGTAACTTGCCGTGTTCCGGTCAGCACCAGATGTAATTTCTTTAAACTGAATATTGTCTGCCATGGGGTCGGTGACTTTCCAAGCTTTCGCACCAATAATAATGCGGTTGGCAATCACCTGGAACACATCGGAAAGGGTGGTGCTGGTGGCAGAGTAAGTGAAGTCCGACAGGTCCTTCATAAACTTCTGTGTGCTTTCATCACTACCCAAATCGCATGCGATGGAATAGAGGGTAGTCGGGTATTCAGTACTACTCCGAATTTTGTCCGAAACGGCTAAGGCAGCGGCCCGTGTTTTATTTGTCGTCGTCCCACCATTACCGGCAATATAATCCTGATATTGCGGAAGGCCCCACTTATCTGTAGTCCACTCTTCGCCGGCGATGCCTTCGACGTTGTTGCGATTATTGTCGGGCAATGCGGGGGTCTCCCTATATTGCCACCCCCGCTTGAAGTAGTAGGTAGGCATGCCGTCGGTAAGAAGAACGATGTTTTTGTTTTCGATATCAGAAATCGCAGAATTTGCCTCACTCTGGCTGATTTGGTTCCACGCCAGCTGAAGTCCGGCTTCAATATTTGTGCCATTATCCTTAGGAGCATAGATTCCATCAATGGCACTTTTTGCCGTCGCAAGATTTGCGGGGTCTGTTACGTCACACCAGGCAAGTTTGCGGGTCGAATCCGTTCCGAAACAAACAATGGACACCATTCGCTTGGAACCGCTTGCCTGGCTGAAACTGTCAAGAAAGCTCTTCGCGGCCGCTTTTGCCGCATCCATACGAGTTTCGTTTTCCTTGCCGGGTTTTTCGTTGCCGGATAGCTGATTCATGCTGGTAGAATTGTCAATGACCAGAACAACGGCTGCGTCCGCTTTTTGGGGAATCTCTTTCAGATTCTCGGTGGTCTCAACGTCAAGAGTAATTTCAAATTCATTTTCCGTATCCGTTCCGGCAATGCTCTTGTTAATTTTAACAACATCAACGCCGTCTTTGGTGACAACTTCGCTGGAGGTCATCTCCGAACTGGAATTCACAATCTGACTCTCACTGGTCTGTTGTGCGGGTTCTGCCATTGCGACCGCGGGTGCCATGGTGAACAGCATCCCGGCTGCAAGGAGGGCAGATAACAATTTCTTTTTCATTGGGGGTCATTCCTCCTTAAACCCATCTTCGTGTTACTGGCCGATCCATTGCCGAACAATATTCTGACAATTTAGCCTATTGTACTGTGTCCTGCGGCAAAAATCAAGGCGATTTTTCACTTTTTTCTGTTTTGCACGATTTTGGGAGAACATGATTGGCTAAGATGGGGAATTTATTATATACAAAAGGTAGTGCTAAATTTTGAAGAAATATTACTGATTGATTGCGTTGCTTTCTTAACGACATCTGAGCTTGTATGGGAAAGGACACGCTCTTTGTTCTGGTTTGCTTTGATGGGCAAGCCGATATGAGGCCCCTGTGCCATCTCTTCTGCGAGAACCTGCGGCCTGGAAGGTGTTTGAGCCTTAATCCGCGTTATAACAAATGACAAGAACAGTGCCCTGACACGAATTTTGCGTTTTGGTGCCCTGCGGCGGGGGAGGGAATGCCCCCGGAAAACCATCCGCAAACCAAAAAGACGGGAACCCTTGCGGGCTCCCGTCTTTTTATCATCGTTGGGGAAAAGAATTACTGGGCAGCGGAAACCTGGATGGTCTCGCCGGCCTTGCCGTCCTTCTCAATGGCTTCCATCAGGGCACGGGCGTCGTCAGAAGCGAGGGTGGCACCGGCAATGGTGTCAATCTTCTTGGCGGTACCGGCCTTCTGGACGTTCTCGCTCAGCTGGGGAATCCACTCAGAGGGGTGGGGGTCCATGGGGTAGATTTCCGCGGTGGTCTCACTCTTCTTGTTGCCGTCGGCATCGTAGCTCTCAAAGGTGGCAGAAACAACCTTGCCGTCCTTGTACTCGACGGTCAAGGTGTCGCGCCAGCCATGGGCAGCTTCCGCAGCAGCATCATCCATCTCGGCGGTGTAAACACCGTCCGCCTTGCCGGAAGAGCTCCCGGAGCTGCAGGCGGCCAGGCTGAAGGCCATCACAGCGGCCAGGCCGAGGGTCATAAGCTTTTTCATGCGTTTTTCCTCCAAAAAATTGTTAAGTCCGACAAAAATTGTGGGCTATCTCTTCATACTATAACAAAGTATGACTCTTCTGTCAAGTTCCAGAATCTGCTTTCTAATCCTGTTCCGGGGTGCCGTAAAGGGAAATGTATTTGGACCGGCTTTCGTCGACTCTGTGTACCAGAGCCGCGGCCAGAGTCAAAACGCCCAGAACAAAAATCAGTGCGGTCATCAGTTTGCAGAATGCTTTCATGGTACACCTCCGTAAAAAGCTGTCAGGGTCCTGCATTTAGTATACCATATTCCCGACCTGAGTGCAAATCCGGGATGAAAATTCCATCAAGCCGGCGCATTCCCCAAAGTTTGTCATACAGAAAACCACCATTTTGTATTGACTTGCGCCGCAGAAATGCTAAAATATAAGAGTATTTATATTTGCTTTTTGGGGAAAAAAGCTGTGTTTTATTTAACAAACCGCGCTGCAACTTTGCACCTTTAAAGCGATAAGAAATGGGGGAAACAGAAACCATGTTTAAGTCCCTGAAGCGTTCCGCCAAGGGCGCAGCGGTGCCGCATGAGAAGGGCACGGCCGGGATGGCTACCGTTAAAATGGCCACACCCGCCCATGTCATCATTCCCATGTCGATGCACATTGGCGCTCCTGCGGAACCGGTTGTCAAAAAGGGCGACCAGGTCTTCGTTGGCACCCTGATCGGCAAGGCCGGCGGCTTTGTCAGCGCCAACATCTATTCCAGCGTGTCGGGCACGGTGGAGGGCGTCGCACCGTTCCGTATGGTCAACGGTCCCGTCTGCCAGGCAATTGCCATTGCCAGCGACGGCCAGCAGACCGTCGATCCGTCCTGTGCGCCGCCTGTCGTGACCGACAAAAAGAGCCTTCTGGCTGCGGTTCAGGCCTGCGGTCTGGTGGGCCTTGGCGGCGCCGGCTTCCCGACCCATGTCAAGCTTGCGGCGGACACCATCGACACGCTGCTCATCAACGCGGCGGAGTGCGAACCCTACCTGACCACCGATACCCGCGAGATGCTGGAATGCAGCGATACCATCATCTCGGGCATCAGCGCCGTGATGAAGTACTGCAACATTCCCAACTGCATCATCGGCATCGAGCGCAACAAGCCGGAGTGCATTGACCTGATGTGCTCCCTGGTGCGCGATATGCCGGGCGTCTCGGTCAAGCCGCTGCCCATGCGCTACCCGCAGGGCGCAGAAAAAACGCTGGTGGAGACCTGCACCGGCCGCGAGGTGCCGCAGGTTGGTCCTTCCGGCAAGCCCGGCCTGCCCGGCGATGTGGGCTGCATCATCATGAACGTGACCAGCGTCTCCACGCTGGGCAAGTTCCTCAAGACCGGCATCCCTCTGACCACCAAGCGCCTCACGGTGGAGGGCGACGCCATCGCCAAGCCCCAGAACATCGAGGTCCCCATCGGCACGCTCTACCGCGACGTCATCGAAGCCTGCGGCGGCATCAAGCCCGATGTGGAACTGGGCAAGATCATTTTTGGCGGCCCCATGATGGGCGGCGCCTCCCCCAGCGCGGACTTCCCCGTGCTCAAGCAGAACAACGGCCTGCTGCTCTTCAGCCGCAAGATGGCCACCCTGCCCGATCCCGAGCCCTGCATCCGCTGCGGACGGTGCATCACCGCCTGCCCCATGGGCCTGGAACCTGTGGTGATTGTGGAGGCCTTCGGACAGAAGGATTTCGATACCATGAAAGCGCGCTGCGTGGATCTGTGTGTCGCCTGCGGCAGCTGTACTTATGCCTGCCCGGCCAAGCGCCCGGTGGCTCAGAACATGGCTCTGGCGAAAGCCTGGTACATGGGTGAGCTGCGCAAAGGAGGGAAATAAGGAATGGAAGATCGTCTGATCGTAACTGCCTCGCCGCATATTCGTGACACAGCGACCACCCGTGGCCTGATGGGCAACGTGCTGATCGCCCTGGTCCCCAGCATTGTGGCATCGGCTCTGATTTTTGGACCCCGCGCCCTGCTGCTGGTCGGCGTGACCACTGCGGCCTGCGTGGGCTTTGAGTACCTGTATTGCCTGCTCATGCACAAGCCCAATCCCGTGGGGGATCTGTCCGCCTGTGTCACCGGCGTGATTCTGGCCCTCAATATGCCCGTCAATATGCCGCTTTGGATTGCCATTGTGGGCGCGCTGGTGGCCATCGTTCTGGTCAAGCAGCTCTTTGGCGGCCTGGGCTACAACTTCGCCAACCCCGCGCTGATCGGCCGTATTGTGCTGTTCCTGGGCTTTGCCTCCCGCATGACCGCCTACGTCTATCCTGACATGGCGGTGGACGCGCTGGCTTCCGCCACGCCGCTCAACGCCTACGTCAACCCCTATAATGTGAGCCTGCTGGATATGCTGCTGGGCATCCATGGCGGTATGCTGGGCGAAACCTGCATCCTGGCCATCCTGCTGGGTCTGGCCTATCTGCTGTTCACCCACACCATCCAGATCACCATTCCCGCCAGCATTGTGGGCACCGTGTTTGTTCTCACGCTGCTGGCCACCGGCTCCCCCTATGTGGCTCTGGTGCGCTGCATGTCCGGCGGCCTGCTGTTCGGCGCCGTCTTTATGGCAACCGACTATGTGACCAGCCCCTTCACCACCAAGGGCAAGCTGTTCTACGGCATCTTCATCGGTCTTGTCACCTTCCTGATTCGTGAGTTCGGCAGCATGAACGAAGGCATGAGCTTCGCCATCCTGCTGGGCAACCTGATGGTGCCCTGGTTCAACGCCTGGGGTCATCAGGTCGCGCTGGGCTACAAAAAGCCCAAGAAGGAAAAGGCTGCGAAAGGAGGGGAGAAATAATGGCTGAGAACAACGCTGCCAAAACTCCTGAGCAGGAGTCCGCATTCAAAACCCTGATTTTCCCCGTCATTGTTCTGGTTGCCATTTGTCTGGTCTGCAGCGCGCTGCTGGCCGTGCTGAACAGCGCAACCGCTCCCATCATTGAGGCCAACCAGAAGGCCGAAACGCTGGCCGCTTATCTCTCTGTTCTGCCCGAGGGAACCGGCACCGACGATCTGAATGAGGTCGCCGTGACCACCGCCAACGTGGAGGGCGCTGTCTGCACACCCGACGGCATGGCTGTTGTCAAGTCCACGGCCGGCGGCTACAGCGGCAACCTGGTGACTGTGTACGTTGCCTTTGATACCACCGGAACCATTTCGAACCTGGTGGTGGATGCCTCCACCCAGACCACCGGCATCGGTTCCAAGACCGGCGAGGAGAGCTTCTACGGCGGCTTCGTTGGCTGGAGCTCCTCCGAGCAGGTTGCGCTGGGCTCCCCGGTGGATGCCATCGGCGGCGCAACCATCTCTTCCCGTGCCGTCGTGAGCGCCATCAACAGCACCATCGACTGCTACAACAATGAAATTGCGGGGGTGGCTTAAAATGGCTGAAAAACAAAGCAAATGGCGCATTTTTACCGCCGGTATCATCCGCGAAAACCCCGTGCTGCGTCTGGTTCTGGGCTGCTGCTCGGCTCTGGCCGTCACCACGACCGTTTCCGGCGCGCTGGGCATGGGCCTGGCTATGACCTTCGTCCTGCTCTGCTCCAATATCGTGATTTCCGCCCTGCGCAAGGTGATTCCCGCCAAGGTTCACCTGCCGTGCTACATTGTCATCATCGCCACCTTCGTCACGGTGGTCCAGATGGTGCTCCAGGCTTACATTCCTGATCTGTATAAGACCCTGGGCGTGTTCCTGGCCCTGATCGTCGTCAACTGCATCATCCTGGGCCGTGCCGAGATGTTCGCCTGCAAGAACACTGTGGTGGACTCCGCGCTGGACGGCCTGGGTATGGGCTGCGGCTACATCATCACCATGGTGGCCATGGCTTCCATCCGCGAGATCATCGGCAATGGCTCCTGGATGGGCATCACCATCATCCCCGAGTCCATCGATCGTATGAGCCTGATGAATCAGGCCCCCGGCGGCTTCTTCGTCTTCGGCTGCCTGATGGCTCTGTGCGTCTGGATCGAGAAAAAGCTCAACAAGCCCATCGAACGCAAGACCTGCGGCGATGTGATGCTTGATGAGATCGACAAAGCCAAATCCGAGGAAGGGGGTGCTAAAGAATGAGCCAAACCATCGCTACGTTTGCCACGATCTTCTTTAGCATGATCCTGGTCAACAACTACGTTCTGGTCCAGTTCCTTGGCATCTGCCCCTTCCTGGGCGTTTCCAAAAAACTGGATTCCTCTCTGGGCATGGGCATGGCCGTTATCGCCGTCATGTTCATCGCCACTGCCGTCACCTTCCCGCTTCAGATCTTCCTGCTGGATGCCAACGGTCTGGGCTATATGCAGACCATCATCTTCATTCTGGTCATCGCCGTTCTGGTCCAGCTCATCGAGATCACGCTCAAGCGCTATATCCCGGCACTGTATCAGTCGCTGGGCGTCTATCTGCCGCTGATCACCACCAACTGCTGTGTTCTGGGCGTTACCATCCTGGCCGTTCAGGACTACACCGCCGTGGTGGAGGAGAGCGGGTTCGGCCTGGCCTATGCCGAGGCGCTGGTCTGCGCCGTTGGCGCCGGCGTAGGCTTCCTGGTGGCCATGCTTCTGTTCTGCGGCGTTCGTCAGCGCGTGGAGCAGTCCAACCCGCCGGAGAGCTTCAAGGGCCTGCCCATCACCCTGGTTTCCGCTGCCGTTACGGCCATGAGCTTCATGGGCTTCGGCGGTCTGGTGGAAAACATCATCGCCGCATTGGTGTAAGGGGGAGAATTGTATGAATAATATTGTCTTCGCCATCATCGTGCTGGCTCTGCTGGGTCTGGCCGGCGGCGTGATTCTGGTTCTGGCCTCCAAGTTTATGGCCGTGTACGAGGACCCCCGCATTGCCCAGATTACCGACTGCCTGGCCGGCGCCAACTGCGGCGGCTGCGGCTATGCCGGCTGTGCCGATTACGCCAAAGCCATTGTGGAGAGCGGCGCGCCCATCAACAAGTGCGCCCCCGGCGGTGCAAAGTCCACCGAGGCCATCAGCGCCATCATGGGTGCTGAGGCCGCCAGCGGTCCGGCCCTCCGTGCCGTTGTGAACTGCAACGGCGGTAACGGCAACTGCGGCGTCCGCTTTGACTATCACGGCATCCAGACCTGCGCGGCTGCCGCTGCGGTTGCCGGCGGTCCCACCGCCTGCTCCTTCGGCTGCCTGGGCTATGGGGACTGCACCCGCGCCTGTATGTTTGACGCCATTCATGTGGTCAACGGTTCTGCCGTTGTGGACCGTGAAAAATGCACCGGCTGCTCTGCCTGTATGGCGGTCTGCCCCCACCACGTCATCAGCATGAAGCCGATGACCAAGACCCCCGCCGTGGTCTGCTCCAACAAGGACAAGGGCCCGGCTGTCAACAAGGCCTGCAAGGCGGGCTGCATTGGCTGCGGTCTGTGCGTGCGCAACTGCCCCAGCCAGGCCATCACGCTGGTGAACAATCTTGCCGTCATCGATTACAGCAAGTGTACCGCCTGCGGCACCTGTGTGACCAAGTGCCCCAAGAAGGTCATCCACTGGGTGGATGGCGCCCCCGCCACCGCAGAGGCTCCCGCATCCAAGTGACCGTTCGGTTTGCCGTCTGACCGTTCCGGCGGCGGAACCCTGAACCGCAAAAACCGGCGGCCGCAACCCGCCGGAACATGAAAAAAGCATCCGCATGGCGCGTTCCATGCGGATGCTTTTGTTTTTGCGCAAAAATGACGCAGGGAAGACCGTCCCTCAGAACAGTCCGCCCGCAGGGTACAGCCCGTCCTCCTCCATGCGGCGCAGTGCGGCCATCAGCTCGGGCTTGTCCTCCCGGTAGGTGATGCCATACCATTTGTCGGGGGTGGTCAGGACCTTCACCTCCGCCTTGCCGCTTTCCAGCGCCTCGGTGACCACGGTGGGCAGGTAATATTCGCATTTCATCGGGTTGACCGACAGATTTTTGTCCAGAAAAGCGGCAAACCCGCTGCGCGCCTCGGTGATAAACTCCGGCGTAAAGCCCCACATATTCATGGAAACCACTGTCTGTTCCGGCAGGGTGGTCCAGTGCGCGCCGCCGTCCTCGGTGTAATGGATGCCGCCGGGGAAGGTCTCGATGCGGGTCCGTTCGGTGACAGTGTCCAGATATCCGTCCGCGTCGGTGATGCAGACGCCCCGGCTCACCGAACCGTTGGCACTGACCGTGTTGCCCAGCAGATACCCCACCATCACCCAGGGGTAGGGCTTTGCCGGATGCTCCGCGCAAAGATACTCATAGATCAGCCCAAAGCAGACCCGGCCATAGTAGTCGTCGGCGTTGATGACGGCAAAGGGCGCGTCAATCACGTCGGCGGCCGAGAGAATGGCATGGGCGGTGCCCCAGGGCTTGGCGCGGCCCTCGGGAACGGCGTAGCCCTGGGGCAGCAGATCCAGCTCCTGATAGGCGTAGCGCACCGCAAATCCGGCCCGCTCGGCCCGCGCGCCCACGCTGGCCTTGAAGGCGTCCTCAATGGCGTGCTTAATAATGAATACCACCGTCTCAAATCCCGCGCGGCGGGCGTCATACAAGCTGTAATCCAGGATCGCCTCGCCGCAGGGGCCCACGGCCTCAATCTGTTTCAACCCGCCAAAGCGGCTGCCCATCCCGGCGGCCATGACCACCAGAATCGGTTTTTTGGAATTTGCCATAGGTTCCACTCCTTTTTCCTCCGGTTTTCTGCGTTTTTAACCATTCTTATCATACTCTTTCTTTGGCACGGTTGCAAGCATCTGCACAAAAACACCACCCGGGGGGTCAAAAAACCCCAAAAAGCAATGGCAATTTTGTGGGTCCGATGATATAATAAAGAAAAACCGGCAGACCGGAAGGAGGCGTATCCCATGGCCGAAGAAAATCAGCCCGTGCGCGGCCTTGTGCTTGCGGGCGGCGGCGCAAAGGGCAGCTATCAGGTGGGGGTGTATCAGGCCCTGCTGGAGCTGGGCTGGACCCCGCAGATCATCACCGGCGCCAGCGTGGGATGTCTCAATGCCGCCCTGTTTGTGACGGGGCAGGAGGACGCTGCCGCCGAGTTGTGGAAAAGTCTGGACAACCGCAACGTCCTGGTCATGCCGGAAAGCCAAACCCGGGAGGAACTGCGGGAGTTTTTGATGGACACCCTTCGCGCCGGCGGGCTCAATACCGAGCCGCTGGGCCAAACCATCGACCGCTACCTGGACGAATCCGCAGTGCGCCATTCGCCCATCCGATACGGGCTGGTCATGACCGAGATGAACAATCTGCGCAGCATCCAGTGTCCCATCGAGGAAATCCCCGAGGGCCGCCTTCGGGAGTATATGCTGGCTTCCTCCGCCTGCTTCCCGGCGCTGCGTCCCATCGAGATTGACGGTGTCAAATACATTGACGGAGGCTGGCGGGACAATATGCCGCTGGAGCTGGCCGCATCCATGGGGGCCACCGAGCTCATCGGCGTGGACGTGGACGGCGTGGGATATACCCGGCCCAACACCACCGGACTGCCCACCCGCATCATCCGCAGCCATTGGGACCTGGGTCCGCTGTTTGACTTTGACGGCGAGCGCGCCGCAAAAAATATTTTTCTGGGCTATCTGGACACCATGCGGGAATTCGGCCGCCTGGGCGGCACCGCATACGGCATTATGCCCGCGCAGGACGGGTTCCTGGAGCGGTTCGCCAGGGAATACCACAGCCAGCTCACCGCCGCCATCCAGCGTGCGCCCACACTGCAGCTGACCGAAGGGCTGGCCCGCCAGCGCAAACATTACCCCGCCGCGTTCAGTGAGGACCCCACCGCCCCCACCCGGGGCGCCCTGGCCCCGCTGGAACTGGCCGCCGAGGAACTGGGCGTGCCCTGTGATATGCCCTATACCCCCCGGATGCTGGCGCTGACCTTCCTGGGCCAGTTTGACAAGGACCCCGCCGACCGCTTCAAGGTACTGCTGGGCATGGAGGACGGCAACGTTCTGGGCGAAGCCGCCATGGCCAGCGCGGTGCCGGAGGATTTTGTGGTGGCGCTGGTTTCCCGGACGCTGTCCGAAATGAAGTTTTTCTGAACAAGTTGTTTTATCAGATCCCCGAAGGGAGAGGATCGTATGAGGAGCTTTCAGGGGCTGCCCGTCTCGCCGGGGCTGGTCATCGGCCCGGTGGTGCGGATTGACCGCGGGGCGGTGGGCCTGCACCGCATTGTCAGCGACCCGTTCCGGGAGCGCGCGCTGTATGAGGCCGCCATTGTGCTGGCCAAGGATGAGCTACGCCGCCTGCAGCAACATGCCTGCGGGCAGGATGCCGACATTCTGATGTTCCAGATTGCCCTGCTGGAAGATGAGTCCTTCACCAACGAGATTGGCGATTACATAGCCGCCGGGGCGGGCAGCGCCGCCGCAGTGGAGCGCGCCGAACAGATTTTTGCGGGGCGGCTGAAAAATGTGGATGACGCCTATATCCGGGAGCGCAGCGTGGATGTCTGTGATGTCTGCCGCCGCGTGGTGGATATTCTGGACGGCCGTCCGCGCCGCCGCCTGCATCTCACCGAACCCAGCATCCTGGCGGCGGATCTGTTCTATCCCAGTGACCTGTTCGGCCAGGAGCCGGGCAAAATCCTGGGCATTGTGTCGGACAGCGACAGCGAAACCAGCCACGCCGCCATCATGGCCCGCAGCATGGGAATCCCCGCGCTGTGCCATCTGGGGGAGGGGATGGCCGATACCATTGCCGGGCACCGCGCCATCTTGGACGCCGAGAACGGCAGGCTCACGCTGGACCCTACGCCGGTCCATCTGGAGGAGGCCCGCCGCCGGCTGGAGCAGCTGCGCCGCGCCGGGCAGCAGCCCGATGCGCTGGCGTCGGCTCCCTGCCGCACCCGGGACGGCACGGCCTTCACATTGCTGGCCAGCGCCAACTGCTCCACCCCCCAGAGCATCACCGCTGCCATTCAGGCGGGGGTTTCCGGCATTGGGCTGGTGCGCACCGAATCCGTGGTGGTGGAACAGATCGATGAGGCCGGGCAGATTGAAATCTACCGCCGCTGCCTGCAAAACGCCGGGGACAAGCCGGTGACGGTGCGCACCTGCGACTGGGGCGCCGATGACGGCGGCAGATGGATCTATGGGGTGCAGGAGCAGGTCACCGACGAATCGGTGGTCATGACCCAGCTCAGCGCCCTGATGCAGGCCGGGACGCAGGGGAACCTGCGGGTGGTTCTGCCCATGATTGCGGACGGCGAAGCCTGGAAAACCCGTATGGATCAGCTGGGCCGCTGCCGCGCCGCCCTGCGGGAACGGGGGGTGCCTTTCCGGGAGGATGTCCCGGTGGGATGCCTCATCGAGATTCCCGCCGCCGCACTGCTGGCGGGGGAGATCATCGACGGCGGCGCCCGGTTCCTGGTCATTGATGTAGACGATCTGACCCAGTATACCTGCGGCGTCTCCCGCAAGGAAGCCGGCCCCGCTTACCGGGCGGACAACCCGGCGGTGCTGCGCCTGGTGCACGGCGTGCTGGAGGCGGCCAAGGCCCGCGGCGTTCCGGTTCACCTGTGCGGCATCACCAAGGCGGAGCTTCCGGCGCTGTCCGCCTATCTGCGCACCGGCGTCCGGAGTTTCTGCACCGAGAATGCCTACCTGAGCCCTCTCAAGGCGACCCTGATGGACGTTGACCTGCGCACCGCGCCGGAATCCACCTGACCCAACCGCAGACAAAAGCCTTACACCCCGCCGCGAAAACCGGCATAGAATGGGGTGTAAGGCTTTTTCGATGGGTCTTTTTTTGCGGGGGATTATTCCAGGTTTCCCGTCAGCGTCATGACGGCGGCCAGCACGGCCAGGGGTGCGGTCTCGCACCGCAGAATGCGGGGGCCCAGCCCCACCGTGACGGCGCCGTGGGCGGCGGCCAGCGCGGCCTCCTCGGGGGCAAAGCCGCCCTCGCTGCCCGTCACCACCGCAATGCGCTGGGCTTCGCGTCCCGGCGCGCCGCCCAGCACCTGGCGCAGCGAAACACCGCCGCACTCGTAAAAGAAGAGCACCAGATCAAACGCATGGAACGCATCGCACACGGCGGCAAAGTCCGGCAGCGGCATTGCCACATCGGGCAAAACACCCCGGCCGCACTGCTTGGCGGCCTCGGCGGCCACCCGGTTGTACCGCTCGTTTTTGGCCTCCTCCTTCTTGGGGGCGGCCACGCAGTAGCGGCTGAAAAAGGGGACCACATGGCGCACGCCCAGCTCCACGCTGTGGCGGATGGTGTCCTCCAGCTTGCCCAGTTTGGGGTACCCGGCAAAGAGGGTGACCTCCACATCGGGCTCCGCCGCGCTGGGATACCCCTCGGTGACGGAAAACTCCACCCGGCCCGGCGCAATGGCGGTGACGGTGCCAAGGTACTCCACGGCGTGGGGGTCGCACAGGATCACCTGATCCCCCACGCTGGCCCGCATCACGTCGGCCAGATGATGGGCGTCCGATCCGGTGAGCGCCGCCCGGCCCTGCCCGATCTCGGTGGTAAAATAGCGGTGGGGCATGGCTTATTCCTCCCCGGCGGCCTTGCAGATGATGCACGCCCAGCCGCGCTTTTCCTTCACCTCCACCGGCTCCAGCCCGGCGGCGCGCAGCCCGGTCAGCACCTCGTCCTTCCGGGTGTCAATGATGCCCGAGGCGATGAACCGCGCCCCCGGCGCCATCAGCGCCGGCACATGGGGCGCCAGCGACAGGATGGCCGCCGCCACAATATTGGCGGTGATGATGTTGTACTGCCCGCTGGCCTTGTCCGAAAGGTCGCCCACCAGCACGGTGAAGCGGTCCTGCACGCCGTTGCGCCGGGCGTTTTCCCCGGCGGTGCGCACGCACATGGGATCAATGTCCACGCCCTCCGCCACGGCGGCGCCCAGCTTGAGGGCCGCGATGGCCAGAATGCCGGAGCCGGTGCCGATGTCCAGCACCCGCTCGCCGCCTTTCACCAGGCTGTCCAGCGTTTCCAGACAAAGGCTGGTGGTCTCATGGGTGCCGGTGCCAAAGGCCATGCCGGGGTCCATGGTGATCACGGTGCGGTCAGTCTCGTACTGCTCCCAGCCCGGCACAATGGCCAGGCGGCTGCCGATGTCCATGGCATGGTAATATTTTTTCCAGGCGTTCTGCCAGTCCTCCTGCTCCACGCCGCTGGTTTCCAGCGTGTATTCAATGCCGGAATTGTCCAGCCGCTCCCGGAACAGGGGCAGAATTTCCGCCGGGTTTTCATCGGGTGCCAGGTACATGTGTACCTTCACAATGTCCCGCGGCTTGTCCAGCAGCTCCTGCTCAATCAGGTCCACATGGGCAATCTCCCACGCCTGCTGTTCCAGATCGCGGTAATCCTCAATATAGATGCCGCCGTTGGAAACCATGGTGGCCACGGCCTCCGCCGTGTCGGCGAACCGGGCGGGCACGGTGATTTGAATATCGGTCCATTCCATAAGGAAACCCTCCTGCTTGCTTTGTTCCTACGCATTCTATTATACTAGCATTTGTGAGAAATGGAAAGGGGCGTTTGCCATGAAGATTGTGCTGTTGAACGAGCGGCAGGCCGAGGCCGTTTACTGCGGGCAGATGGTGCGGGACTTCCCCGAAAGTGAGCTCAAGCCCTTTGCCACCATCCTTGGGATGATGCGCAGCGGCATCTATGAGCCGCTGGCTTTTTATGAGGAGGACGGCACGCTGACCGCCTACGCCTGGCAGACCGTTCTGCCCGACCGGGAAAGCGCTCTCATCGACTATTTTGCGGTGGTTCCTGCGCGGCGGGGCAACGGCGCCGGCACCCGGATTCTTGCCGCGCTGGCCGAATATTATGCACCCCGCAAAAGAACCCTCATCATCGAGTGCGAGCATCCCGCCGAAGCCCCCGACCCCGCCGCCGCGCGGCGGCGCATCGGCTTTTATCTGCGCGCCGGGGCCCGCGCCACCGCCATGGAGAGCCGCGTCTTTGGCGTGCGCTATCAGATTTACGCACTGCCCGCCGGGGGCGGCGCGCCGGACCGCCAGATCAACGACGACTTAAAGGAAATCTACCGCCGGACGGTGCCCCAGCCCTACTACCGGGGCAATGTGATCTTCTTTGGGGAATAATCCGTCCCCCGGGCGGGCAGACTAGAGCAAAAAGGAAAGGAGTGCTCCTTTATGAATCTGCCGCCCAAAAATTATGATGAGATGGTCAAGCGGGCAAATCCGCCCTCCCCGGTGCTCAGGGACTGCCTGTGGGCGTTCTTTGTGGGCGGTTCCATCTGCCTGCTGGGCGAAGGCCTGCGCCAGTTCTATCTGATGTGGTACGACAAGGACCTGGCCGGAACCCTCACCAGCATCTCGCTGGTGTTCCTCTCGGCGGTGGTCACGGTGCCGGGCTGGTACCAGAAACTGGCCGCCAAGGCGGGCGCGGGCACCCTGGTTCCCATCACGGGCTTTGCCAACTCGGTGGTCAGCCCGGCGGTGGAGTTCAAGGCCGAGGGCTGGGTCACCGGCGTGGGGTCCAAAATTTTTACCATCGCGGGTCCGGTGCTGGCCTTTGGCACCCTGGCGTCCTGGGTGTGGGGGCTGCTCTACTGGGCCATGAACAAGTTCTGATCCGCAGTTGGGCAGGGAAGACTCCTGCCCGATTTTTTTGCGCTTTTCTGCGTAAAACCGCCCTTGCCTGCGCATACTGGGGGCAAAGGAGTGTGGTACTATGGCCATCCGAAGAGGGGATACCGTCATCTTTCCCCATCCGCCCGTGATTGCCGCCTGGGCGGCGGTGGGCGGCAAAAAGGAGAGCGAAGGCCCGCTGGCCGCCGCCTTTGACGAGCTGGTGGAGGACGCGAGCTTTAAGAGTGAGGGCTGCAAGAGCTGGGAACAGGGGGAAAGCCTGCTCCAGGAACACTGTGTCAACCGCTGCCTGCGCAAGGCGGGCATCTCCAAAAAGGAGGTGGATCTCGCCTTTGCCGGGGATCTGCAGGCCCAGTGTACCGCCAGCAACTATACCATGCGCACCCTGGGGGTGCCCTTTGCGGGGCTTTACGGCGCCTGCTCCACCATGACCGAGGGCCTTTGCCTTGCCGCCATGACCGCGTCGGTGGGCTATGCCCGGCAGGTGCTGGCGCTGAGCAGCAGCCACTTCTGCGCGGCGGAGCGGGAGTTCCGTACCCCGCTGGAATACGGCGGCAAGCGCACCACCACCGCCCAGTGGACCGCCACGGCGGCGGGGGCCTGTTTGCTGCGGGGCGCGGGCAATGCCGGCATTCCGGTGCTCTCGGCCACCATCGGCCGGGTGTGCGACCCCCAGGTGAAGGACATCAACAACATGGGCGCCGCCATGGCCCCAGCAGCGGCCTCCACGCTGCTGGCCTACTTTGAGGGCACTGGCACCCGTCCCGGGGACTTTGACGCCATTTTCACCGGCGACCTGGGCCAGGTGGGCACCACGCTGCTCCATGAGATGATGGCCCACGCCCACTGCCCTGTGGACAACCACCGGGACTGCGGCTGCCTGATCTATGACGTGGAGGGCCAGAACGTCCAGTCCGGCGGCAGCGGCGCGGGATGCAGCGCCGCCGTGCTGGCCACCTATGTGCTGCCCCGTCTGTTGAACGGGGAATATCACCGGGTGCTGTTCCTCTCCACGGGAGCGCTGATGAGCCAGACCACCTTTTTGCAGGGGGAAAGCATTCCCGGCATCGCCCACTGTGTCGAGCTGGGCAGCCCGGAAGGAGGCAATTGAGATGAATTACGTCTGGGCATTTGTCGTCGGCGGGCTGATCTGCGTGTTTGGCCAGCTGCTCATTGATTACACCAAGCTCACCCCCGCCCGCATCCTCACCGGCTATGTGGTGGGGGGCGTCATCCTCAGCGCCGTGGGCCTCTATGACCCGCTGGCCGAGTTCGCCGGCGCGGGGGCCAGCGTGCCGCTGCTGGGCTTTGGCCACCTTCTGGCGCAGGGCGTCATGAAAGCGGTGGATGAAATCGGCCTGCCCGGCGTCTTCACCGGGGGGCTTACCGCCGCCGCAGGCGGAATCACGGCCAGCCTGGTCTTTGCGCTGCTGGCCGCCCTGGTGGGCAAGAGCAAGGACCAGAACTGAGGACGGGTCCCGCCCAAAAAAGAAAAAATGAAAATGCCCGTCAGGGATTTCCTGGCGGGCATTGTTCATGCAATTTATTCGGCGGCAGCAGCCTTGTTGTTGCGCTTGGCCATGCGGCTGATCTTGCGGGCAGCGGTGTTCTTGTGAATCACACCCTTGCTCTTGGCAGAGTCAATCGCAGAAACAGCGGCCTTCATGACGGCGTCCTTGTCCGCCGCGTTGCTGTCGATGGCAGCGTCTGCCTTCTTGACAACTGTTTTCAGGTTGGACTTGATGGCCTTGTTGTGCGCAGCCTCTTTCTTGGCCTGAACAACGCGGTCCTTCTGAGATTTGATATTAGGCATTCGTTCCACCTCCTTGGTTACCCATAACAGTACAAATTATACTACCATATCTTTCGTCCGGTTGCAAGCCCTTTTTCGCAAAAACTTTTTTTAAATGCGAAAATTTTGATCCCGGCAAGTTTCCCCGCCGCCCCGCATATCCATGTTGGGAAGGGGGTGGGCGTATGGCAAAGCTGCACCGGGGAACGGCCTTGGCGCTGGCGGCCCTCATCGCGGCGGGCAGCGCGGCCGCCGCCTGCCGCCTGCCGGGATGCCTGCCACTGGCGGCAGCCGCCGTCCTTCATGACCCGGTGTCGGCCTTTCACGCGCTGCGCACCACCGCCCAGCAGGAGTCTGCCCTGGCCACGGCGGGCCGTCCCCGCCGCACCCCCCGGCCCACGGCAGCACCCTCCCCCACGCAGACACCCGCCCCGACGCTTTCCCCGGAGCCCGCCGCCACGCCGGAACCCACTGTCACGCCCTCGCCCACACCCGCCTCCACCGCGCCGCCCGGCCTGAAAAGCACCGGCCCCATTCTGGAACGGCAGTTCGGCCAGGGGGCGGGGGACGGCTATGTCACGCTGCGGGCGGGCAGCATCAAGAACGCCACCGACCGGCCGGACAGCGACCTTTCCTCCGCCGTGGAGGGGCTGCTTCCCTTCACGGTGGAGCCGGGCAGCGCCGACCCCCAGGTGCTCATTCTCCACACCCACGCCACCGAGACCTACCAGACCTGGGAGGAACTGCTCTACGACACCACTTTCACCGCCCGCACCAAAGACACCGCCCTCAATATGTGCGCGGTGGGGCAGGCAATGGCCGATGTGCTCAACGCGGCGGGCATCACCACGCTGCACGACACCACGCTCCACGACTCCCCCAGCTACACCGAGAGCTACGCCCGTAGCGCCCAGACCGCCCGCCGGTATCTGGAAGAATATCCCTCCATCAAGGTGGTGCTGGACGTTCACCGCGACGCCATCGAGAGCGAGGGCACCCGCGTCAAGCCGGTCACCGAGCTGGAGGGCCGGAAAACCGCCCAGGTCATGATTATCGCCGGGTGCGACAACGGCACCACCGTCAACCTGCCCAACTGGCGGCTCAACCTGCGCTTTGCCGCGGCGTGGGAGAGCCGGATGGAATCGCTCTACCCCGGCCTGACCCGGCCGGTGCTCTGCGGATACCGGTTTTACAACCAGGATGTCTGCACCGGTGCGCTGCTCATCGAGATTGGCGGCCACGCCAACACGCTGGAGGAAGCCGTGCGGGCGGGGCAGTACGCAGCCAAAGCGCTGGCTGATTTGTTCCTGAGCGGAACGTAGCGCAAAAATGGCACTGTACAAACGACCCAAAACCGGCTATAATGTCTGTACACATACCTGTGAATCAACCAGGAGGAGAGGGAAACAACATGGAAAGAGTTGAAATCGCATCTCTTTACAAGGCCACCCCGGCGGACGGCACCAGGGTCACCGTCTGCGGCTGGGCCAAGACGGTGCGGGATTCCAAAAAGATCGGCTTTATCTCGCTGACGGACGGGAGCTGCTACAAGCCCGTTCAGATTGTGTTCCAGGCGGATAAGCTGGAAAACTATACCGAGATTGCCAAGAGCGGCCTGTACACCAGCTTTGAGGTCAACGGTACGCTGGTGCTCACCCCCGAAGCCAAGCAGCCCTTTGAGATCAACGCCGACAGCATCACCGTTCTGGGCGCCTGCGGCCCCGAGTATCCCCTGCAAAAGAAAAAGATGAGCCCCGAGTACCTGCGCACCATGACCCATCTGCGCCCCCGCACCAACACCTTCAACGCCGCGTACCGGGTGCGCGGCCAGGCGGCCTATGCGCTGCACCAGTTCTTCCACGAGAACGGCTTCACCTATGTCCACACCCCCATCTTCACCGGCTCGGACTGCGAGGGCGCGGGCGAGATGTTCCAGGTGACCACCATGGACCTTGACAACATCCCCCGCACCCAGGACGGCGCGGTGGATTATTCCAGGGACTTTTTCAAGCGCCCGGTGAACCTGACGGTCTCCGGCCAGCTGGAAGCCGAGGCCCTGGCCATGGCGCTGGGCAAGGTCTACACCTTCGGCCCCACCTTCCGCGCCGAGAAGAGCTACGACACCCGCCACGCCGCCGAGTTCTGGATGATCGAGCCCGAGATGGCCTTTGCCGACCTCAACACCTATATGGACACCGCCGAGGCGATGACCAAGTACGTCATCCGCTTCCTGCTGGACAACTGCCCCGACGAGCTGGCCTTCTTCAACCAGTTCTTTGACAAGGGCCTGATCGAGCGGCTGGAGCTGGTGGCTTCCAGCGATTTTGCCCGCGTCAGCTACACTGATGCAATTGAACTGCTCAAAAAGAACAACGACAACTTCCAGTACAAGGTGGAGTGGGGCATCGATCTGCAGACCGAGCATGAGCGCTATCTCACCGAGCAGATTTTCAAAAAGCCGGTCTTTGTCACCGACTATCCTAAGGAGATCAAGGCCTTCTATATGCGCCTGAACGAGGACGGCAGGACGGTGGCCGCCGCCGATATGCTGGTGCCCGGCATCGGCGAGCTGATCGGCGGCTCCCAGCGTGAGGAGCGCTATGATGTCCTGACAGCCCGTATGCAGCAACTGGGCATGAAGCTGGAGGACTATGACTGGTACCTGGATCTGCGCCGCTTTGGCAGTGTCAAACACGCCGGTTACGGCCTGGGCTTTGAGCGGCTCATCATGTACGTCACCGGCATCCCCAATATCCGCGACGTGCTGCCCTTCCCCCGCACCTGCGGCGGCTTTTGATGGGCGGGGTCAGCGAACCGCTGATCCGATGGTTTGAACAACATCGAAGGCTCCTGCCCTTCCGGCAGGAGCCTTCGGCGTACCATATCTGGATCAGCGAGATCATGCTTCAGCAGACCCGCGTCTCGGCGGCGCTTCCTTATTATGAGCGCTTTGTGGTGGAGCTTCCCGACCCGGCGGCGCTGGCAGCCTGCGAGCCCGACCGGCTGCGCAAGCTGTGGCAGGGTCTGGGCTATTACAGCCGTGCCGCCAATCTGCAAAAGGCGGCCGGGATTCTCTGCGACCGGTACGGCGGGGAACTGCCCGCCGACTATGACGCCCTGCGCGCCCTGCCCGGCATCGGGGACTACACGGCGGGGGCCATCGCCTCCATCGCGTTCAGCATCCCGGTGCCGGCGGTGGACGGCAATGTGCTGCGGGTCTTTGCCCGGCTGACCAACGATGATTCCGACATCACCCGCCCCGAAACCAAGCGCTCCATCACCCGCCTGGTGATGGAGGAAATGCCCCGGGACCGCCCCGGTGCCTACAATGAGGCACTGATGGAACTGGGAGCGCTGGTCTGCCTGCCCAACGGCGCGCCCCGCTGCGGGGAATGCCCGCTGGCCGGCCAGTGTGCCGGCCGCGCGGCGGGCCGGGCCGAAACCCTGCCCAATAAGCCGCCCAAACCCGCCAAAACCGTGGTGCCCGTCACGGTGGCACTCATCACGGGTCCCCGGGGCGTGCTGCTCCAGCGCCGCCCCGCCAAAGGGCTGCTGGCCGGGCTGTGGCAGCCCCCCGCCTTTGAGGCGGACCATCCCCTGACCCGGGAGGAGCTGGACGCCCGCCTGCGGGCGCTGGGGCTGGCCGTGCGCTGGACCGGAACGCTGCCGCCGGCCCGCCATGTCTTTACCCACCGCGTCTGGCAGCTGAGCGGCTTTTGCGCGGCAAGCGGGCAGGAAGTTTTGCCGGGCTCCTTCGTTTGGGCGGATCTTCCTGCGCTGGAGCGCGAATATTCTGTGCCAAGTGCCTTCTCTGCCTATGTCAGTGAGGGGAAAATCCGGGAAAAACAGGAGGAAAATGCGCGGATTTTGACCTGAAAATTTTACACGGGAAAGGTTGTATTCCGTCAAACCCTCGGGTATAATAGAGGCACAACCCTTGCCCCGAAAATCAATCTTGCATGGAGGGAACCGACCATGATGAAAAAATCGACTTTTGGAGCCATTCTGGCTTTTCTGTTTGCCGCCGCCGGTGCGCTGACCGCCGCCGCGCTCTATCTGCGCCGCCGCGAGAAGGAGCTGGACGAGTATGAGCGCCTGCTGTACAGCGATGACACCGACTATGATCTGGAGGACGAGGAGGACGAACCTTCCTACGAGCCCATTCAGACGCAGCCCGAAGGGGAGGATGATCCCGCCGGTGAGGATGAAGTAAAATTCTGAGATTTCCCCCAAGAGATGAAGAATCAGGGTCCGTTTTGAGACAAGGATGTTGTGACGGCACCGCCTCCCAGCAGCTGCTGCGGGACGCTGCCCCAAGGAAAAGTTTCCTGCCATAAACCGGTTTCAGGCGTGGCCTGCCCCTATGCAGCCGGGTTTCGCCCGGCTGTTTGTTACTTATTGGGATGTTTTGAAAGGGAGGCAGCCCCATGAAAAAGGTACTTCTCTGGCTTGTGATGGTCATTGTGATGCTCGCGGTGCTGCTGTGCGGCGCCGCCGGCGCCATGTACGCCATGACCGGCACCAAAAACCTGCCCGATGAGCACCCCGCCTTTGGCGGTACCACGCTGGAACCCGTGGGATATGAGTGGCAGGTCCCCGTGCTGGGCAATGTGGTCAGCCGGATCTTCCAGCAGCCCACCACCCTCACCGTGCAAAAGCTGGGCACCATGGACGGCGCGGTTCCCACCCTCACCCTGCCTTCCTGGGTGCAGCGCGTGTCGGTCACCCTCACCGATCCTTCCGGCGTCCCTGTGGTGCAGGGGGACGCCGAGGCCCTGGCCCAATATACCTACACCCAGAACGGCAAATATGAGCTGAACCTCACCCTTTACCGGGACGAAACCCCCGGCAAGGCCCATGGCTGGTACAAGTATCAGGCCAACTATACCATGGACATCCGCCCCACGGCGGTGCTGAGCAGCGAGCGGGTCTCCCAGGGCAGCGTGGTGGCGGTGCTGGTGACCGGCATTCTGGACGGCAGCGAGCCGGTGCTGCAAACCGACCTGGGCGAGGTCTGGTTCCGCCCCGTCACAGGCGGCTATATTGGGTATCTCCCCGTCACCTATAACGCCGAGGGCGGGGCGCATACCCTCACCCTCACCTGCGGCAGCCTGACCCAGGACCTGACGCTCACCGTCCTGCAAAAAAACACCGATACCGTGGACACCGAACCCGAGGAGGACATCCCCGGCGCGGGTACCGAGTACAAAAACGCCATCTGGCCCCTGTACACCCGCGGCAGCGCCGAAAAACTGTGGCAGGGCACCTTTGCCGCGCCCACCACGGCCGCCGTAAAGGCGGGCTACGGCAGCCGGCTGCGGACAAACGGCAGCATCACCGGCCATGCCACCGGCATCAACTATTCTGCCGCCGGGGGAACGCCGGTCACGGCGCCCCAGAGCGGTACGGTGGTCTATGCGGGAACGCTGGCGCTCACCGGCGGCACGGTGGTCATCGACCACGGCTGCGGCGTCAAGAGCTATCTGTTCGGCATGGACGCCGTGACGGTGTCCAAAGACCAGAGTGTTGCCAGGGGCGATTCCCTGGGAACCGCCTCCGACGCCCATACCCTCATCTGGGAGCTGCGCATCGGCAGCAAATCGGTGGACCCCGACCAGGCCGTGACCGGCAAGAGCGGCCTGCTGTACCGGGAAGGAATGTGAGGCACATTCCTTTTTGTTCTTGCATGGTAATTATATCTGTTATATTAAGATAATTCGATGGTGGAAGAGTAATGGAACAAGAGAAGGTCATTCCCAAGCAGGAACCGCAGGAGGGAAAATCCACCCCGGCGCGGCCCGCAAAAGAAAACACACGCTCCCAGGCGGAGCCGGATACCCCCGGGGACAGCGGGGCGGATTCCGGGCCGGACGCTGACCCCGGGACGCCCGAATCCCCGCAGACGCCAGAACCCGCCCTTGCGGCACAGCCGCCGGAACCCGCTGAGCCGGCCCAGCCTGCCGAACGTGCCGCGCTGCCGGAGCCCGCTGAGCCGGCCCAGCCTGCCGGGCGTGCCGCGCTGGCAGAGCCCGCAGAGTCGCTTGCCGCTGCCCCGGCGGACCCCGACGGGGAGGACACCCGCCCGCCCATGACCCCCGAGCAGCAGGCGGAGGAGGAACGCCGCCTGGCCGAGATGACCCGCACCGTGCAGGTTTCCATTGAACAGATCATGGAAGCCGCCGGCGGTCAGGCTGCCGGCGGTTCATCCGGCGAAGCGCCCGGGCCCGCGGACGGCGCGGATTCCCCCGACACAGACCACGAAGAGCCGGACGGCGCCCCCAACGGATTTCACCGCGCCACAGTCCTGCTGCTGCGCTGGCTGCTTCTTGTTGTCGTGGTGGTGGCCGTCATCGCGGGGGCGGGGCTGGTCTGGCTCTACCGGCAGGCGACGCCCGATATGATTCCCGCTGTCACCGTCACCTTTGACGGGCAGGAGGTGCAGCCTTCCTCCTACCGCTGGCAGGTTCCGGTGGCGGGCAATCTCATCAAGCGGACCTACCGGGATACCGTCTCGTCCCGGCCCACGGTGCTGGAAACCCCGGTGGAAAGCGCCGGCGCCGACCTCACCGTGAGCCCGTCCGACCTGCGCACCCAGCTGACGGTGGAAAACGCCGCCGGCGAATCGTGCTTCACCGGGACGGTCCAGCAGTTCCACGCCTTCCACTTTGAGCAAAACGGCGACTACACCGCCCGGCTGGTGGTGTCCAACGCCCAGGGCTATGCCGAGGAGGCATCGGTCACCGGCTCCCAGACCTATGAGCTGGCCTTTACCGTCGACATCCGGCCCACCGTCCGGCTCAACACCCAGTCGGCGGCCCAGGGCGGGGTGGTGGCGCTCATCGTCAGCGGCGCTCAGAGCGGGGGCAAGCCCATCCTTACCTCCCAGCTGTCCGCCACGGATTTTTATGAAGGAACCCGGGGCTGGGTGGCCTACCTGCCCATCCCCTGCGACGCCGAGGCAAAGGATTATCCTCTTCGGGTCCAGACCGGGGATTATACCCAGACCCTCACCCTGACGGTCCGCGCCCGGTCCGGTGCCTATCGGGACTATACCTCCAAATCCCAGCTGACCAAGCCCTATGTGGGGCCGGACAATACCCCCCGGGAGGTCGCGGACCTGCTGGATGTGGCCGGGTCCACGCTTTACTGGACCGAGACCGGCTTTTCCTCCCCCTTCACCAGGAGCATGGACATCACCCTGCCCTACGGCACCACGGAATATCTCAACCGCACCCGGGAGGAGCGGGCCAAAGGCACCGGCACCGGCCGCACCAGCGTCAACGCGGTGCTCAGCGGCAGCTGTGAGCTGGTGGCCCCCGCCGCAGGTAAGGTTCTGCTGGCCCGGGAGCTGGACGGCGTGGGCAACACGCTGGTCATTGAGCACGGCGCCGGTGTCAAAACCATCTTCTATGGGCTCAAGAGCCTGGATGTGGAGGAGGGCGACCTGCTGCGCCGCGGTCAGAACATCGGCATGACCGCCAAATCCACCGTGGTGGAGGTCCGCATCGGCCAGACCCCGGTGGAACCGCTCTCCATCCTGCGCGGCCAGTGTGACGCGCTCAAAAATTATTGATTTCCCCCCGCATCGCGGCGCCGCGCACAGCAAAACGTGCGCGGCGCCGCTTTGTTCTGTCACCCCTCCCGCCCGGCCGGCATAGCATGGAACAAAGGCCGGGGGTGAGGCAAATGGAGAAAATCTTCTGCGTGGTGGGGCGGGATGCCCGCCAGCTGGCTGCGGCGCAGGCGCTGCGGCGGGAAGGCTATACCGTATTGGGCGCCGAGGGCGCGGGCCGGGCGGACTATATTCTGCTGCCCATGCCGCTGGAGGCCGAGGCTGCCGATCTGGCCCGCATTCTGCGCGCCGCCAAACCCGGGACGCTGGCACTGGGCGGCCGGGTCAGCGAGCCGGTGCGCCAGGCGGCGGGGGCGGCCGGGGTGGAACTGGTGGATTACTTCCTGCGCCCCGAGCTGGCCTGCCTCAACGCGGTGCCCACGGCCGAGGGATGCCTGGCGCTGCTCATGCAGCTGCGCAGCCGGACCATCTGGGAGAGCGATTTCCTCATTCTGGGATATGGCCGCATCGGCCGGGCGGTGGCCCGGCGTCTGACGCTGCTGGGCGGCCGGGTCACGGTGGCGGCCCGATCGGCGGAGCAGCGTGCCTGCGCCCGGGCCGCAGGCTGCCATGGGGTGCCGCTCACCGCCCTCAAGCGGGTCCTGCCGAACTTTGACGCGGTGGTCAACACCATCCCCGCGCCGGTTCTGGGCCGGTCCCAGCTGGAGTGCCTGCCCCGGGGGGCACTGATTGTTGACCTGGCCAGCCGTCCCGGCGGCACCGACTTTGCGGCGGCCCGGGCGCTGGACCTTCACGCCGAACATGCGCTGAGCCTGCCCGCGCGCTGTGCGCCCGAGACCGCCGGGGAACTGGTGGCCCATACCGTGGTGACGATTTTGCAGGAAAGAGAAGGGAGAACGACCCCATGAGTTACTCTGCCGATTGGCCGCGCACGGTGGTGTTTGCGATGTGCGGCAGTTTTTGTACCTTTGAGACGGTGCTGCCCCAGGTGGCCCGTCTGCGCGCCCGGGGGTGGGAGGTGCTGCCCCTGATGAGCTATTCCGCCGCAACGCTGGACACCCGCTTTGGCCGCGCCGCCGACTGGAAGCGCCAGCTGGAGGATCTGACCGGCCATCAGCCCATGGAGGATCTGCGCCAGGCGGAACCGCTGGGTCCCCGGCGCATGGCCTCGGCGCTGGTGATTGCCCCCTGCACCGGCACCACACTGGCGCTGCTGGCCCAGGGGGTCAGCTCCACGCCGGTCACGCTGGCCGCCAAGAGTATGTTGCGGGGCGGGCGTCCCGTGGTGGTGGGGGTTTCCACCAACGACGGGCTTTCGGGCAGTGTGACGGCGCTGGCCGCTTTGCTCCAGCGCAAAAACTATTATTTTGTGCCCTTTGGCCAGGATGACAGTTTCAAAAAGCCCTGCAGCCTCAAGGCGGATTTCACCCAGCTTCCCGACACGCTGGAAGCCGCGCTGCGCGGGGTGCAGCTTCAACCCATCCTGCTGTAAGAAGGTTGTCTCTTTCTTTGACGAAATGATGAATTTTCCCGGTCCGGCATATAGTACTACCGGACCAGTATTTTTGGGGAGGACGGTGCGGCAATGGAATATATCGAGGTGACCGGCGGGCAGGTGCTCAGCGGCTGCATCCGCCCCGCGGCGGCCAAAAACAGTGTGCTGCCCCTTCTGGCGGCCACCCTGCTGTGTGGGGAACCCTGCACCCTGCTGGCCGTGCCCCGCCTTCGGGATGTGGATACCAGCCTGGCCCTGCTGAAAGCGGTGGGGGCCGACGCCAAGAGGGAAGGGGGGAACATCCTCACCCGCCCCACGGCATCCGTCACGGGCACGGTGCCGTCGGAGCTGGCCGGGGCCATGCGGGGATCGGTGTTTTATCTGGCACCGCTGCTGACCCGGGCCGGGCGGGCGGAGCTGGCGCTGCCCGGCGGCTGCCGCCTGGGACCGCGCCCCATCGACATTCACCTGGCGGGCCTCACCGCCATGGGCGCGCAGGCCGAGCTGCGGCAGGACCGGGTGATTCTGCGCTGCCACGGGGTGCTCCGTGGAACCGAGTTTGCCCTGCGCCTGCCCAGCGTGGGGGCAACCCTCACCCTGATGATGGCCGCCTGCTGTGCGGCGGGCACCACGGTGCTGCGCGGCGCCGCCTGCGAGCCGGAAATCGCCGATACCGCCGCTTTCCTCAACGCCTGCGGGGCGCGGATCGCGGGGGCGGGCACCTCCACGCTGCGCATCCGGGGCACCGGCGGCGACCTTCTGGGCGGCTGCTGCCACACCGTGCTGCCGGACCGCATCGCGGCGTCCACCTATGCGGCGGCCACCGCCATTGCGGGGGGCCGTGTGACGGTGGAGGGCTGCCCGCCCCGGTATCTTGCGGCGTTTCTGGATTTTCTTGGCGCTGCGGGCTGTTCCGTGGTGCGGGGCAGCGGCCGATTCACCGTCAGCCGCTGCCCGGCCCGGCCGCTGAAGGGCGGGCAGGATCTGGTGGCCAGCGCCTACCCGGGCCTTGCCACCGACGCCGCGCCCCTGGCCGCTGCGGTGCTGCTGGGGGCTGACGGGCCTTCCCGCATTTATGACGGGCTGTTCCAGAACCGCTTTGCCTGCGCTGCGGGCTTTGCCGCACTGGGTGCCGGCGCACAGGCGGAGGGCCGGCTGCTGCGTCTGGCCGGCGGGGCGGAACTCCACGGCGGAACCGTGACGGCGCCCGATCTGCGGGGCGGCGCGGCGCTGGTGCTGGCGGGCCTGGGCGCAAAAGGCACGGTGCGGGTGGCCGACGCGGGCCATATCCGGCGGGGCTATGCCCACCTTGCCCAAGATCTGGCGGGCCTGGGCGCCCAGTGCCGGAGCCTGACGGAGGATGCTTCTGAGGAATAAAAATATTTTGTCATATTTTCTCAAAAACCCTGCGGGCCCCCGCAGGGTTTTGGTATATTCGGAGGTCATTCCATCAAATTTTTGGCTTTTTGCCGCACGGGTATTGAAATTACTCGGAAAATTTGGTATCCTTATAAACAGTTATATGCGATATCTTAGGGCCAGTGTGTCCATTCGTTGGAAAACGGTCCGCTGTGAATTGCTATTTACAAACAATTTTGTTTCTAGGGGGATACACTTATGGCGTTCGTTCTCGATGAAGAGATGCAGAATGTTACAAACATTAAGGTCATTGGCGTGGGCGGCGGCGGCGGAAACGCCGTCAACCGCATGGTGGAAGCCGGTCTCAACGGGGTTGAGTTCGTCGCCATGAACACCGACCAGCAGGCGCTGGTCAACTCCAAGGCCACCCAGAAGGTCCAGCTTGGCGCCAAGCTGACCAAGGGCCGCGGCGCCGGTGCCGACCCCGAGGTTGGCCAGCGTGCCGCCGAGGAGAGCAAGGACGAGATCGCCAATGCCCTCAAGGGCGCCCAGATGGTCTTTATCACCGCCGGCATGGGCGGCGGCACCGGTACCGGTGCGGCTCCCGTTGTGGCCGAGACGGCCCATGACCTGGGCATCCTGACCGTCGGCATCGTCACCAAGCCCTTTGCCTTTGAGGGCAAGCGCAAGATGAGCATTGCCGAGCAGGGCATTGCCAACCTGATGATGCATGTGGACAGCCTGATCGTCATTCCCAACGAGCGTCTCAAGCTCATCAGCCAGGAAAAGATCACCCTCATGAACGCCTTTGAGGCCGCCGACAACGTGCTGCGTCAGGGCGTCGAGAGCATCTCCAGCCTCATCAATGTGCCCGCCTTCATCAATCTGGACTTCGCCGACGTGCGCTCCATCATGAAGGACGCCGGCTTTGCCCACATGGGCGTCGGCGTCGCCAAGGGCGCCGGCAAGGCCGAGAACGCCGCCAAGGCCGCCATCTCCAGCCCGCTGCTGGAGACCAGCATCGCGGGCGCCCGCGGCGTCATCATCAACATCACCTCCAGCCCCGATATCGGCCTGGACGATGTGGAGACCGCCGCCTCCATGATCACCCAGAGCGCTCACCCCGATGCGAACATCATCTGGGGCACTGCGTTCGACGAGCGCCTGCAGGATGAGATGAGCATCACCGTTGTGGCCACCGGCTTTGAGAGCACCCCCGGTGTGGACGAGCCCATTCAGGCCGCCATGGATGCCCAGAAGGCGGCTGCCGCCGCGGCCGCGCCTGCGGCACCCAAGGCGGAAGCCCCCAAGGCAAAGCCCGCCGTGGACCCCGTGATCCCCAACCCCGTGTTCAGCAACGTTTTCAATCCCAACGTGGATACCCCCGTCTCCACCACGCCGGTCAGCCAGCCTGAGCCTGCCGAGGAAGATGACGGTGATTACTTCAACGATCTGCTCAGCATCCTGAACAAGCGTTCCTGATGCGGGGCCAACCGAATTGCGGCCACTACCATTGGCAGGGCGGGTCCCTGCCCGGTAAGCGCTTTGCCGCGCTTGCAAGTTGAGGAGGAGCGCCATGCCCAGCCAGGAACCAGCCATACAGACCTTGCAGGAAAAGGGGTTTCGCACCAGCTTCCGGGGGTTTGACAAGAACGATGTGCTGGCATATATGAACGCCCTTGCCAACGAGACCCAGCAGCGGGAAAGCGAATATGAGGAGCAGATTGACCGGCTCAAGGCGCAGAACGAAAAGCTGCGCTCCGAGCAGAGCGCGGCACGTGCCTGCGTGGATAAGCTCCAGAGCGACCTGGCCGGCGCCACACAGCGCGCCGAGACGGCGGAAAAGGCTGCTGCCGCCGCCGCAGCCCGCGCCCAGACCGCTGAGGAGCGGGCCAGCACCCTGCAAAACCGCTACCGGGAAAGCCAGCAGTCCATCCTGGAATGGCAGTTCAAATGCCGCGACCTGCAAAAGCAGGTGGACGAGATGGAGGCCATGATCCCCAAGGGGGGCGCCGCTGCGCCAAAACCCGCCAAAGCGCCGGAGCCTGACAAAGTGCCGGCCCCGCCGCCGGAACCTGCCCCCGCTCCCCAGCCGGCCCCCACCGTGACGGAGGAGGCCCGGATTGAGGCGCGCCGCATCCTGGTGGAAGCCCGCCTCAAGGCGGAATCCGCCGAGCTTCGCCTGCAACAGCAGGCCGATGAGCAGAAGGCCCGGATGGCGGATCATGCCCGGGATTTGGCGGCCGCGATTGAACTGCTTCGCGCCCGGGTGAACCAGGCCGATGACAAGATCTCTTTGGCTTCCTTTGATTTGGAGGACGCCACCACGGCGCTTTACCAGGCGCTGGCGGCCACCGAGGAGGATTTTGCGGCGTTCGGCGTACAGCTCCGCCGCTTCGGGGACCCCCTGCCCCAAACGCCCTCTGCGCCGGCTCCCGCCCCCGGGGAGCCTGTCCGCAGCAAGGCGGTGGCACAGCCCGTGGCAAAGCGGTCCCGCCCGGCCCCCCAGCCCCCGGCGGCGGAACCGGTTCACCGTCTGCGCCGCCCTGCCCGTGACCGCCGCAGCGTTTCGCAGGAACTGGCCGATGCACTGAACCGGCTGGACCAGAAATAAATACATACTGCCCGGCCTGCGGTTTTTCCCCGCAGGCCGGGTTTTTGTTTAACTGTAATATTAAAGCAAAATATACAATTTGTATTATGGAGGCCTGCTATGCCAAAGCTCCCGAAAATCCGATGGAAGACCCTGCCCGCCGGTCCGCGCTGGCTGGTGTATGGGGTGCTGCTGCTTGTGGGCATTCTTGCGGGCGGCGCCGTCACCGCCTACGGCGGTATGCTGCTGGTGGTGCTGTTGTGGGCCATCTGTATGGGCGGGCTGTGTCTGCTGCTGCAATTCACATGGCGCGCCGCCTTCCCGGGGCAGCGCCTGCGGGACGACCCGGCGTTTCTGGTCAGCTGGGCCGTGGGGTCCGCAGTGGGGGTGGCGGTCATTGCCGCGCTGGTCCTCTACCGCAACACGGTCTATCACGACGATGCCATCAACTATTTTGCCAAGCAGACGCTTCTGTTCGGCAGTTTTGGGCAGAGCGGGTTTTACGGGGTTCATGTTCTGGCCGAAAATCTGCTCACGGCGGATTACAAGATGTTCATGAACCTCTTCATCAGCGTGCCCTACCTCTTCACCAGCCGTACCATCGATGCGTTTATGATCTGCTATGCCCTGACCTGCTTTGTGCCGATGTGGTTTGCGCTGCTCATGGCGGCCAAAAAGCTGGCAGAAGGGTTCCCGGGCTGCCGTACCCGCCTGTATTACCCCCTGTGCATGGCGGCCATGGTGCTGTGGCCCATGTTCCTTTGGCCTGCCACCCACGGAATGCCGGATGCCTTTGGCCTTGTGTTTGTGGCAGTCATTCTGCTGCTCTGCGCGGACGAGCGGTTCGAGACATTGTCCTTTGCCCGGCTGGCCTGCCTGTTTGCCGCCACCTTTGCGCTGATCCTGACCCGCCGGTGGTATATGTTCTGGGTCCTGGCGTTCTATCTGGTCTATGTGGCTGCGGTGCTGGCGGGCGCGGCCCGGCGGGGGCGGTTCGCCCCTGTGCTGGGCAACCTGCTCAAGTTCGGCGTGCCCAGCGTGGTCTGCATTGTGGTGGTGCTGCTGCCCACCTTCCGCACCATCCTGACCACCGACTATTCCGATATTTACGGCGCCTATTACGGCGGCGGATTCTGGAACAACTGCCTGGGCCAGCTCGGCACCCAGGGGGCGGTGTGGCTCATTCTCTGCGCCGCCGGGCTGGCGGCGGCCTGCGCCGTGCGCCGCCTGCGGGTGCCGGCGCTGGTTGTCACAGCCTCCGGCGTGCTGGCCATGGCGCTCTTTACCCGCACCCAGTCCCTGGGGGATCATCAGAGCCTCATCCTGGCGCCCGTCTATCTGTTTGGCCTGTTCGCCCTGTCCGCATCGCTCTGCGCCCTGCGGCGCGGCACTGTGGCCGCCGCCGGGGCAGGGGGGATGGCGCTCTTTTTTGTGCTGAACTGTGGCAACGCGCTGCGGATTCCCGGCGCAACCCTTCAGACCTCCCTGCTCAGCGGTGAAAGCCTTGACCTGACCCGCCGCACCGACCTGGACGCCATGGCCGCCGTGACGGACTTTGTGCTGGAACACTGCCCCGAGGAGGGAACCGTCTATCTCAATGTGGACTCCGACGGATACAGCGGCACCACCTTTGCCTACAGTGATCCCGCCCATCCCCAGCTCCGATCCATGATTCTGTGGGAGAGCAGCGTGCCTTCCACCCACGGCTTCCCCACCGGCATCTGGTCCTCCGAGTATGTGATGGTCACCGATAAGACCGATGAGGGCGGCATTGTGGGCCCCATCAACGCGGCCCTGCGCGGCGATACCCCCGCGTCCGCCCACTATGAGTATGTGACCCAGTTCCCCCTTAACGGCGTGACCCTCTACTGCTACCGGCGCACCAGCCCGCCCGATCAGGCGGAGGCCGACTACTTCAAGCAGGTCTTTGCCGGGTACGATGCCCGCTGGCCGGAGCTTTTCAGCCAGCGCATCGACGCCTACCTGGCCGCGTTGGCCGGATAATTCCGCCCGGAAGGGCGGCGCTGGCAAGACAGCGACAGTCACAGCCGCTTGGTTCCTGTTGCAATACAAAAGAAACACAACAGAGGTGAGGACATTGAAAGAAAATGTATATCAAACGGCTTATGGACCAATTCATTATTGGCGGAAGGTTTCGGATTTGAATGCGCCAACGCTTGCCTTTCTTCCGGGACTGACCGCTGACCATAGGCTGTTTGACAAACAGATTGCCTTCTTTGAGGGAAAATTCAATCTTTTTACATGGGATGCCCCGGGACACGCATCCTCGTGGCCGTTCCGACTTGATTTTGATTTGTTCGATAAGGCCCGATGGCTGGAAGAAATTTTTACATTGGAAAAAATCACAAAACCCATCCTTGTGGGTCAATCGATGGGCGGATATGTGGGACAGGCTTACGCACAGCTGTATCCCGATCGGTTGGCAGGTTTTGTTTCCATTGATTCTGCCCCGCTGCAGAGAAGGTATGTGACGGGCGTGGAACTTTGGCTTTTGAAAAGAATGGAACCGGTGTATTTCTATTATCCATGGAAAGCTCTTTTAAAATCCGGGACAAACGGTGTGGCAACTTCTGAATATGGCAGACGTCTGATGCGCGAGATGATGATGGTCTATGACGGGGATCAAAAGCGATATGCACAGCTTGCCGGACACGGTTTTCGGATTCTTGCACAGGCGATGGAAAAAGATCTGCCGTATGAAATCAGATGTCCTGCGCTGCTGATTTGCGGCAAACAGGATCATGCCGGCTCCTGCATCCGTTATAACAAAGCATGGCACAAAAACACGGGGATTCCTTTACAATGGATTGACGGGGCGGGGCACAATTCCAATACTGACAAACCGGAAATCATCAATTCCCTGCTGGAAGACTTTGTAATGACCATTCTTAGGAATGCCGAAGAAATTCCAACCGAAACCCCTTGAACGGCACCGGGCCAAAAAGCGGGCCGGGACGCAGCTTGCGCGGCAACAGAACAAACCCCGCCGCCGCTGCGATCCTGGCGGCACAGCGCAGGGCCTTGCCCCGGAAGTCAAAAGAAAAGCCTCCGTGTCCCAAATGACACGGAGGCAAAACTGTTTTCAGGGTCCCTTCCCGAACGTTGCGGGCAGTGCTGTTACTTCACGGGTTTGGGGTGGCCGTTGTCCACGCTGCTGGTTCCCTGCTCCATCAGATAGGTGGCGATCAGGTCCGAGATATGCAGCTTGACCGCCAGCGGATACCGGTTGTAGGCGTCGCTCACGGCATAGCTGCCGCCGCGCACGGCATCATCAAAGCCGCCCATGTGCCAGCGGATGGCAATGGCCTCGTCGGTCTTGAGCCGCATAAAGTGCTCAATCAGATAGACGCTCTTTTCCCCATGGCCGTAGGGCAGCTGGTCCGATACCTGGTAAAAGGGAACTTTCTCCCACTGGCCGGTGGCGTCGTTTTTGACGTTGCGGGTTCCCACCTTGTAAAAGTTCGCCTTGCACACGTCATGGAGCAGCGCACAGACCGCAAAGGTTTCGGGGTTGTCCCCCTCGGTGAAAAAATGCTGCATCATCGCCTGATAGACGTTGATGCTGTGCATCACCAGGCCAAACTCGCAGGCGCCGTGGAACTTGGTGGAGGCAGGCGCCGTGAAAAAGTCGGTGCCCTCCAGCCACTTGAGCAGCCGGTCCGCCCCGGGGCGGGTGATGTTTTTGCTGTACAGCTCAATAAATTGCGCGCGGTAGTCTTCCATCACAGCTCCATCTCATCCAGAATGCCCTTGAGCGCGGCCAGCTCCTCTTTGGTCATGCTGATGCCCTTGCTCATCTTGCTGCCGTCAGGGGACCAGTCGCGGATGTCGTATTTGGGTTCATGGTCGTTCCAGCTGATCATGTTCAGCTGGCGCTCCCAGCCGCTGGAGTTGGTGGAAAGCACAGCGATGCGCTCGGTGATTTCATATTTGAATGCCATAAATGGGTCAAGCTCCTTTGCAGATGATTTTGTCGTGTTCCATCATAGCGGATTTTCCCCCAAAATGCAAGAGTTACCTTGCCAGAAGGCGTATCCCGTCCGCCTGTCGCTGTACCTCATAGACGGCGGGCGTTCCGCTGCTGGCGGCCGCCAGCCCGTCGTCCGCCAGCGCGGCGGTTCGCCGGGCAAACCCGTCGTCCAGCCCGAACAGAACCAGATACCCCACGCGGTGTTCCCCTGCGGTGGGTTCCAGATCGGCATCTCCCTGAACCGGGGAGGCCTCCACCGCCGTCAGGGCGGGGTAAAGCTCGTATTGGTAGTACCACATGGTTTCCACGGCGGTTTCCCCGTCGGCGCTGAGCAGCCAGATGGTTTGCCCCTCGTCCCGTCCGGCGGTCTTGTCCCGGATGACAGCGGCGTTCTGCCGTCCCTCGGCCCGCCACTGCGCGGTGGGCAGTACCAGGCTGTCCGGCACTCCCAGCAGCCCCCAGAGCCCCACGCAGGCCAGCAGCCCGGCAGGAAGCAGTGCCCCGGCCCGGGCGGCCCGTTCCACCGGCAGGCGGCTGCCCAGCAGCAGCGCCTCCCCTGCCAGAATGACAAACCATCCGATGAAGAAACAGCAGAAATAGCGGTCCCAGCTGGCCATCCGCAGCGCTTCATAGGCGCTCATTCCGCAGATATAAACATAGAACAGCACCCCGTGGTAGAGCGGCCAGTAAAGAATCATGCAAAGCCCCGGCAGCCCGGCGCAAAGCCCCCGCCGCCGCCCCAGCACTTTCATCAGGGCCAGCGCCAGAACCACGGCGGCCAGCGCGCACAGGCACCCGATTTTGAGCGGGCTGGACCCGAACAGCAGCGCATAGCTGCGCAGCCGGGCATAATACCGGTCCCACACATCAAAGAAGTACCGGTTCTCCCCGCTGCGGGCCTGCTCAAAGCACCGTACAAACTGCCCGATGCCCATGGAGGAAAACTGGTCGCTCCCCCGGTGCAGCACCGAAAGCAGCACCTTCCACGCCACAAAGGTGCCTGCCGGAAGGGCCGCAGCCGCGCCCAAGGGCAGCCACACCCGGCGGACCATGCCGCCGCGGCGCACTGCCGCCGTCAGGCACTGGGCAAACCAGACCCCCAGCGTGCACAGGGCGAACACGGTGCCGATCTCCTTGACGGTGGAGGCCGCCGCGCTCACCAGTCCCACGGCCAGAGCGCGGCGCAGCCGGTCGCGGTCCCCGGCGTCAGGCAGGCACAGCAGCAGCCCGGCCCCCAGCATGGCGCCCACCGGGGCGTCCATATAGGCGGTGGTGTAAGGGGTGTCGGCGGCAAACACACAGAACAGTGCCGGTGCGGCCAGACAGGCGCAGACGGTGTAAATCAGGCGGCCGGCCCGGCCCGGCGGCGTCTGTACCGTGAACAGCGCCCCCGCCGCAGCAGCCAGCGGCAGGGCGGTGACAAAGAGAACGTCGGATTCCCGGTAGCAGTCCGCCATCTGGGCAAACAAGGCGTAAAGAGCCGGGATTCCCTGGGGGTAGGACGGATGGGCCAGCGCCCGGGGGAGATCCCACACCGCAAACCGGTGCTGGAAAAAGACGCTCTTAAAGTAGATCCCCCAGTGGCTGAACTCATCCCAGGTCTGGAACTCCGGCTTTCCCAGGGCAAAGGCGAGCTGCAGCACCGCCGCAGCCGTCACAAAGGCCAGCACCCCGGGCGCCAGCAGCTCCCGGCGCAGTTCCTTTGCCTTGCGGTGTACCAGCGTGAGCACCGCGCCGACGAGCAGCAGATGGGCGCCCAGCCAAAGCTGGTTCACGCTGCCAAACAGCTGCAGAACCACCATGGCAAAGCTGACGCCCGCCAGGGGAGCAAACCCCGCAGGCAGCCGCAGCTTGCAGCACAGCCAGAACCCCCACAGCAGCAGGCAGAGCACCCCCACCCACTGGGCAATTGCCGTTGCAATCATTCCTGTCCTCCCGTCTCAATCCGCACAGCCAGCACCGCAAAGCGCCTGTCGGTCGCGGCGCTGGTCTCGCCGCAGGTGGAGAGCGTCAGCAGCTCATCCCCGTATTCCGGCACCACGCCGGTGTCATAGAGCGACAACGCCAGAATGGCATCCACCCGGCGCTGCCATTCGGCCCGGTCTGCCGCGTCAAAAAAGGTGTAGTAGGGCAGCGCATCGGCCCCCAATACGGTATCCACCGCCGCCACGATCTGCCAGGTGCCTTCCCGGGTCAGCGTGTCAAAGGTGAAGGTGGGATGCTCCCGGTAAAAGGACTCCTGCCGGTAGAGGACCAGATCGGCAAACATGGAGCCGTTTGCCATATTGTGCCCATAAATCAGCGCGTTTGCCGTGCCGCCGCGCCCCGGTCCGCCCAGAACACAGCGCCCGTCCAGAAACAGCGTGCCGCCGGTGGAATACAGCCGGTCAAAACCGCGCCGCAGATAGCTGGAATTGTCCCCCGGGACCTGAACCACCGGGTAGTCAATCCGGGTGCCCTCCATCCGCAGCCATCCCACAAGATCGGGGTTTTGCTCATACAGCTCCCGGTACCGGGGCAGAATTCGGGCGGTCTGTTCCGGCCCGGCGGTGGGCTGCGGGGCGGGGGAGGCGTGGGCCGCCTCGTCCTGCGCCTCCGTCGCCGCCAGCGCGTCCACCGTGGCGGCCCGCACCGGAATGGGCGCCACGGTTTCGGTGGGAGCCGGTGTGAGCGCCGCAGCCCGGGGCGCATCGGGCTGTCCGCCGCGCAGCAGGCTTTCCCGGACCACAAGCACCCCGGCCAGGCAGAGCGCGGCAATCCCGGCGGTGCGCAGCAGCCGGGCGGCCCGTCTCTGCCGCCTGCGCAGCGCCGTGCGGGCCGCAAAGGGGAACAGCCGGCTGTCCCCCCGCAGATGGCGGAACCGCTCCCGTTTCATTTTGCTCCCTCCTTCCGGGATCAGAATAAAAAAAGAGAAGCCGCGACGGCTTCTCCCCACAGATTTGGTCAGAAACGCTTGAGCACAATAAGCCCCGCAAAACAGATCAGGATCAGCCCCAACACTGCAGCGATGTAAGCCACCGGGATGTCCCCGGTGGAAGGGGTTTGCTCGGCCGTGTCCGGGGTGTCCGCAGCGGCCGGTGCCTGGGTTCCGGCAACGTTGCCGGCATTGGCAACAGTCTCGCTCACCGCGACCGGCTCACTGCGCACATTGCGGGAGGAGGACTCTGTGGGAACGGCGGTTGCCACACTCTGACCCGAGGCGGCTGCCGCTCTGTTCCCGCAGGAGACACACAAGATCAGCAGCGCGGCAACGGCCAAAGCACACAAAAATCGTTTCAACGGTCCCAACGCCTTCCTTTCATGCAACGATTATCCGGCAGGTTTCCAAAGCACATTCCAACACAAAAAGGGCATACTTCACCCCTTTTGCGCGATATATTTTATATATGATACCACGCAGCGTTCCCTGCGTCAAGAGCAACGGACCCAAAAGTAACAAAATGGGAACAATCTCCAGGCAGAAGAACAAAATCGCGGCGCATCGGCGCGAAACTGCTTGACAAGAGCCCCGAAAATGACTACAATAATATAACTAGTGCGGCTCCACATGAGCCGCACAACTTTTTAATTGCGAAGGAGAATTTCGACAATGGCCAAAGAAGTGGTTGTTACCCATGAGGGTTATAAAAAACTGGAGGATGAACTGAACACCCTGCGCACCGTCACCCGCAAGGAAGTGGCGGAAAAGCTCAAGGTGGCCCGCGGCTACGGCGACCTTTCGGAGAACGCCGAGTATGACGCCGCCAAGGAGGAGCAGGCGGTTGTGGAAGCCCGCATCGCCGACCTGGAAGCCACCCTCAAGGTGGCCCGCGTCATCGACGACAGCGACCTTTCCACCGACACCATCTCCATCGGTATGCATGTGCGCATCCTGGCCGAGGGCGATGACGAGGAGGACGCCGAGGAATACGACATCACCGGCTCCACCGAGGCGGACATTGATGCCGGCCGCATCAGCGACGAAAGCCCTGTGGGCGCGGCGCTTGTGGGCCATAAGGCGGGCGAGAGCGTGGACGTCACCCTGCCCAACGGCAGCATTCTGGAGTACAAGATCCTGGCTGTGAGCCGCACCCGGTGAGAGGGAAACAAAGAAACAGAAAACGACAGGAAAGGAACCTGCGCCATGGAACAGAACAAGCAATCCAACCCCCAGAACGCCGCGTCCGAAGCGGCGGTGCGGCGTCAGAAGCTGGCGGACCTGCGGGCCGCCGGCCATGACCCGTTTGAGATCACCAAATACAAGCAGGACGCCTTTTCTGCCGATCTGCAGGCGGAATACAGGGATCTGCCTGCGGAAGAGGACACCGGCCGCATGGTGAGCCTGGCCGGCCGCATGATGTCCAAGCGCGTGATGGGCAAGGCCAGCTTTGCCCACCTGCGGGACGCCAAAGGCGATATCCAGATCTTTGTCAAGCGCGACCTGCTGGGGGACGAGGCCTACGCCGCCTTCAAGAAGCTGGATGTGGGGGATCTGATTGGCTGCACCGGCGAGGTGTTCCGCACCAAAATGGGGGAGCTGAGCGTCCGGGTTCATGAGCTGACGCTTCTTTCCAAGAGCCTGCTGCCCCTGCCCGAAAAGTTCCACGGCCTGACGGACCGGGAAGCCCGCTACCGCCAGCGCTATGTGGATCTCATCGTCAACCCGGATGTGAAGGATACCTTTGTCAAGCGCAGCATGATTCTGCGGGAACTGCGCGCGTTTTTGGACAGCAAGGGATTTCTGGAGGTGGATACCCCCATCCTGACCCCCTTTGAGATCGGCGCCTCCGCCCGGCCCTTTGTGACCCACCACAATACGCTGGATATGGATATGGTTCTGCGCATCGAGACCGAGCTTTACCTCAAGCGTCTGGTGGTGGGCGGCATGGACCGGGTCTATGAGGTGGGCCGCATCTTCCGCAACGAGGGCATGGACCCCAAGCATAACCCCGAGTTCACCACCATCGAGCTGTATCAGGCGTATACCGACTATCACGGCATGATGGACCTGGTGGAGGAGATGATGAAGACGGTGGCCCGGAAGGTCTGCGGCAGTCTGGTCATCCCCTATCAGGGCAACAGCATTGACCTCTCCCACTGGGAGCGCCTGACCATGGTGGAAGCCGTCAAAAAGTATTCCGGCGTGGATTTTGACGCCGTTTCCTCCGATGAGCAAGCCATTGAGCTGGCAAAGCAGTACCATGTGGAGCTGCCCGAGATCCCCAGCAAGGGCGCCATTCTGGCCGAGTTCTTTGACGCCTTTGTGGAGGAAAAGCTCATCCAGCCCACCTTCATCTATGATTACCCCGTGGAGAACAGCCCGCTTGCCAAGCGCAAGCCGGGAAATCCGGCTTTCACCGAGCGGTTTGAGTATTTCATCAATGCCACCGAGTTCGGCAACGCCTTCAGCGAGCTGAACGATCCCATCGACCAGAAGGGCCGCTTTGAGCGCCAGGTGGCGGAGCGCAAGGCCATTGATCCTGAAAGCAAGGCACAGGTGGATTACGATTATGTGACCGCCCTGGAATACGGCCTGCCCCCCACGGGCGGCCTGGGCTTTGGCGTCGACCGCCTTGTGATGCTCCTCACCGACTCCGCCTCCATCCGCGATGTGCTGCTTTTCCCCACAATGAAGTCATTACCGAACGACAAGTAAGAAAACCCCAGTATTTATGCGGGTTTCGGGACTTTCCAAACCGAATAAATTTACCTCTTTACACCAAATTTACACCAATCG